>NZ_JBVJAB010000001.1:0-129484 GCF_055591025.1 Streptomyces sp. NPDC041784
ACGATCCCCAGGTCGATGCCGAGGAAGCCGTCCGGATCCACGTTCGGTTCGATTTCGGGGATCTCGCAGGTGGCGTTCAGGAACCACATACTGTCTCGGTACAGCAGGTCGGACTCGCCCTTGCGGTACAGGGCCAGGCGGGCCAACTGTTCCGGGGAGGCGGTGAACGCCACCCCCTTCACCCGCCCGGACAGGGTCCACAGGGAGACGGTCCGATCGGTGATCTGCCAGGACAGCATCCGGTCGTCATAGGGCTGCGCGCCCTCGGGCCGGAACGTGATCGGTTTCCCGGTGGCCCGCCGGTACCGCTTGGACCACGGCTTGCCCAGGTTCCCGGCCTTCAGGTTCGCCGCCAGCGTGCGGTAGGCGTCGCAGGTCTTCTTGATGGCGTGCTGGGCGGCCTGCGCACCCAGGCCCCACCGCTGCTTGATCTCGGAGTAGGTGTGCTCGCGCAGCGCGAAGTTCCGCTTCACATCTTTGGCGAAGGCGACCTCGGACGCCCAGGACGCCGCCTCGTTGCAGGCGTGCAGGGTCGCCTCAAGCGCCGCCGCCTGTACGGGCGTCGGCAACAGCTTGACCTGCACCACCAGCTTCATGACACCCGAACCTACACAGCCGCCCGTACAAACAGACGGCTTCCGCACACCCGTCCCACCATTCAGCGACCTACCGACCGTACGTTCGGCATTGCCCCGGCTCCGCCGGACAGCCCTGCGGGCGCTCCGCGCCCGAACTCCCGGACACTGCGACGCTCCGCGTCGCCACCACACGATGCCATTCCTCCCAGGCGTAAACGCCTGGGGTTCCTCGCAAGAATCTCGCTGAAGGTGTGCCGGCGGCGCTGTCGGAGGTGCGCGGTAGCGTCCCCGCCATGGCGATCTACCAGGATCCAGGGGGCGTCGCGTGGGTCGAGTCGGAGGGCGGGCCGCTGATCGTGCTGCCCGAGGCGGTGGCCCCGGTGTGGCGGGGAGCCGACGGGGACGACTGGGAGGACTACGACCGGGCCTGCGCCGTCGAGGGATACGTGGGGCTCGTCGAGGTGGGCGGAGCGGCCGCCCTCGTGCTCGGGCTGATCCCCGCGCACGCCACGTTCCTCGCCGGACACGGGGTCTTCGTCTGCTGGATCGGCGCCGACTCGGAGCGGGAGGTCCTGGACAGTGTCGGCGCGGCGCTGGAGGCCGCCGTCTGGGAGGAGAGCCTCGTCTGGGACGTGCCGGGAGCCCTGGTGCTGTGCGACTCGGCCGTGCCGGGGCGGGAGTCGGAGGTGGACGAGCGGATCCGGGTGGATCTCCCGGCCGGGCGGTATCTGGTGCGCGCCGCCGAGGTGAGTCCGCGGGCGCGCACGCGGTTCTGTGTCGTTCAGCTGGTTCCGTTCAACTGACGGAGACTCAGGTGCACCACCACAGGAACCGGTTGCACGTTTCCGACGGTGACGGTTGCGGGGACGGGTCGGAGGTCGTCGGGTCGGCGGCCGGGGCGGAGGCGGAGCCGGCCGGGGTGGAGGGGGCGGAGGGGCCGGGGAGGGTGGCCGACTGGGGAACCTTGTCGGGGGTCTCGCTCGCCTCGGCCTCGTCCGACACGGACGGCGACGCCGACGCCGACGGGGAGTCCGAGGGGTCGGGGGAGGCGGAGGAGCCGTTCTCGTCCGTCGTGTCGTCCAGCGGCTGCGCCGTCGCGCTCGGTTCCGGTGTCGAGTCGTCCACCTCCGCCGACTCGCCGCCGGCCGCCGCCGGGTTCGGCGAGGAGAAGCCCGGCGCGTCGATGCCGAGTTCGGCGAGGCTCAGTCCGCCCGCCGCCAGGACGAAGCCGGCGGATATCAGCACCATGCGTCTGCGGCGCCTGCGGTGGACCGCGGCCTTGCGATCGCGACGACTCGCGTCCGTGTCGGCGGCCGCCGCGCCCGAGGGGCCGCGCCGGCTCCCGCGGCCCTGCTCACGACGGCGCGCGGCACGGCCCTGGGGTTCGTCGCCCGTACCGTCCGCGCCGTCCGAGCCACCCTCGGCGTCGGCGTCGGCGTCGGCGTCGGCCGATTCCTCGGCGCCGCCCGCCGCCTGACCTGCGTACGGCTCCGGCGCGTACGACTCGGACGCGTACGACTCCGACACGTACGGTTCCGGCTCGTACGACTGCGGCTCGTAGGCGTCCGGCTGATACGCGCGTAGTTGTTGGGCCGGTGCGCCGCACCCCGGGCAGGCGAGGGCGCCATTGAGGTGCCGTCGGCACGGGTGGCAGTAGTCCATGACCCGGGAAGAGTAGGTTCCCGGACGGTCACGTTCCTATACGCGGCTGTGAAGGTTGTGTGGGAACAGGCACTCTAAACCCGAAACGCCTGAGCGAAACTATCGAAACCGTTATGCGTTCGACCCATTGACACCCCCCTCACACCGTCCTTACTGTCACGCCAGCATTTCGAACGAGTGACGAAATCTCGAACGGTCGAAGGGTAACTTCCGTGCGCATCACCGGAATCAGCACGCACGTGGTCGGGACGCCATGGCGCAACCTGACCTACGTCCTGGTGCACACCGACGAGGGCATCACGGGTGTCGGCGAGACCCGCATGCTGGGCCACACCGACGCGCTGATCGGCTACCTGAGAGAAGCGGAGACGAACCACATTCTCGGCTCGGACCCGTTCGCTGTCGAGGACCTCACACGCCGGATGAAGTACGGCGACTACGGCCGCGCCGGCGAGATCGTGATGTCCGGCATCGCGATCGTCGAGATGGCCTGCTGGGACATCAAGGGCAAGGCCCTCGGCGTGCCCGTCTGGCAGCTGCTCGGCGGCAAGGTGACGGACAAGGTCAAGGCGTACGCCAACGGCTGGTACACGACCGAGCGGACGCCCGAGGCGTACCACAAGGCCGCCCAGGGGGTCATGGAGCGCGGGTACAAGGCGCTGAAGATCGACCCCTTCGGCACCGGGCACTTCGAGCTGGACCACCAGCAGACCCTCTACGCCGTCTCCCTGATCGAGGCCGTGCGCGACGCCATCGGGCCGGACGCCGAGCTGATGCTGGAGATGCACGGCCGCTTCTCCCCCGCCACCGCCGTCCGGCTGGCCAAGGAGCTGGCCCCCTTCAAGCCCGCGTGGCTGGAGGAGCCCTGCCCGCCGGAGAACCTGAAAGCCCTGGAGAAGGTCGCCGCCAAGGTGGACATCCCGGTCGCCACCGGTGAGCGCATTCACGATCGCATCGAGTTCCGCGAACTCTTCGAGAGCCAGGCCGTCGACATCATCCAGCCGGACGTCGGCCATATCGGTGGTATCTGGGAGACCCGCAAGCTCGCCGCGACCGCCGAGGCGCACTACGTGCTCGTCGCCCCGCACAACGTGGGCGGCCCGGTGCTCACCGCCGCCTCCCTCCAGGTCGGCTTCACCTCCCCCAACTTCAAGATCCTCGAACACTTCAACGATTTCGCCGACGCGGAGATCAAGAAGGTCGTCAAGGGCGCGCCCGAGGTGATCGACGGATACTTCCACCTCTCCGACGCGCCCGGTCTCGGGGTCGAGCTGGACGTCGAGGCCGCCGCCGAGTTCCCCCAGCAGCAGGCCCGTTTCGACCTCTGGGCCGAGGGCTGGGAGCAGCGCAAGCCGAAGGGCACGCAGTGAGCACCGCGGTCGTCATCGAGGCGCCGGGAGAGCACCGTCTGGCGGAGCACACTCCGCGCGAGCCCGGCCCCGGCGAGGCCCTCGTCCGTGTCCACGCGGTCGGCATCTGCGGCAGCGACCGCGAGGTGTACCAGGGCAACCGGCCCGAGGGGTACGTCCGTTACCCCCTGACGCCGGGTCATGAGTGGTCCGGGACCGTCCAGGCGGTCGGCGCCGGCGTCCCCGCCTCCCTGGTGGGCCGCAAGGTCGTCGGAGAGGGTTTCCGCAACTGCCAGGTCTGCGACCGCTGTCACGCGGGCGAGACCACGCTGTGCACGCACGGGTACGAGGAGACCGGCTTCACCCAGCCGGGGGCGATGGCCGCCACCCTCACCCTGCCGGCCCGGCTGCTGCACCCGCTCCCCGAGGACGCCGACCTCACCGCCGCCGCCCTGCTGGAGCCCGCCGCCTGTATCGCGGCCGCCGCGATCAAGGCGAACGCGCTGCCGGGCGAGCGGGTGGCCGTGGTCGGCACCGGCACCCTGGGCATGTTCGCCGTCCAGTTCCTGAAGGCGGGCTCCCCGGCCGAGCTGCTGGTGGTCGGGACGCGCAACGACCGGGAGACGCTGTCCCGGCAGTTCGGGGCCACCGACTTCCGCACCCGGGACCAGGAGCTGCCCGACGACTTCGACGTGGTGATCGAGACCGCCGGTTCGGCGTCCGCCGCGCGCACTGCCGCCTCCCTGCTGAGGCGCGGCGGCCGGCTGGTGCTGACCGGGATCCCCGCGCCGGGCGCGGACGGGCTCGACCCGACGGACCTGGTCGTACGGCAGCTGGAGGTGCACACCGTCTTCGGGGCACCGCCGGACGCCTGGTCGCACACCGTGCGGGTGTTCGGGGCCGGGCTGCTGGATCCGCTGCCGCTGGTGACGCACGAGCTGCCGCTGGCCGAGTTCTCGGAGGCCATCGAGCTGGTGGGCTCCGGCGATCCGAAGGTGGGCAAGGTACTGCTCCGGCCGTAGGAACCCCGGCGCGCGCCGACCGGACGCCCCGGTTCCCCGCCCGCCGGCCTCCCGGCCCGTACACCGGGAGACACCCCTAGCCGTACGCCGGTACGGGGGCGACCTGACGGTCCCCGTGCCGGCGTACACCCAAGCCCCGTACGACCTGAGCCGCGAACCTCGTCCGAAATACCGAACATGAAGGACAGCCTTGTGACGACCGACGCTTCCGCCACGGCAGCCCGCAGGCCCGGTGAGCAGGCCCTCACCTCGCTCGGCCTGGGCGCGCCCGCCCTCGACCCCGCCGACGCCTCCGCCCACTCCTTCCCTGGCGGCGGCCGCTGGCGCACCGAGGTCCCTTCGTGCGAGGGTCCCGAAGCGCTGGCCGTCATCCTGAAGGAGGCCTCGCGGCTGGACGTGCCGATCCACCGGATCAGCCAGGGCAGCGGCGTGTGGATGCTGACCGACGCCGAGATCACCGAGATGGTCGACGCGACCGCCGAACGCGACATCGAGCTCTGCCTGTTCACCGGCCCGCGCGGCACCTGGGACATCGGCGGCTCGACCCGGACCGACTCCCGGGGCGGCGGGCTGCGCGCCCGCGGCCACGACGCCGTCGCCGGCTGTGTCGAGGACGCCGTCCGGGCCACGGAGTTGGGCGTCAAGTGCCTGCTCGTCGCCGACGAGGGTGTGCTGTGGACGCTGCACCGGGCGCGGCGCTCCGGCGTCATCCCGGCCGACACGACACTGAAGGTGTCGGCGCTCATCGGGCCCGTGAACCCGGCCTCGTACGCGGTGTACGAGCGGCTCGGGGCCGACTCGGTCAATGTGCCCAGCGATCTGACGCTGGATCATCTCACCGAGATCCGCCGGGTTTCCGGCGCCCCCATGGACATGTACATCGAGGCCCCCGACGATCTCGGCGGCTATATCCGGATGTACGAGGTCGCCGAGCTGATCCGGCGCGGCGCACCGCTGTATCTCAAGTTCGGCCTGTCCAAGGCCCCCGGCATCTATCCCTACGGCCACCACCTCCGGGATCTGACCCTGTCCACCGCGCGCGAGCGCGTGCGGCGCGGACGGCTCGCCCTGGACCTGCTCGCGCGGCACGGCGCGGACGGTGACATGGCTCCGCTCGGCACGCGTCTGCCCGGCGAACTGAACAGGTTCGACATCGGGTCATAACGTTCCGGAAACCCCGCTTCACAGAAGCCGACACAGGCGCGCAGAATCCCACACACCTCTTCTCGGTTCTTCTCGGTCCTTCCCGGCGCCACCCTCGGGAGCGTCCTCGCACCGCGAGACCGAGCCCTGCACACACATCAAGGATGATGACCATGCGTAACCGCAGAGCCGCACTCGCCGCCATAGCCGGAGCCGCCTCCCTCGCCCTGACCCTGTCCGCCTGCGGCCAGAACAGCGAGGGCGGCAGCGAGGAGAAGCCGGGCGACACCAAGGGCGCCACCATCGGCATCGCGATGCCGACCAAGTCCTCCGAGCGCTGGATCTCCGACGGCAACAACGTCGTCAAGGAGCTGGAGGGCAAGGGCTACAAGACCAAGCTGGTCTACGGCGAGGACAAGCCCGAACAGCAGGTCTCTCAGATCGAGAACCTGATCGCCCAGGACGTCAAGGCACTGATCGTCGCGGCGATCGACAACAAGTCGCTCGACAACGTGCTCCAGCAGGCCAAGGACGCCAACATCCCGGTCATCTCCTACGACCGCCTGATCCTCAACAGCCCGAACGTCGACTACTACGCCTCCTTCGACAACACCAAGGTCGGCGAGCTCCAGGCCAACTACATCGTCGAGAAGCTGGGCCTGGCGAGCGGCAAGGGCCCCTTCAACATCGAGCTGTTCGCCGGCTCCAACGACGACAACAACACCAAGTACTTCTTCAACGGCGCGATGAGCGTCCTGCAGCCGTACATCGACAGCAAGAAGCTCGTCGTCCAGTCCGGCCAGACCAAGATCACCCAGGTCACCACCCTGCGCTGGGACGGAGCCACCGCCCAGCGCCGCATGGACGACATCCTCTCCAAGTCGTACAGCGGCAAGAAGGTCGACGCGGTCCTCTCCCCGTACGACGGCATCTCCATCGGCATCCTGTCGGCGCTGAAGTCCGACGGCTACGGCTCCGGGAGCAAGCCGCTGCCGGTCCTCACCGGCCAGGACGCGGAGCTGGCCTCGGTGAAGTCGATCATCGCGGCCGAGCAGACACAGACCGTCTACAAGGACCTGCGTGAGCTGGCCAAGGTCGCCTCGAACATGGTCGACGCCGCCCTGAACGACAAGAAGCCCGAGGTCAACGACACCAAGACCTACGACAACGGCTCCAAGGTCGTCCCGGCCTACCTGCTGGAGCCGGTGAGCGTCGACAAGACCAACTACGAAGAGGTCCTGGTCAAGGGCGGTTACTACACCGCCGACCAGCTCAAGTAAGCGCCGACGCCCGTCAACGAACACGGATTGGAAGGCACGACCATGGCGGGACCCGTCCTGGAAATGCGCTCGATCGTCAAGACCTTTCCCGGCGTCAAAGCGCTGTCGGACGTCACACTGACCGTCCGTCAGGGCGAGGTCCACGCCATCTGCGGGGAGAACGGCGCCGGCAAGTCGACCCTGATGAAGGTACTCTCCGGCGTCCATCCGCACGGCACCTACGAGGGGGAGATCCTCTTCGAGGGAGAGCTCTGCCGCTTCAAGGACATCCGAGCGAGCGAGCAACACGGCATCGTGATCATCCATCAGGAGCTGGCGCTGGTGCCGCACCTCTCCCTCGCGGAGAACATCTTCCTCGGCAACGAGCACGCCAAGCGCGGGCTCATCAACTGGAACGAGACCCTGCGGCACGCCACCGAGCTGCTGCGCCGGGTCGGTCTCGACGACCACCCCGAGACCCGCGTCGCCGACATAGGCGTGGGCAAGCAGCAGCTCGTGGAGATCGCGAAGGCGCTGTCCAAGAAGGTGAAGCTGCTCATCCTCGACGAGCCGACCGCGGCGCTGAACGACGAGGACAGCGGCAAGCTCCTCGACCTGATCCTGGAGCTGAAGAAGCAGGGCATCACCGCGATCATCATCTCCCACAAGCTCAACGAGATCCGCCGGGTCGCCGACTCGGTGACGATCATCCGCGACGGCAAGTCCATCGAGACCCTCGATGTGAGGTCCGAGGAGACCACCGAGGACAGGATCATCTCCGGCATGGTGGGCCGCGACCTCGACCACCGCTTCCCCGAGCGCACCCCGCACGACGCGGAGGTGGGCGCTGCCCCGGCCCTGGAGATCCGCAACTGGACCGTGCACCACCCGATCGACCAGCAGCGCAAGGTGGTCGACGACGTGTCGATCCATGTGCGGCGCGGGGAGATCGTCGGTATCGCGGGCCTGATGGGCGCCGGCCGCACCGAGCTCGCGATGAGCGTCTTCGGTCGGTCGTACGGCCGGCACGCGGGCGGCACGGTCCTCAAGGACGGCCGGGAGATCCGCACCAAGTCCGTCGCGGAGGCGATCGGGCACGGCATCGCGTACGTCACCGAGGACCGCAAGCACTACGGCCTCAACCTCATCGACACCATCAACCGGAACATCTCACTGACGGCCCTGGAGAAGGTCGCCAAGCGGGGTGTGGTCGACGAGCACGAGGAACGGCAGGTGGCCGAGCGCTACCGCACGTCCATGAACATCAAGGCGCCGACCGTCTTCGAGCCGGTGGGCAAGCTGTCCGGCGGCAACCAGCAGAAGGTCGTCCTCAGCAAGTGGATCTTCGCCGGGCCGGACGTGCTGATCCTGGACGAGCCGACGCGCGGCATCGACGTCGGCGCCAAGTACGAGATCTACACGGTCATCGACAAGCTGGCCGCTGAGGGCAAGGCGGTCGTCTTCATCTCCTCCGAGCTGCCGGAACTGCTCGGGATGTGCGACCGCATCTACACGATGGCCGCAGGGCGGTTGACGGGTGAGTTCCCGCGTGCCGAGGCCACGCAGGAATCGCTGATGCGTCAGATGACGAAGGACAAAGAGGTAACCCGATGAGCACGGAAGTGACCGCCAAGAGCCCGGCCCCCGCGCCGCCCGGCAAGAGCGGAGGCGCGGCAGGCGGGAACCTGCTCCAGCTGATGCTGGACGGCATGCGCCGCAACATGCGCCAGTACGGCATGCTGATCGCGCTCGGCCTGATCGTGGTGCTGTTCGCCGTGTGGACCGACGGCGGCCTGCTGACACCGCACAACATCTCCAACCTGGTGCTGCAGAACAGCTATGTCCTGATCCTCGCGATCGGCATGATGCTGGTGATCATCGCGGGCCACATCGACCTGTCCGTCGGTTCGCTGACGGCCTTCGTGGGCGCGTTCGCGGCCGTGCTGACCGTGCAGCACGACGTGCCGTGGCCCGTCGCCGTCGCGCTCTGCCTGCTGGCGGGCGCCGTGGCGGGCGCGGTGCAAGGGTTCTTCATCGCCTACCTCGGCATACCCTCGTTCATCGTCACCCTCGCCGGTATGCTCACCTTCCGCGGTGTGACGGAGATCCTTCTGGAGGGCCAGACCCTCGGTCCCTTCCCGGTGGGGCTGCAGAAGATCGGCAACGGCTTCCTGCCGGAGACGGGTCCGGAGACCAACTACCACAACCTCACGCTGCTCCTCGGCCTCATCCTGATCACCTTCGTGGTCCTGCAGGAGGTCCGGGACAGGAAGCGTCAGCGGGAGTTCTCGCTCGACGTGCCGCCGACCAACCTCTTCCTGCTCAAGCTCGTCGCGATCGTCTCCGCGCTGCTCGTCGTCACCCTGCTGCTCGCCAGCTGGAAGGGCGCGCCGATCATTCTGCTGATCCTGGGCGCGCTGGTGGTCGGCTACGGCTACGTCATGCGCAACTCCGTCTTCGGCCGTCACATCTACGCGATCGGCGGCAACCTGCCGGCGGCGAAGCTGTCCGGTGTCAAGGACAAGAAGGTCACCTTCCTGGTCTTCCTGAACATGGGCGTGCTCGCGGCCCTGGCTGGTCTGGCGATCGCCGCCCGCCTCAACGCGGCCTCGCCGAAGGCGGGCCTGAACTACGAACTCGAGGCCATCGCCTCGGCGTTCATCGGTGGCGCGTCCATGAGCGGCGGTGTGGGTACCGTCCTCGGCGCGATCATCGGTGGTCTCGTCCTCGGTGTGCTGAACAACGGCATGAACCTCCTCAGCGTCGGCACCGACTGGCAGCAGGTCATCAAGGGCATGGCCCTGTTGGCCGCGGTCGGGTTCGACGTGTGGAACAAGCGCAAGTCCGGTTCGTAAGTCAGCCGGGGCCCCACCGATACGGCGGGGCCCCACCCTTATCCGGGAGAGCCGCACATGGAACTGAACAGACGCACGGTCATCGCGGGCGCGGCGGCGGCGGGACTCGCCGCGACCACCCTCGGCTCCACCGCCGAGGCCTCCACCGGCGGCGGCCGGGCGCCGTCGAAGAAGCTCTTCGGCAAGCTCGCCGACGGCACGAAGGTGTACATCTGGTCCCTGGCCAACGGCGGGACCAAGCTCAAGGTCCTCTCCTGGGGCGGCGTGGTGCAGTCCCTGGAGATCCCCGACCGTCACGGCCGCTGCAAGAACGTCTCCCTCGGCTTCGACAACCTCGAGGACTACGTCGCCAAGACCCCGTACTTCGGCGCGCTGATCGGCCGCTTCGGCAACCGCATCGGCAAGGGGCAGTTCAGCCTCGACGGCAAGGCCTACCAGGTCAACGTCAACGACGGCGCGAACAGCCTGCACGGCGGCGCCCAGGGCTTCGACAAGCGCGTGTGGGACGTCGAGCCGTTCGTGAAGGGCTCGGACGTCGGCCTGTACCTGTACTACACGAGCGTCGACGGGGAGATGGGCTACCCGGGCACGCTCAAGGTGAAGGTCACCTACACCCTCACCAAGCACGGCGACTGGCGCATCGACTACGCGGCGACCACCGACAAGACCACGGTCGTCAACCTCACCAGCCATGTCTACTGGAACCTGGCCGGCGAGGGCAGCGGATCGATCTACGACCACGAGCTGTCCATCGCCGCCTCCCGCTACACGCCGGTCGACTCGGGGCTGATCCCCACGGGCGAGCTGGCGAAGGTCGCGGGCACCCCCTTCGACTTCCGCAGGGCCAAGGAGATCGGCCGCGACATCCGGGTCGCGAACCAGCAGCTGCTGTACGGCAAGGGCATCGACCACAACTGGGTCCTCGACAAGGGTGTGACGGCGAAGCCGGCGCACGTGGCGACCCTGCGCGACCCGTCCTCCGGCCGCACGATGAAGATCTCCACCACCGAGCCCGGGCTCCAGTTCTACTCCGGCAACTTCCTCGACGGCACCCTCGTCGGCACCGGCGGCCACATCTACCGCCAGGGCGACGCCCTCTGCCTGGAGACGCAGCACTTCCCGGACTCGCCGAACAAGCCGTCCTTCCCGTCGACCACGCTGCGGCCCGGTCAGACGTACCGGACGACGACGATCCACACGTTCAGCGCGTAGGCGTGAACCGGGGGCCCGACGCCAAACACGGGTCCCCGGTTCCGCAACTCACATTTTTTTCACACCCGTTGAACGGTGTCACTCACACCCTCGTATGTAAGAGCGGCCCGCGCTCCCCCGCGCGGGCCACCCCAAGACGACGGGCCCGGGCGTCCCCACCGGACCCGCCCCATACGGAGGTTCCATGGCCGACAACGTCACCTCGTTGTTCCGCAGCACGGCGGCGCACAGTCCGTCGATGGCGGCGCTGACGCGAGAAGGCGGCGAGGGCACCGGCCCGGTGGACTTCTGTATCCCGTGCAACCCGTACTTCCCCACGCCGGCGATGTTCGACGAGATGTCGGTCAGGTTCCGCGACATCATCACGTACTACCCGAGCGGCGCCGACACGATCACGGCAGAACTGTGCAACCTGCTCCAGCTCCCGCCGCAGGCCGTGGCGATGGGCAACGGCTCGACCGAGCTGATCACCTGGATCGACCACCTGCTGGTCCGTGAGTCCCTCGCCATCCCCGTCCCCACCTTCGGCCGCTGGACCGACCAGCCCATGGAGACCGGCAAGCGGGTCGACATGTTCCCGCTCCAGGAGTCCAGCGGCTTCGCCCTGGACCTCGCGCAGTACGCCGAGTTCATCCGGACCCGCGGCACCAAGGTCGCCGTCATCTGCAACCCGAACAACCCCGACGGCGGCTTCCTGCACAAGCACGCGCTGGTGCAGTTCATGGACGCGATGGCCGACCTGGACCTGATCGTCATCGACGAGTCGTTCCTGGAGTTCGCGGACGCCGAGCAGGAACCGAGCGTCGTGCAGGAGGCGATGATCCGGCCGAACGTCATCGTGCTGCGCAGCCTCGGCAAGAACTTCGGTCTGCACGGCATCCGCTTCGGCTACATGGTGGCGAACCCCTCACTGGCCGGCCGGGTCCGCTCGATGCTGCCCAAGTGGAACCTCAACGCCTTCGCCGAGTACGTGGTGTTCATGCTGAAGGAGCACGGCCCCGAGTACGCGCAGAGCCTGATGCAGGTGCGCCGGGACCGTCTGGAGATGGCCAGCCAGCTCTCCGCGCTGCCCGGCCTCACCGTCTACCCCTCGCAGGGGAACTTCCTCTTCGTGCGCCTTCCCGTCGGCGCCGAGGGGACCGTGGTCCGGGACCGGCTGCTCACCGAGCACCGGATCCTGGTCCGCGAGTGCGGCAACAAGATCGGCTCCTCCAGCCGCTTCCTGCGGCTCGTGGTGCGCCCCCAGGTGGACGTGCGTCGCCTGGTGTCCGGCCTGGAACAGGTGCTCTACGGGACCAGGAGGGGAGCCGCCGTGCCCGAGCTGGGCGCAGGGACCAGCTACAGCTCGGGTACGGCGGCCGTGGACCGGCTGGTGGAGGCCACCAACGGGGCCGGCATGCACAACCTTGCCGCCCAGGCCGTCGGCATGTCGGGGCCGGCCGCGGCCCCGGCCGCACCCGGCATGCCGATGCCCGCGCCCGCCGTGGCGCAGGCGAATCCGTCCTACGGCGGAATGCCGCTGCCCGCCGCGGCCCAGGTCTTCCCCCAGTCGACGCCGGTACCGGCGCAGATGCCCGCGCCCGCACCGGCGATGGCACCGGCGATGGCACCGGCTATGACCCCGGCGGCGATGGCCCCGGCCATGGCACCCGCGGCGATGGCCCCCGCCATGGCTCCGCCGGCGATGGCTCCGCCGGCGATGGCTCCGGCGGCGGCCGCTCCCGCCCCCGGCCCGACCCCGCCCGGCGTCCCGGCCCGCGGCGGCCTCACCGCCGCCCAGGTCCGCGGCACCAACGGCCTCACCCCGGCGGCGGCCACGGGCTGGCCCAACGCCCAGAGCTGGCCGAACGCGGCGGGGATGGGCCAGACCGGCTAGGACCCACCGCAAGCGGACGCCCCGTCAAGCCGTCGGCTCGGCGGGGCGTTGTGCGGCTACTTGAGGTTCAGCTTGACAACCTCGTCCTCGGTGAGGTCGACCTGCGGGAACGTCCGGGTGAAATTCACGGCCTTCTTCTTGGGTGCCTTGCACGAGACAGTGGCCACGAGGGTGAACTTCGAGTCCAGCGGGACCTCCAAGCCCTTGATCTCGTACCTCAGTCTGCGGCCTTCCACGACGATGAGTTTGCTGTCCGTCGCATCGTCCTCGTCACTGTCCAGCGTCACCGACTTGGCGACCGACTTGGTTTTCGGGAACGCCTTTTCGCAGGTCACGGTGCCCTTGTAAGTCACCGGGCCCGTATCGACCGCCGACGCCGGCCCTGCCGTCACCAGGCCTCCCACCAGCGCGGCGGTGACGAGCGGAATCGTGATCGTGAGCGTGCGGGAGCTGCGGGACTTGCGTGTGAACATGGGACCACCTGCTCATGGGCGGACGAGTAGTTCTGTGCACGAGCCGGCTCGATGACCCCCACTCCCTCCCCTCACCACGCTCCTACAGCCTCTCCCGCCCTGCAAGCCGACTCGGAACGTGGTCAGTACGCCACCGGCCAGCCGCTGCTCCAGTCCAGGAGGTTGATGCCGAGCTTGGGGGTGCCGTTGTCGTTGCCGTCGTAGTAGTGGTAGACGATCAGGTCGCCGTCGGTGTCCTTCATGATCGACTGGCCGCCGGGGCCGATGGAGCGGCCGTGCGACTCCAGCACCGGTGTGCCGCCGTTGTTCGTCATCGCCACGCCGTTCTTGTCGTGATACGGCCCGGTGACGGCGGTGGCGCGGCCGACCTTGACCTTGTACGTCGAACCGGTGCCGGCGCAGCAGGTGTCGTACGAGGCGAAGAGGTAGTAGTAGCCGTTGCGCTTGACGAGGTACGGCGCCTCGACGGCCTTGGTCCCGGTGGGGCGGGCGGCCAGGGTGTAGCGGGTGGTGTCGGAGGCGAGCTGCTTGCCGGTGGACGGGTTGATCCGGATCATTTTCAGCCCGGTCCACCAACTGCCGAACGACAGCCACCACTTGCCGTCGTCGTCGACGAAGAGGTTGGGGTCGATGGCGTTGTAGTCGCTGGAGGTGGTGGAGGTGTAGACGGTCCCGTAGTCCGTCCAGGAGCCCGGCAGACCGGTCGCCGAACCGGCCAGTCCGATGGCTGATCTGTTCGAGCCGAAGGTGGAGACGGCGTAGTACATCAGGTACTTGCCGCCCTGGTACGAGATGTCCGGCGCCCACGCCTCGGTCGTTCCGTACGACGACCACCAGCTCGGCCTGGTCGAGAAGGCGTCGCCGCCGGCACTGAACGCGATCCGGTCGGTGGAGGTGCGGTGGGCGAGGCCGCCTCCGGTGGCGTACAGCAGGTAGCGGCCGGCGGAGGTGCGGATCATCGTCGGGTCGTGGACCACGGTGGATCCGGTGACCGTGCCGGGGTTGGGGTAGGCGGCGGCGGTGGTGGGGGTCAGGGCGAGCAACACTGCGGCGGGGACGGCCAGCAGCGTGGCCCTGCGGGAGGTGCGGCTCATACGGACGCTCCTTCAGCGGGGTGCGTCGTTCGACATCACGAACGACAGTCGCGTCGTCGGACGGGACCGTAGAATCGAACCCTTTGCGCGTCAATGGCCGCCGCCGCCACTCGAAACTCTTCGAGAAGCGGGGCCCGATCCCGGTCGCCCCTTTGCCGTCATATGCCACACGATCGTGTCGAATGCAGGGTTTCGTACTGGTTTCCGGCTGTTCACTCTGGTTCGCTCGCGGACGGCGCCACCCGGCGCCTCCCAGGAGACATGTCCCAGGGACACGCCCCAGAGACACGGAGTGCACATGACAGCCCTACCGCCCGACGGCCCCTACCAGATCATCTTCACCGACCAGCAGTTCCTCACCGCCCCGGGGAGCGAACCCGGAGCGCCACTGATGCTCCTGCCGCCGGAGAAAGGGCTGATGCAGACATGGGAGCTGCGGAGCGACGGCAACGGCGGCCACACCATCGGCGTCCCCGACGCGCGTGAACAGGTGAGCTACGAGGGCGAGCCGGACATGCACGAGCTGGCCATCCTGCTGCCCCAGCCCCGCGTATGGAACCTCATCCCCGGCGTTGAGCCCGGCACCTACGCCATCAGCGTCCCGGACGCCGAGCTGCGCCTGGGCATGAGCCTGCTGCGGATCTACCCGCCGCGCGTCGCCCTGGCCCCCGACTACGGCGACCAATTCCAGGCCTGGAGGTTCCGGCCGACCAAGTAGCGGCCTCCGGCCCGGACTTCGCCGCCGGCCGCCCCACCGGCGGACGGCGGCACCTGGATCTGCCCGGCAACGGACTTGACGGGCGGCCACTTTACCAATTTGACAGGGTCCCGACAGAGCGCCTTTCTACGGTGCCGTGCCCATGACAGACACCTCGGAAACTCGCAGCCAGATCGCACGCCGCACCGTGCTGGTGGCCTCCGGCGCCACCGCCGCGACCCTCGCCGTGGGCGCCGTCGCGACGTCCGAAGCCCCCACAGCCGAGACCGCCGACACCGCCCCCGTCGCCGCCGCGGCCGTCTGCACCCTCACGAAGGAGATGACCGAAGGCCCCTACTACCTCGACGGACAGTACGTCCGCACCGACATCACCGAGGGCAAGACGGGCTTCCCGCTGAAGCTCGCCCTCACCGTCGTCGACGACGACACCTGCGCTCCCCTCAGCAACGCCCTCGTGGAGGTCTGGCACTCCGACGTCCTCGGCGAGTACTCCGGCTTCGTCGGCAACAACGGCCACAGCGAGCCGGACAGCGGAACGTTCATGCGCGGCGGTGTGCTGACGAACTCCAGCGGCCTCGCCTCGATCACCACGGTCTACCCCGGCTGGTACCGGGGCCGGTGCGTCCACATCCACGTCAAGGTCCACACGAACGTCACCCTGACCTCGGACGGCTCCTTCACCGGCGGCCAGGAGATCCACACCGGCCAGCTGTTCTTCAACGAGACGATCATGACCGCCGTCGCGAGACTCTCCCCGTACTCGGCCAACACGGTCACCCGCACCACCCTCGCCCAGGACTCCATCTACGACGAGGGCGGCGCCGCCTCCGGCCTGCTGACCCTGACCGCCCTCGGGAGTTCACCGTCCGCCGGGTACACCGGGACGCTGACCCTTGGCGTCGAGAGCAGCTGATCCGATCCGAAGGCCCCGTGTCCGACTGGGCGTCACCCGAGCCGGGGTGGCGTCCAGTCGGCGTGTCGGAGGGCCGCGCGCAGCACCACCCCCGAGGGCGCCAGCCGCAGGGCGGTGTCCCGCAGGGCGACGGCCACCGGCTGGGTGAGCCGGTGCCCGACCCGGCCCATCTGGCGGGCGGCGCGGGCCACGGACTGGCTGCGCGGACGGCGTACGGCGTCGTAGCGGCGCAGCGCCGGCTCGACGGCGGGCTCGGCGGCCAGGCAGGACGCCAGAACGGCCGCGTCCTCCAGTGCCTGGCTCGCGCCCTGCCCGAGGTTGGGGGTCATCGCGTGCGCCGCGTCGCCGAGCAGCGCGACCCGGCCGACGGCGTACGTCGGAAGGGGCGTGACCAGTTCGTGGATGTCGTGGTGCAGGACGTCCTCGGGCCGGGTCGCGTCCAGCAGCGCGGGGATCGGGTCGTGCCAGCCGTGGAAGCGGCGGCGCATCGCCGCGAGCGGGTCGGGGTGGCGCAGACCCGGCGGCGCGCTGATCACCGCGTGCCACTCGATCCGCCCGTCGCGGAACACCATGTGCCCGAACTCGGCGCCCCCGCCCCAGGTCAGCTCCAGGTCGGCGGGCGGCTCGGGCAGCGGGTGCCCGGTGATCGCCCGCAGGACCGTCGAACCGCTGTAGACGGCCCCTGGGTGGTGCGGGAACAACTGGGCGCGGACCCGGCTGTCGACCCCGTCGGCGGCCACGACCAGATCCGCCTCCCCCACACGGTGCACGTCCGTCACCTCCGCCCCGTTGCGCACGCATCCGGCGGGCAGCGCCTCGCGCAGGACGCGGTGCAGGTCGGCACGGAGGACGCCGACGACGGGGGTGCCGAGCCGCCGTTCCAGGGCCGCGCCGTCCATCCGGGACAGCAGCCGGCCGGCGACGGTGAGGGTGCCGCCCGAGTAGAGCGGTCGCGAGGTGGACCGGATCGCCTCGCCGACGCCGAGCGCGTCCAGCGCCCGTATGCCGTTGGCGTGCATCGAGATGCCGGCGCCCACGTCGGCGAAGGCGGGGGCCCGCTCCAGCACCGTCACGCCCCAGCCGATCCGGTTCAGCCCGATCGCCGCGGCCAGCCCCCCGATGCCCCCGCCGACCACCACCGCGCTGCGCAGCCCCATCCGCCCCGCCCTCCCCCGGTCACGATCGCTCAGCCCATCTTCTCCCGTGCCCCGGGCCGGGATCAGCCGAGGGGCCACAACGGCGACGCCTTCACGAGCGCCAGCCAGTTCGGTACGTCGACCTCGGCGCGCACGGTCTTTCCCGGCGGCGGCTGCCGGTCCAGCACCTCCCAGCGGGCGGCGAGCGCGTCCACGAGCACCAGCCCGCGCCCGTTCTCGTCCAGGGCGCGCGGCGGCCGTACGGCGCCGGGTCCGGGCGGGCGCGGACCGGTGCAGGTGTCGGTCACCTCGACGCGGACACTGCCCGGGACGAGGGAGAGCCGCAGCTCGAAGTCCCGTCCGGGTACACGGCCGTGGGTCACGGCGTTCGCCGCCAGCTCGGCGACGATCGCGGCGACCGTGTCGGCGACGTCCGTACCGTGCGGGATGCCCCAGTCATGGAGCTGGGCCAGCGCGAGCCGCCGGGCGAGGCGGGCACCGCGCGGGGTGGCGCTGAGGCGCTGGGCGAACACACGTACGGTGACGAGAGGTTGGGGGGTGGGGCGTGCGGTCATGAGGCCAATGTGGAGGGCGCCCACGGGGATTCACCAGGTGTTCCGCGCGTACGCTGCGCGAGCGTACGCGGTGACGTACTGGACATCTTCGGTGACATTCCGTGACCATGGGCGCGGGAGGTGACCATGGCGGTCGACAGCGGTGAGCCGGAGTCGTCGGACAGTCTGCGGACGTTCGGGGCGGTGGTCCAGGGGCTGCGGGAGCATCACGGGCTGAGCAGGGAGCAACTCGGTGACGTGGTGGGCTTCTCCAAACACACCGTGGCCTCCGTGGAGTTGGGCAGACGCATGCCGGACGAGGAGTTCGTGGAGGCGGCGGAACTGGTACTGGGCAACACCGGGGCGTTGAGGAGGGCCTCGGGGTTCGTGGAACGGCAGGCGGGACTGGCGGACTGGTTCCAGCGGTGGGCTCGGCTGGAGCAGACGGCGATCACGCTCTATGTGTACGAGTCCCGGATGATCCACGGACTCTTGCAGACCGAGGCGTACGCCCGGCACCTGTTCACCGAGCAGTTGCCGCCCCTGGACGACGCGCAGATCGAGGCCAACTGGGTCGCACGAGCGAAGCGTCAGCGGCTGTTGAGGGAGCGGCCGAACACCAACTTCGGCTTCATTCTCGAAGAGCACGTGCTACGGCGGCTGACGGGAGGAGCCGAGATCACTCGCGGGGGCATCGATCAGCTGCTGGAGATCGGTGAACTGCGGAACATCGACATCCTGATCATGCCGACGATCCGCGACTCGCACGCCGGGCTCGACGGCCCGATCCAACTGCTGGAAACACCGAAGCACAAGTGGTTCGCATACTGCGAGGGGCAGCGGGGTGGCCTGCTGGTCTCCGACCCGAAAGAGGTCAGCATCCTGCACATGCGCTATGCCAGGATGCTTGCGCAGGCTCTCCGACCAGCCGAATCCATGGGCCTGTTGCGGCAGATGCGAGGAGACTTATGAACGCGTCCGAACTGGCATGGTTCAAGAGCAGCTACAGCAGCGGCGGCGACGGAGACTGCGTGGAGGTCGCACTCGACTGGCACAAGTCCAGCTACAGCAGTGGCTCCGGCGACAACTGCATCGAGGTCGCCACCCGCCCCGACCGTATCCACGTCCGCGACTCCAAGCACAGGTCAGGCCCTCAGCTCATCCTCTCCCCCACCGCCTGGGCCGACTTCATCACGCACGCGGCGCACTGAACGTACGGGCCGCCCGCCACCCCGCCGGACGGCAGGCGGCAGGCGGCCCGCCGCCTCACTTGGCCGGGCACTCCTTCCAGGCCATGTGGTACACGGTGCTGATGTCACCGTCGGTCGAGTCCATCGTCATGAAGCTGACCTTGCTCGGCGAGGACGTGCCCGCGTTGACGCGCATCTCGGTGTTGATGTTGAAGTTGCGCTGAACACCGCAGGGCGCGTAGACGAGATTGGCCCAGTCGGTGATGTCGGTCGCCTGCCAGTTGTCGTTGTAGGCGCCGTTGAAGGTGTGGTTCTTGAACACCGTCTGCGACGAGCCCTGGAAGTAGTACGACGCGCGCTGCACGGCGCTCGCGCCGGCCTGGAGCGAGGCGAAGCCCCGGTAGTCCGCCTGGGCGATGGCGTACGTGAAGCCCTGCGGGACGTGGACGATCAGACTGAGCTGGCAGTTCTTGCGGAACGCCGTGGGGTCGGAGTTGCCGCCGACCTGGGCGAGGTATTCGCTGTAGGTCACCGTGAAGGCGGTGTTGTCCTCGGAGACGGCGATGGCCGCCGTGCCGGGGCGACAGCCGGAGCCGTTCACCGTGGCGACATCGATGACGATCTTGTCCGGGGGCGGGTCGACGATGCCCGACGGGTTGTGCGCGGGTACCGCGGCGGTGACGAGAGCGGCGACGGCGCCGCCGAGGAGCAGGCCACTTGCCATGGGGGGTCTCTCCAACCTGTGAAGTTGCTGTGAAGAACCGTGGCGAACGCATCGTAGGGAGCGCCCCATGGCCGGGACAGGTAGAACTCCGGCCATTCACCCCGGCCCATTCACAACCCCCGGCGGATGCCCGAACTTTGTTGAAAACAGGGGGTGTTGACGGTTCAATCCGTTCAATCCCCAGCACCCGCACAGCCCCGCATCAAGGATTTCCTCAGATTCGCTCCTAATTTGCTGCACATGACGGGAAACACAGAGCACCACGAGATCTTCGACCACCACGACAAGGGCGACAAAGGCGCGCTGCCCGGCCGGCACCGGCAGAGCAACACCATGAAAAGGCGCCGGGTCCTGATCGGCGGCGGCGCGGTCGCCGCGGCCGGCGGTCTGGCCATCGCCCGCCCGCGTCGGCCGACACCGGCACCGACACCGACACCGACACCGGCGACTCCGCGTCGACGGCGGCGGACGCCTCGACGGAGGCCTCGGCGTCGGCCTCGACGACGGCCGGCATCTGCACGCTGAACGCGGAGGTCACCGAGGGCCCCTACTCGCTCGAAGGCGCCCTGGTCCGGGAGGACATCAGGGAGGACAAGGAGGGATTCGAGGTCCGGTACACCTTCACGGTCGTCGACCAGGCGAACGACTGCGCGCCGCTCGCCGACGCGCTGGTGGAGATCTGGCACTGCGACGCGCTCGGCGAGTACTCCGGCTTCGTCGGCGGCAACGGCCACCAGGAGGAGGACAACGGCACCTTCCTGCGCGGCGGCCAGACGACCGACACCAACGGCGAGTGCAGCATCACCTCGATCTGGCCCGGCCACTACGTCTCCCGGGCCGTCCACGTCCACATGCGGGTCCACACGGACGTCACGCTCACCGACGACTCGTACACCGGCGGCGACATCATCCACACCGGCCGGCTGTTCTTCGACCCGGACATCAACGCGGAGATCCAGGCCACCTCGCCGTACGCGGAGAACACCACCAAGGAGACCCTGCTCTCCGCGGACTCCATATCCGACGACGGCGGCGCCTCCTCCGGGCTGCTCACCCTGACCGCGCTCGGCGCCGGCGTCTCCGACGGCTACAAGGCCATCCTGACCGTCGGCGTCAACTCCGCCTGACGACCTGACTCCTCGGGCGGCGAGAGGCCGCCGCGTCCCGCATCACGAGCGCGGGGCGCGGCGGCCGGCCCGTACAGGCCCCGCCGGGGCCTAGTAGGTGTAGCTCAGCCCCGACTTGTAGGGCGTCAGGGTCCGCGCGCTCACCGCGCCGCGGTAGGTGTACCAGCCCCACTTCTTGCACATGACCTGGTAGCTGAGGGTGTTGTGGGCGCCGCTGCCCACCCGCACCCGCGGGTAGATGACGTTGTCGCCCCAGTCACCGGTCGCCGGGCCGCTGGAGTACGCGTCCACCGCCCAGTACACGCCCACGACCGAACCGCCCGCCGGGCAGTTCCAGCTGCCGAAGTTGACCCAGACGTTCCCCCCGGTCCACGCGCTCGCCGGCGCCGCCGCGAGCCCGACGGCGCCGGCCGCCATCAGCCCTCCGGCCGCCCAGAGCCGCACCCTGCGGAATACGGACCCCCGGGACAAAGATCCGCGGGAAAAAGATCCGCGGAAAAGAGACCTGCCCATTTTCTGACCCTCCCCTTTTGTGCGGCCGGAACCGCGCCGTGTTCGCGCTGTCGTTCCGGCCCGAGGATCGTGTCATGTGATGAATTCGCCACGCCCGGGATTTCCGCCGGCCCGGAAATAGAAGATCTGTTTGGGAATCAGGCCGCGACCGGCCGGCGCTCCTCGGTGGATTCGGCCACGGCGTCCCGCTCCCGCAGATGCGCACGGATCGCGTACGTGAGGGCGGCGGCCCAGATCGCGTACAGGGCGACGTAGACGGCCGTGCTCACGGCGGCCGGGGCCGCGATCCAGTCACTGTTCAGGAGCGTGCGGACGTTCGTGACGATGATGACCCCGCCGACCGCCGAGCCGAGCACGCGCGGCGGGAGGAGGCGGACCAGCCAGGCGGCGACGGGCGCCGCGACCAGACCGCCCAGGAGGAAGGCCGCCACCCAGGTCCACTCCAGGCCCTGGGAGCCGAGCGAGACGAGGAAGCCGAGGCTCGCCGCCACCGCCACCAGGAACTCGCTCGTGTCGATCGAGCCGATCACCTTGCGGGGCTCCATCCGCCCGCTCGCCAGCAGCGCCGGAGTGCCGACCGGCCCCCAGCCGCCCCCGCCGGTGGCGTCGAGGAAGCCGGCCACCAGGCCGAGCGGGGTGAGGAAACGGCGGCGCAGCGGCTGCCCCAGCCGGTCCTTCGGCAGGCCCCGGAAGGTGAACCGGGACATCACGTACAGGCCGAGCCCCAGCAGGATCAGGGACATCAGCGGCGCCGCGACCTCGGTCGAGAGCCGGGAGAGGACCGTGGCGCCGAGGAAGGAGCCGACGGCCCCCGGCACGCCGATCCGTGCGACGACCTTCCAGTCGACGTTCCCGAAGCGCCAGTGCGAGGCGCCGGACATCAGCGTCGTACCGATCTCCGCGAGGTGGACCGTGGCCGACGCGGCGGCCGGGTCGGTGCCCAGCGCCAGCAGCAGCGTGGTCGAGGTCACCCCGTAGGCCATGCCGAGGCTGCCGTCCACGAGCTGGGCCCCCAGACCCGCGAGGGCGAGCAGTACGAGCGTGCGCATCAGGACTCCCGATTCCCGTCTTTCCCACCGGTCAGGTGGGGTTGAACGGGAGGCGAGGCTAGGACCTGTCCGGCCGATCAAGTCGCAGGAAAGCGACGGTGCCTGGGTAGTGCCGGTGAGCGGGGTGTGGTGCGTGCAGCTGCAAGGCGGAGGAGGGCGTCGACGCGGAGCGTCGGCAACCGACGACAACGCCGCAGATGGGCGTGCCACACCCCGCGTCTGCGGCATGATCGGCCGGACAGGTCCTAGGCGCTCGAACTGAGACCCGGCTGAGGGAGCGATGAGAACGGCTCACAGGCGGGCGGCAGTCCGTCCGGCGGGCGTGACGGCCGGCCGGCCGTCACGGGTTCTCCCAGGCCGCCGGTTCCGCCGCCAGCGCCTTCACCTGGTCCGGCAGCGCGTCCGCCGCGATGTCGGCGATCGTGACGCCCTCCAGGATCCGCCGCACGTTCGCCCGCAGCGCGATCCACAGCGGCAGCAGGGGCTGCGCGGTGCCGGTGTACGTCAGCCCGGTGGGGCGTTCGCCGCGTACGGAGACGATCGGGCCGTCCACCGCCCGGATCACGTCCGCGACGGTGATCGCGGCGGCGTCGCGGGCGAGGCGGTAGCCGCCGCCTCCGCCGCGCCTGCTGTCGACGACACCGGCGCGGCGGAGGTCGCCGAGGATCCCCTCCAGGAACTTGTGCGGGATGTCCTGCGCGGCGGCGATCGTCTCCGCCTTGACGGGGTCGTCGCCGCCTTGCCGTACGGCGAGCTCCAGTACCGCCCGTACCGCGTAGTCCGCCCGTGCCGAGATCCTCATGCGCCCATTGTGGGTCAGGCCAGCCGGATCACGTTCCAGGAGAGGGGTTCCAGGGTCGCGCTCAGCCGTCCGCCGGTCAGGGTGGTGCCCGCCACCGGGTGCGGGGCGACCCGCTCGGGCTCGGTGAGCGTGTTGCGGGCGTCCGGGTCGGCGTCGGCCAGCGCGCTGTGCTCGACCACCGACGTGAGGTTCAGGCCGCTCAGGGCCACCTCCAGGGGCAGCGCCGCCGTCCGGCCGCGGTTGACCGCGAAGACCGTCACCGAGCCGTCCTCGGCGCGCACGGCCGTGGCGTGCAGCAGGTCCGTCTCGCCGTACTTCTCCGTGTCGTACGTCGGTGAGTCCACCCGGACGTCGAGCACCTCGCCCCGGCCGTAGCGCGACGCCTGGGCGAAGGGGAAGAACGTCGTCTGCCGCCAGGCCGGGCCGCCCGGCTCGGTCATGATCGGCGCGATGACGTTGACCAGCTGGGCGAGACAGGCGACCGTGACGCGGTCGGCGTGCCGGAGCAGGGCGATGAGGAGCGAGCCGAAGACCACGGCGTCCAGGACGCTGTAGTTGTCCTCCAGGAGGCGGGGGGCCTCCGGCCAGTCGCGGGGGTCGGCGGTGCGGGCGTGCTCCTCCCAGCGGGAGAGGTACCAGACGTTCCACTCGTCGAAGGAGAGGTTGATCTTCTTCTTCGACTTGAGTTTCGCGCCCACGTGGTCGCAGGTGGCGACCACGTTCTCGATGAAGGACTCCATGTCGACGGCCGAGGCGAGGAAGGAGTCGAGGTCGCCGTCGTGCGGCTCGTAGTAGGCGTGCAGGGAGATGTGGTCGACGAGGTCGTAGGTCTCGGCGAGGACCTTCGCCTCCCACTCCGCGAAGGTCGGCATGGACTGGCTGGAGCTGCCGCAGGCGACGAGTTCGACGGACGGGTCGATCTGGCGCATCGCGCGGGCCGTCTCGGCGGCGACGCGGCCGTACTCCTCGGCCGTCTTGTGGCCGGTCTGCCAGGGGCCGTCCATCTCGTTGCCCAGGCACCAGAGCCTGATGCCGAAGGGTTCCTTGTCGCCGTGGGCGACCCGGAGGTCGGAGAGGGCCGTGCCGGAGGGGTGGTTGGCGTACTCCTGGAGTTCGAGGGCCTCGGCGACACCGCGGGTGCCGAGGTTGACGGCCATCATCGGTTCGGCCTGCGGGCCGAGCTTCCTGAGGAACGCGATGTACTCGGACAGGCCGAAGCGGTTCGTCTCGGTCGAGCGCCAGGCGAGGTCGAGGCGGCGGGGGCGGTCGTCCTTCGGGCCGACCGAGTCCTCCCACTTGTAGCCGGAGACGAAGTTGCCGCCGGGGTAGCGGATCGTGGTGACGCCGAGTTCGCGGACGAGGTCGAGGACGTCCGTCCGAAGGCCGTCGGCGTCGGCGGTGGGGTGGCCGGGCTCGTGGATGCCGGTGTAGACGCAGCGGCCGAGGTGCTCGACGAAGCTGCCGAAGAGGCGGGGGTTGACTTCGCCGATGGTGAAGGCGGGGTCGAGGCTGAAGCGTGCGGTGCTCATCTTGGCCTTTCGGTTCTGTTTTGTCTGCGGGTGGTTCGTGGCTGGTCGCGCCCACGCGGCGGAGCCGCAAACGGACACGGCCCCGTGCCCCTAAAGGACCTTTGGCCGGCCGTCTCTCGACCAGCCGAGCCTGTTCAGCCCCAGCTTTGGCGTGCCGCCGTCCTCTGCGTCGTAGTAGTGGTACGCCAGGACGTCGCGGCCCCTGTCCTTGAAGACCGACTCTCCGCCTGTGCCCACGTACCGGCCGTGTCCTGCCAGGAGCAGGTCACCGCCGCCCTCCAGCAGGGGCTTCCCGCTGCTGTCCACGTACGGGCCGGTCACGGACGTGGAGCGGCCCACCCTGACCTTGTAGGTGGAGTTCGCGCCCGCGCAGCACTGGTCATAGCCGGCGAAGAGGTAGTAGTGGCGGCCGTGCTTGACGATGTACGGGCCCTCCACGGCGTACGGGGCGTCCGGGCGGGTCGCCAGGTGGTGGACCTGGGCGCCCTCGACCGCCTTGCCCGTCCTCGGGTCCAGCTCGACCATCCGGATGCCCGTCCAGTGCGAGCCGAAGGACATCCACAGCCTGCCGTCCGCCCGGACGATCGCCGGGTCGATGGCGTTCCAGGTGTCCGTGCGTTCGGAGGTGAAGGCCTTCCCGTGGTCGGTCCAGGTGCCGGGGAGGCCGGTCGGGGAGGTGGCCACGCCGATCGCGGAGTGGTTGGTGCCCCAGGAGGAGACGGCGTAATAGAGCCAGTAGCGGCCCGCCCGGTAGGAGAGGTCGGGGGCCCAGGGGTCGCCGGTGTCGTTGTACTCGTACCACCAGGTCGGCGGTGTCGCGAAGGCGTTGCCCGCGTCGTCCCAGTGGGTGCGGTCCTTCGACGTGCGGGCGCCGATGATCCCGCCGGTGGAGTAGGCCACGTAGCGGCCGGACGCGAGGCGGATCACCGTCGGGTCGTGGATGATCCGCTGACCGGTGATCGGCTGGGGGTCGGGGTAGGTCGCACCGGCACCCGCGGCGGTGGGGGTCAGGGCGGCGGCCGCCGCGGTGAACAGGGCCACGGTGAGTCTGTGTCGCACGGTCGGGCTCCTCACTGGCCGGCCGGACCGGTGTGGGCGACGCCCCGCACGATCTGGCTCTGGAAGAAGACGAACACGACGATCAGCGGCAGGCCCGCGAGGAGGCCGCCCGCCATGAGCTGGGGCCAGACGATGCCGAAGGAGTTCTGCACGGTGGCGATGCCGTTCGGCAGGGTCATCAGGTCGGGGTTGTCGGTCACCATGTAGGGCCACAGGAAGTTGTTCCGGCCGCGGCCATGGCGATCTTCGTGTAGTAGGGGTTGCCCCAGGCCAGGGTGGCGTCCTCGACGGCGATGTCCGTGCTCCGCGCGGAAGGCGTCCACCATCGCGACCTGGTTGGCGCCGTCGCCGCCCTGGAAGAGGTTCCAGTAGCGCACGCGGGTGCGGTCGCCGGTGGCGAGTGCGTCGGCGCCGGTGCCGAGGGCCGCGAAGCCGAAGCTGCCGGCGATGGTCAGGCCGCCGGGGGCGGTCAGAAGTTGCCTGCGATTCAGGCCAGGTTGTCGCATGACCTTGCCCCTGTCGTTCGACATTCCGAATCGTGCCCGTAACTTCGAACGGGACCGTAAGATCCGCGCGCCCGTGCGTCAATGGTTTCGACAGGACTTATGACAGCGCTTTCTACGCGCCTCTCCTCCCCGCCGGTCTGCGGGCTTCGCGTGACGCGGACACGTCCGCCCGCGTAGTCTCGAACGGCAGCCTGCTGTAGTGCGGGGAAGTGAGGGGGCGCGATGGACATCGCGGGCGCGCGGAGGACGGCGGCCCGGGTCGCCTCGGCACTGCTCCGCCCTCGTGCGGTCTCCGGCATGCGCGACCTCGCCTCGGAGCTGACCGCCGCGCTGCACGGACGGCCCCAACCACCCACCGACGTACGCGAGTTGTGCGCCGCACTGTGCCAGGAGATGAGCGCGCGGCGCGGCGGGCGCCCGGTGGAGCTGCGTTTCGAGCGGTTCCCGGACGAGATCGAGGTCACCGGGCTGTGGGTGGAGTTCCACGACTTCGACCTGGTCATCGTGGAGGAGCGGGCCGAGGCCGTGCAGCAACTGGTCATCCTCGGGCACGAGTTGTGGCATCTGCACGCCGGACACGGCCACCACCACACCGTGGGCACGGCGGCCGCCGACGCGCTGGCCGGCCGGCCGGGATGGCGGGAGGTCGCGCTGGCGGTGGCCGCCCGGGACGGCTCCCGGGAGCGGGACGAGGCGGAGGCCGACGAGTTCGGGCACCGGCTGGCGGCCGCCTTCCGGCCGCTGCTGACCGGCCGGCCGGGCGCCGGCGCCGACGAGCCGCTGGCTCCCGTGCAGCGGTCCCTGGGGTACCGGGGGCGCGAGGGCGGGGCGCGGTGATGTCGCGTCTGGCGCTGAGCCCCGCCGGCTTCGTCAACGAGTTCTACCCGTCGTTCTGGTGGATCCCGGCCGGGATCCTGGCCGCCGCCCTGGCGATCAAGCTGCCGAGCATCATCCGGCTCTGGAAGGACCCGATGCTACGCGCGGTGGGCGGGCTGCTGCTCCTCGCGCTGGCGGTGTTCGTGTTCGTGGCGCCGTCGACGATCGCCCGGGTCAACCGGCTCACGGGCGTGGTGAACATCTCGGCGCCGTGGGTGTACTCGCTGCTGACCGCGTTCGGCGGGGCCTGCCTGCTGTTGATCATCACCTGGCGCAACGGCCTGTCCGACCGCTCGGCCCGCACCCGGCGCGCGATGCGCTGGGTGGTCATCGGGTACTCCGGTGTGATCGTGGCGCTGTGGGTGCTGTTCGCCCTCGCGGACGTGCCCGTCGAGCGGCTGCGGGACATCGACACGTACTACGCCAACACGCCGTACATGCGCGAGCTGATCCTGCTCTATCTGCTCGCGCACACCAACTCCAGCCTGATCACCAACTATCTGATCTGGAACTGGATCCGCACCGACGGACTCGACGCCTGGCTGCGCTGGGGCCTGAAGTTCCTCGGCGTGGGCTACGCGCTCCAGTTGGTCTTCGACGCGGCCAAACTCACGGCGCTGGTGGCGCGTTGGAACGACCGCGACCTCGACTGGCTGAGCACGGCCGTCGCGCCGCCCATCGCCTGTCTGGCGGCGATCCTGGTGGCGGTGGGCTTCATCCTGCCGCACGCCGGCCAGTATCTGCACGACCGCTGCCGGGTCCGGCTGGCGCTGCACGAACTGCGGCCGCTGTACCTGCTGATGCGGTCGGTCAGCGGCCGGGGCGTGCCGTTCGTGCTGCGTGCCAGCACCGAACTGCGGCTGATCCGGCGGGAGACGTTCATCCGGGACACGCTGCTGTCGCTGGCCCGGTTCATCGACGAGGACCTGCGGCGGCGGTCGTACGAGGCGGCCGTCGGGCTCGGCTTCCCGGCGGAGCGGGCGAAGGCGCTGGCCGCCGCGGTGACCATCCTGGCCGCCGCGGACGCCCGCGGCGGCCAGGCGCAGGGCGGCGACGGCGGCACCGATCCGGACACCACGGACCTGCTGCGGGAGATCGGGGCGGTGTCCCGGGAGTTGCGGCGCGGTGAGGACGTCCGGGCGGTGCGGGCGCGGGTGGCCCCTGCTCCGGACGACGGCGTGCTCGTCGTCAACTGACGGCCCCGCAAAGGGTGCCAGGCACAGGTACGGCCCGGTGTCCCGTACGCCACTCCCCCATGGCGGCGCCCCGTGACACCGGGCCGTTCGGCAACCGGATCACTCCGTCGCCGTACGACGATCATTGCCTCCGACACCCTCAACTGTCAACCAATGCTGCGGAATTACGCAGCTATTGCTGCCGTCACTGGTCGGGGGCGGACCCGACCCGGTAGCCTCCGGTCAGCCCGAACAGCCGCGCGCCCCGACCAGGCGCACCGGCGGGGGAACCACGGGAGAACAGGGAGAACTCGGTGAGCGACGCCCACGTTTCCCTTGCCGAGGCACGGACACGCCTCGAGGAACTGACCGAACGCCCGGGCCGGCTGGCCGAGACCCTCGACGTGGACGACCTGTCGTACCGCACCGGCATTCCGGCCGAGACCGTCGCCGCGCTGCTGGCGGGCGGGAGCGGGCCGGAGACCGGCCTCGGCGAACGCGTGAGACAAAGGCTGGATTTCGTACGCGCGACCCGGCGCCGGCCCGACGGCAAGCGGTACTCGCTGGACGAACTGGCCCGGATCGCGGGCACCAGCCGGCAGTGGCTGAGCGAGTGGCGCACCAGCGGGCTGCCCAGCCTGGAGCACGCGGACCGGATCCGCCGCCATTTCGACCTGCCCGCCGGGTTCTTCACCGCCGACGACGCCGAGGCCCTGCACGCGGCCCTCCAGCCCGTTCTGCGTGAACTGGAGGCGAAGGCCGACCCGTTGGCGCCGCTGCGCACCCCCGGCTTCTACCGGCTGGCCCGGCGCGCGCCCCACATGTCCCCGCGCAAGCTCCAGGCGCTGGCCGAGTGGGCGGAGATGGTCACGGAGCGGAACTCCGCGGGCGACGACGACCTCTGAGCGTACGACGGGCGGTGTTTTCGGCCACCTCGGGCCGGCGCTTGCCGCCGCTTCATCCGTTGCACCCCTTTCCTCCCCTGTCGCCGTCCCGGCCCGTCCGGGCGGAGGTAGCTGAATCCGTGCTGGTCTTGGCATATTGCACAGGATCGAACACCGCTCAGCCACGGGGAGAACCGTGCGTACGAACAGGGAGATGCGTCGCCTCGCCGACGCGCTCGTCGACGCCGTCCGGGTGCCCGTCCCCGCGGATCCCGAGGTCCTGTTCGAGGCGGTCGTCGAGGCGGCCGAGCGGTGGCGAGGGCGGCGGATCGTGGTGCACCGGGAGGTGTTCCCGCCGCACACCGCCAGCGGGCTGTGGCTGGAGCGCGAGACCCACGACGACGTCATCGTGGACAAGCGGGCCGCCGTCTGGCACCAGATCGTGATCTTCTGCCACGAGGTGTGGCACATGCACCAGCGGCGGGCGGACACTCCGGGAACCGGGCTGCACGCGGCCGCCCGCTCCGACTTCACCCTGGCCGACGAGCAGGAGGCCGACCGCTTCGGCATCCTGATGGGCCGCCGGCTGCGCACCTGGCTGGAGGCCCCGCCGGAGTCCGTGTACGCGGTGCACGGCGACGACGCCCAGGACCTCGCCGGCCGGATCGGCGCCGCGCTCAACTACCGGGGCACGCGCAGGTGACCGGAGTGACCAACTACGTCAGCGCCGGCGTCCTGTGGCTCGGCCTGACGGTCCGGGCGCCGGAGCTGCTGCGCCACCGCCACGACCCCTATCTGCGCAGCATCTGCGCGGTGCTGGGCCTGGCCGGCCTCTGCTTCTTCCTCGGCGCCCCGCCCACCGTCGGCGCCGTCAACGCCCTCAGCGGGGTCCCGAACCTGGCCGCGCCGCTGACGTACGTCGCGATCACCGCGTACAGCGCGGCCTCCCAGGTGCTGATCGTGCGCTGGCGGGGCGGTGAGCGGGTGTGCCGGTCCGCGCGGCGCTGGATGGTGGCGTACGCGTGCGTCGTCGTCGGTATCGCGGTGACGTTCGCCCTGGGCGACGCCCCGGTGGAGCGCCGCACCGACCTGGACACCTACTATGCGAGCACCCCGTACATCCGGGAGATGATCCTGCTCTATCTGCTCGCGCACCTCACCGCCGTCGGCTCCACCACGGTGGCGGCGCTGCGCTGGGCGGGCCGGGTGCGCGGCTGGCTGCGGGCGGGGCTGACGACGCTGGGCCTGGGCACCCTGTGCGGGATCGGGTTCAGCGCGGGCAAGCTCGCCGCGGTGGTCGCCCACTGGAGCGGCCACGACTGGTCCGCGCTCAGCGCGTACGTCTCACCGGCCGCGGCCGGTGCGGGCGCGCTGCTGACCGTCACCGGCGTCCTGATCCCGCTCGCCGGCCCCCGGCTGACGGAGTGGTGGCGGGCCTGGCGCACCTACGTCCGTCTCGAACCCCTGGAGCGCGAACTGGACGACGTCCTCGCCCGCCGAGCCCTGCGCCTGCCCCGGCCGCGCTGGGCCTCCCCCGTCACCCGTCTGGTGTGGCGCCGCACGAGCATCCACAACGCGCTGAGCCATCTGGACGCCTACGCCGACCGGGAGCTGTACGACGAGACCCTCCGGGCCGCGCTGCGGCTGACGGGCGATCCGCAGCGGGCCGCGGCCACGGCGTGGGCGGCGGTCATCGCGGCGGCCGCCCGGCGGGACGCCGGCCCGGCGCGCGCCCGGTACTCCGGTGAGTCCGACTGGTTCCTCGAGCGGGCGCCCGAACCGGCCGCGCTGGAGCGGATCGCCGACGCGCTGGCCGCCGGCCCGCCGGTCCGCGCCACCGCGCCCGGCGCCAGAACCGCACCGGCCGAACGGAGTTCCCGCGCATGAGTGTCGTCGTCTACCTGGCGGCCGCCGTCCTCGCCCTCTCCTCCGTCGTACTGTTCCGCCGCCCGCGCGCGGCCGTCCGCAATCCGCTGACCGTGTCGACCTGCGTGGCGATCCTGCTCGGCGCGGTCGTGTTCGTCTGTTCGGCGCCGATGACCCTGTCGGCCGTCAACTCCCTCACCGGCGTACCGAACTTCGGCGCGCCGCTGACGTACGGCATGCTCACCGCGTACTCCTGCTCACTGCTGATCCTGCTGATCAACTGGCGGGGCGGGCCGCCCGAGCTGGTGCGGCGGCTGGTGCTGCGCTCCATCGCCGTCTACGGGCCGCTGGTGGTGGCCGTCGTGCTGCTGTTCGTGTTCGCCGACGCGCGCACCGAGCGGCTCACCGACCTCGACACGTACTACGCGAACACGCCGTACATGCGGGAGATGATCCTGCTCTATCTGCTCGGGCACACGGCCGTGATGGTGGCCATGTCCGTCGTGTGCGTGAAGTGGGGGCACGAGGTCACCGGGCTGCTGCGGACCGGGCTGCGGCTGATCCTCGTCGGCGCGCTGCTGGACGTCGTGGGCTTCCAGCTGGCCAAGTACACGGCGATCGCGGCCCGTTGGTCCGGCCACGACCTGGACTTCCTCTCCACCACCGTGGCCCCGCCGATGGCCTCGCTGGCCGCGCTGATCTGCTCCGCCGGGTTCGTGCTGCCCCGGCTGCTGCCGGCCGCCGGGGCGCACTGGCGCGGGCTGCGCGACCACCGGCGGCTGGGGCCGCTGTGGTCCCGGGTGGGGTTCGTGTCGACGGCCCCCAAGCCGCCCGTGTCCTGGTGGCAGTTGCCGGAGGAGCGGCTGCACTGGCGCGAGGTCGCCATCCACGACGCGCTGCTCGCGCTGGCCCCCTATTTCGACGACACGGTGCGGGAGCGGGCGCGGGCGGCCGCGCTGCGGGAGGGCCGCGGCGCGCACGAGGCGCGGGTCGCGGCGGAGGCCACGATGCTGGCCGAGGCCGCGCGCCGGGCCGCCGCCCGGGAGGAACCTCAGGAGACGCCGAGCACCTACCGGCTGCACGCGACGGAGGTCTCCGGTGCCGGTGGCCTGGTCGAATTGGCACAGGCTCTGGGCCGAACCCCTGCCTCGGACACGGCGCGTGAAGGTACGGTGAAAGCCTTCCATGGCTGAATACCTGCCCTTCCGCCCGGTGCCTTCATGGCCGAGGGCCTTCATGGCCGAGTTCGAGGAGCCCCATGTCGCGTAGAGCTGTCGTCATCGGTGCCGGTCTGGCCGGCCTGCTGGCCGCGGCGGCCCTGTCCACCGTCGTGGACGAGGTCGTCGTGGTGGAGCGCGACGAGCTGCCCGACGGGCCGGAGCACCGCAAGGGGCTGCCGCAGGGGCGCCACGCCCATCTCCTGATGGCCGGTGGGCTGGCCGCGATGGAGGACCTGGTGCCGGGGGTGAGCATGCGCAAGCACCTGCTCGCGGCGGGTGCCCGGGAGATCTCGATCAGTTCCGGCATGGTGGCCCTGACGCCCGAGGGCTGGTTCCGCCGCTGGCGCCACGAGGGGCCGCAGATGCTGACGTGCAGCCGGGCGCTGCTGGACTGGGCGGTCCGGGTCGCGGTGCTGGCGCACACGGACGTGCGGATCCGCAAGGGTCAGGTGCTCGAACTCCTGGGCGATGCGGACCGGGTGGAGGGCGTACGGCTCTCGACGGCCGACGGCGAGGAGGAGTTGACGGCGGACTTCGTGATCGACGCGAGCGGGCGCGGCTCACGGGTCGTCAAGTGGCTTGATTCGCTCGGGATATCGGGCATCCGTGAGAAGACCGTGGACGCCGGTCTGGTCAACGCCACCCGGATCTACCGCACGCCTGAGGGCGCCGAAAGCTTTCCGCTGACCATCGTGCAGGCCAACCCGTATCTGTCCCGGCCGGGCCGCAGCGGCATGGTGCTGCCGATCGAGGGCGACCGCTGGATGGTGAGCCTCGCCGGGACCCGCGGCGGCGGCGAACCCCCGTCGGACCCCGAGGGCTTCCTGCGGTACACGCTCGACCTGCCCGACCCCATCGTGGGCCGGCTGATCTCCGGCGCCGAGCCGCTCACCGACATCCACGTCAGCCGCAGCACCAGCAACCACCGGCGCTATCTGGAGAAGTCCCGGGTGTGGCCCGAGCGGTTCGTGGTCCTCGGCGACGCGCTGGCCACCTTCAACCCGGCCTACGGACAGGGCATGGCGGTGGCGGCGCTCGGGGCCGCCGTGCTGAGCCGGGAACTGGCCCGCACCGGTCCCACCGCGCCCGGGCTGGCCCGACGGGTGCAGCGCGGGGCGGCCGGGTCGGTCAACGCGGCCTGGACCATGGCGGTCAGCCAGGACGTCTGGTTCCCCGGGACGCGCGGCGGCGCCCCGACCGTCGCCGACCGGCTGGTCACGAAGTACACGCGCCGGGTGATCCGCACGGCGACCGGTTCCTACCGCACGGCATCGGCCGTCTGGGACGTCACCAGCATGACGAGCGGCCCGGAACGACTGCTGCGCCCCGGAACAATCCTGGCAACACTGAGCGGCCCCCCACTCCCCTCAGCGACCTCCGCACCGCTGACCACCGGCGAACGCGAGATCCTGCGGAGGCTGGACCGGAGTGGGGGGTGAGTGGCGGGGGCCGGCGGGGCAACTGGCGGGTGAGCACGGGGGCGGACGGCGGGGCAACCGGCGGGTGAGCACGGGAGCGGACGGCGGGGCGAGACCGGCAGACGACCGCCCGACGACCCACGGGACAACCGGCAGGTGAGCACGGGAGCGGACGGCGGGGCGAGACCGGCAGACGACCGCCCGACGACCGACGGCGCAACCGGCGGGTGAGCACGGGAGCGGACGGCGGGGCGAGACCGGCAGACGACCGCCCGACGACCGACGGCGCAACCGGCGGGTGAGCACGGGGGCGGACGGCGGGGCGAGACCGGCAGACGACCGCCCGGCGACCGACGGGGCAACCGGCGGGGTGGCCGAGGGGGCAACCGACGGGGCCACCGTCAGGCGACCGGCGGGGTGGCTGGCGGGTGACCGCCCGACGACCGGCGGAGTGACCGCCGGGGCGAGCGCCAAGGCAGCAGCCGGGGTGACCCATCGGGTCATCGACGCGCAGGACGTCCCGATCACCCTCGTCACGCCCACCGACCCCGAAGCGACCCCCGGAGTGACCGGCAGGGCGACCCCCGGTGTCCGGCGGGGCGACCGCCGGAGTAGCCGACGGGGTGACCGCCCGCTGACCTGCGGAGCGCCCGCCGGGGCGACCCGCAGGGCACCGGCGAAGTGACGCCGGGGCGAACTGCACGCGGCCGGCCGCCCACCGACCGCCGGACGGCCGGCAGAGCCACCGCTCGGTGATCGCCAGGTCCGGGTCCGCTCGGCCGGTGAATGCCGGCCGGGTCAGCCCGCGAACGCCCACCGGTTCACCTGTGAACGCCCACCAGGTCAGCCCCTGGACCCCGCCAGGTCAGCCCCCGAACGCCGGCTGGGGCAGGCCCTTGCCTGCGTTGGGGAGGACCAGCAGGGATCCCGCCACCGGGTGGGGGGCGTTCAGGCCCACCCGGGCCGTGGTGATGTACAGGTCGGTCAGCCCGGCGCCGCCGAACGCGCACGCGGTGACGCGCGGGGTCGGCAGCGTGATCACCCGGTCCAGCTCGCCGTCCGGGGTGTAGCGGCGCACCGCTCCCCCGTCCCACAGGGCCACCCAGACACAGCCGTCGGCGTCGACGGTGAGGCCGTCGGGGAAGCCCGCGCCGTCCTCGATCTCCACGAGGGGACGGCGGTTCGCCACCCGGCCGTCCTCGTGGTCGAAGACGTCGACGCGCCGGGTGGGCGAGTCGATGTAGTACATCCGCGTGTGGTCCGGGCTCCAGCCCGTGCCGTTGCTCACCGCCACGTCGTCGAGGACCGTCGCGACCGGGCCGTCCGCGCCGTAGCGGGTCAGCGTGCCGCCGCCGGGGGCCTCGTCGTAGCGCATGGTCCCGGCCCAGAGCGTGCCGTCGGGGGCGACGGCGGCGTCGTTGGCGCGCCGGCCCGGGACCGGCTCGTGGTGCAGCCAGCGGAAGGCGCCGTCCGGGTCGAGCAGCCCCACGCCGTCCCGCAGGTTCAGGACCAGCCCGCCGCCCGCGCGGGGCTTGGCGGCGCCCACGTGCTGGTCGGTCACCCGCACCGTGCGCCGGCCGGTCGAGGGCTCGTAGGTGTGCAGGCGGGCGCCGAGGATGTCGAGCCAGAGCAGCCGGCCGGTCGCCGGGTCCCAGGTGGGACCCTCGCCGAGGGTCGCCTCGGCCCGGACCGCCACGTCGTACGAGGACGTCATGCCACGCTCCGGTAGCCCAGCAGCTCCGACAGCTCCGCGGCGCCCTTGGCGGCGAGCTGCTCCAGCTCGGCGCGGCGCTCGTCGCTCCAGCGGATCATGGGCACGGAGATGGAGAGGGCGGCGACGACCTGGCCGGTGCGGTCGCGGACCGGGGCGGCGACACAGCTGACGTCCGGGTTGGACTCGCGGCTCTCGACGGCGAGGCCGCGCTCCCGGATCTCCGTCAGGGCCTCGCGCAGCGCCCCGGGCTCGGTGATGCTGTTCGGGGTCATCCGGACCAGGTCGGCGTCGTCGGGGATGCGCGCGGCCAGCTCCGGCTCGGGGAGGGAGGCCAGCAGCATCTTGCCGACGGAGGTGCAGTGGGCGGGAAGACGGCGGCCGGCGGCCGACACCATCCGCACCGCGTGCGTGGAGTCGACCTTGGCGATGTAGATGACATCGGTGCCCTCGAGGATGGCCACGTGGACCGTCTCGTCACACGTCTCGGCGACAGAGCGCGCGACCTGCTGACCCTCGGCGGCGAGGTCGAGCTGCTCGGCGTAGCGGCTGCCGAGCTGGTACGGGCGGACGCCGAGGCGGTAGCGTCCGGGCTGTCCGGGCACGCCGACGATGTAGGAGCGGGCGGCGAGCGTGGTCACCAGCTCGTGCACGGTGGTGCGCGGCAACTGCAGGCGGCGCACTATGTCGGGGGCGGAGAGCGTCCCGTCCCCGTCGAGGAAGAGCTCGAGAATGTCGAGAGCCCGGGTCACGGCTGGTACAAGGCGTCCCACGACCGGCCCCCTCCCTGTTCGTCGGCCTGTGTTCGAAATATCAACAGGCGATCGGCATGACGAACACAGGCTAGTCACATCGGCCTGCGCCGGGCAATGGTCGTGAATCGCGCGGTACGCCAGGATGGGACGCATGCCGACCCAGAAACGCCTCGCCGGCTCCTTCGGCGTGCTCGACTTCCAGTTGGTCCTCCTGCGCCGCATGGCCGACCACAGCCCCGACCGGGTCGAGGACGCCCGCCATCGCCTCGGCATCTCGCTCGCACAGATGCGGGAGGCCAACAAGCGCTGGCAGGCCATGGTCCACTCACCCCACGCCCGCGGCGCCCTGCCCCGCTACCGCTCGGTCCTCGGCGAGCCCGAGTCCCGCACGCCCCGCCGGATCGGGGACCTCGACTGCGAGGCCTGGCAATGGCCGCTCCCGCTCTGGCCCGACCTGCGCTTCGAGGTGCTCCTCACCTCCGCCAACACCGTCTGGAACGAGTGGCTGGTCCGCGCCCCGGGCGCCCAGGCCCCCGAGCTGAAGACCCTGGACGACCTCACCCCCTGGTCCTGCACGGTCGACGAGGCCGCCCGCGCCTTCGCCCCCGCCCGCCCCGTGGAGGGCAGCGCCCCGACCCGCTGGGGCCTCGTCTTCACCGCGCCGGACGCGTCGGGGGTACGACGGGAGGTGGCCGCGGAGTTCACCTGGGGGCTGCTCCAGCGGACGGCGGTCAGCGACGGGCCGCGCTGAGGATCCCCTCGACCACCCCTGCCGTCGACCCGGCGTGCAGGGACAGGAACAGGTTCGGTTCGACCAGTTCCAGTTCCATCACCTGCGGGCGGCCGTCCTCGTCGTCCACCAGGTCCACGCGCGCGTACAGCAGCTCGGGGGCGTCGGGGACGGCCGCCAACGCCCGCTGCGCCACGGCGAGTTCGTCGGCCGTCGGCTGCCAGCGGGTCAGGCCCGGGTGGGCGACCTTGCGCTCGTCGTACGGCGTGCCGGGGGCGAGGACGGCGCCCTTGCGGCTGGCGTGCAGAAGCCGGCCGCCGAAGAACTGCAGGGCCCGCTCCCCGCTGCTGTCGATGCCCCGCACATAGGGCTGCACCATCGCGGTGAAGCCCTCCTCGTGCATGCGCGCGAGCTGCCGTACGGCGGTGTCGTGCTCGTCGGGGGTGTAGCGGGCGGCGAAGCGGGCGCCGGCGCCGGAGGTCGGCTTGACCACGTACTCGTGGCCGTCGGGCAGCCCGGCCGGCTCGCCCGGCGCCAGGTAGGCGGTCGGGACCGTGGGCACACCGGCCGCCGCCAGCTCGCCGAGGTACCGCTTGTCGGCGTTCCACGCCACCACCTCGGCCGGGTTGGCCAGCCGGGTCAGCGCCGCGGCCGCGCGCGCCCAGGCCAGGAACTCGGCGGACCGCCAGCTGTAGTCCCAGGTGGAGCGGATCACGGCGAGGTCGAAGGCGGCCCAGTCGGCTTCGGGGTCGTCCCACACCACGGCCTCCGCGTCCGCCCCGGTGTCCTTCAACGCCGCCACCAGCCCCGGCAGATCGCGGTCGGCGGAGACCTCGGGACCGGGCCGGCAGGTGACGAGGGCGATGCGGGGCACGGCGGGCTCCAGTTTCGTACGGCTGTCCGATCGTCGGAAGGCTAACAACCGCCGTGCCTCGTGCCCCGTTCCCCCGTGCCCCCGTGCCGCGACGGCGGTGGCGGCACGGGGTGGAGACGGTGGCCGGGGACAGGGCAGGGTAGGAAGGCCTCTGTCGTCACCGATGAGCCTTACGTCACCGATGAGCCTTAGGAGTGTCCGCGTGTCCTCTCTCTTCCCGGCCCTGACCGATGAACCGTCCGGGCGAGTCGCGTTGCGGTTCGGGACGCGGTCTCTGACGTACGCGCAGCTCGCGGCGGCGGCCGGGGCGGTCGGCGAGCGGGTGCGGGGGGCGGGGCGGGTCGCCGTGTGGGCGACCCCCTCGCTGGAGACCGCCGTCGGGGTGGTGGGCGTACTGCTCGCCGGGGCGGCCGCCGTGCCGCTCAACCCGAAGTCGGGCGAGAAGGAACTCGGGCACATCCTGGGGGACAGCGCCCCGGCGCTGGTGCTGGCGGCGCCGGGCGACGAACTGCCCGCCGCGCTGGCCGGGACCGAGCGGATCGACGTCGACGCGCACGCCGTCGGGGCGGCGCCCGCCGCGGGGCCCGTGGACGACGAGGATCCCGCGCTCGTCGTCTACACCTCCGGCACCACCGGCCCGCCGAAGGGCGCGGTCATCCCGCGCCGGGCGATCGCCACGACCCTGGACGCGCTCGCCGACGCCTGGCGGTGGACCGGCGACGACGTCCTCGTGCACGGGCTGCCGCTGTTCCATGTGCACGGGCTGGTGCTGGGCGTCCTCGGGCCGCTGCGCCGCGGCGGGTCCGTACGGCATCTCGGGCGGTTCTCCACCGAGGGCGTCACGCGGGAGCTCACCGAGGGTGCGACCATGCTGTTCGGCGTGCCGACGATGTACCACCGCATCGCCGAGGCGCTGCCCGCCGAGCCGGAGCTGGCCAAGGCGCTCGGCGGGGCCCGGCTGCTGGTGTCCGGTTCGGCCGCGCTGCCCGTCCACGACCACGAGCGGATCGCGGCGGCCACCGGACGGCGGGTGATCGAGCGGTACGGCATGACGGAGACCCTGATGAACACCGCCGTGCGCGCCGACGGCGAGGCCCGCGCGGGCACCGTCGGGGTGCCGCTGCCGGGGGTGGAGCTGCGGCTGGTGGAGGAGGACGGGGCGGTCGTCACCGCCCGCGACGGGGAGAGCGTCGGGGAGATCCAGGTGCGCGGCCCGAACCTGTTCACCGAGTACCTCAACCGGCCCGACGCCACCGCCGCCGCGTTCACCGCCGACGGCTGGTTCCGTACCGGGGACGTGGCCGTGCGCGACCCGGACGGCTATGTGCGGATCGTCGGCCGGAAGGCCACCGACCTCATCAAGAGCGGCGGCTACAAGATCGGCGCCGGCGAGATCGAGAACGCCCTGCTGGAGCATCCGGGGGTGCGGGAGGCCGCCGTCACCGGGGAGCCGGACGCGGACCTCGGGGAGCGGATCGTGGCGTGGGTGGTGCCGGTGGACCCCCAGGCGCCGCCCGGGGAGGCCGAGCTGGCGGACCACGTCGCCCGGCGGCTCGCCCCGCACAAGCGCCCCCGCGTGGTCCGCCACCTCGACGCGCTGCCCCGCAACGACATGGGGAAGATCATGAAGCGGGCGCTGCCGTCGTGACCGGACGCGCGAGCGCCCGCGAGGTCATCGCACTGGTCGCCGACTCCTCCGCCGAACTCCCGTACCCGGAACGGGACACCGCACCCGACGGACCGCTCGGCTGGCCCGGCTACGACGCCTCCCGCGCGCGTGCCGCCGAGCGCACCGGCGAGTCGGAGTCCGTGGTCTGCGCCGCCGCGAGCGTCGAGGGCACCCGGGCCGTGCTGATCGCCTTCGAGTTCGGCTTCCTGGGCGGCTCGCTGGGCGAACGCACCGGTGACCGGCTGGAGGCGGCGTACACCTACGCCCGTGCCCACCGGCTGCCGGTCGTGGCGCTGGTCGCGACGGGCGGCAGCCGGATGCAGGAGGGCATGCTCGCGCTCACCCAGCTCCAGCGGGTGGCCCGGCAGTCGGCGCTCACCCGGGAGGCCGGGCTGCCGCAGCTCGCGGTCCTGCGGGACCCGACGACCGGCGGCGGCTGGGCCACCGTCGGCGCGAGCGCCGACGTGGTCCTCGCGCTGCCCGGCGCCCAGGTCGGCTTCGCCGGGTCACGGGTGCGCCCGGCGGACGCCGACCCGGCCGCGTACACGGCCGAGGCACAGGTCGCGGCGGGCTCGGCGGACGCGGTCGTCCCGCCGCGGGAGCTGCGGGCCACGCTGGGGCTCTGGCTGCGGCTGCTCACCGGTCCGTCCACCGAGCCCGCCCCGGTGCCCGAGCCACTGGGGGCGACGGACCTCCCGGCCTCCGGCTGGGACGCGGTACGACGGGCCCGCGCGGCGGGCCGGCCGCGTGCCGCGCGCTACCTGGACGCCTACTTCACCCACCGCCTCGCGATCTCCGGCGACCGGTGCGGGGGCACCGACCCCGACGGGATGCTCTGCGGCTTCGGCACGCACCGGGGCCGCACCGTCGCGTACGCCGCGCAGACCGGCGCGGCGACCCGGCCCGCCGGATACCGCACCGCCACCCGGCTGATCCGGCTCGCGGACCGGCTCGGCATCCCGGTGCTGACCCTGGTGGACACGCCGGGCGCGGCCAACGACGCGGCGGCGGAACGGCAGGGGGCGGGCGCGGCGATCGCGGAGCTGTTCGGCACGGTCGCGACCGCCCGCACGCCGCTGACCACGCTGGTGATCGGCGAGGGCGGCTCCGGGGGCGCGCTGGCGCTCGCCGCGCCCGGCCGCACCTGGGCCGCGCCGGACAGCTACTTCTCCGTCATCGCGCCCGAACTCGCCGCCGCCATCCTCAAGCGCCCGCCCGGGGAGGTGGAGACGACGGCCGACCAACTCCGGATCCGGCCACAGGACTTGGCCGCACTGGGGGTGATCCGGACAGAGGACCGGCGGCCCCCGTGAAAAACGGCGGGTGCAACAGGACAACCGCAAGTACCGTCCGTAACAATGGGGATGCACAGAGCCGCAGGACCGACGGAAGGGACGACGGGGGAACCGTGGAAGGACTGGTGGAGTTCACGACCGACGGCGGCGCCGTGGTCGCCGTGGAGGCGATCCCCGAGGGGCGGCCCGGGTCCCGGCTGGTGGCCCGCGGCGACGGTACGGTCCAGGCGGCCCGCACCTTCGAGGGCGCCCTGGAGGGCGTGCGCACGGCCGCCGAGTCCGCGCTGCGGGTGTTCCGGGACGGCGCGTTACGGCCCGACGGGGTGGAGATCGAGTTCGGGGTGAAGCTGTCGGCGGAGACGGGCGCGATCATCGCCAAGGGGACGGCCGAGGGCCACCTCGTGGTGCGGCTGACCTGGTCGCCGTCCGCCGCCGCGCCCGCCGTACCCGCGCCCGCGCCCGCGCCCGCCGTACCCGCGCCCGCCGATCCCGCCGCGCAGGTGCCGGGGCCCGCCGCCGCGTCATGATCAGCGCCGAGTGGCACGCCCGGATCGAGACCGCCGACCGGGTCGCCGGCGCGGGCTTCCTCATCACCCCGCGCAAGGTGCTGACCTGCGCCCATGTGGTGAGCGGCGCCCCCCACGACACGCTGACGGTCACCTTCCCCGAGCGCCCGGACCACGCGGCCGTACCGGCCCGGGTGGTCGCCGATGGCGGCTGGCGCGGCGGGGTCACCGACCCGGGCGATCTCGCCGTCCTGGAGCTGGCCCACGAGGTGCCGATCGCGCCGGCCGCGCTCGCGCCCGTCGACGCGGCGCACGCCGACCGGCCCGACCGGCCCCGCAAGCTCCTCGTGTACGGCTTCCCGCTCGGCTTCGACGAGGGCACCCTCGCCGAGTTCCGCATCACCGCCACGCAGTTGCTCAACCGCGAGTGGATCCAGCTGGAGGCCTGGCAGCCCGGCGGCCGGGCGCTCGCGCCGGGGTTCAGCGGCGCCGCGGTCACCCTGGTCGACACCGGCGAGGTGGTCGGCATGGTCACGGCGGCGGCCGGCGACCCCGGGGTGAACAACGGGCGGATGATGCCCACCGAGGTCATGGCCCGCTACTGGCCGGATCTGGAGGGCCTGGTGCCCACCTCCGACCACCGCTCGGCCGACCGCGCCCGGCTGCGCGGCCTCGTCGAGCAGGCCGTCCGCTCCGGCCTGGACTGCGACCCCGTACGGCTCTACGGCGCCGCCGCCGGGCCGCTGGACCCGCCCGCGCCCGAGGAGGGTTTCGACTCGCTGTGGTCGGCGGCGCTGTTCGTGCTCTGCGAGATCGACGGGGCGGACGCGGCGGCGACCGTCGCCCGGTTCGCGGACCGGCTGGAGGCCCTGTTCCAGGCACCCGCCGAGGCGTCGGCGGCCCCCGACTGGTCGCCGATCCTCGTCGACCTCCAGCACAGCGGCGCGGGCGACGGACAGGTCCGGGTCGAGGTGTCCGCGTACAGCGGCGGGCGCCGGCACCCGGTCGGCTCCGACACCGTCCCGCGGTCCCGGCTGGCCGACTACGTCCAGGACCGGATCGAGGCCGCCTTCCGGTATCTGACGCCCGGCTCCGACGAGTTGATCGCCTTCGCGCTGCCCCGCGACTGGATCGACCTGCCCGTCGACCGCTGGGCCAGCGCCCCCGACGACGACACCCCGCTCGGCTCCGTCTACCCGCTCGTCGTCACCGACCAGGCCCGGCGCCGGCCCGGTGCCCGGCACCAGCTGACCCGTGCCTGGAAACGCCTGGACACCGCGGCGGGCGCCCGGGTCCTGCGCGTGGAGTGCGGCAGCCCGGAGGAGCCGCCCCGGCTGCGGTTGCGGCTGCGCCGGCCCGACGCCTGTCTCGCGGGCTTCGCCGCCGCGCCGGCCGCGCCCCACACCCGCCCGCACTTCGACGCCACGCTCACCGCGCCCGCGCCGCTGGTCGTCTGGTCCCGGGGCGGCTGCGCGGCCGGCGCGGAGGAGGCGTGCGCGGGCGGGGACGGCTGCGCGGGCAAGTCGTTCCTCGACGAGCTGGACGCGTGCGTGTCCGGCGTCCCGCCCGCCGAACTCCCCCGCCGGATCCTGGCGTTGCGCGAGGAGGCCGACGCGGAGGAGGGCCACTGGGCGCGCGACATCCAGCTGCTGTGGGACGACCCGCGCGTCTTCACCGACCCGCACGGCACCACCGCCCCCACCCCCGCCCACTCCCCCGTGGCCTGACCCACCGGCCCTCACCCACTCCCCCTGACCTGAGCCGCCCGCCCTCGCCCCCCCGCCCCGCCCACTCCCCCCATGACCCGACCGGCCGACCGGCCGACCGCCCGATCCCCGGAGAACCATGCCCGACTGGTCCGTCTACACCGGCAACAGCGACAGCGAGCCGCACGACGGCATCGACCGGCTGCCCCCGCCCCCGCCCTGGCGGGCGTTCGACGGCGAGCCCGTCCTGCCGCCGCCCCGGGACGCCGACGACGAGGCCGCCGTCTCCCCCGACCGCGTGCACCGCGCCCGGACGTACGTCGCCACCCCGGAGAGCGTCCAGCTGGTCAACGCCGCGCTCGTGCTGCGCCGCCCGCTGCTGGTCACCGGCCCGCCCGGCACCGGCAAGTCCTCCCTGGCGTACGCGGTCGCCCGCGAGCTGGGCCTGGGCCCGGTCCTGCGCTGGAACATCACCAGCCGCTCCACCCTGGCCGACGGGCTCTACCAGTACGACCCGCTGTCCCGCCTCTACGCCGCCCGGCAGGCGGCCCGGTCCGGCGCGGACGGCGGCCCGCTGGGCGGCGAGGTCGAGGACCATCTGCGCCTCGGCCCGCTCGGCACCGCCCTGCTGCCCTACGAGCGCCCCCGCGCCCTCCTCGTCGACGAGATCGACAAGAGCGACCTCGACCTGCCCAACGACCTGCTGAACGTGCTGGAGGAGGGCCAGTACGAGATCCCCGAACTGATGCGCGCCGCCCGCCACTCGGCCGACGGCACCACCGCCGAGGTCCTCGCCGACGGCACCGACACCCCGGTCACCGTCACCCGGGGCCGGGTCCGCTGCCGCGCCTTCCCGTTCGTCGTCCTCACCAGCAACGGCGAGCGCGAGTTCCCGCCCGCCTTCCTGCGCCGTTGCGTCCGTCTGAAGCTGCGCCGCCCCGACCGCGAGCAGCTCACCGACATCGTCCACGCCCACCTCGACACCCCGCCCGGCGAGGCGGAACACCTCATCACCCGCTTCCTCGACCGCGCCGCCGGCGGCGAACTCGCCACCGACCAACTGCTCAACGCCCTCTACCTCACCGGGGTCGCCGGCCTCGACGCGGACTCCCGCGACGCGCTCGCCGAACAGCTGATGCCGTACCTGAGCGCGACGGCGGACGGCGACGGCTTCTGATGACCACCGAGGGGACGCGGGCCGGTGACACCTCCGCCCTGGAACGGCTGACGGCACTCCTGACCGCCGCGACGGACACCGCGCCGACGGCGCGCGAGCTGGCGGAACTGCTGTGGCTGGCGGGCCGGTCGGGCGAGCGGGACGAGACGACCCCGGACGGGCGTGCGGACACGACGGTGCCGGCGCCCCCGGCCGGGGCGGCACCCCCGGCCGGTCACGAGGCGGAGCCGGACCCGGTCACCGCCCCCGGGGACCGCGTCCCCCTCCACCTCCCCACGCCCGCCGCCCCGCCGCCGACGCACCCGGAACCCGGAGCGACGGGCGACGGGGACCGGGGTGCCGATTCCCGTTCCCCCCTCCTCGCGCCCGCGCCTCCGATGCTCCCCCGCCCGCTCGCCCTCCAGCGGGCCCTGCGCCCGCTGAAGCGCACGGTCCCGGCACCGCGCGCCCGGCTCCTGGACGAGCGGGCGACCGCCGACCGCATCGCACGGCTCGGCGCGCACCCGGACGTCTGGATGCCCGTGTTCCGCCCCGCCCGCGACCGCTGGCTGCGGCTCAACCTGGTCCACGACACCGGCCCGACCATGCCGGTCTGGCGGCCCCTGGTCCGCGAACTGCACACCGTGCTGGCCCAGTCGGGCGTCTTCCGCACGGTCACCCTGCACACGGCGACGCCCGACGGCCGGGCGCGGCACGTCCCCGACCCGGCGGACGGCCGGACCGTCACGCTGGTCGTCAGCGACTGCACGGGACCGCAGTGGCGCGCCGGCCCGGCGGGCGCCCGCTGGTACCGCACCCTGCGGCACTGGGCGGCCCGGATGCCGCTGGCGGTCGTCCAGCCGCTGCCGGAACACCTGTGGGCGACGACCGCGCTGCCGGCGGAGCCGGGCGTACTGCTGTCCCCCGGGGCGGCGGCCCCGCTCTCCGCCCTGACGTTCACCCCGTACGACACGGAGGCCGCGCCGGCGCCGCCCGGTGCCGTCCCGCTCCCCGTCCTGGAGCCGGGGGCGCCGTGGCTGGCCAACTGGGCGGCGCTGGTGGCGATGCCGGGCGGCGGCCACGCTCCGGGCGCGGCGGCCTGGCTGCCGGCCGCGCCCGCGCCGGCGCCGCCCGACGCCCCGTCCGCGCTCCCGGCCCAGGACCTGGTGCTGCGCTTCCGGGCCACGGCCTCCCCGGGGGCGTTCCGGCTCGCCGGGCACCTGGCCCTCGCCATGCCGTCGGTGCCGGTGATGCGGCTCGTGCAGCGTGCCGTGGAACGCGATCCGCGCCCGCAGCACCTCGCCGAGGTCATCCTCAGCGGCATGCTCACGGCGGTCCCCGGCCCACCCGGCTCCTACGACTTCCGTCCCGGCGTACGCGACCTCCTCCTGCGCACCCTGCCCCGCACGGCCCGCGGCCGCACCCGCGAACTCCTGGACCGGGTGGGCCACCTGATCGACGCCCGCGCGGGCCTGACGGCGGGCGAGTTCCGCGCGGAGACCGGCGGCGGCGAGGGCGAACCGGGCGGACCGGCCTTCGCGACGGTGAGCGAGGAGACGGTACGGCGACTGGGCGGGTCCCCGGAGCGCGGTGCCGTCGGCTTCTCCCTCCTCGGCCCGGTCCTGGTCACCCGGGACGGTCACGCCGTGACCCTCGACTCCCCCTACGCGCAGGCCATGCTCTGCGTCCTGGTGCTCCGGCGAAAGGGTCTCGTCACCCGGGACGAACTGCTCGCCGGGCTGTGGGGCCGCTCGGCCCCCACCGACGGCGTGGAGACCCTGCGCACCTGCGCGGCCGGGATCCGGCACGGCATCGGGCCGCTTCTCGTGGAGTCCGCCGAGGGCGGGTACGCGCTGCGCCTGCCTGCGGCCTCCGACCCCGACGACGTGGACGTCGTCCGCTTCCGCCTGCTCGCCGCCGAGGCGGAGGCGGCTCGTGCCGAGGGCGACAGGGAACGCGGCCGCACCGCGGTCCGGTCCGCGCTGGCGCTGTGGCGTGGGACACCTCTGGAAGGTGTTCCGGGTCCGGCCGCCGAGGAGACCCGCGCCGGTCTTCGCGCCCAGCACCTCGCTCTCTGCGTGACGGGGGTCGAACTCGACCTGGAGCTGGGGGAGTTCGAGCGCGCGTCGGTCGCCCTCGGCGACCTCCTCCAGGAGCACCCGGACAACGACGAGGTGCGCCGGCTGCGCGATCGCGTCCTGGACGCCCGCCGCAAGGCCCCGCCCGTCCCCCGCCCCGCCCTCCTCTTCGAAACCCCCACCGACCTCACCGCCCACCCCGAGTCCCGGATCACGCTCGAGTACGTCGTCCACGAGGTCCTCGCCCGGGGTGATCTGACGCCGCAGCAGTACGAGACCCGGGTCCGCAAGGACGGGTACGTCGTCGAGTTCGCCCCCGACGCGTATCTCCTCCCCGTCCTGGCGGCAGCCCTCCGCTGGCTGCCCGGCCCCCTGGCCGGCCTCGCCGATCCCCCTCGGCTGCGGGTGACGTTCAGGGACGGTTCCCCCACCTCCGCCGCACCCCCGGAGGTGCCCGCGCCGGTCCTGCTCACCGTCACCCCGGCGCTCTTCGAGGCCTTCGCCGACAGTTCCGCCGCCGCCGGACCGCACCGCTTCCACCCGCTGTACGGCGACACCCCGGACGCCCCGCCCGTCGCCTGGTACTGCCCGCTGCCCGCGCCCCCCGCGCCGGCGGCGGAGACGGACGCGGGCCGTGACCTGGTCCGGGGGCCGCTCCTCACCCGGGACCTGCGTGAGCTCGGCGTCCCCGCGCCCGGCCGGACCGCGATCGTGCACACACGGCCGGACCTCCCGCTCGCCCTCCTCGACCCGGCCCAGCCGTACGGCGGTGGCCCGCGCCGCCCGGCGACCTACTACGAGGTCGACCTCACCCCGCACCGCACGGTCCACCAGGTCTCCCTCCCCAGTTCCGGCAAGGGCGCCTTCACCGCCGCCGTGGAACTGACCTGGCGGGTCACCGACCCGGTGGCGTTCGTGCGGGCGGAGGCCACCGGGGTGCCGGCGCTTCTGCTGGCCCATCTGGTCGAGGCCGGTTCGCGGATCACCCGGCACCACTCCCCGCGCCGCCCGGCCGGCGCGCAACGGGCCGTCAACTCCCAGCTGGGCCGCTGGCCGGTCGCGGGCCTGGAGGTGGCGTGCACGGCCACCCTCGCGCCGGAGTACGCCCCGCCGCCCGAGGTCCCCCGGCCGGGCCCCGCCGCCCGCCCGCTGTCGGAGCTGCTGGCCGAAGCCGAGACCGTCCTGCTCGGCTTCGACGGCCCGTTGACCCGCCTGTTCCCGGCGGCGGCCGCCCGCGAGGCCGCCCGGGACCTGCTGACGCTCGTCGTCGAGCACCGCGACCCCGAGGACGCCCTGGCCGGCCGCGCCGCGGGCGACCGGAGCGCGACGCGGGAGCTGTTCGTGCACCCGCTGGACGTCCTGCGCGCCTTCGCCCACGACCGGCTCGGCCCGCTGCTGCGGGACCGGCTGGACGACCTGGAGCTGCGCGCCGTACCGGACGCACCGGCCACGCACCGCTCCGCCGCCCTGGTCCGCGCCCTGCACGGCTCCGGGCGCCGGGTCGGCGTCGTCACCGACGTGTGCGAACAGGCCGTCCACCGGTATCTGGAGGCCTACCGGCTGCCGCTCCTGGCCGGGGTGCACGGCCGCGCCGCCGATCTCGGCCGGCTCATGCCGCACCCGGACTGTCTGCTGCGCGCCCTGGGCCCGCAGGGCACCCCCGCCCGCGTCCCCGCCCGCACCGGCGTCCTGATCGGCTCCACCCTCGCCGAGCTGACGGCCGCTCAGCAGGCCGGCCTGCGGTTCGTCGGCCTGGCCCGCAACCCCACGGTCGGACAGCGGCTGCGCGAGGCGGGCTGCACGCTCACGGTGTCCTCCCTCACCCCCGTCCTGGAGGCGGCCCAGTCGCTCTGACACCCCCCGGCACGGCCGTCCAGCACGGCCGTCCGGCACGGCCCCTCTAGCACCTCCACCTGCCCTTCCCGTGACCACATCTCTGACATACGGGAGAAGAACCCCCGTTCGGCCGCTCCCCGCCCGGCCCACCTGAGAAGGCGGCGCTCCTCCCGGCCCCGCAGGATGCGAAGGAGGCCGACCGCCAGGCGGCCCCACGCCCACGAGGCCCGCCCGCCCGGCGGCCCCCACGGTCTGCGCTCTCGGGAGGACCCGCCATGACCGCCAGTCTGGAGCAGCTGCGCCGCTGCCACTTCGCCGTCGACCTCGGTGCGGCTCGGACCCGGGTGTACGTGAAGGGGGCCGGGCTCGTCGTCGACCAGCCCTCCGCCGCCGCCGTGAACACCCGGACCGGCGGGCTGATCGCGGTCGGTGAGCTCGCCGAGAAGATGACGGGCCGCACCCCCGACTACATCCGCGTGATGCGCCCGGTCTCCGGTGGCACGGTCGTCGACATCGACATGGCCCAGCGCATGCTGCGCCATCTGCTCGGCGACAAGATCCGCCGCCAGCTGCGCCGCAAGCCGTTCCTGCGCGCCGCCGCCTGCACCCCGCACGACGCCGACCCGCTCGCCCAGCGCGCGGCGATCGAGACGCTGGTCGGCCTCGGCGCCCGGCGCGTGGAGCTCGTCGACACGCTGATCGCCGCCGCCGTCGGCTGCGGGCTGCCCGTGGAGCGGCCGGAAGCCACCATGATCATGGTGTGCGGGGCGGCCGCGACCCAGGTCGCGGTGCTCTCCCTGGGCTCGATCGTGACCGCCGAGCGGGTGCCGGTCGGCGGCGAGGCCGTGGACCACGCGATCGTCCAGCATCTGCGGCACGAGCACGAGCTGATGCTGCCCAGCCAGTCCGTACGGCCGCTCCAGCTCGCCCTCTCCGGCAACGGTCTCACCCCGCACGGACCGCAGGTCACGGAGATCCACGGGCGGGACGTCGCCACCGGCCTGGCCCGTTCCGTGCGGGTCGACACCGCGGCCGTACGGGACGCCATCGAGACCCCGCTGACGGCCGTGCTCGACGGCATCGGACGGGTGCTGCGGGAGTGCCCGCCGGACCTGGTCGCCGATCTCGCCGACCGGGGGATCATGATGGTCGGCGGCTCCGCGCTGCTGCCCGGCTTCGACCACATGCTGCGCCAGGCCACGGGTATGCCGGTGCACATCGCCGAGCGGCCCGACATCTGCGCCGCGCAGGGCCTGGGCGCCATGCTGGAGGGCCGGATCGCGCCCCTGACCCTGGACCCGCTGGCCACCTGAGCCCCGCCGTCCTCGGGCGGCGGCGACACCTGGACGCCCCTCGTCCCGCAGCCGCCCCAAGAACGTCACGCGCCCGAAACCTTGACGATCACTCAGCCGGGTGCCACGATTCCGGCGCCGCCATGTTTACGTAAACATCAGCCACCGCGGGGCGGGATGTTTACGCAAACATCGTCTCCGAAAGGGCACGTCGATGCGCAAGACCCCCGCCAGAGCCGCCTCCCTCTCCCCCCGCCTGCGCGCCACGCTCGCCGCGGTCGCGATCACCGCGATCAGCGCCGGCACCCTCGCCGCCGGGCCCGCCGCCGCCTCCCCGGCGGCCGTCTCCCCGGCCGTCTCCCCGGCCGCCTCCCCGGTCGCCGACGTCAAGCCCGCCCCGGTCCTCGACCCGACCTCGTTCAAGGGCGTCAACTGGGCCGATCCGCGGGACAACTTCGCCGACGACCTCCTCCGGCTCTCCGGCCTGTCGACCACCGACACCTACCGGCAGACCTACACCAAGGCCGCCCGGATCATCGCGGCGTTCCGCGCGAACCTCGGCGCCAACACGGTCCGGCTGCCGATCAACCCGTACACGGCCGACGGCGCGTACTGGAAGTCGTACCGCGGGGTCATCGACGCGGCGTCCGACCAGGGCTTCAAGGTCATCGTGTCCTACTGGGAGGGCACGGGCGCCCGGAAGGACGGCTTCATCGACGACCAGGCCGCCTACTGGCCGATGTGGGACACCGTCGTGAAGGCGTACAAGAACGACCGGCACGTCTACTTCGAGCCGATGAACGAGCCGCACGGCTACACCGACACCGAGTGGGCCGACATCGCCGCGACCTGGCTGTCGACGTACCCGAAGGTCCCGCGCGACCGGGTCTTCGTCAGCGGCGCCGGCTACAACGACCACGTGACCTCCGTCTGCGCCGACCCCCGCCTGAAGGGCACCTACCTCTCCCTGCACCACTACGGCTTCTGGAAGTCGTACGCCACCTACGACGAGTGGGTCGCCGACCTGAAGGTCCGCATCGGCGACTGCGCCGGCCGGACCGTCGCGGACGAGTTCGGCGCGCCGATGACGACCGGCTTGGACTACAACGCGAAGACGCCGGACGACAATTACGTCAACTTCATCCAGGCCGTCACCGACACCTTCCGCGAACTGAAGATGGGCTCCGTCTACTGGCCGGGGCTGCGCACCGACGACACGTACTCCCTCCAGAAGCTCGTCGGCGACCCGAACCGCCCCTGGCTGACCACCACCAACCAGTCCGGCGCCGACCGCCTCGCCTGGGCCTGGGGACGGGGCAGGCCGGTGCGGGACTGACCGCCGCGCGTGAGGGCCCGCCCGGCAGCGGGCCGGGCCCTCACGCCGTCCGGAACACCCCGGTGACCGCTCACCCGACGGAAGGCACAGGTTCCCGAGACATGACGAACGTACGGATCGGTGTGATGTACGACCGCGACCGGAACCCCGCGGGGCTGCCCGGGTTCGCGCGGGCGGCCGAGGCGCTCGGGGTGGACGACCTGTGGGTGGTGGAGGATCTCGGCTGGAACGGCGGGGTGTCGGCGGCGGCCGTGGCGCTGGGCGCGACCGAGCGCGTGCGGGTCGGCATCGGCATCGCCCCCGCGCCGCTGCGCAGCCCGGCGCTGCTGGCCATGGAACTGGCCACGCTGGCACGGGTGTTCCCGGGGCGGCTGGTGGCCGGTGTCGGGCACGGGGTGCAGGAGTGGATGGCCCAGGTGGGCGTCGCGGCCCGCTCCCCGCTGGCCCTGCTGGAGGAGACGATCACCTCCGTGCGCGCGCTGCTGCGCGGGCAGCGGGTCGAGCTGAAGGGACGTGAAGTGCGGCTGGACGGCGTGGAGTTGGTGCACCCACCGGCCGAGGTACCGCCGGTGATCGCGGGTGTGGTGCGTCCCCGTTCGCTGGAACTGTCCGGCCGGGTCGCCGACGGCACCCTGATCGCCGAGGGTCACGGGCCGCGCGACCTGGAGCGGACCCGGGAGGCGACCGCCAAGGGCGGTGCGGGTCCCGACCACACCCTGACGGTGTTCTCGTTCGCCTGTGTCGGCGACGACCCCGACGAGATGGCCCGCACCCTCCACCCGCACACCGAGGGCCACGGCGCCTGGCTCGGCCGTCCGCGGGAGGAGGTCTTCACCGTCTCGGGCACCGCCTCGCAGTCCGCCGGACACATCGGCGACCTGGCGGCGGCCGGCGCGGACACCGTCGTCCTGCGGTTCGTGGGCGCGCAGCCGCTGCGGCAGCTGGAGGCCGTACTGGAGGCCCGGGGCCGCTGAACCCCGCCGGCCCCGCGACAGGGCGGCTCTCCGTCACCGCGTCACCTTCCCGATGCCGTCGGCGAGCCGCGGCGCCGACCGCCCCGCCTCCGTCAAGTCCGCACGGTCGGCCGCCTCGGCGTAGGAGACCGGCTTGGTCAGACAGTCGTCGGCGCCGGTGTCGAGGCCCTCGATCTCGTCCCACTCGCCGTCCTTGGCGGTGAGCATGAGGACCGGCGTCCAGTCGCCGTCGGCGCGCGGGCTGCGGCAGACCCGGTAGCCGTTGAGGCGCGGCAGCATGAGGTCGAGGAGGACGGCGTCGTAGCTGTTCTCCCAGGCCGGCCACAGTTCCGTCGACCCCGTCGAGGGCCACGTCGACGGCGAACCCCTCGGCCTCGAGCCCGCCCCTGAGCCCGCCGCGAACCGCTCCTCGTCCTCGACGACCAGCACACGCATGCCTTCACGCTACGGCGCGCGCGGCCGGTGTGCCGGTCAGTGCCGGGCTGTACCGACCGGCGCCGGGTCAGTAGGGCAGCAGTCGTCCCGAGGGGGTCCTGCGGTCGATCGGCATGTCACGGGGAGCGGCGGGCCGGCGGATGACGCGAACGCGGGTCTTCTGTCGGTTCATGACGCCCTCCTGGGTGCATCGGGACTCGTCGTCGGGATGCCTCGACTCGGGAGGACGCCCCTCCCGACGGTCCCTTACCCACGTCGACTCCGAGGCATGCCCACGTCAGTGACTGTGCCTCGGGGAATTGCGCGCGCCGGGGCGCGCCGCTCAGTCGCCCCGCACCACCAGAACCAGCCCGCCGGCCAGCAGGAAGGCACCCCCCACGACGGCGACGACGGCGATCACGGCGAGCACCGCCGGCCGCAGGATCAGCTGGGGGGACGGCCCGGCCGCCGTCGTGAGCCGCCGGCGCCGCAGCGCGAGCACCCGGAGCCCCGCGTACAGGCTCACGAGCCCCAAGATCAGGTAGTGCATGCCGTCAGCCCTCCAGGCCGTCACATGGGAACGCCGACAGTCTGCGGTGCCGTCCGCCCGCCGTACCCCAAGGACCGCTCAGCGGCGTCCGAATCCACTCCATCGCCCGGCTTACGGCACCTGCCAGTGGTAGCGCCGCTCCGGCCGCCCCGCCTGCCCGTAGCGCAGGGTCACCGCCGCCCGGCCGGTGACGACGAGATGCTCCAGGTAACGGCGGGCGCTCACCCGGGAGATGCCGACGAGGTTCGCGCACTCGGCCGCGGACAGGGTGCCGTCGGCCGCGCGCAGGGCGCGTTCGACCAGTCCCGAGGTCTCGACGCTCATGCCCTTCGGGAGCGTGGGAGCCTGCGCCGGGGCCGCGACCCGGCCGAGCGCCCTGTCGACGTCGGCCTGTCCGCGGACCGTCCCGACGGCCAGGTCGCCGCGCCGGGAGCTGTAGCGCTCCAGCCGTTCCCTGAGGTCCTCGGCGTCGAAGGGCTTCAGCAGATAGTCGACGACCCCCTGCCGGACGGCGGCGCGGACCGCCTCCGCCTCCCGGGCGGCGCTGATCACCATCACGTCGCAGTCGTGGCCGGCGGTCCGCAGCCGGGGCACGACGTCCAAACCGAACATGTCGGGCAGATACAGGTCGAGCAGGACCAGGTCGGGCTGGAGTTCGGCGGCGGCGGTGAGCGCCTGCTCGCCGCAGTCCGCCGTGCCGACCACCCGGAAGCCGTCGACGCTGTCGACGAATCCGCGGTGGATCCGCGCCACCATGAAGTCGTCCTCCACCACGAGCACGTCGATCATCGGACCTCCTCCGGCTCCCGGCCGGTCAGCCGGCCCACGGACATCCAGGCGATGAACATGGCGCCTTCCTGTGTGTTGGACACCGACACCTCGCCCCCTCGGCGGGTGCACACCAGCCGGGTGAGGGCCAGACCGATCCCCCGGTCGCCGCCCCGCGCGGCCTTGGTGGTGAAGCCGTGCAGAAACACCTCCTGCGCCAGCTCGGGGGCCACGCCCGGACCCGAGTCCCGGACGACGATCTCCACGCTGGAGGCGTCCTGGCGCAGTTCGACCTCCACCCAGGCCTCGTCGTCGTGCTCGCCGGCCGCCGCCGCCGCGTCGAGGGCGTTGTCGACGAGGTTGCCGAGCACCGTCGCCACGTCCGCGGAGTCGGTGGGCTCCAGCTTGTCCAGGGCCGTGCGCTCGGAGATCCGCAGCCGGACCTTGCGCTCGGCCGCGAGCGCGGACTTCGCCATGAGCAGCGCGGCGACGGCCCGGTCCCGGACCCGGCTGGTGAGGGTCAGGTCGAGCGACTCGCGGTGCCGGCGCAGGGCGCGGACGTACCGGACGACCTCGTCGTGCTCGCCGATCTGGATCAGCCCGGAGATGGTGTGCAGCTGGTTGGAGAACTCGTGGGCCTGGGCTCGCAGCAGCTCGGTGCTGCTCCGGAACGAGCCCAGCTCGCGTTCCAGCTGGGCCAGTTCGGTGCGGTCCCGGAGGGTGGTGACCGAGCCGAGACGGCGGCCGTCCTTGGTGACGTCCATCCGGTTCATCACCAGCACCCGGCCCCGGCGCAGCACGACCTCGTCGCGCCGCTCGCCGCCGGTGCCGGCCAGGACGTCGTACAGCCTGCCCTCGATGCCGAGGTCGGAAAGGCTGCGGCCGACGCAGTCCTCGGGGAGGTCGAGCAGGGCGCGGCCGACCTCGTTGACCAGGGTGAGCCGGAGCTGCGGGTCGAGCGCGACCACGCCCTCGGCGAGGCCGAAGAGCATGGCCTCGCGGTGTTCGGCGAGGCCGGCGATCTCCCGCGGTTCCAGGCCGAGGGTCTGGCGCTTGATCCGCCGGGCCAGCAGCCAGGAGCCGGCCACCCCGAGGACGCTCGCGATGCCGAGGTAGGCGAGCAGATAGGACGAGGCGCCGCCGAGGCGCTGCCAGACCGTCGGGGAGACCCGGCCGATCATGACCGTGCCGAGATGGACGCCGATGTGGTCGGGGTCGTCGCCGAGCACCGGGACCTGGGCCACCAGCTCGCGTACCCCGTCCACCGGCAGCTCCCCGGACCAGCCGCGCGCCTGTGCCACCTCGGGCCCGGCGACCGGCAGCCGGGTGCCGACCAGGGTGGGGTCGGTGGCGGCGACGATCTCGCCGTACGCGTCGGCGACCGTGACGGAGGAGACGTTCGACTGGGTCCGCCGGGTCTGGAGCAGCGGCGCCAGGGTCTCGGCGGGCGCGGGCCGGACGAGCTGGCTGCGCAGGAGGGGGTTTCCGGCCAGTTCCTCGGCCAGGGCGGTGACCCGGCGTCCCTCGACCCGGTCGAACGTCGCCTTCGACTGCGCCAGCGAGACCGCGGCGACCGCGACCAGCACGACCAGCACGATGGCGAGCTGGAAGGCCAGCAGCTCACCGGCGAGCGTGGGGCGGCGGGACGTCACGACCACAATGAACTCAACCTTCAATGGTCACACAAGGCAGACGGGGTGTCCGAGGGATCGCACAATCATGGCGCCGGACTCGCCCAAGCGAAAGAGATGAGCCATGAGATCTCGCAGAGCCGCGTTTCTCTCCGCTCTTGCCACTGTGTCGTTGCTCTCCGTCAGTGCCTGCGGTGCCACCGCGGACAAGGAGGACTCCGGAAGCGGGGGCGCGAGCGACAAGCCCGTCAGCGGACTGCGCCTGATGGTGCCCAACACCCCGGGCAGCGGCTACGACGTCACCGCCCGCACCGTCGCCCAGGTGATGCAGGACTCGAAGGTGGCGTCCGGGGTGCAGGTCTACAACCTCCCCGGGGCCGGCGGCACGGTCGGCCTCCAGCGGCTGGTGAACGAGGACGGCAACGGCAAGCTGGCCATGCAGATGGGCCTCGGTGTCGTCGGCGCCGCCTACACCTCGAAGTCGTCGGCCAAGCTGACCCACACCACCCCGATCGCCAAGCTGATCGAGGAGGCCGGCGCGATCGTCGTCTCCAAGGACTCCCCGTACAAGACGATCGATGACCTGGTCACCGCCTGGAAGAACGACCCGAAGAATGTGGCCGTGGGCGGCGGCTCCTCGCCGGGCGGCCCCGACCACCTGCTGCCGATGCAGCTCGCGCAGGCCGTCGGCATCGAGCCGAAGGACGTCAACTACGTCTCCTACGACGGCGGCGGCGAGCTGCTGCCCGCCATCCTCGGCGACAAGATCGCCTTCGGCGCCAGCGGGTTCGGCGAGTTCCTGGACCAGATCGAGGCCGGCCAGGTCCGGGTCCTCGCGGTGACCAGCGAGAAGCCGATCGAGGCGGTCGCGGACGCCCCCACCCTCAAGGACTCCGGCATCGACCTGGTCTTCACCAACTGGCGCGGGATCGTGGCCCCGCCCGGGATCACCGACGCGCAGAAGAAGACCTGGATCGACAGCGTCACGAAGATGCACGACTCCGCGCAGTGGAAGGCCGAGCTGACCAAGCGCGGCTGGACCGACGCGTTCGTCACCGGTGACGAGTTCGGCACCTACCTGAAGAACCAGGACAAGTCCGTCGCCAGCCTGCTGACCGAGCTCGGGCTGGCATGAGCACCCAGACGGACGAGGCGACCACCGAGGAGACCCGTCCGCCCGAGGGCCGGGACCGCGCGCAGTACGGCGTGTGCGCGTTCCTCGCCCTCCTGGGCACGGCGGTGATCGTGGACGGCCTCGGCATCCCGCACATCACCAGCGGCACCGACCCGGTCGGACCGCGCGCGGTACCGCTGGTGCTCGGCGTCCTGCTGGTGGTGGTCGCCGCCCTGTACGCCGTCGACGTGGCCCGCGGCGGCCGCGGCGAGCCGGAGGCCGGCGAGGACGTCGACCTCTCCCAGGGCGCCGACTGGCGCACGGTCCTGCTGCTGACCGGAGCGTTCGTGGTGAACGCGGTGCTGATCGAGCCGCTCGGCTGGGTGATCAGCGGAACCCTGCTCTTCTGGGGAACGGCCTTCGCGCTCGGCAACCGGCACTACGTCCGCAACCTGCTGATCGCGGTGACGCTGGCCCTCACCACGTTCTACGCCTTCGCGATCGGGCTCGGTGTGAACCTCCCGGCCGGTGTCCTGCAAGGAATCCTGTGATGGACAACCTGAACAACCTCATGCAGGGCTTCGCGGACGTCGTCGCCCCCATGAACCTGCTGCTGGCGCTGATCGGCGTCGTCGTCGGCACCGCCGTCGGCGTCCTGCCGGGCATCGGCCCGGCGATGACCGTGGCCCTGCTGCTGCCGGTCACCTACGGCATGGAGCCGGTCCAGGCGTTCATCATGTTCGCCGGCATCTTCTACGGCGGCATGTACGGCGGCTCGACCACCTCCATCCTGCTGAACACCCCCGGGGAGTCGTCCTCGGTGGTGACGGCCATCGAGGGCAACAAGATGGCCAAGTCGGGCCGGGCCGCGCAGGCCCTGGCCACCGCCGCGATCGGCTCGTTCGTGGCCGGCACCATCGGCACCCTGCTGCTGGTCCTGGTCACCCCGTTCGTGGTCGACTTCGCGGTCGCCCTGGGCGCGCCGGACTACTTCGCCCTGATGCTGCTGTCGTTCGTCGCGGTCACCTCCGTGCTGGGCGCCTCCCGCATCCGGGGCCTGATATCGCTGCTGCTGGGTCTGACCATCGGCCTGGTCGGCATCGACGCGGTCTCCGGCCAGCAGCGGCTGACGCTGGGCGTGCCCCAGCTGGCCGACGGGATCGACGTGGTCGTCGTCGCGGTGGGCATCTTCGCCGTCGGCGAGGCGCTGTGGGTGGCCGCGCATCTGCGGCGCAAGCCCGCCGAGATCGTCCCGGTCGGCCGGCCCTGGATGGGAAAGAGCGACTGGAAGCGGTCCTGGAAGCCCTGGCTGCGGGGCACGGCGTTCGGCTTTCCGTTCGGCGCGCTGCCGGCCGGCGGCGCCGAGATCCCCACCTTCCTGTCGTACGCGACCGAGAAGCGGCTGAGCCGGCACCCCGAGGAGTTCGGCAAGGGCGCGATCGAGGGCGTCGCCGGACCGGAGGCCGCGAACAACGCCTCCGCCGCCGGCACCCTGGTCCCGATGCTGGCCATCGGCCTGCCCACCAACGCGACCGCCGCGGTGATGCTCGCCGCCTTCCAGTCGTACGGCATCCAGCCCGGCCCCCTGCTGTTCGAGCGCGAGGCAAGCCTGGTGTGGGTGCTGATCGCCAGCCTGTTCATCGGCAACCTGCTGCTGCTCCTGCTGAACCTGCCGCTCGCGCCCGCCTGGGCGAAGCTGCTGCGGATCCCGCGCCCCTATCTCTACGCGGGCATCCTGTTCTTCGCGTCGATGGGCGCGTACGCCGTCAACGCACAGCCCCTGGACCTGTTCCTGCTGCTGATCCTGGGCCTCCTCGGCTTCGCGATGCGCCGGTTCGGGCTGCCAGTGCTGCCGCTGATCGTCGGCGTCATCCTCGGCCCGCGCGCCGAACTCCAGGGCCGGCGCTCCCTCCAGCTGTCCGGCGGCGAGCTGTCGGGGCTGGTGGGCGGACCGGTGTCGTACACGGTCTACGCGGTGATCGCCCTGGTGCTCGTCTGGCCGCTCGTCCGGCGGTTCGTCGTCCGTCCCCTGTCCCGAGAGGGAGTGCAAGCATGACCATCCTGGTGGGATACGTCCCCTCGTCCGAGGGCGAGGCCGCGCTCCGGGCAGGCATCGACGAGGCCCGGCTGCGCGGGGAGAAGCTGCTGGTGGTGAACACCTCGCGCGGGGACGCCCCGGTGGACCCGCGGTTCGCGCAGGAACCCGAACTGGCCCATGTCCGCGAGGACCTGGCCGCCCTCGGCATCGCGTTCGACATCCGCCAGGTGCTCGGCGGCGGCGACGCGGCCGAGGAAATCGTCGAGCTCGCCGAGCAGGCGGACGTGTCCCTGGTGGTGATCGGGCTCCGGCGGCGCAGCCCGGTCGGCAAGCTGATCATGGGCTCGGTGGCCCAGCGGATCCTGCTGGGCGCGGGCTGCCCGGTCCTCGCGGTGAAGGCGGCGGGTCAGGAATGATCCTCAAGACGTTCGGCTGGTCGTTCGCCGTCACGGCGCTCGGGCTCGCCTTCGCGGCCTGGCAGTGGGGCTGGGAGGCGTTCGGGATCGTCCTGATCCTCTCCGTCCTGGAGATCTCGCTGTCCTTCGACAACGCGGTGGTCAACGCCGGGATCCTGAAGAAGATGAACGCCTTCTGGCAGCGGATCTTCCTCACCCTCGGCATCCTGGTCGCGGTGTTCGGCATGCGGCTGGTCTTCCCGGTCGTGATCGTCGCGATCAGCGCCAGGGTCGGCCCCGTCGAGGCGGTGCAGCTCGCCCTCGACGAACCGGGGCGGTACGAGGACCTGGTCACCGACGCCCACCCGGCGATCGCGGCCTTCGGCGGCATGTTCCTGCTGATGATCTTCCTCGACTTCCTCTTCGAGGACCGGGACATCAAGTGGCTGGCCTGGCTGGAACGCCCGCTGGCCCGGCTCGGCAAGGTCGACATGCTGTCGGTCTGCGTCGCGCTGATCGCCCTCATGGTCACGGCGACGACCTTCGCGACCCACGCGCACGTCAGCACGGGCCACGCCGACAAGTCCGCCACGGTCCTGCTCTCCGGTGTGGCCGGCCTGGTCACGTACCTCGTGGTCGGCGGTCTCTCCGGCTACTTCGAGGACCGGCTGGAGAAAGAGGAGGAGCACGAGCACGAGGAGGAGGAGAAGGCCCGCGCCGAAGGCCGGCCGGTGTCGGCCGTCGCCCTCGCCGGGAAGGCCGCGTTCTTCCTCTTCCTCTACCTGGAGGTCCTGGACGCGTCCTTCTCCTTCGACGGTGTGATCGGCGCGTTCGCCGTCACCAACCACATCTTCTGGATGGCCCTCGGGCTCGGCATCGGCGCCATGTACGTCCGGTCGCTGACGGTCTATCTGGTCCGCCAGGGCACCCTCGACGACTACGTCTACCTGGAGCACGGCGCCCACTACGCGATCGGCGCGCTCGCCGGGATCCTGCTGGTCACCGTCCAGTACCAGATCAGCGAGATCGTCACCGGTCTGGTCGGGGTGGTGCTGATCGCGGCGTCGTTCGTCTCGTCGGTGCGGCGGAACAGGGCGCTGGCGGCGGAGGAGAAGGCGGCGGAGACGGGAGCGGGGGCCGGGGAGGATCCGGCACCGGAGGACCGGGGGGCCGAGGTGCCTTCCGAGGTGTGACGGGCGGTCGCGGTATGACGGGCGACCGGGTGTCCGGGCGGCCCTGGCGCCCGTCGGTACCGCACCGGTAGAGCCCGCACCCCCCTCCGTCAGTACCGCACCGGTAGCGCCAGCAGCCCGCGCGAGCGCATCGAGGGCCGCCGGTTCAGCGCGTCCGGCGCCACGTCGAGCGCGAGCCGGGGGAACCGTTCGAGGAGCACGGCCAGGGCGATCTCGGCCTCCAGCCGGGCGAGCGGCGCGCCCAGGCAGTAGTGGATGCCGTGCCCCAGGGCGAGGTGACCGCCGACGTCTCGGCCGAGGTCGAGCCGGTCGGGGTCGGTGAACCGGCGCGGGTCCCGGTGGGCGGCGGCCAGGGACAGCAGGACGGTCTCCCCCGCCGGGATGCCGACCCCGCCGATGGTGATGTCCTCGGTGGGGAAGCGGCGGATCGCCAGCGGGACCGGACCGTCGTAGCGGGCCAGTTCCCAGACCGCCTCGCCCAGCCGCCCGGGTTCGGCGCGGACCTCGGCCAGCTGCTCGGGGTGGGTGAGCAGGGTCAGGGTGGCGTTCCCGATCAGATGGACGGTGTTCTCGTACCCGGCGAACAGGATGAGGAAGGCCAGCGACATCAGCTCGTCCTCGCTCAGCCGGTCCTCCTCGTCGCGTACGGCGACCAGGTCGGAGAGCAGGTCGTCGGCGGGGTCGGCCCGCTTGGCGGCGAGGAGCCCGGCCAGACAGCCCAGCAGGGAGCGCACGGCGTCCTTCGCCCGCTCCGGCCGCGCGGGGTCCGGGACGACCAGGGCGTCGGTCCACGTCCTGAAGTCCGGCCGGTCGCCCTCGGCCACGCCCAGCAGATCGCAGATCACGGTGATCGGCAGCGGGGCCGCGTACGCGGCGATCAGGTCGGCGCGGCCGAGCGGTTCGACGGCGTCGAGCAGCGCGTGCGCGGTCCGGCGGACGGGCTCGCGCAGCAGGGCGACCCGGCGCGGGGTGAACGCCTTCACGACCAGGCGCCGGATGCGGGTGTGGTCCGGCGGGTCCATGTTCAGCAGGTTCGCGTCCAGCGCAGGCGGCAGCGCGAGCCCGTGGTAACCGCCGGGCTTCGCACGGCGCTTGTCGAGCGCGAGCCGAGGGTCGGCGAGGGCCTGGCGTACGTCGTCGTAGCGGGTGACCAGCCAGGCCGGGAGACCATCCGTTCCGGTGATGCGGTGGACGGGTCCCGCCTCGCGGAGCCGCGCGTACACCGCGTACGGGTCCGCCATCAGCTCGGCGGGGTCAACGAGCGGTGTCTGACCGGGTGTTGTGGTGGACATGGGCTCCACCCTAGACAGCGGGAGCCGCCGGGACGGACGCCCGCCCCGGGGTGACGGCCCCCCGTCGAGGTCGGTCCCGGACCGTCCCCCCGGGGCAGGATGCCGGGCGTGACGGAACACCACGAAGGCTGCCGCTTCGACGGTATGGCCCTGTACGACCTCCAGCACGTCCGCGACGCCCTGACACCCCTGCTGAACCGCCCCGCCCCGCTCACCCCGGGCGACCTCGAACCGTACGACCAGCTGCACTACCTCGGTCACCGTGCCCTCGACCACGCCGTCGCACGGCTGGGCGCCGGGCCGGGCGCGCGGGTCGTGGACATCGGCGCCGGGCTCGGCGGCCCGGCCCGCTATCTCGCCGAGCGGTACGCGTGCCGGGTGACGGCGGTCGAACTCCAGCCGGAACTGCACCTGTTGAGCGAGGAACTGACCTCGCTGTGCGGTCTGTCGGAGCAGGTCCGGGCCGTACGGGCGGACGCCCTGACCCTGGGCGGCCCGGACTGGTCCCAGCGGTACGACCATCTGATCTCGCTCCTGGCGATCCTGCACATCCCGCACCGCGCCGAGCTCTTCGGCGTCTGCCGGGATCTGCTGCGTCCCGAAGGCACCTTCTACGTCGAGGACTTCTACGCCCGCCGCCCCCTGACCGGCGCGGAGCGGGCCGACCTCGCCGAGCTCGTCGCCTGCCCCTGGCTCCCGGACGAGGCCCGCTACCGCGAGGACCTGGACCGGGCCGGCCTCACCGACGTGACCTGGACGGACGCCACCGCCCTGTGGCTGCCGTGGGTGCGCGACCGGGCCACGGCCTTCCGGCGGGACTTCACGCAGCGGGTCCGGCTGCACGGCGAACCCCTCGCCGGTCGGCTGCTGCGGTTCTACGACACCGTGAGCGCCCTGTTCACGGGCGGCGCCGTCGGCGGGGTGCGGCTCTCGGGGCGCCGGGGCTGAGACCGGCGGCGGCGGGCGGGCGTCCCGGGACGGCAAGGAAACACCAAGACGACGTTTACTCCGCTCGCTTCTCATGGAATCGGAGTTCTGTGCTGCCGGTCCACCAGTGTCCGCTCGTCACACCGAGCGGGTGACCGCACTGAGCCGAACCCCCCGGCAGCACCCCGTCACCGTCCACATCATGCGACCGGAGGGGGACCCGTGCTTCGCATTCACTTCAGCAGTACCGATCTAGGACGCTTACGTCTGGCCACAGAGCCGGACGTCATGTGGGAAACGATCCTGAGCCTGCACCAACTCGTCAGCCCGAACCCGTTCTTCGCCCCGTGGAAGCGCGCCGCCCGCAAGGCCCTGGCCGACGCCGGCCTGGGCCAGGAGGTACAGCTGCTGACGGCGATCGCCCCCATCAGCTCCTACTTCCCCGACTTCCTGACTCCACCGGGGCACACCACCGTCCTCGACGCCGGGATCGAGGTGGTCCTGTCCACGGGCGGACGGCGTCTGCGCACCGAGATCGACCGGCTCGTCGGGGCGCGGTCCCGTCCGTCGCCCCGGCTCGACGGCATCGCCGCCGGACGGCCTCCCGCGCTGCGCCGGCTGGGCGCGGCCCTTCGCCGCTACCACGCCGTCGCGCTGGCCCCGTACGCTCCCGCGGCGCTGGCGTGGGCCAGGCGCGACACGGTCTGCCGAGCCGAACTGCTCCTGGAGCAGGGCAGCGAGGCCCTGCTCGACAGCCTGGGCCCCGGGCTGCGTTGGCGGCCCCCGGTGCTGGAGGTCAGCTACCCGGTGGAGCGCACCCTCCGGCTCGCGGGGCGCGGCCTGTACCTGATCCCCAGCTTCTTCTGCCACAACCATCCGATCGGCTTCGCCGACCCCGAACTGCCGCCCGTCCTGATCTACCCGGTCGAACGCTCCCGGCTGTGGATCCCGCAGCCGCCGACGGCCGGACCGGGCGGCCGGGGCGGTGGGGGCGGACGGGGCGGACCCTGCGGACAGGGACTCGAGGACCTGATCGGACCGACCCGCGCGGCCGCGCTGCGCTTCCTCGACACGGGCCACAGCACCACCGCGCTCGCCACGCGGCTGTGCGTCTCCGCGTCCACGGCCAGCCGCCATGCCGCCGCGCTGCGCCAGGCCGGCCTGGTCGCCACCGAGCGGCTGGGCACGTCCGTGCTGCACACGCGCACGCGGTTGGGCACCGCGCTGCTGCACGGCGCCTGAACCCGGGCACGGAATCCACCGCGATGTGCCGCTTTTGCCTGTACATGCAAAAGGTACGTCCGTGCGGGCGGGTTCCGTAGCGTTCCTCTCCTGACCCCGATTCCCGGTTCCGAAAGGAAGCGTGAGGAACATGGCAGTGAGATTCCCCTGGTCCCCGCGGAAGAGCGCGGCGGCGGCCGCCGTGACGGCGCTGATGGTCATCACCCCGGTGATCGCCGCGACCGACGCCCAGGCGCTGGGCAACAACCGTGAGGTGTCGCGCAGTTGCGGCACCAACCGCGTCTCCAGCGGCTGGACCGGAAGCTTCAGCTGGGCCCTGACCACCAAGGCGTCGGGAGACTGCGCCGGCCGGCTGAGCGCGGCCCTGGAGCGCAACAACGGCTACTGGACGACCCGCGTGTACGGCACCAGCAGCCGCGCGTACGCCACCGACACCACCAACCCGGTGGCCGACCGGTACGGCCTGCACTGGGGCTGCGACGCCTGCAATGTGACCAGGTCCTGACCCATGCGCCGAGCGACGCTCGTCGTCGCGGGGCTCCTGGCCGCCGTCGTCGTGGGCTGCGCCCCGGCCCGCGACGGCGGCGGCCGGGAACGCTCCGGCGACATTCCGCTGCCCGGTCAGGAGTGGGCACTGGGCGACGGGAAGGTCACCGCCGCGGAATACCGTACGGCGGTGGACCGGTTCGTCTCTTGCGTGCGGGACGCCGGCTACGCCGTGGGCGACCCGGTGCGCAGCCCCGCGGACAATCTGACGCTGATCTACGACATCACGCCCAGCGGCGACCCGGACACCTACAACGAGGCCGTCCAGACCTGCAACCTCGCCCACCTGTCCCTCGTGGAACCGACCTTCGTCGAGGCGCGGCCCCAGGTGATGGACAAGGCCCTCAGGGCGGCGGTCGGCGCCTGCGTGAAACGCCAGGGCGTCCGCCTGACGACCGAGGAACGCAACCTCGCGGACTTCGCCGCCTCCGCCAAGGACGAGACGAAGGTCGTCGACTGCGTGACCGGCCAGTGGAGGCACGTCTACCCGGAACTGCCGACGATCGTACCCCTGCGCTTCTGAATGCCCGCGCCTGGAGTCGCTAGGCGTGGACCGCCTGGCGGGTGAGGGCCTGGCGGGCGTTGTCGAGGGTGGCGTCCATCCGGGCCACCTGGCCCGCCGTGAACATGAACATGGCCACGTCGTCGGTGTAGTCCATGTAGTTCATGAACATGTCGCCGTCCGGCGCGTTGCCGCATGAGGTCTTCGGGAAGCCCGGAGTGCCGAGGTTGGGTCCTGCCTGGTTCGGAGTGTCGGCGACGTAGTCGTCGCCGATGCAGCCGTCGCCGTCATCGCCCCAGATGTGCCGAAGGTTGAGCCAGTGACCGATCTCGTGCGTGGCCGTGCGGCCCCCGTTGAACGGTGCGGCGGCGGTGCCCGTCGTGCCGAACCCGCTGTGGGTGATGACCACACCATCGGTGGCGCCGGCGCCGCCCGGGAACTGGGCATAACCGAGCAGACCGCTGCGCAGCTGGCAGACCCAGATGTTGAGGTAGCTGTCCGCCGGCCAGGCGTCCTGGCCGCCGCCCAGCGAGAACTTGACCGCGTCGTCCGTGTCGAAGTCCCGGAGCGAGGTCGGAGTACGGGTGATGCCGTTCGTGGGCTGGCCGAGCGGGCTCGTGGTGGCGAGATGGAACTCGATGCGCGCGTCCGCCGCTGTCGCCTGCCACACCGCGGGCACGCCGGAGACGTCGGGATTCTTCATCCGGAAGTCCTGGTTGAGGACGTGGATCTGACTGTTGATCTGGGCGTCGCTGATGTCCTGCTCGGGGGTGTTGTGCACCACGTGCACGACGACCGGGATGTCGGTCACACCCGACCTGGTCGTCGACTCCCGCCCCGCTTCGTATCCGGCCGCGGTGTTCTCGACCAACGAGCGGTTGCCGGCGTACTCGGGGTTCTGGTCCAGGAGCCTGCGATGGACCTCCATCGCGCCGCACCAGCGGCTGTAGTCGGGGGAGGTGACACGGGAGGAGGACGGGGTTCCGGGCATGGTGAGCCTCCGAATCGGGTCGTCGGAGAGGGGAGGCACGGGCTCCGGTGGCGGACTTCGCGGACTTCGCGGACTGAGCGGACTTCGCGGCCGTCGCGCCCCACCCATGAGCCCATATAATGAAAAGTGTAGGCATATAGCAACGAACCGGGCAATTTGGCAAATCGCCATGGCTAATGGGTGATGGCGGCCAATCGACAGCGACCAATGGGCGACAGCGGAGATGGTCGATCATGGATGAGCTTCCCGCCGGCCTGTTCCGACGCTGGATGCACTCGTTCGAGGAGGACAGCGAGGGTGTGACGGTGTATCGGCCGGCCGACCACCCCTTCCCGCCCGCGCGTGGGCGCGGTGGGATGGAGTTCGCTTCGGACGGCACGTTCATCGACCGTCCCGTCGGACGTGGTGACGCCCAGGACACGATCGCCGGCCGCTGGGAGCTCACAGAGGGCCGCCGTCTGACCGTCACCTTCCCCCAGAGCGACCGTCCGGAACGCGCGTGGGAGATCGTGCACTGCGACGAGCACGTCCTGCGCCTCCGCCGGTCACCGCACACCACGTAGCCGTGAGGTCGGTCGTTCGACAACGCCCCGCCGGGAGTCGGAGCGCCCTGCACACCAAGCGGGTGAACATCGGGCGGCGGCCTGTCTCACGTGGGCACGGCCGGGGACAACGCCAGGAGCGGACGGCGTCGACAACGTCCCGCATCCGGTCTTTCCCGTCCCGTCGGCACGACCGCGCGTGGCCGTGCCCTTCCACCGCATTCGGAGGATGAACCATGCCGTTGGACAAATACGGTGTGCTGGCCGCCCGCGCCGTCGACCGGCGCCGGGAGGGATCCAGCGACACCCCGCACTATCAGATCCACCTCACCGACGACGCCGGCACCCACTACCGGGCCGCAGTCAACGTCGAGTCCCAGCAGGCCCCCTCGGAGCTGCTCTACCTGGCCGACGACAGCTTCCGCCACCCCCTGACGGAGCTGCTTCCACCCGCCGGCAGTGGCTGGACCGCCCTGCCGTCGAGGCCGGCCACCGCCAGCCGGCCAGCGTGCCGAGCGTCTCGCCGAGCCGGAGGGTGCGCCGGGTCAGCCAGAGCAGCGCGGTGCCCACCGCCCCGCCGGCGAGGCCGACGCCCATGCTGATCAGGAACTGGCCGAGCTGGTAGCCCCTGCCGATGTCGATGCGGTGTGTCGTGGCGATGGCGTGGAAGGTGAGTGCTCCGAGAATGCCGCCGATCGGGTCGGTCAGTGTCCCTTCCCAGATCAGGACGTGCCGCACCCTTTCCGTGGGCCGCACGTAGTCGAGCAGCGGACCCACGACGGTCGGGCCGGACACCACGAGGATCATGCCCAGCATCGACGCCACCCTGAGCGGCATGTCGAACAGCGCCGGGCCGACCGCCAGACGGCCAGGAAGGTCAGGACCACACCGAACACCAGCAGCCTGCCCACGACGGCGCCCGTCCGGCCGGTGAGGTTGCGCAGGTCGAGTCCCCGACCGGCGTCGTACAGGATCACCGCCACGGACAGGGACACCAGGGCGGAGAATTCCGGCCCCACCAGCCGGTCGGGGTGGATGACGTCGGTCAGGGCACCCGCGGTGAAGCCGACCGGCAGCAGCAGGATCAGGGCGGGGACTCTCAGCTTGCTCGCCAGGATCTGCGATCCGGTGGCGAGCACCAGCGTCAGCGCGATGCCGAGGAGGATCTCGTCGTCCGTCACAGCCGCTTCCTCCTCGGTCGCCGGGCACCGAGTGGGAGTCAACCGGCTGTGCCGGAACACCGTGTGTTTCCTGCGCGGGACACCGGGATCGGCCACCGGGTCGGCCCACGCCGCCACGTCGTCGTCCCGGCCGGACGCCCGACGTGATCTGGAACATACGTGTTCTGGGCCATATGCACTTGTAGTCCGTTATGGGTAGCTTGAGGCGCTTACCCCTGCGCGGTGTCCCTCCACGCGGCGTCGCGTCATCGGGGTGGACCACCTGCCGATCGTCCGTCCAGGAGACCCATGCGCCCCCGAATAGCCTCCGTGCCGCCCCTCGCCCTCGCGGGCGGTGCGCTGACCGTCGGTGTGGGCGGTGTGTATCTTGCCGGGCTGCTGCTCACGGGCGGTGAGATCGAGGCCGGCACGACGGTGCGCGGGGTGGACATCGGAGGCCTCAGCCGCACGGAGGCCATCGACGAGCTGGACGAGCGCCTGACGGCGGCCGGCCCGCGGGAGCTGGCCGTGAAGGTCGGCGACCGCACCGGGACCGTCGACCCGCGGCAGGCCGGCATCGCCTTCGACGCCGAGCGGACCGTCGACCGGGCGGTGCGCACCGCCTCCGATCCGTTCAGCGTGATCGGCGGGTTCTTTCGCTCGGGCGGTGACATCGAGCCGGTCGTACGCCTCGACGAGGACAAGGCGCGCAGCTCTCTCGGGAAGCTGGCGAAGACGCTCGACCAGAAGGTCCGTGACGGCGCCGTCACGTTCGCCGACGGCCGGGTCGAGCAGGTCGCCCCGCGGCGTGGCGCCGCACTGGACGTGGATGCCGCGGTCGGCCCGCTCCGGACGGCCTTCCTGCGCGGTGAGGCGGGCGCGGTCACGGCCCTGCCCGCCCGGGAGACCGAGCCGAAGGTCTCGGCGGAGGAGGTGCGGCGGACGGTGCGGGACTTCGCGCAGCCGGCCATGTCCGCGCCCGTCACGCTCACCACGGAGGGCAAGCGGTTCACGATCAGCCCGACCGTTCTCGGTGAGCACCTGACGATGCGGCCGGACGACTCGGGCCGGCTGACACCGAAGCTGGACGACAAGGGCCTGCGTTCCGCCCCCTCGGTGGCGCGCGCGCTGGCCGGCATCACCACGACGCCGGAGAACGCCGCACTGCGGCTGGACGGCGACCGGGTCGTGGTGGCCGACGTCGGCCGGACCGGCATCCAGATCACCGACAAGGCGCTGGGCAAGGCCGTGCTGCCGCTGCTCACCGGATCGGGCACCGCCCGCACCGGGGAGGTGGCGGCGCTGCGGAGCCAGCCCGAGGTGACCGGCGAGAACGCCGCGCGGCTCGGGCTGACGGAGAAGATGTCCTCCTTCACCGTCAACTTCGAACCGGCCCCGTACCGCACGAAGAACATCGGCCGGGCCGTGGAACTCATCAACGGCTCCGTGGTCATGCCGGGCGAGACCTGGAGCTTCAACCGGACCGTCGGGGAGCGCACCGAGAGCAACGGTTTCGTCGAGGGCATCATGATCCTCGACGACCAGTTCACGAAGGCGCCCGGCGGTGGCGTCTCCGCCGTGGCCACGACCGTGTTCAACGCGATGTTCTTCGCCGGCGTCAAGCCCGTGGAGTACGGCGCCCACTCCTTCTACATCGAGCGTTACCCGGAGGGCCGCGAGGCGACGGTCGCCTGGGGCAGTCTCGATCTGAGGTTCACCAACGACTCCGGCAAGGCCCTCTACATCCAGGCCGAGTCCACCGACACCTCGGTGACCGTCAGCTTCCTGGGCACCAGGAAGTACGACGAGGTCACGTCGGTCAACGGACCTCGCACCCAGGTGAAGCAGCCGGAGCACAAGGTGAGCGCCGACCCGCGGTGCGTGCCGCAGACGCCGCTCGAGGGCTTCGACGTCACCGTCGATCGTGTCTTCCGCAACGACGGCGAGGAAGTGAAGCGGGAGCCGTTCCGCACCCACTACACGCCACGTGACGAGATCATCTGCGAAGCCCCGTAGTGATCGCCCGTCGCGGGAGCGGTCCGGCCCCGGCTCACGACGACTCGGACATCCGCTCGATCGCCACCATGGCCGCGTCGTCACCCAGATGACCGCCCGCGTGGCGCAGCAGGTCCTTGCACAGGTGGGCCAGGAGCGCGTCGGGGCCTTTGCCGGACGGGTCGGCCGCCCGTTCCGTGAGCGGGTAGAACGTGCCGTCCCGGTCGCGGGCCTCGATGACGCCGTCCGTGTAGAGAAGGGCGATGTCGCCGGGCTCGAAGGCGAACGTCTCCGTGGAGAGATCGGTCTCCCCGAATTCGGTGAGGCCCAGCGGCGGTGCGGGCCGGCTCACTTCCAGGAGGCCGACCTCGCCGTCGCGCAGCAGCAGCGGTGGGGGGTGCCCGCAGCTGATCAGGCGAAGGACCGGCTCGTCGTCCGGGACGTCCAGTACGGCGGCGGTGATGAACGCCTCGCCGCGGTCCTTCGTTCTGTCTTCGGGGGCCGCGGGGTCGTCCAGGTCCGAGGAGACGGTCCCCTCCAGGAAGGCGACCAGCGCCGACAGGTCGGCCTGCCGGTGGGCCGCGGCCCGGAACGCGCCGAGGAGGAGGGCGGCGTCCCCGACCGCCTCCAGGCCCTTGCCCCTGACGTCGCCGATGACGATCCGGGTTCCCTGGGCCGTGCGGGCTGCGGCGTACAGGTCGCCGCCGATCTGCGCCGCGGTCTCGGCGGCCAGGTAGACGGAGGCGATGCGCAGCGGACCGATCCGGTGGGGGAGCGGCTTGAGCACCACCTCCTGTGCGGCCGTCGCCACCGAGCGCAGCTGGGTCAGTTCCTTCTCATGGCGTTCTCGCCGGGCGGCGATGGACGTCGCGAACGCCGACATCAGGATCAGCGTGATGATCTGGACGGTGTGGTTCAGGTCGACGAGGCTGGTGCGCGCCACCGCGACCACGGCCTGGGCCAGGACGGCGAGCGCGCCGACGCACGCGGTCGCCCGGGGCCCGGCGAACGACGCCGTGACAGCGGGTGCGGCGACCAGGAAGGGCCCGAGGTGGACGTTGGCCGGGGCCAGGATGTCGGCCACCGAGACCAGCGCGATCAGCGCGATCGGCAGCGCCAGCAGCGCGTGCCGTGGCTCCGGCAGCTGGTGATCTACGCGCAGTCGTCGATGAGCCATATGTCCTGAATACACCGCATCGCACCCCTGACGCCCGTGCGGACAGGTCGCTCGCCGCCCGTGTCGGCGGCAGCCCACGGCCGGGCGCACGCATCACGTTCCCGCCGTAAGCGCCTGCGACGGCCTCGAGCGACGCGGGGCCGTTCCCGCCGGCTCGTGACGTGCCGCGTCAGGCCGCTTCGCCGCCGAGGAGGCCCCGCAGGATGATGCCGAGCGCGCCGGCGAGTCGCTGGTGGAGGTCGAAGGGGGCCGGCTCCGCTCGGATCCAGCGCAGGATCGTCGTGAAGTAGCAGGCGGCCGGCAGCTGTCCGCCCTGGAGACATGGTCTCCACCCCCGCCTACGACCGACCCGCCGCCCCGTCGCCCGATACCGCACCGGTCGCCACGGCACGCCACACCGGCACGATCATCGCCGGCTGTCTGGCCGTCTGCCTGGCCCAGATCGTCGGTCAGGATCGACCGGCCAGCATGGCCTGGACGTTCGAGGAGATGACGGCGTACGCCTCCCGCGGCACCTGGATCCGCCCCGGTGACGTCCTGGGCTCCGGCGACACCGTCACCATGACGTTCGAGGGCATCGGCACCATCAGCAACACCGTGGATCCACTTCGGAGAATTCCAACTCACCAAGTCGGACACTCCGCCGGAGGGACGAAGCCCCTGACACCGGTTGGCCTCGACTTCCTCCAGATGCACAAGGGGCGCTATTGGGGAGAGAATATCTGTAAACGGAGGACAGACGCGGTCGGGCGAACGGCTGCGAGACGTTGAATGAGAAAACGATACGGGCCGTGATGACCTCAGTACGCGGCATCCCTTCGGAGCATCGGCCCCACATCTGACGAACTCGACGCCTGCGGCGAGCAATTCACGAGGCCCTCGCCAGCCTACGATCCACGAGCAACCAGATGCCGTCGTAGAGCCCCATTGATTCTTCTCCCCCACAGTCACGAATCCGCAGCGCGACCATTTAGACGCCGTTCGAAACCCTTGTGGGGCCGCACACCAAGGCAAACCTGGAAGCCCCACAGTGTCGGGCGACCAGCGGAGTTCGCCAGGCTCGTCTCGGAGGCCCAGCCGGTACCGGTACCGCGCCGACTTCGGCGGACCGGGAACCAGGGAGAGCCATTGGCGAGAAATTCTTCCTCTCGACCTTTCTTGTGTCAACCAAACTGCCAAAAAATGCGAATGATTGCATATCGCGCCCTAAGGAAGTTGATGGCGATGGATGAAATCGTAATGTCCGCGGCCACGTCCTTGGTAGGAGCGATGGCCGTGGACACATGGCAGCAGGCACGAGAGGCCCTTGTAACCTGGTGGCGACGTATACGTCCGAATCAGGCAGAGCAGGTGTACGCCGCGTTCGTGGATTCGCGAGACCGCGTGCTGACGGCCCGCCGAGCGCGGGACGAGGAATCGGAATCGCACCTCGTCGCAGCCTGGGCGACCCGTCTGACCGCACTGCTGCGGGACGACCCCGCGCTGGTGGACGGACTACGGCAGCTGATCGACGAAGAAATCGCCCCGCTCCTGGGGCACGAGAACGGCACCCACACCGGATCTCATACGTTCCGGGCAGAGGCATCCGGACACGGGCGGGTGTACCAGGCCGGACGCGACCAGAACATCTACGGGTCATGAGTCCCGCCGACAGAGATCCCGGGGACGGAGAGGGGATCCGGCTGGAGGCCCACGCCTCGGAACGGGCCCGGATCTACCAGGCACGCCGGGACCTGTACGTGTCGGAGCGGGACCTGCACCTGCACTACGAGGACGGGGTGCGCACGGCCCGTCGTGTGCACGCCGCCGCGACGTCCCAGGAGTGCCCGTACCCCGGTCTGGCCGCGTTCAGCGCCGAACAAGCCCAGTACTTCTTCGGCAGGGACGCGCTCGTGGCCAAGCTGCTGGTCCGGCTGGACACCTGCCTCACGGTGGGTGGGGCCCTGGTCGTCGTCGCGCCCTCCGGAGCGGGGAAGTCCTCGCTGATCAGAGCGGGACTCCTGGCCGAGGTCGGCCGGGGGGCCCTGCCGGGCTCGGCGTGCTGGCCGCGTCTGTGTCTGACCCCAGGCGCACAGCCGATGGCGGCCCTCGGGTCCCGTCTGTCAGAGGTTGTGGACGGGGCGCGAGGAGCCTCCGGCAACGGGTCGGGCGCGCCGTTGTGGCGGCCCGCCGTGCTGCGGCGCGCCCTCGCGGTGGACGACGGCGGGAACGGCGAGGAACGCCGCCTGGTGCTGGTCGTGGACCAGTTGGAGGAACTGTTCACGCTGTGCACCGACGAGCGGGAGCGGCGGGAATTCCTGGCCACAGTCCTGGGCATGGCGGCCCCGGGCCCGGACGGCGAAGCGCCCGTCGGCCTCGTCGTCTTCGGCCTGCGCTCGGACTTCTACACCCAGTGCGCCACACATCCCAGGCTCCTCGAAGCGGTGGAACGCAACCAGGTGATCGTCGGGCCGCTGTCCCGGGCCGGGCTGCGGGAGGCGATCCTTCATCCCGCCCGAGCAGTCGGACTGGATGTCGAACCGGGTCTCGTACAGGTCCTGTTGCGCGACCTCGGGGCATCGGCACCGGACCACCCACAGCCAGGAACGGACGAAGCCGACGCCTACGAGATCGGCCGGCTTCCGCTGCTCGCCCATGCCCTGCGGGCCACCTGGCTCCGCCGGGCGGGCCACGTCCTCACCGTGGACGGCTACGAGGCCACCGGCGGCATCGCGCACAGCGTGACGGCCGAAGCGGACCGCTGCTTCGACGGGCTGGACCCGCAGGCGCAGCACACCGCACAGTCCGTGTTTCTACGCCTGGTCAAGTTCGGCGACGGCACCCACGACACGCGTCGCCCGGTGCGGTACGCCGAACTGCTGAGCCACGGCACGCAATCCGACGAGACGGCCGATGTCGTCGAAACGTTCACCCGGGGACGGCTGCTGACCCGGGAGCAGGACACAGTCACCATCACCCACGAGGTCCTGCTGCGGGCCTGGCCCCGCCTGCGGCAGTGGATCGAGGCCCACCGCGCCCAGTACATGGCACGCCAGCGGCTGGAGGACGCGACCACCGCGTGGCAGGACGCCGACCACGACCCGGGGCTGCTGTACCGGGGCCACCGCCTGGACGAGGCCTGTGCCCTGGCCGACGACAAGGGCACGGGCGAGGTCGATCCGGACGTGTCCGCGTTCATCGCCGCCTCGGTACGGCAACGGCACCGCACGCGCCGGATCCGCCAGGGGGTCGTCGCCGGCCTGACCGTGCTTGCCCTCCTCGCCGCGCTGTCCGCCGTCCTCGCGTTCCAGCAGCGCGACACGGCACAGCAGGAACGCAACACCGCCATCCTCGGCGAGATCAGAGCCCAGGCCGACCTGGCGCGCGCGACCGACCCGTCGCTGGCCGCCCAGCTGAATCTGGTCGCACACCGAATGTCGCCGGCCGCGTCGACGGAGACGCACCTGCTCGGTGCCCAGAACGTGCCGCTGGCCACCGTGCTGACCGGCCATACCGACCGGGTGAACGCCGTTGGCTTCAGCCCGGACCGACGCGTGCTGGCCAGCGCCGGCGGCGACGGCACGATCCGGCTGTGGAACACCGCCCGCGCGGGCCAACCGGCCCCGCTGGGCGATCCGCTGCGCGGCCCCAAGGGCGCGGTACGGGCGCTCGCCTTCAGCCCCGACGGACGCCTCCTGGCCGGCACGGGCGAGGACGGCATCGTACGCCTGTGGGACATCCGTGACCCAGGCCACCCGGATGGCCTCGGCACCACGGCCCGTGACGGTACCGGCGACCTGAGAACGCTCGCCTTCAGCCCGGACGGACACGCCCTGGCCGTGGCAGGGCACGACGGCCGCATTCACCTGTGGGACACCACCGATCCCGGCCACCTGCGGCCCCTTTCCAAGCCGCTCACCGCCTCCGCGAACGAGGTGAACGGGGTGGCCTTCAGCCCGGACGGCAAGCTGCTGGCGAGCGCCGGAAACGATGGGACGGTGCGGTTGTGGAAGGTGACGGACCGTCGGCACCCATCGGCCGTCGGCCGGACGGCCGACATCTCCTACAGGGCAGGGCTCCCCGGCTTCGCCCAGGCGGTCTCCTTCAGCCCGGACAGCCGCACGCTGGCCGTGGCCGGGAGCGACCAGGCTACCCACCTGTGGAACGTCACGAACCCCACCAAACCGGTCCGGGTCGACTCCGCCGCCAGCAACAACGTCGTCAACACCGTCGCCTTCTCCCGCACGGGCAACCTCATGGCCTACGGCGGGGACGACAACACCATCTGGCTCGAGAACGTGACGAATCCGGGCGACGTCCGGAACCTCACCAACGCCCTGGACGGTCACACCGGGCCCGTGCTGGCCCTGGCCTTCGACCCGAAGGGCACCACGCTGGCCAGCGGGGGCGCCGACCACACCATCCGCCTGTGGACCATCCCGCGGACGATCCTGCGCGGGCACACCGGCTACGTCGACACCGTGGACGTGAGCCCCGACGGCCGGCTGCTCGCCTCGGGCTCCCAGGACAACACCGTCCGTCTCTGGGATGTCGCGAACCCGGCCGCTCCCCGCCAGGTCAGCACGTCGATCACCGGCCATACGCCGTTCGTCAACTGGGTCGCCTTCAGCCCCGACGGCAGGGTCCTGGCCGTCGCCGCGGGAGCGGACATCCGGCTATGGGACGTAACCGCACCGGCCGAACCCCAGCCGCTGGGTGGTCCGCTGCACAATCCCCAGGGCAGCCTCCTGGCCGTCGGGTTCACGCCGGACGGGCACACGCTGGCAGGCGGCGACGCGGACGGTACGGTCCGACTGTGGGACGTCTCCGATCCGTCCCGCCACACGTCCCTGGGGTCACCGGTGGAGACCCGGGCAGGCCGGATCAACCGCCTGGCCATCAGCCCGGACGGCCGCACGCTCGCCGCTGGGGCACAAGACGGCACCCTCCGCCTGTGGGACATCGCCGAGCCCACGCAGCCGACGCCGCTGGGGACACCCCTGCATCCCAGCGCGGAGCCGCTCCAGGCCGTCGCCTTCAGCCCGGACGGCCGTACCCTCGCCGCCGCCGGCAACGACAGCACGATCCGCTTGTGGAACCTCACCGACCGCGCGCGCCCCACATCGACGGGCGCCCCGCTCACCGGCCACACGGACATCGTGTACACCCTGGCCTTCAACCCGGACGGCCGCACTCTGGTCAGCGGCAGTTCCGACACGACACTCCGGCTGTGGGACGTCGACGAGCGGGGCCGCGCGCGGGCCCACGGACTGCCGGTGACCGGAGTCATCAACTGGGTCAACGCAGTCGAGTTCTCCCCTGACGGGCGATTCCTCTTCGTCGGCACTGGCGAGTACACCGTGTACACCCTGCCGCTGTCCGCCCAAGCCGCCGTCGACTACGTGTGCCGGGCGACTGGGAACCTCCTGACACCCGCCCTCTGGCACAAGTACATCCCGCAACGGGACTACGAACCGCCGTGCCCCGGACGAACCTGAGCCCCGCGACCGCCCATGAAGCAACCGCCCAAGGAGCAACCGCCCAAGGAGCAACCGCCCAAGGAGCAACCACCCAAGGAGTACCGCGATGAGCAAGCAACGACGCGCCGCACGACGTTCCACCACATCCGGATACCGCACGTCACTGCCCTGGCGGATCGTCACCGCCGGCGCCGAGTTCGTGGACCGGCGCCTCGGCTGGGACAGACTGCCCGTCATACCGGGCCTGCTGACGCTTCTCGGACTGCGCGTCAAGCTCCGGCAGAAGAACCTCCACGACACCGGCCACCTGCCCTCGGTCGATCTGCCCGATCCCGCACCCCCCTCCGAGGCCCACAAGGTCAACCGGACCGCCGACGGCAGCCACAACGACCTCGACGAGCCTCGGGTGGGCATGGCGGGCACCCGCTTCGGCCGGAACATCCCGCTGGACCGGATCGCACCGGCCGCACCCGCGGACGTACTGTCCACGCCGAACCCGCGCGAGGTCAGCCGCGAGCTGCTCACCCGCGACGAGCTCACCCCTGCCGAATCGGTCAACTCCCTGGTCGCCACCTGGCTTCAGTTCATGGTCCGAGACTGGTTCAGCCACGGGACCAGCCCCACGGAACGGCCCTGGGAAGTGCCCCTCATGGACGACGACCCGTGGCCGGAACACCCCATGCGGATCATGCGGACGCCGGACGACCCGACCCGCGACCCGCAGGCACCCGCCGGGACGCCCGACACCCGCGTCAACGTGTCCTCCCACTGGTGGGACGCGTCGCAGATCTACGGGACGAACGAGACCGAGCAGCGCCAGATGCGCACCGGTGAACTGGGCAAGCTGCGGCTGTGGGACGGCGAGCAGTCCCCGGTCCCCTCGGACCCCTCCCGGGACCCCTCGCGCGTTCCCGGCTTCTGGCTGGGCCTCGCCATGATGCACGACCTGTTCGCCCGTGAGCACAACGCGATCTGCGACCACCTGCACGGCGCGTACCCGTCCTGGAACGACGAGGAACTCTTCCAGCGCGCCCGGCTCGTCAACGCCGCGCTCCTCGCCAAGATCCACACCGTGGAGTGGACACCGGCCGTGATCAGCCACCCCACCACCGTCAAGGCGCTGCGCGCCAACTGGTGGGGCCTCGCGGGCGAGCGCGTCCACGACCTCTTCGGCCGGATCAGCGACAGCGAGGTCGTCAGCGGCATCCCCGGCGGCGAGACGGACCACTACGGCGTCCCGTACTCCCTCACCGAGGAGTTCGTGGCCGTCTACCGCATGCACCCGCTCATCCGCGACGAGTGGCATCTGCGCTCCGCCGCCGACGACACGAGCCTGCGCCACTGCACCCTCCGCGACATCTCGGGCCCCGGGGCGCTGAAGGTCCTGGAGACCACCGGGATGACCGATCTGCTCTACAGCTTCGGCACGCTCCACCCCGGGCTGGTCACCCTGCACAACTTCCCCAGGTTCCTTCAGGAGTTCGAGCGCCCCGACGGGCAACTCCAGGACCTCGCCGCCACCGACATCCTGCGCTCCCGGGAGCTGGGTGTCCCCCGCTACAACGAGTTCCGGCGGCTGCTGCGGCTGAAGCCCGCGGCGAACTTCCAGGAGCTGACGGAGAACCGGGCGTGGGCCGAGCAGATCCAGTGGCTCTACGACGACGACATCGAGAAGGTCGACCTCATGGTCGGGCTGTACGCGGAGAAGCTGCCGGCCGGATTCGCCTTCAGCGACACGGCGTTCCGCATCTTCATCCTGATGGCCTCGCGCCGGCTGAACAGCGACCGCTTCTTCACCGAGTACTACACCCCCGAGGTGTACTCCAAGGCCGGTATGGCCTGGATCGACGACAACAGCATGATCACGGTGCTGCTGCGCCACCACCCGGAGCTGCGTCCGGCTCTCGCGGGGCTGACGAACGCCTTCGTGCCGTGGCACACCGCCGGAAGGACGGTGACCTGACATGGCAGCGACGGACAGGTCCCGTGAGGAACGGGAGCGCCAGGTCGCGGCGGCCGCCGCGCGGTACGGAGAGACCGGCGACGAACGGCGGGCGGCCGAGGAGCGGCAGGACGCCGGGGTCACCTTCCCGGATTCGCAGGAGGCGCTCGCGGCGCGCGCGGCCCGACTGCTCGACCGGCAGGCGGTGCCCGCCGCCATGGTGGTGGAGGCCGTCCGGGCGGAACCGCTGGCCGCGACCGCCGCGTACGAACGCATCCTCGGGGTGTCCAGGGACCTTCAGGCCTGGAGCTTCCTGCCGCGCGGCGCCCGGGCGGCACGCACCGTCGCCCGGATCTCGGTGCGGGAGAACGGCCGCGAGCTGCCCATCGGCACCGGCTTCCTGGTGTCGCCGAGCCTGCTGATGACCAACCATCACGTGCTCACCGACGCGGAGGCCGCCCGGCAGTGCTTCGTGGAGTTCGAGGCCCAGGTCACCGTCGACAACACACCGCAGCCACCGACGCGGCTGGAACTCGACCCCGACGGGTTCTTCGTCGCGGACCCGACGCTCGACTTCGCTCTGGTGCTGGTCGCCCCCGGCCCGGACCTGCGCTCCCCGGGGGAGACGTTCGGCTGGAACCGGCTCAGCACGCAGATGGGAAAGCTGGTGATCGGCGAACCGGTCAACGTCATCGGCCATCCGATGGGGCGCCTGAAGGAGATCGCCGTACGCGACAACATGCTCCAGGTGCGCCTCGACGACTTCCTCCACTACAAGACGGACACCGAGCCGGGAAACTCGGGCTCTCCCGTCTTCAACGACCAGTGGGAGGTCGTCGCGCTCCACCACAGCGGTGTGCCCAGGACCGACGAACAGGGCCGCGTCCTGCGCCGCGACGGGCAGGTCTGGCAGCCCGGTGACGGCGACGACTCCATCGACTGGGTGTCCAACGAGGGCGTACGCATCAGCTCCGTCCTGAACCACCTCGCCGCCCTGCCCCTCACCTCCCGGCAGCGGGCGCTGCTGGCCGAGATGGGCCCGGAGTCGGGGCTGCGCCTCGGGGAGGCCACCGAGGGTCCGGCGGCGGCTCCGATGACGGCTCCGGTGACCGCTCCGGCTCCCGCCGTGGCGGCGTCGCTCCCGGCCGTCGAGCGGGCCACCGCGCGTGCGGGCCTGCGCGCCCGGGACGGCGCGTTCGGCGGCGGACGGCATCTGGTCTTCCTGCACGGTCGTTCCCAGGAAGGCAAGGACCCCGAGAAACTGCGCCGCGCATGGGCGGCCGGACTCAACCAGGGGCTCGTCCGCGCCGGGCTCCCTCCGGTCGACCCGGCGGATGTCTGGTTCCCCTACTACGGCGACCGGCTGGTGCACGCCCTCACCGCGCACGAGGCCGTCCCCCACTTCACCGAGGCGCCGGCCGCCAGGGCGGCGGAGGCGGTCGCACCGGCCACGCCCACCGCCCGCGCGGTGTACGAGGAGATCATCGGCGAGGCGGCCACGAAGTGGGACATGCCGCACGAGAGCCAGTTGGCCACCGAACGGATCGGCCTGGGTGACGTGGTCGGGTCCCTGCAGAAGCGGCTGAGCTGGCTGGCCGCCAGGAGCGACGTCGACGCCTGGGCCATCGCCCTGGTCTTCCGTGACGTGGCCGCGTACCTCGACGACCGGCGCATCCGGGACGAGGTCCTGGACTGCGTACTCGAGACGATGCCGGACACGGGGGACGTGGTCCTCGTCAGTCACAGCCTCGGCACGGTCGTCGGCATGGATCTCACCACCCGGCTGTCCCCCGGGGTGAACCGCGTCCACCTGACCACGGCGGGCAGTCCCCTCGGCCTGGACAGCGTGTACAGCAGACTGCTCGTCGGCGGGCCGAAGCGTCCGGACATCGTGGCGGACTGGCTCAACACCTGGTCCCCGACCGACGCGGTGGCCATCGGATGCCCGCTGGGCGACGACTGGGCGGACGGCCTGTCCGACCTCGCCGTGGTCAACGCCCGCGACCGGGCCCACAGCATCGTCGAATACCTCGCCCACGCCGAGGTCGCCCGATCCATCGGCAGCCACCTCGGCGCCTTCATGCCCACATCAGCAGAGATGCCAGGGTGACGGCTGCCTGGATCAGGCGTCCAGGGAGAACTCGTAGAAGCGCACCCCTCCAGCACCGCTGACCACTGTGCCACGACCGTCGGGTGTCCAGGCACAGGCGGACAGAGGGCCGTCGGCCCGTATCAGCGTGACAACGCGCTCCATGCGCCAGTCCGCGGTGGCGAGCCAGGTGCCGTCCGGAGCAATTGCCACGGCACGCGCGCTTGGGCGCGGCCGACCTGACCGGCACGGACCTCGGCGGAGCGAACCTTCACAACGCGCACCTGAGCAGGGCCGAGGAAGCCGACGAAACCAGTGCGGCCGACTCGAGCGCCAACTTGACCCGCGCGTCCCTGCGCGGCGCGAACCTGAGCAACGCGGACCTGCGCGGCGCGAACCTGAGCACCGCGGACCTGCGCGGCGTGATCCTGATCGACGCGGACTTGACTGACGCGGACCTGGCCGGCGCCGACCTGCGCGGCGCAAACCTGACCCATGCAGACCTGAGCAACGCGGACTTGACCGGGGCGAAGCTGTCGGGCGCAAAGCTGTCGGGCGCGATCCTCGAGGGCGCACGCGGAGTGCCTCGTCACAGCCGTGGCGACTCGCCGTGACCCTCCGGCCGCCGCGCGCGGACAGCCGATGTCTTCCCCTGTCATGGAGACGGCGTTGCGCTTGTGCCCCCCATTGCTCAGATCGGAATCAGCGCAGCGTGTTGATCGCGTAGAGGGTGCCGAGCGCGGCGGCCAGGGCGCCGAGGAGGAGGCGGAGGAAGGTCTCGGGCAGGTGCGGCTGGAGGCGGGCGCCGAGGTAGCCGCCGATGAGACCGCCCATGCCGCAGGCGAGGCCGAGGAACCAGTCGGGGGCGATGTTGCCGCTGTGGGCCAGGGACAGCAGGGCGTAGGTGATGGCGCCTACCACCGAGGTGGCGAAGGTGGAGGCCAGGGCAGCCGGGGCGACCGTGGGAACGGGAACGCCGCGCCCGACGAGGACGGGGCCGAGGATCGAGCCTCCGCCGATGCCGTAGATGCCGCCCACGACCCCGACGACGAGCGCCAAGGCGGTGACCGTCCGGGGTGCAGGCTCAGGGCCTCGGCTCTCCGGAAGCCCAGTATGGAGGGTCCGGGCGATGAGCCAGATGCCGAGCGGCAGCATCAGCGCCGCGACCAGAAGGCGGAAGACGCGCGGGCCTGGGAGAGCGAACACGCGGACGACCGCTCCGAGGACCACGCCGGGCACGGCGCCCAGCACCAAGCAGCGCGCGAGCGGTCCGGCCAGGGTGCCGTCGCGTCGGTAACGCAGCAGGGCGCCAGGCCCCGCCACCACGTTGTAGAGCAGATTCGTGGGTGTGACGGCCGGGTTGGGCACGGCGAAGACGCTGAGCTGCATGGGGAGCAGGAAAACCGCCCCGGAGACTCCGACCGGCGCGGTCACCACGGCTATCAGCATCCCGGCCCCGAGGCCGACCACGCCCAGCTCCCACTCCACCCGGTGCCCCCTCGTCGCCTCGGCTTGCCCAGCTCAACCTTCCGCGACAGCGTAGATCGCCCCGCCTCGACTCCCAGAGTGCTCCCCGCCGCGCAACCAAGGCCAAGCTGCGCCTGGTGGCAGCTGCCGCCGGTCTTCGGCGCCTCATTGAAGATCCACCAACTTCGAATCCGCAGGTCGTTTGGGCTGGTGTGAGTGAGCGATCGTGTGCTCGTACTGGTCGGGGGCGGTTGTCCGTGCCCAAGATCGTCTGCCGGGCCCGTCAGCGTGCGACTTCGGTGTTGGTCAGCACGAGCAGGGCCCGCAGCAGCGTGGTCGCATAACGGGGCGACATCCGCAGCTTGGTGAGGAAAGGTGTTCTGTCCACGGAGGTTGGTGACAGCGATCATTGACGTGCGATCTTGAAATGGGTGAGGGCCTTCTGGCCTGGTGTGGATGACCTGTTGACTGCACTTTCTCGCCCGCCGGGCTGGTGGCCTCGCTACCGTTCGCCGTGCGCTTGGTGGTAGGAGCGCGAGCGCCGTGACGAGCTCTGCGTGGTCGTCGAGTACTGCCTCGCGTGGGCGGCGCGGTCGCGCTCCCGGATGGAGTGCCGCCGTATGCCGTAGTCGACGAATCCGGCGCTGAGGTGCAGCCGGCCAGCGACTATCTGTGCGATCGGGTACTGGGCGATATCAGCCCGCTGACGTGCCGCCGCCACAGCGGCCAGGCCCCCAGGCAGCGGATCGGGCTTCCGGGCGGCAGAACGATGAATCGATCGACAACATATGCCGGTCGCTGATATATATAGGTGGCATGAATGAGCGACCGCTTCAAGAGCCGACGCTGCTCCTGCTCACCGCCCTGGCCGACGAGCCCAGGCACGGCTATGGACTGATTCAGGAGATCGACGCGATCTCCCAGGGCCGTGTGCGGATGCGCACCGGTACTCTCTACGGCGCGCTGGACCGGCTGGTCCAGCAGGGCCTGATCCGGGTCGAGCGCGAGGAGGTCGTGGACGGTCGGGCGCGCAAGGTCTACGCCCTCGCCGAGGCCGGCCGAGACGTGCTGGCCGCCGAGACGGAGCGGCTGCGTGCTGTCGTCGCCGAGGCGGAGCGTCGACTGGCCGCCCGTCGCGCCCACGCCATCCGCCCGAAGGGGGCCCTGGCATGACGCAGCAGCACAGCTCACTCGCGTTCCGCTGGGCGCTGCGCCTCCATCCGGCCGCCTACCGCGCTGAGCACGAAGCCGAGTTGACCGCGATCTATGCCGAGGCGACGCAGGATGCCGGCCCGCTCGGTCGGCTGCGCGAGGCGCTCGATGTCGCCGGCCATGGCCTGCGGCGGCGCACCGGCCTGGGCTCCGACCGGATGGCGGGTCAGGTCCTGGCGCAGGCGGCCCCGCTGGCTGCCGCCGTGGCGACGGGTAGCTTCGTGGCGGGCCGGTTGTGGCTCTTCGCCCCCGGCGTCCGGACCTTGCCGGCGTCCTCGCTCCCGAATGTGCTGAGCCTGGCCAACACGGGCCTCACGCCGCTGCTCTGGCTGGCGGCGCTCGCGGCTGTCTGGACCGGGCGCTGGACCGTGGCCCGTGCACTGGTCGTGCCGGCGATGGTGCTGTGCCTGGCCGACGTCCTGCTGGCCACGTTCACCTCCTCCGGCCTCCACGGCGACCCCTCGATCGCAGTGGTCCGACTGGCCGTGCCGCTGCTCACCGGCGCCGTCGTCCTCGCCGCACCCAGGGATCTGCTCGGCCCCTCCCTGCCACAACGCCGCACGATCATGGGAACCACCGCCCTGGCGGCCGTCCTGGTGTCGGGCGTGCAGGTCGTCGAGATGTACTACCCCTATGCGCTGGGCGTTTTTCTCAGCGTCATCGGCCCGCTGTGGGCCGGGGTCCTGTGGGCCGGGGTCCTCGCGATCGCCCTGCTCTTCGGCACGCGTGACCGGTTGACCGTCGCGGGCGTGGCGGTGGCCGTGCTGCCCACCACGCTGCAGGTGACGGTCCAGCTCACCCCCGCGGGCGTGGTTGTCCTGCTCCTGGTCCTACTCAGCAGCACGGTGCCCTTCCTCCGCGCGCGCCGGCGCCACTTCCAGTCAACCCCGCCGAGCGCGGCATAGCCGGCTCCGGGACCCCGGGCCGCACCCCGGATCGGCCCGGCGCTTCTGCCGGGCCTCCTGCTGGCCGGAGACTTCGCACATAGGGAGTTAGGTCTCCAGCCAGCGGGGTCGTGTCTCATCAACCGAGGAGTTCAAGCAGGTGTGCTTGAACTCCTCGGTTGATGAGGATCACAGGTGCGTCGGTCACGCTGCCGGGGCGGAGAGTCAGGCTGGACAGCCGGCAGAAGATCATGCGGCCAGTGGGGCGGACGGCGCGGTTGTCGGGGTAGAGACCGCGCATGGTCTGCTCGGAGCCCAGGGCTTGGCGGACATGGCGTCCGATCAGGCAGAACACCAGCAGGGCCAGGCAGATCACGGTGATCAGGGCAGCGATGCGGCGGTTGTGCTGCAAGAACACGGTGCGACGGCGAGCGGGCCCTTGAAGTCGTGGTAGCGGCGTTCGACCAGCCCCTGCCCCTTGTAGCGCAGGAACACCTCCTGGCGCTGGCCTGTTCGGGGCTCGGGTTGGTCAGCAACGCGTACCAGCCGTCGGCGGCGGCCTGGGCGTCCAAGACGTCCTTGTCGAAGTGCCAGGGCCGGGCGGCCGGTCTCGTCACTGAAATCCACCAACTTCGAATCCGCAGGTCGTTGGGGCTGGTGTGAGTGAGCGATCGTGTGCTCGTACTGGTCTGGGGCAGTTGTCTGCTCCCAAGATCGTCTGCCGGGCCCGTCAGCGTGCGACTTCCGCTCGGCTTCGGTGCGTACCTGCTCGGCCAGCCGACGCGCGACGCGCTCGGCGACGGCCAGTTCCTCCAGCTCGTCACGGACCTCCTGAAGCTGCTGGCTCAACTTCTCTGCCTGCACCTCCAGTTCGGCCCGGCGAGCCGTGATCAGCTCACGAAGGTCCGGCTCCGCGTCCTGGGCCACCAGTCGCACCTCCCGCTCGGGTCGTACGGACACCCGCCTCGCACACGCCGGAAAATCCGCAGATCCGTGATCGCCGGAACGGCAGAGGATCTTGAGCTCCGACAAGCCTCCTCGACCAGCACGAGTACACGCTCAACGACTCACACCAGCCCCGTGACCAGCGACTTCAAGATGGTGGATCTTCATTGCAGACGGTCCGCCGGCGCTAACGAGACGCGGTTGCGATCCGTTGGCCCAAAGTCCCGAATCCGCACGCCTGATGAGACGTTTCCGCAGGTCACAGGAGCGCACAGTGGGGCGGGTGGGACTCGAACCCACGGCCGACGGATTATGAGTCCGCTGCTCTAACCGGCTGAGCTACCGCCCCATAGCGGCGTGTCGCGTACATGTGTGCGCGCCGTCTGCCGCAGCATAGCCGCTCATACGATCTCACGCTTCGGCTGGTCGACCTTGCATGACCATGGAGACCGCGCTGCTGCCTGCGCGGTTCCCGTCGGCGTGACACCGACATGAAAAAGGACCCCTACGGGGTCCTCGTTCACGATGCTCCCCCGACTGGACTCGAACCAGTAACCTGCCGGTTAACAGCCGGCTGCTCTGCCAATTGAGCTACGGAGGACCGAGCTCCCCCGACTGGACTCGAACCAGTAACCTGCCGGTTAACAGCCGGCTGCTCTGCCAATTGAGCTACGGAGGAATGCCTCGTTGCATCGAACGTACCTACCTGGGTATTCGCCAGGGGGCGCTCGCTCGCTGCGACACATACATTAGCGCAAGCAGGGGGGTGCTCCGCCAATCGGTTCCCCCCGGCGCCGATGACCGTGCCAGGGACCTACACAAGGGAGAGGGTGGCCGTCATGCGCTACCGGCTCACATTCGTCGTCGGACTCGCCGTGGGTTACGTGCTGGGCACGCGGGCCGGACGGGAGCGCTACGAGCAGTTGAAGAAGTCCGCACGCCAGGTCGCGCAGAACCCCGCCGTACGCAACACCGCCGAGACGGCCGCGCACCAGGGCCGCCAGTTCGCGGGGAAGGCGTACCACACGGTCAGTGACAAGGTCAGTGAGCGGATGCCCGAGGCGGTCGCGGGCCGGGTGCGGTCGCTGCGGGAGCGCAGCGCGCACGACGGCGGAGGGGACGACTGGGGCACCAGCAACACCTAGTGGCCGCACGGCCGACACGGTCACCCCGCGCGGTGCGGCAGAATTTTCATCATGGGGATAGTCGCCGGGTTGGACAGTTCGCCCGATTTCACTCGTATCGTCGTCTGCGACGCCGACTCCGGCGCCGTGCTCAGGCAGGGCTACGCACCGCATCCGCTCGAGGGTCCGGCGGGTGGGGCACGGCCGAGCGACGTCGATCCGCAGGCCTGGCTGCTGTCCCTCGGTGAGGCCGCCGGCGGCGGGCTGCTCGAAGGGGTGCAGGCCATCGGCGTCTCCTCGCAGCAGAACGCCGTGGTGCCGCTGGACTCACAGGGCAACACCGTTCGGCCGGCGATGGTCGGCAGTGACAAGCGGGCGCAGGTCGCCGCGGCCGATCTGATCGACGCGCTAGGGGGCCGTGAGGCCTGGGCGCAGGCCGTGGGGTCCGTGCCGCAGGCCGGGCATCCGGTGACCAAGCTGCGCTGGCTCGCGAAGAGCGAACCCGACGCCGCGGTGCGAACCGCCGTGCTGCTCCAGGCCCACGACTGGCTGGTGTGGCAGCTGCTCGGGCGGCCGGTCAGGAGAACCACCGACCGGGGCGGGGCGTCCGGCACCGGGTACTGGTCCGCCGCCACCGGCGGCTACCGGCCCGACCTCGTCGAGCTGGCCCTCGGTCACCAGGTGATGCTGCCCGAGGTGATCGGCCCGTCCGAGGCGGCCGGTACGACGCCGGAGGGGCTGCTGATCTCCGCCGGCACCGGCGAGACCATGGCCGCCGCCTTCGGGCTGGGCATCGGGCTCGGTGACGCGGTGGTGTCCCTGGGCGCGTCCGGCTCGGTGATGGCCGTGCACCCCGAGGCGCTCGTCGACCAGAGCGGGATGATCACCTCCCTGGCGGACGCGACGGGCATGCACCTGCCGGTCGTCACCACTCTCAACGCCGTACGGACCCTGCGCGGCGCCGCCGAGCTGCTCGGGGTGCCCGACCTGGAGGGCCTGTCCGAGCTGGCGATGAAGTCGACGCCGGGCTCGCACGGGCTGGTCATGCTCCCCTATCTGGAGGGCGAGCGGACGCCGAACCTGCCGCACACCGCCGGCACCCTGGCGGGCCTGCGGCGCGAGTCCATGAAGCCCGAGCACTTCGCGCGGGCCGCGTTCGAGGGCATGCTGTGCGGGCTCGCGGACGCGCTGGACGTGCTGCGCGGGCGGGGCGTGGACGTACGGCGGGTCTTCCTGCTCGGCGCGGCCGCCGAGCTGCCGGCCGTGCAGGCGGCGGCGCCCCCGCTCTTCGGCGCGCAGATCGTCGTACCGCAGCCCGCCGACTACGCGGCGATCGGGGCGGCGCGGCAGGCCGCCTGGGCGCTCGGGGTGACGCAGGGGACGATCGATCCGCGGACCCCGCCGCTCTGGCAGGGGCCGGCCGGGCAGGTGCTCGAACCGGGCGACGAGCTGGCCGTGGGGCAGGCGGTGCGGCAGCAGTACGTGTCGGTGCGGGAGCAGACCCATCCCGGGGCGTTCCGGGTGTGAGGGGCGACTCGGGAGCGCCTCCGACGTCACGTGACGTGTATCCGTAAGGCCGCTGACGTGTACCCGTAAGGCCGCTTAGCACACCGCACTCGGCTTAATGGGTTGAGGTAACACGGGTGGAGTGTTCCACGATAGGGGCCAGGGGCAACCAATGCCCCTACCGCCGATCCGAGAGACGTAGCGTGCTCATACGACTTCTGCGGACCTATCTCAGGCCCTACAAGAAACCCATCGCCCTGCTGGTGCTGCTCCAGTTCCTGCAGACCTGCGCGACCCTCTACCTGCCCACGCTGAACGCGCACATCATCGACAACGGTGTCGTCGAGGGGGACACCGGTTACATCCTGTCCTTCGGCGGCCTGATGATCGCCATCTCGCTGGCGCAGGTCGTGTGCAACATCGGTGCCGTGTACTACGGGGCCAGGACCGCCTCCGCGCTCGGCCGGGACGTCCGGGCGGCCGTCTTCGACCGGGTGCAGTCCTTCTCCGCCCGGGAGGTCGGCCAGTTCGGCGCGCCCTCGCTGATCACCCGGACCACCAACGACGTGCAGCAGGTCCAGATGCTGGCCCTGATGGCGTTCACGCTGATGGCGTCCGCGCCCATCATGTGCGTGGGCGGCATCGTCATGGCGCTCGGCCTGGACGTGCCGCTGTCCGCGGTGCTGGTCGCCGTCGTCCCGGTACTCGGCATCTGTGTGACGGTGATCGTGCGGCGGCTGCGGCCGCTGTACCGGTCCATGCAGGTGCGGCTGGACACCGTCAACCGGGTCCTGCGCGAGCAGATCACCGGCAACCGGGTGATCCGCGCCTTCGTCCGGGACGGCTACGAGGAGGAGCGGTTCCGGAAGGCCAACGCCGATCTGACCGACATCTCCCTCAAGGCCGGCAACCTGCTGGCGTTCATGTTCCCGGTGGTCATGACCACGGTGAACCTGTCGTCGATCGCCGTGGTCTGGTTCGGCGCCCACCGGATCGACAGCGGCGGGATGCAGATCGGTGATCTGACCGCCTTCCTGGCCTACCTCATGCAGATCGTCATGTCCGTGATGATGGCCACCTTCATGTTCATGATGGTGCCGCGCGCGGAGGTGTGCGCCGAGCGCGTCCAGGAGGTGCTGGACACCGAGTCGTCGGTGGTGCCGCCGGTGGCCGCGGTGCGCGAGCTGCGCCGGCACGGGCATCTGGAGATCCGGGGCGCCGGCTTCCGCTACCCGGGTGCCGAGGAGCCCGTCCTGAAGGGCGTCGACCTGGTGGCGCGGCCCGGTGAGACGACCGCCGTCATCGGCTCGACCGGCAGCGGCAAGTCCACGCTGCTCGGGCTGGTCCCCCGGCTGTTCGACGCCACCGACGGCGAGGTCCTCGTCGACGGGGTCGCCGTCGCCGAGATCGACCCCGTGGTCCTCGCGAAGACCGTCGGGCTCGTCCCGCAGAGGCCGTACCTGTTCGCCGGGACGGTCGCGAGCAATCTGCGGTACGGCAACCCGGACGCCACCGACGAGGAGCTGTGGCAGGCGCTGGAGGTGGCGCAGGCCAAGGACTTCGTGAGCGGGCTGGAGAACGGGCTGGACTCCCCCATCGCCCAGGGCGGCACGAACGTCTCCGGCGGTCAGCGCCAGCGGCTCGCCATCGCCCGTACGCTCGTGCAGCGGCCGGAGATCTACCTCTTCGACGACTCCTTCTCCGCCCTCGACTACGCCACCGACGCGGCCCTGCGCGCGGCACTCGGGCGGGAGACCGCCGAGGCGACCGTGGTGATCGTCGCCCAGCGGGTGGCCACCATCCGCGACGCCGACCGGATCATCGTCCTCGACGAGGGCCGGGTCGTCGGCACGGGCAGCCACCGCGAGCTGATGGCCGACAACGAGACCTACCGGGAGATCGTGCTCTCCCAGCTGACGGAAGCGGAGGCCGCCTGATGGCCGGGCCCATGGGGCGCATGATGGCCGGCGCCGGTCCCGAGAACCGCTCGCTGGACTTCAAGGTGTCCGGCAGGCGGCTGCTCGCCCAGTTCAAGCCGGAACGGCTCACCCTCTACGCGATGCTGTTCTGCGTGGTGATCAGCGTCGGCCTGAACGTCGTCGGGCCGAAGATCCTCGGCAGGGCCACCGACCTGGTCTTCGCGGGGATCGTGGGCCGGGAGATGCCGGCCGGCGCGAGCAAGGAGCAGGTGCTCGACTCGATGCGCGAGCGCGGCGAGGGTCAGGTCGCCGACATGCTCAAGAGCACCGACTTCACCCCCGGCAAGGGCATCGACTTCGGTCAGGTCGGTGAGGTCCTGCTGTTCGCGCTCGGGGTGTTCCTCGTCGCCGGTCTGCTGATGGCGGTGGCGACGCGCCTGGTCAACCGGGCCGTCAACCGCACGATGTTCCGGATGCGCGAGGACGTGCAGACGAAGCTGTCGCGGCTGCCGCTGTCGTACTTCGACAAGCGTCAGCGCGGCGAGGTGCTCTCCCGGGCGACCAACGACATCGACAACATCGGGCAGACGCTCCAGCAGTCGCTGGGCCAGCTGGTCAACTCGCTGCTCACCATCGTCGGGGTGCTGGCGATGATGTTCTGGGTGTCGTGGCTGCTCGCGCTGGTCGCGCTGGTGACCGTACCGCTGTCGGCGGTCGTCGCCACCCGGGTCGGCAAGCGGTCGCAGCCGCACTTCGTGCAGCAGTGGCGCTCCACGGGCAAGCTGAACGCCCACATCGAGGAGATGTACACCGGGCACACGCTGGTGAAGGTGTTCGGCCGCCAGGAGGAGTCGGCGCAGCAGTTCGCCGAGCAGAACGACGCGCTGTACGAGGCCGGGTTCAGGGCGCAGTTCAACAGCGGGGTCATGCAGCCGCTGATGATGTTCGTGTCGAACCTCAACTACGTGCTGGTGGCGGTGGTCGGCGGGCTGCGCGTCGCGTCCGGCTCGCTCTCCATCGGTGACGTGCAGGCGTTCATCCAGTACTCCCGCCAGTTCTCGATGCCGCTGACGCAGGTAGCGTCGATGGCGAACCTGGTCCAGTCGGGCGTCGCCTCGGCGGAACGGATCTTCGAACTCCTGGACGCGGAGGAGCAGGCGGCCGATCCGGTCCCGGCGGAGCGTCCGGCGAAGCTGCGCGGGCGGGTGGCGCTGGAGGACGTGTCCTTCCGGTACGACCCCGAGAAGCCGCTGATCGAGGACCTGTCGCTGACCGTGGAACCGGGCCACACGGTGGCGATCGTCGGCCCCACGGGCGCCGGCAAGACCACCCTGGTCAACCTGCTGATGCGGTTCTACGACGTCTCCGGCGGACGCATCACCCTCGACGGCGTCGACATCGCGTCGATGACCCGGGACGACCTGCGCGCCGAGATCGGCATGGTGCTCCAGGACACCTGGCTGTTCGGCGGCACCATCGCGGAGAACATCGCGTACGGCGCGGCGCGCGAGGTCACCCGGGGCGAGATCGAGGAGGCGGCGCGGGCGGCGCACGCGGACCGGTTCGTCCGCACCCTGCCCGACGGCTACGACACCGTGATCGACGACGAGGGCAGCGGGGTCAGCGCCGGTGAGAAGCAGCTGATCACCATCGCGCGGGCGTTCCTGTCCGACCCGGTGATCCTGGTCCTGGACGAGGCGACCAGCTCCGTCGACACCCGGACCGAGGTGCTGATCCAGAAGGCGATGGCGAAGCTGGCGCACGGGCGCACGTCGTTCGTCATCGCCCACCGGCTCTCCACCATCCGGGACGCGGACACCATCCTGGTGATGGAGAACGGCTCGATCGTGGAGCAGGGCGCCCACGCGGAGCTGCTCGCGGCGGACGGGGCGTACGCGCGGCTGTACCAGGCGCAGTTCGCGCAGGCGGTGGCGGAGGTCGACTGAGGACCGGGGTTCGTCCGCAGATCGGTGGAAGGGGGCCGCTCTCGTCCGGGGAGCGGCCCCCGCTCAGTCCAGGTAGCCCCTCAGCTGGTCCGCGAAGGCGTGGTCGCGGAGCTTGTTGAGCGTCTTCGACTCGATCTGCCGGATCCGCTCCCGCGTCACGCCGAAGATGCGCCCTATCTCCTCCAGGGTGCGCGGGCGGCCGTCGGCCAGCCCGTAGCGCAGCTGTACGACCTTCCGCTCGCGTTCGCCGAGGGTGGAGAGCACGGCTTCCAGGTGTTCCCGCAGGAGCAGGAAGGCCGCGGACTCCACGGGGCTCGCGGCGTCGCCGTCCTCGATGAGGTCGCCGAGGGCCACGTCGTCCTCCTCGCCGACCGGGGCGTGCAGGGACACCGGTTCCTGGGCCAGCCGCAGCACCTCGCCGACGCGCTCCGGCGCCAGGTCGAGCTGGTCGGCGACCTCCTCGGCGGTCGGTTCGTAGCCGCGTTCCTGGAGCATGCGCCGCTGGACGCGGACGACCCGGTTGATCAGTTCGACGACATGGACCGGGACGCGGATGGTGCGGGCCTGGTCGGCCAGCGCCCGGGACATGGCCTGGCGGATCCACCAGGTGGCGTACGTGGAGAACTTGTAGCCGCGGGCGTAGTCGAACTTCTCGACGGCCCGGATGAGCCCGAGGTTGCCCTCCTGGACGAGGTCGAGCATGGTCAGGCCGCGGCCGACGTACCGCTTGGCGACGGAGACGACGAGCCGCAGGTTGGCCTCGATGAGGCGGCGCTTGGCCATGCGTCCCATGACGACCAGCCGGTCGAGGTCGAGGGCCAGTTCGCTGTCCAGGTCGGGCGTGCTGCCCAGCTTCTCCTCGGCGAACAGGCCGGCCTCGACCCGGCGGGCCAGCTCGACCTCCTCGGCCGCGGTGAGCAGCGGGATGCGGCCGATCTCCCGCAGGTACTGGCGGAACAGGTCGGAGGAGGGGCTGGCGCTCTCGGTGGCGCGGGCGCGGGCGGGCGGAGCCTCGACGGGTTCCGGGGCCTCCGGGGCCTCTTCCAGCGCCTCGGCGGGTGGCTCCGCGTCCGGCTCGGCCTCCGGCTCCGTCGCCGTCTCCGGGTGGTGCGCGGCACGGTTCTGCGGCGGAACCGCGACCAGGACGTCGGTCTCGGCGTCCGCGTCCGTGCCTTCGGTCGTGCCGTCGGTCGTGCGGGCGGTCGTGCGGGCGGTCGTGCGGTCGGTCTGGGTCAGGGTCTGGGTCTGCACGGGGGCGACCTCCAGGATGATCGCTGCTGAGGCGGGCGGCAGCGGTACTTCGGGGGCGGAGTCGGCGGCCATGCCGCTGTCCGTCCCGTACGCGATGAGCGGAACCGCGGGGGTGTGGGACCCGCTGGGGACGGATCGGCCGCGCTCCGAGGACTCAGGCACCGGAACCCAGTGTGGAGTACGACACATCGCCGCCACGAGGGGCGTGCGGTGACTTTTTGCGTCCGGGTCGTGACCGGCCGGTGACCCCTAGGGCCGCGACACGCTCAGAGAGCTGCGGCTCCGTGCTCGCGCAACGCCTGGTCGTACTGCTGGAGGATCCAGAGTTCGTTCTGGACGGCGGCGAGTTGGGCCTGGTCACCGGAGGCGGCGAGGCGGGCCAGCTGGGACTGGACGTCGCGGACGCGGCGCTCGACGGCACGGCGGCGGACCTGGACCAGGACCGTGCCGGCGTAGACCTCGTCGACGGTGCGGCGCATGATCGGCTCGACGGCGAGTTCGGTGACCATGGCGCGGACCGTGTCGTCGGGCGCGGCCTCGCGGACCCGGACCAGGTACTCCTGGGCGTCCTGCGTGCCCCACTCGGCGCCGCCCGCGTCCAGGACGGTCTGGCGTACGGCGGCGTAGGGGGCGGCGGTGAACTCGTCGATGCCGTACGCGTCGAAGGCCGGGGAGACCAGTTCGGGGCGCTGGAGGGCGAGTTTCAGCAGCTCGCGTTCCGTCGCGTAGACGGGGTTGCGCAGGGTGAGGGCCGGGCCGGAGGCGGCGGGGCGGGGGGCGGCCTCGTAAGGCTGGGAGGCGCGGTTGCCGGGGCCCGGGGCCTTGCCGCCGCGGTCGCGCGCCCAACGGGCCAGCTGGGAGACCCGCTTGACGACGAACTGGGTGTCGAGGATGCCGAGCATGCCGGCGAGCTGTACGGCGACCTCGTGCTGGGCGCCGCTGTTCTTGATGCGGGCGACGATGGGCGCGGCCTCGTCGAGGGCGGCGGCGCGGCCCGCCGGGGTGTCGAGGTCGTAGCGGACGACGATCTGGCGCAGCGCGAACTCGAAGAGCGGGGTGCGGGGTTCGGCCAGGTCGGCGACCGCCTCGTCGCCCTTGGCGAGGCGCAGGTCGCAGGGGTCCATGCCGTCGGGGGCGATGGCGATGTACGTCTCGGCGGCGAACTTCTGGTCGTCCTCGAAGGCGCGCAGGGCAGCCTTCTGGCCGGCCGCGTCGCCGTCGAAGGTGAAGATCACGCGGGCGCTGCCGTTGTCCATCAGCAGCCGGCGCAGGATCTTGATGTGGTCGCCGCCGAAGGCGGTGCCGCAGGTGGCGATCGCGGTCGTCACCCCGGCGAGGTGGCAGGCCATGACGTCGGTGTAGCCCTCGACGACGACCGCGCGGCTGGCCTTGGCGATGTCCTTCTTCGCCAGGTCGATGCCGTACAGCACCTGGGACTTCTTGTAGATCGCCGTGTCGGGCGTGTTGAGGTACTTCGGGCCGTTGTCCGCCTCGTACAGCTTGCGGGCGCCGAAGCCCACCACCTCGCCGCCGATGTCGCGGATGGGCCACATCAGACGGCCCCGGAAGCGGTCGATGGGGCCGCGGCGGCCCTCCTGGGAGAGGCCGGAGAGGAGCAGTTCCTTGTCGGTGAAGCCCTTGCCGCGCAGGAAGCGGGTGAGGTGGTCCCAGCCCTGGGGGCTGTAGCCGACGCCGAAGTGGACGGCGGCGGCCTGGTCGAAGCCGCGTTCGGCGAGGAAGATCCGGCCGGTGTCGGCCTCCGGGCTGACCGCGAGCTGCTCCGCGTACCACTCGGCGGCGATCTTGTGGGCCTCGACCAGGCGGATGCGTTCGCCGCGCTGGTGGGAGGGGTTGTAGCCGCCCTCCTCGTAGCGCAGCGTGATGCCGGCCTGGGCGGCGAGGCGCTCGACCGCCTCGGAGAAGGTGAGGTGGTCGACCTTCATCACGAACGTGAGGGTGTCGCCGCCCTCCTGGCAGCCGAAGCAGTGGAAGAGTCCCTTGCTCGGGCTGACCTGGAAGGACGGCGACTTCTCGTCGTGGAAGGGGCAGAGGCCCTTGAGGTTGCCGCCGCCCGCGCCTCGCAGCTGGAGGTACTCGGAGACGACGGCGTCGATCGGGACCGCGTCCCGTACCGCCTTCACGTCCTCGTCGTTGATCCGTCCTGCCACGAGGTGATTCTACGGGGGCGCGCCGACAACGACGGGGCCGCCGGTCAGGCGCCGAGGCTCTCCAGCGGCACATGGGGATCCGCCAGGGCCTCGGTGTCCACGGCGGCACGGGAGGCGATCAGCTTCTGGATCGGCTCTGTGACGTCCCACACGTTCACGTTCATCCCGGCGAGGACGCGGCCCTCCTTCACCCAGAACGCGATGAACTCCCGCTTGCCCGCGTCGCCGCGGATCACCACCTCGTCGTACGACCCGGGCGGCGCCCAGCCGCTGTACTCCATGCCCAGGTCGTACTGGTCGGTGAAGAAGTAGGGCACGCGGTCGTAGGTGACGGCCTTGCCGAGCATCGCGCGGGCCGCCGCCGGGCCGCCGTTCAGCGCGTTGGCCCAGTGCTCCACCCGCAGCCGGGTGTCGAACAGGCCGTGCGGGAAGGACGCCACGTCGCCGGCGGCGTGGATGTCGGGGTCGGAGGTGCGCAGCCGTTCGTCCACCGCGACGCCCCCGCCGTGCGCGCGGTCGGCCAGCGTCAGCCCCGCCGCCTCGGCGAGGGCGGTCCGCGGGGCGGCGCCGATCGCCGCGAGTACGTCGTGCGCCGGGTGCTCCTCGCCGTCGTCGGTGCGGGCGGCGAGGACCATGCCGTCCTGGCCGACGATCTCGGTGAGCCGCGCGCCGAAGTGGAACCGGACGCCGCGCTCGCGGTGCAGGTCGGCGAAGACGGCGCCCAGTTCGGGGCCGAGCACGCCGTGCAGCGGGGTCTGGGCGGGCTCGATGACGGTGACCTCGGCGCCGTACTCGCGGGCCGCCGCCGCCACCTCCAGGCCGATCCAGCCGGCTCCGGCGATCACCAGGTGGCCGTTGTCCCGGCCCAGGGCGGTCAGGACGCCCTTGAGGCGCTCGGCGTGCGCGAGCCGGCGCAGATGGTGGACGCCCGCGAGGTCCGTGCCGGGGATGTCGAGCCGGCGTGGCTCCGCGCCGGTGGCCAGGAGCAGCTTGTCGTAATGGACGAGCGTGCCGTCGTCGCCGAACCGGACCGTCTTCGCCGTACGGTCGATCGCGTCGACGCTCTGGCCCAGGTGCAGCTCGATGTCGTTCTGCGCGTACCAGGCGGGTTCGTGCACGAAGACGCTCTCGCGGGACTCCTTGCCGAGCAGGAAGCCCTTGGAGAGCGGGGGCCGCTCGTAGGGGTGGTCGCGCTCGTCGCAGATCAGTATCACGCGGCCGGTGAAGCCCTCCGCCCGCAGCGTCTCGGCCGCCTTCGCGCCGGCCAGGCCTCCTCCGACGATGACGAACGTCTGATCCGCGTCGACCACGTGATGCCTCCTAACGGGCATCTGGGGGGTGTCCCCCAGATGACACTGTGCGAACCGCCACATGCGAGCGTCCCGCACGCAGCGTGATGGGGGAAGGGGGACGGGTCCGATCAGGCCACGGAGTGTCGTGGTTCGAGCCCGTTTGGGCGCACTCGGTCAGGTCTGGTCATAGATGTCCCGTCAGACGGGTGTGCAGCGAGCGCGCCGAGGCGTCGGTGAGGGAGGCGATCTGGTCGACGACCACCCGTTTGCGCGCCCGGTCGTCGGGCGCGCTGTCGAACAGGGCCCGGAACTGGGGGTCCAGACCGTCGGGGGCGCGGGCGGTGAGCGCCTCGGCCAGCTCGGTGATGACCACCCGCTGGTCGGCACGCAGGCGTGCCTGTTCCGCGCGCTGCATCACGTACCGGTCGGCGACCGCCTTGAGGACCGCGCACTCCAGGCGCGTGGCGTGCGGTACGACGAGTTCGGCGCCGTAGCGGGTGAGGGGGCCGGTGCCGTACCGCGCGCGTGTGGCGCCCTCCGCGTCCAGACAGAAGCGGCCGATGAGCTGGCTGGTCGCGTCCTTCAGGCGGGCCTGGGCGACCGCCGTGCCGTCGTAGCCGTGCGGCCACCAGGGCGCGTCCTGGAGCCGGTCCAGGGCGGCGGCCAGCTCGGCCGGGTCGGTGTCCGCGGGCACGTACCGGCCGACCGCGACCCGGAAGACCTCCTGCCGCTCCGGTTCGGCGTGCAGCACGTTGGGGTCGATGTGGCCGGCGTGCAGGCCGTCCTCCACGTCGTGCACCGAGTACGCCACGTCGTCCGCCCAGTCCATGACCTGCGCCTCGAAGCAGATGCGGGTGCCGGGGGCCTCCTTGCGGAGCCAGTCGAAGACGGGCCGGTCGTCGTCGTAGACGCCGAACTTGGGGGACTCCGGGTCCGTGGGGTGGGCGCCGCGCGGCCAGGGGTACTTCGTGGCGGCGTCGAGCGTGGCGCGGGTGAGGTTGAGGCCGACGGAGCCCTCGTCGGTGAAGCGCTTGGGCTCGATACGGGTGAGCAGCCGCAGCGACTGGGCGTTGCCCTCGAAGCCGCCGCAGTCGTGGGCGAACTCGTTCAGCGCCTGTTCGCCGTTGTGGCCGAAGGGCGGGTGGCCGAGGTCGTGCGAGAGGCAGGCCGCCTCCACCAGGTCCGGGTCGCAGCCGAGCGCCGCGCCCAGCTCACGGCCGACCTGGGCGCACTCCAGGGAGTGGGTGAGGCGGGTGCGGGGCGTGGCGTCCCAGACCTGGCTGCGCTCCCCCGGCGTGACCACCTGGGTCTTGCCCGCGAGTCTTCTGAGCGCCGAGGAGTGCAGGACGCGTGCGCGGTCTCTTTGGAAGGCGGTGCGGCCCGGGCGCTTGTCGGGCTCCGACGCCCAGCGTTGTGTCGACTGCGGGTCGTAGGGCATGTCTCGACAGTAAGCGGCGGCAGTGACAATCGGTGCCCGCCGGACCGCCGGGTCGCCTGTTCCCGGACATCAGGCGGCGTTGCTGGAGCCGCTCGCCGCGAGGGCCTCGTCGTAGCGGTGCAGCAGCAGGCCCGCCATCGCCGGGTGGGTGCCCAAGGGGGCCGCGGCGATCCACGGGGCCGCCTGCGCGCACTCCGTCGCGAAGCGGCCGGGGGCCGTGAAGCAGGAGGCGACGGCCACCCTGTCGCGGCCCCGCGCGGCCAGGGCGCGCAGCGCCTCGGGGACCGCGGGGGTCGCCGTGGAGGCGTAGGCGGGGACCACCGGGACGCCCAGGCGCTTCGAGAGGAGCTGGGCCGTGCGGCTCGTGTCGATCGCCGAGTCCGGGTCCCGGGAGCCGGCCGCCGCGAGGACGACCGCGCTCGTGCGGCGCTCCTGCGACGTCATCCGGGTGCGCCAGCCGGCCTCCACCAGGCGCGTGTACAGCGCGTCCACGAGGAGGGGGTGCGGGCCGAGAGGGGCGGCCACGCGCGTGCGTACCCGTGCGGCGGCGGCCATCTCGGGGATGTCGCGCTTGACGTGGTAGCCACGGGCGAGGAGGAGGGGGACCAGGACGGCGTCCGTCGTGCCGTGCGCGTCCAGGCCGGCCAGGGTGTCCGTCAGCAGGGGCTCGTTCAGCTCGATGTGACCGAGGTGCACGGGCAGGCCGGGGCGCTGCTCGCGGACCCGGTCGAGGAGGGCGCGGACGGTGTTCAGGGCGCGCGGGTCGCGGCTGCCGTGGGCGACGACGACCAGCGCGGGCGGCCCGGGGCGCCGTCGTCCGTCGAACGGGACGAGGCTGAGCTGGCTGATGAGCTGGGTGCTGATCCGGTCCATGAGGTGCGCCGTACTGTCGAGGTGGGGTGCGGGCTCGTCGTGCTCGGACTCGTCGTGCGAGAGGGGCGACGCCGTCATGGATCGATCGTGGCGGCGGGAGGTTGCGCCGCCGTTGCCTGACCGTCACGAGTATTTTCCGTGCGTTCACGGCGCCGGGGCGGGCACTGTGAGGTACGCCCCGCGAGACGGTGTGAGGTACGCCCCGCGAGACGGTGTGAGCTACGCCCCGCGAGGAGGGGCGAACCGGATCACCGCGGGGCGCGTCTTGCGAGGCCGAAGGGGTTGCCGACCGGGGAGAGCACCGTATGAACATCCGTCGACCGCGTCTGCCGCGCACCCGTGCCGGACGGCGGCGGCTGGTGCAGGCCGCGATGGGCGCGTGCGTGCTCGCGCTGCTGCCGGCCACCTGGCTGTTCGTGTCGACGGCGGGCCGGCTGGGCACCACCGCCGACGCGCCGCGCACCGAGGTGGCGGTGGTCTTCGGCGCGGGCCTGTGGGACGGCGAGCCGTCGCCGTATCTGGCGCACCGGCTGGACGCGGCGGCGAAGCTGTACGAGGAGGGGCGGGTCGAGGTCGTACTGGTCACCGGCGACAACAGCCGGAAGGACTACGACGAGCCCGACGCCATGCGCACCTATCTGACCCGGCACGGCGTGCCGGACGCGCGGATCGTCAGCGACTACGCCGGGTTCGACACCTGGGACTCCTGTGTGCGCGCCAAGAAGATCTTCGGCGTCGACGAGGCCGTCCTGATCAGCCAGGACTTCCACATCCGGCGGGCGGTGGCGCTGTGCGAGGCGGCGGGGGTCGACTCGTACGGTGTCGGGGTCGCCGCCAAGCACGACGCGACCTGGTACTACGGGGGCACCCGGGAGATCTTCGCGGCGGGCAAGGCGGCGCTGGACGCGGTGTTCGAGCCGGACCCACGGTTCCTCGGACCGCGGGAGCCGGGCGTGCGGCGGGCCTTGGCCACGGCCGAATAGCCGGTCGGATCGATCCGGACATTCTTCCCCGGCAGGTTTGACGCGCGCATTTCACTCCGGCGCGTGAAGCGACCCGGGTGCCACTATCTGTGACCGCACGATCACCCTTAGTGTCCTCCGGTGTGCGGCGACGGATCGGGCCGGCCGCCGCGTTCTCGGGGAAGGACATCTCATGACCGCACTCCGTACCGCCCTCGTCACCGCCGCGGCGGCCGCGCTGTTCATGGCCCCGGCCGTCGTGACGACCGCCTCGGCGGCCGAGGCGGCGCAGGCGAGGGAGCCCGGCTGCGCCAAGCTCGGCTCCTCCGGCAGCGGCTGGGCGAACATCTACAACTCCTGCGGCTACACGATCTCCGCCAGCGTCGAGGTCGACGGCTGGGACCCGTCGTGCATCCAGATCGCCCCCTACTCGACCGCGACCATCGGTCTGGAGCCGGGCGACGAGCCGTACTACGCGTACGTGTGCTGACCGGGCGGGACGGGGTGCCCGCCTCACGCGGGCCGGCGGCCCGCCGGGAGGGCACCACCACACCGCCGTAACAGGAGACCGCACGGCGCGTAACACGGCCGACGCACGCTGAACGGCATGCGGACCACCTCGACGCCCACCCACTGCCCGTACTGCGCCCTGCAGTGCGGGATGGCCCTGTCGCCCCTGCCCACGGGTGGCGTCGAGGTGGTCGAGCGCGCGGACTTCCCGGTGAACCGGGGCGCGCTCTGCGGCAAGGGCCGTACCGCCGCGGCGGTGCTCTCCTCCCAGGTGCGGCTCACCTCCCCGCTGGTGCGCTCCGGCGACTCGCTCGTGCCGGCCACATGGGACGAGGCACTCGACCTGATCGCCGGGCGGCTGGGCCGGATCCGGGACGAGCACGGGCCCGACGCACTGGGCGTGTTCGGCGGGGGCGGGCTGACCAACGAGAAGGCGTACGCGCTGGGCAAGTTCGCCCGGGTCGTGCTCGGCACCTCGCAGATCGACTACAACGGCCGCTTCTGCATGTCGTCCGCGGCGGCGGGCGGCATCAAGGCGTTCGGGCTGGACCGGGGGCTGCCGTTCCCGCTGGAGGACATCCCGCGGACGGGGTGCGTGATCCTCGTCGGGTCCAACCTCGCGGAGACCATGCCGCCGTCGCTGCGCTTCTTCAGCGAACTGCGGGAGAACGGCGGGACGCTGATCGTCGTCGATCCCCGCCGCACGAAGACCGCCGAGCAGGCCGATCTGCACCTGATGCCCCGGCCGGGCACCGACCTCGCGCTGGCGCTCGGGCTGCTGCACCTGGTCGTCGCCGAGGGGCGGGTCGACGAGAGTTACGTCGGGGAGCGCACCACCGGCTGGGAGGAGGCCCGGGCGGCGGCGATGGCGCACTGGCCGGAGTACGTGGAACGGATCACGGGGGTGTCCGTTCCCCAACTGCGGGAAACCGTCCGGATGTTCTGCGAGCCCGAGGCCGCGATGGTGCTCACCGCGCGCGGGCCCGAGCAGCAGTCCAAGGGGACCGACACCGTCGGCGCCTGGATCAACCTGTGCCTGGCCACCGGCCGGGCGGGCCGCCCGCTCAGCGGCTACGGCTGTCTCACCGGGCAGGGCAACGGACAGGGCGGACGCGAGCACGGCCAGAAGGCCGACCAGTTGCCCGGCTACCGCAAGCTGGACGATCCGGCGGCGCGGCGGCACGTGGCGGAGGTCTGGGGCGTGGACCCGGACAGCCTGCCCGGACCGGGACGCAGCGCCTACGAGCTGCTGGACGCGCTCGGCCAGGACGTGCGCTCCCTGCTGCTGATGGGGTCCAACCCGGTGGTGTCCGCGCCGCGCGCCGCCCATGTCGAGGAGCGCCTCAGGTCGCTCGACTTCCTCGCCGTCTGTGACGTCGTCCTGTCGGAGACGGCGGCCCTCGCGGACGTCGTCCTGCCGGTCACCCAGTGGGCGGAGGAGACCGGGACCACGACCAGCCTGGAGGGGCGGGTGCTGCTGCGGCGGCAGGCGATCACCCCTCCGGACGGGGTGCGCAGCGACCTCGACGTCCTGCACGGACTCGCGGCGCGGCTGGGCGTGGAGAAGGGCTTCCCGGCGGATCCCGAGGAGGTCTTCGAGGAGCTGCGGCGGGCCAGCGCGGGCGGGATCGCGGACTACTCCGGGATCACCTACGGGCGGCTCGCGGCGGAGAACGGGGTGTTCTGGCCGTGCCCCGCGCCGGCGGACGACCTCGCGCGAGGCACCGGCCCCGGGTCCGGGCCCGCGCACCCGGGCACGCCCCGCCTCTTCCTCGACCGGTTCGCCACGCCGGACGGCCGGGCCCGGTTCGTGCCGGTCACCCACCGGCCCTCGGCCGAGGAGCCGGACGACGACTACCCCGTGCTGCTCACCACCGGGCGGGTCGTGGCGCAGTACCAGTCCGGCGCCCAGACCCGCCGGGTGGACGAGCTGAACGCCGCCGCGCCGGGCCCGTTCGTCGAACTGCACCCCCGGCTGGCGGCGCGGCTCGGGGCGGCCGAGGGCGACCCGGTGGCGGTGGTGTCCCGGCGGGGCCGGGCCGTCGCACCGGCCCGCATCACCACCGGCATCCGCCCCGACACGGTCTTCATGCCCTTCCACTGGCCCGGCGAGGGCCGCGCCAACACCCTGACCAACCCGGCCCTCGACCCGACCTCACGGATGCCGGAGTTCAAGGTGTGCGCGGTGCGGGTGGAGATCCCCGAAACCGCGGAGACCGCCGAGCCCGTCGAGACCGCGGAGACCGCGGAGACCGCGGAGACCGCCGAGTCGTAGGCGGCTCACGGACGGTTCACGGGCGGCTCACCCGTGCCGGGACCCCAGGGGAACAGGGAAACCTAGCCCTTGCCCGGCCGACGCAGGGACAGGCCGTCCAGGACGACGTCCAGGCCGTAGGTGAACTTGGTGTCGCGGAGGGCGACCGGGTCGGCCGCCTCGGCCGCGCCGGTGGCGTACTCCTCGGCGAGGTGGTCGTAGGAGGCGGCGGCCTGCTGGGCGGCGGGCATCAGACGGGCGATGAACTCGGCCTCGGTCTCGCCGGAACGGGCGACCGTGGTGAGCCAGGCGGCCTCGGTGGTGCTCACGCCGATGACGTAGCTCAGCAGCGGCTCGATCGCCCGGCCCGGCTCGTCGAAGCCGGCCGCGGTGAACAGGGCGGCGAGCCGCTCGGCGAACGACATCAGGTTCGGGCCGAGATAGGCGAGCCCAGCCTGCCCCAGGACCGACGACAGCCACGGGTGCCGTAGCGCCACCGCGCGGAAGGAGCCCGCGGCCTCGGCGACGGCGGTGCGCCAGTCGGTGCTGTCGGCGGGGGGTACGTGGATCTCGGCGGCGACCTCGTCGACGGCCAGCTCCATCAGCTCGTCCTTGGTGGCCACGTGCCGGTAGAGGGAGGTCGCGCCGGCGCCCAGGCGGGCGCCGAGCTTGCGCATGCTCAGCGACTCGATGCCGTCGGCGTCCAGCATCACGACCGCCTCGCGGACGATCGCGTCCCGGCTGAGCGCGGGCTGGTCGGGCTCGCGCTTCTGCCGGGTCCAGACGGACGGGACGGGGTTCGGGTTCTTCGTCGTGGCGGCCACGTGCTTCCCCTTCATCTCGCGACATGGTGCGTACATCGTGCGCTTCCAGCGTACAGAGTTCTCGATCCGCGTACACCGTTCAAGAATTGCGCACACCGTTCCGCTGTGCGTACAGTGTTCGCATCGAACGGAACGCCGTACGCAGCAGTCGGAACAGTGTTCGCAACGCGAGAACGTTGTGCGCACGACGAAAGGACGCCCCTCATGGAAGCCATGGCCCGAGCCCGCGATCCGCGACGCTGGTGGATCCTCGTCGTGCTGTGCCTGAGCACGGTGGTCCTGACCATCGACAGCATGGCCCTCACCGTCGCGTTGCCCTCGATGACCGAGGACCTCGGCGCCGGCGCCCAGGACACCCAGTGGATCCTGGACTCCTACATCCTGGTCTTCGCGGGTCTGCTGCTCACCTCGGGCAGCCTCGGTGACCGCTTCGGCCGCCGGCGGGTGATGCTGATCGGCCTGGTGCTCTTCGGGGCGGCCTCACTGGCCGCGACGCTCTGCACCAGCCCCGGCGAGGTGATCGCCGTCCGCACCGCGATGGGTGTCGGCGGGGCGCTGATCATGCCGTCCACGCTCTCGATCCTGATCACCGTCTTCGACGAGGAGGAGCGCGGCAGGGCGATGGCGGCCTGGGGTTCGGTGTCGATGCTGGGGCTGGTCGGCAGCCCGGTGCTCGGCGGTGTGCTGATCGACCACTTCTCCTGGCACTCGATCTTCCTGATCAACGTCCCGGTCGTGCTGCTCGCCATCGTCGCCGGTGTGGCCCTGATGCCGGAGTCCCGGGCGCCCTGGCAGAAGCCGGACCCGCTGGGTGCCGTGCTCTCCGCGGTGGGCATGACCGCGCTGGTCTGGTGGATCATCGAGATCCCGGAGCACGGCGCGCTGGGCGGCCGTTCGACCCTCACCCTCGCCGTCGCGGTCGTCGCCCTCGCCGGATTCGTGGTCTGGGAGAACGTCACGAAGGCACCCATGGTCCCGCTGGTCCTCTTCAAGCACCGCAACTTCAGCGGCGGTTCGCTCTCGCTGGCCCTGGTCCAGATCGGCAACGGCGGTCTGCTGCTGGTCCTGACCCAGTACCTTCAGTTCGTCCTCGGCTACTCCCCCGTCAAGGCGGGCCTCGCCTTCCTGCCCCTCGCGATCGCCGCGCTGATCGGCAACGGCGTGGGCGTGAAGCTCGCCGAGAAGATCGGCAACCGGTTCGTGATCCTGTCCGGCATGCTCGTGATGGTCGCCTGCTTCGCCCTGCTGACGACGGTCGACGCCGGCTCCGGTTTCACCGTCCCGGCGATCTCCCTCGGTCTGCTCGGCCTCGGCGCCGGTCTCGCCATGCCGGCCGCGGTCGGCGCGCTGATGGGCACCATCCCCGAGGACAAGGCAGGTGTCGGCTCGGCCCTGAACGACACCATCCAGCAGGCCGGCACCGCCCTCGGCATCGCGATCCTCGGCTCCCTGCTGACCAGCGGATTCGCCGCCGAGATGCCCGCCGACACCCCCGAGGCGGCCCGCCGGTCGATCGGCGGCGCCCTGGCGGTGGCCGGCCAGGACGCGGGTCTGGTCCGGGCGGCCCGGGAGGCCTTCACCGACGCGATGGCGACGACCTTCACGGTCAGCGCGATCGGCGTCCTGGCCGCGGCGGTCCTGGCGACACTGGTGATGCGGGACAAGAAGCCGGCGGCCCCTGCGGCCGAGATCTCGCAGGAGGAACGGGAGTTGGTGGCCTGACCACCACCTCACCACACGAAGGCCGGCACCCCGGGGTGCCGGCCTTCGGCGTGCCCGCCGGGTTCGACCAGTTGCCGAGTGGGGCGTTCAGCGGCTGGGCCGGCGGCCGTGACCGCGTCGCCCGGTTCGCCGCCGTGGGGCGCGGTCAGTTCACGTTGACCGCGCTCCAAGCCGCCGCAACCGCGCTGCGCTCCGTGCTGCCGGCGCCGTAGAGGTCGCGGGCCGCGTTCAGGGTGGCGGTGCGGGCGCCGGCGTAGTTGGTGGAGGACGTCATGTAGACGGTCAGGGCGCGGTACCAGATGGCGCCGAGCTTGTCGCGGCCGATGCCGGTGACCGTCGACCCGTTGGAGGTCGGGGAGTTGTAGGTGACGCCGTTGATGGTCTTGGTGCCGCTGCCCTCCGCGAGGAGGTAGGCGAAGTGGTTGGCGACGCCGGAGGAGTAGTGGACGTCGAGGTTGCCGACCGAGCTGCTCCAGGAGTCGGCGGAGTTGCCGTCCTTGCTCGGCTTGTCCATGTACCTGAGGGCGTCCCGGCCGAAGCCGGAGCGGACGATCTTCTCGCCGATGAGGTAGTCGCCGGTGTCGGAGGCGTTGCCCGCGGAGAACTCCACCAGGGTGCCGAAGATGTCGGAGGTGGCCTCGTTCAGGCCGCCGGACTCGCCCGAGTAGGTCAGGTTGGCCGTCTTCGAGGTGACGCCGTGGGACATCTCGTGGCCGGCCACGTCGAGGGAGACCAGCGGTCCGAAGACCGAGCCGTCGCCGTCGCCGTAGGTCATGCAGAAGCAGCTGTTGTCCCAGAAGGCGTTGTTGTAGTTGTTGCCGTAGTGGACGCGGTTGTAGGAGCCCTTGCCGTCGTTGCCGATGCCGTTGCGGCCGTGGACGTTCTTGTAGTAGTCCCAGGTCTTGTCGGTGCCGTACTGGGCGTCGACGGCGGCCGTGGAGCGGTCCGCCGTGGTCCCGGTGCCCCAGTGGTTGTCGGTGTCGGTGAAGAGCGTCGCCGGGGCGCGGCTGATGCAGATGCCGAAGATGCACAGGTCGGTCTTGTTCGCCGCGTCGCCGGTGTAGGTGTTGCCGCGGGTGGGGTCCTTGAGCTGGTACGTCGAGCCCGAGAGGGTCGTCTCCAGCGGGACCGTGCCACCGTAGAGGGACGTGCCGTCGCCGCCCGCCGTCTCGATGGTGTCCCAGGCGTCGATCCGGGCGCCGGTGCGCGCGTCGGTGAGAAGGGTGCGGGCGACCGGGTTGCCCAGCGAGTCCAGGGCCACCACGTTGGTCCGCCAGGCCAGCTTCGGGGTGCCGTGCAGGGCGTCGACGACCAGCTCCGGCTTGGCCTTGACCTGCTTCAGGGTCTCGCCGAGGCGGGCGGCGCGCAGCGCGTTCACCGCGGTGTCGGCGGCCTTCGGGGCGGACACCTTCGGGGTGATGGTCGGCAGGGAGATCGCGGCCCGCGTCGCGCGGTCCGCGCTGCGGTAGCCGCCGTCGGGCGCCAGATGGACCACGAAGTCGCCGCCCAGGACGGGCAGTTGACGGAAGGTGCGGTCGTAGCGGACGTGCTGGGTGCCGTCCTTGTCGATGACGACGTCACGGACCGCGGTGTCCTGGGTGGCGGTGAGGCCCAGGCTCGCGGCGCGGTCGGCGAGGACGGCGGCGGCGTGCTCCAGTGCGGTGGCGCGGGTGGGTCTGTCGGCCGCGTCGGCGACCGGGGAGAGTACGGCGGCCAGCAGGGTGGCCGTGGTGGCGGCGATGCCGGCGGTGGCGAGACGGGAACCTCGGACGTGCTGCCGTATCCGACTCATCAGTCTGCTCGGTCTCCTCGGGAAGGCGCCGTGGGGGCGCGTGTGGGGGTGGCACTGAGGTCGCGCTGAGGTCGTGCTGGGTTCGTGCCGCGATCGCGCTGAGGTGTGCTCAGTTCGCACTGAGGTGTGTTCAGGTCGCGCTGAGGTGTGCTCAGGTGCGCTCAGGTCGTCCTGAGATTTAAGAGGGCATGACAAGTCATGTCCATAGCGCCCACGTGCCGGTGACGTGAGGGGAGAGAATCGTTTCCGTGAGCATCTCGACCACACCGCCCGCCCCCGGCCTGCCGTTCTTCGTCTACGGCACCCTCCGCCCCGGCGAGGTCAACCACGACCTCTTCCTGCGCGGCCGCACCCTCCGCGAGGAACCCGCCCAGCTCACCGGCGCGGTCCTGTACGACGGTCCGGGCTACCCCTACGCGGTGGAGGAGCCCGGCGGGACGGTGGCCGGGGAGCTGGTCACCGCGCGGCCCGAGGCGTACGCGCGGCTGCTCGCCGAACTGGACCGGCTGGAGGAATACCGGCCGGGCGCCCCGGACAACCTGTACGAACGGGTGGCACGGGAGGTGACCGCGGGCGCCGGCGCCGTCCCCGCGTGGGTCTATGTCGCCGCGCCGTCCGTCGCCGCCGGACTGCGGGCCGCGGGGAGGCGGATCGGGAGCGGGGACTGGCTGGCGCGCCGGTGACGGTCACCCGTTCACACCCCCCGCGCGGGCTTTTCCGCAGCGCCCCGCACCGTACCGTCCGCACGCCGGTGACCTGCTGAAACAGCGAGCCGGACGAGCCGCTCACCCCGGCACCCGACACCCGTTCATCCCATTCCTGACGAACCCTCAGGAAGCGCGCTCGCCGCGCGGGGACTTACCTCGGAAGGGCAGGGACGCGACCCGAGAGGCTCGAAGGAGCAGAGATGCGACGTACCGCACGGCTGCTGACCGGCGGCGCGCTCACCGCCGTCGCCGCGGCCGGGCTCGCGGTGCCCGCGTACGCCGCGGGCACCGGCACCGCCGGCCTGGAGGTGCGGCCCGTCGGCGTGGTGCCCGGTGAGCGGGTCACGGTGCGCACGGCGGCGTGCGGCCGGGACGGCACGGCGGCCGGTGACGCCGGCGCGGTGGGCGCCGGACGGTTCACCCTCGCGCCCGGCACCGGCCGGGGCGGGGCACTGGGTGAGTTCCGGGTGCCGCCGAGCGCGCAGCCGGGGACGTACGAGATCGTCGCGCAGTGCGCCGAGGGAGGCCGGCGGCTCACCGGGGACCTGGTGGTCACGCTGGCCTCGGACCGGCAGCCGGCGCATCCGCGCGGCAGTGTGAAGACGGGGGTCGGTGGCGCGCTCGGTCCCGACCCCGTACAGACCGCGGCCGGTGTGGCGGCTCTCGCCGTCGCCGCCGCGGGCGGTACCTGGCTCCTGCATCGCCGGGCGAGAGGCGATGGGATCTGACGGACACCCTCCGCTGTCCGTCCGCCGGTACCGCATGTCCCCTCCCCCTCCGGGTCCGACGCCCCTCGCGGCCCGGAGGGGGGTACGGGGCCCGTTTCAGGGAGAGTTCACGGAGAGGGTGAGGAAGCCGCATGCGCAGGGTCGGCAACACCGCGATAGCGACCGTGACCGCGGTCGCCCTCGGCGCGGGCGCGTGGCTGCTGCATGGCGGCGCCCAGGCGCCCCCGCCGCAGCCGTCCGCGGCGCAGGCCCGCTCGGGCGGCGAGGACCGCGGGGATCGCGGGGACCGCGAGGACCGCGAGGACCGCTGGGACATACGGTCCGCGCCACCCCTGCCGCCCTCCCCGCCCGACCGGGTCCGTATCCCCTCCCTCCGCGTCGACGCCCCGCTCACGGGCCTCGGCCTCACCCCCGCCGGCGGCCTCGACGCACCGCCCGCCGAGCGCGCGAACCTCGTCGGCTGGTACGAGTCCGGCACCACCCCCGGCGAGACGGGCACCGCGATCCTCGCGGGCCACGTCGACAACGCCGACGGCCCCGCCGTCTTCTACGGCCTGGGCGCCCTGCGCAAGCACAGCACCGTCGAGGTGGACCGGCGCGACGGCACGGTCGCCGTCTTCACGGTGGACGCCGTCGAGGTCTACGACGCCCGCCGATTCCCCGACGAGAAGGTGTACGGCGCGGCCGCCCGCCCCGAACTCCGGGTGATCACCTGCGGCGGCCCCTACTCCGAGGCGACCGGCTATCAGGGCAACGTGGTCGTCTTCGCCCACCTCACCGACAGCCGCCGGAAGGCCCCCGGGTGAGGGCAGGCCCTGGAACCCAGGGGGTGCCCCCTAGGCCGGCCACTGCTCGTACGCCAGGTTCCCCACCAGCGCGAACATCACCACCAGCAGGACGATCCGGACGAAGCCGCTGCCCTTCTTCAGCGCGGTGCGGGCGCCGAGCATGCCGCCCGCGAGGTTGAACACGGCCATCAGGGCGGCCAGTTGCCACAGCACGGTGCCCTGCCAGGCGAAGGTCGCCAGGGCGCCCGCGTTGGTACAGCAGTTGACGATCTTGGCCGTGGCCGAGGCGCTGACCAGGTCGAGGTGGAGGGCGGCGGTGAGCGCGAGGACCAGGAACGTGCCCGTGCCGGGGCCGACCAGACCGTCGTAGAAACCGATGCCGAGGCCCGCGAGGCCGATCGCCGCGAGGATGCGGCGCGGGCCCGCCGGGCCGGTCGCGGGGGCGGTGCCGAAGGCGGGCCGCAGGATCACGAGCGCGGCGACCGCCAGCAGCACGACCATGATCACCGGCTTGAGGACCTCGGTGCTCATCCCGGCCGCGAAGAAGGCCCCCGCCGAGGAGTCGGCGAGCGCCGCGAGCCCGATCCGGACCGTGGTGCGCACATCGACCGGCGCCCGGCGCGCGTAGTCCCCCACTGCCTCAAGGGCGTGGGAGGTGCCCCCACCGCCGCGCCCGAGGCGCCGACGATCGCCACCGCCTTGTTGGTGCCGAGCGTGTACGCGGCCGGGGTGCCGGCCGCGTACAGCCGAGCAGGAGCACCGGCAGGAGCAGCAGCCCGCCCCGCCCACCACCGCGTCGATCCAGCCGGCCGCGAGCGCGGCGAGGCAGAGGACGGCGACGGTGTCAGGGCTGTGTCGGGCATGACCGGGGCCCTACGGTCCCGGTGTGTGCACAGGCCACGCACCTGAGGATCTTCTGAGGTAGCAGCCCCGAAAGCGGCCGGTGACGGCCGGTGACGGCCAACGGCGACCGGCGGCGGCCTCCTCCCCACACACCCCGGAACCCGCCCCGGGAACCCTCACACCCACCTCCCGCCCCCGCTGAGGGCAGCGTTCCTCGCGGGAAACAACCGTGATGCTGCCGGGTAACGTCAACACCGCACGCTCCTGAACATGACCTCGAATTCGCGTGTGGTGGTGCTCGGCGCCGGCCTCGCGGGCGTACGGCTCGCCCGGCGGCTCGGCGAGCTGGGCGTGCCCGCGCTGCTCGTCGGCGACGAGGAGCACCGGCCCTACAACCGGGTGCTGCTCGCCGAGGTGCTGGCCGGCCGGTACGCCCCCGAGGTGATCGCGCTGCCCGCGCCGGCCGGACTGGTGCGGGCCCGGGTCACCGGGATCCACCGCGGCCGGCGGACCGTCGCCTGCGCCGACGGTTCGGAGATCGCATACGACACGCTGGTCCTGGCCACCGGCTCCAACCCGGTGCTGCCGCCGCTGCGCGGTCTGTTCACCCCCGACCACGTGCTGCCCGAGGGCGTCCACGCCTTCCGCACCATGGACGACTGCCTGGGCCTGTCGAAGGCCGTACGGCCCGGCGTCCGGGCCGTGGTCATCGGCGGCGGGCTGCTCGGGGTCTCCGCGGCCCGTGCGCTCGCCCTGCGCGGCGCGCAGGTCGTCCTCGCCCAGCAGGCCGAGCGGCTCATGGAGCGCCAGCTCGACCCGGCGGCCTCGAAGCTGGTGCGCCGGCACCTCGTCGACCTCGGCGTCGAGGTCCACACCGAGTGCCGGGTGCGGGACGTGCGCTGCGTCGGCGGCGCGGTCCGCTCGGTCGAGATGGCCGACGGCTACGCCCTCGACGCCGATCTGGTGGTGCTGGCCTGCGGGGTCTCCCCGCGCGCCGGTCTCGCCAAGGCCGCCGGTCTCGCCGTCCACAAGGGCGTCCTGGTCGACGACGAACTGCGGACGTCCGACCCGCACATCCGTGCCGTCGGCGACTGCGCCCAGCACTCCGGGACCGTGTACGGGCTGGCCGCCCCGGCCCTCGAACAGGCCGATGTGCTCGCCGAGTCGCTCGCCGGGGACACGAACGCCCGCTACACCGGCACCCGTTCCCTCACCCGCCTCACCCTCGCGGGGCACAGCCCCTTCGACCTCGCCGCGTTCGGCGAGACGGAGCCCCGCCCCGGCGACGACGTCGTGCAGCTCGCCGACGCCACCCGCGGTACCTACCGCAAGGTCGTCGTCCGCGACGACCGCCTGGTCGGCGGCGTCCTCGTCGGCGAACTCGGCACCGTCGGCGCGCTCGCCCGTGCCTGGGAGGGAGCAGAGCCGCTCCCCTCCGACGACGGCCCCCTGCTCCACCTGCTCACCAACGATGGAGGCTCCTGAATGACCGCCACCGAGGGGGCCACCCCCACGATCGTGCTCGTCGGCCACGGCATGGTCGGCCAGCGCTTCCTCGAAGCGCTCGCCGAGCGCGGCCTGACCGCCACGCACCGCGTAGTCGTGCTGTGCGAGGAGCCGCGACCCGCGTACGACCGCGTCGCCCTCACCTCGTACTTCTCGGGCAAGACGCCCGAGGACCTCTCCATGACCGACATGGAGTTCATCCGCGAGCACGGCATCGAGCTGTACATCGGGGACCCGGCGCAGACCGTGGACCGCGAGGCCCGCAGGGTGACCGCGCGATCCGGGCTCGTCGTCGACTACGACGTCCTCGTCCTGGCCACCGGCTCGTACCCGTTCGTGCCGCCCGTGCCCAACAAGGACGCCGAGGGCTGCTTCGTCTACCGCACGATCGAGGACCTCCTCGCCATCGAGGAGTACGCCAAGACACGCGCCACGACCGGCGCGGTGGTCGGCGGCGGTCTGCTGGGACTCGAGGCGGCCGGTGCCCTGAAGGGTCTGGGACTGACCTCCCACATCGTGGAGTTCGCGCCCCGGCTGATGCCCGTCCAGGTCGACGAGGGCGGCGGCGCCGCGCTGCTGCGCACCATCGAGGAGATGGGCCTGAGCGTCCACACCGGGGTGGGCACACAGGAGATCGTCACCGACGAGGCCGGCGCGGTCACCGGCATGAAGCTGTCCGACGGCTCCGAACTCGCCACCGACCTCGTGGTGTTCAGCGCCGGTGTCCGCCCCCGCGACCAGCTGGCCCGCGACTGCGGCCTCACGGTCGGCGAGCGTGGCGGCATCGCCGTCGACGCGCAGTGCCGCACGGTGAACGACCCGCACGTCTTCGCGATCGGCGAGTGCGCGCTGGCGGCCGACGGCCGGGTGTACGGCCTGGTGGCCCCCGGCTACGAGCAGGCCGAGACGGCGGCGGCCACCATCGCCGCCGACGAGGCCTCCTTCACCGGCGCCGACCTCTCCACCAAGCTGAAGCTGCTCGGCGTCGACGTGGCGTCCTTCGGCGACGCGCACGGCACCACCGAGGACTGCCTCGACGTCGTCTACTCCGACTCCCGCTCCGGCCTCTACAAGAAGCTGGTCATCGGCCGCGACGGCACGCTCCTCGGCGGCATCCTGGTCGGCGACGCGGAGGCGTACGGCACGCTGAAGGCCTTCACCGGCTCGGTCCCGCCGGTCTCGCCCGAGTCGCTGGTCCTGCCGGCCGGTGCCGGGGAGTCCGTCCAGCTCGGCCCGTCCGCGCTGCCGGACGACGCGATCATCTGCTCCTGCAACAACGTCCGCAAGGGCACGATCCGCGCCGCGGTCACCGAGCACCGGTGCACCACCGTGCCCGAGGTGAAGAAGTGCACCAAGGCCGGTACGACCTGCGGCAGTTGCGTCAAGGTGCTCGGCCAGCTGGTCACCGCCGAGCTGGAGGCGAGCGGCGTCGAGGTCGACAAGGGCCTGTGCGGCTGCTTCGGACAGACCCGCGAGGAGCTGTACGAGATCGTCCTCGCCCTGCGCATCAACACCTACCAGGACCTCCTCGACCGCTACGGCCGTGAGGGCGCCCGGGGCGGCGACGGCTGCGAGGTCTGCAAGCCGGCGGTGGGGTCGATCATCGCCTCCCTCGCCCCGACGATCGGCGCGAGCGGGTACGTCCTGGACGGCGAGCAGGCGGCCCTCCAGGACAGCAACGACCACTTCCTCGCCAACCTCCAGAAGAACGGCTCGTACTCGGTCGTCCCGCGCATCCCCGGCGGTGAGATCACCCCCGAGGGCCTGATCGTGATCGGCGAGATCGCCCGCGACTTCGGGCTCTACACGAAGATCACGGGTGGTCAGCGGATCGACATGTTCGGCGCGCGCGTCGAGCAGCTCCCGCTGATCTGGACCCGGCTGGTGGACGCCGGCTTCGAGTCCGGGCACGCGTACGGCAAGTCCCTGCGCACGGTGAAGTCCTGCGTCGGCCAGACCTGGTGCCGCTACGGCGTCCAGGACTCCGTCCGCATGGCGATCGACCTGGAGCTGCGCTACCGGGGCCTGCGCTCCCCGCACAAGCTCAAGTCGGCGGTGTCGGGCTGCGCCCGCGAGTGCGCCGAGGCCCAGTCGAAGGACTTCGGCATCATCGCCACCTCCAACGGCTGGAACCTCTACGTCGGCGGCAACGGCGGCGCGACCCCACGCCACGCGGACCTGCTGGCGCAGGACCTGTCGGACACCGAGCTGATCCGGCTGATCGACCGGTTCCTGATGTTCTACATCCGCACCGCCGACCGGCTGGAGCGCACCTCGACCTGGCTGGAGCGGATCCCCGGCGGCCTGGACCACGTCCGCGACGTGGTGGTGGAGGACTCCCTCGGCATCTGCGAGGAGCTGGAGTCCCTGATGAAGGACCACGTGTCCCACTACGCCGACGAGTGGGCGACCACCATCAACGACCCCGAGAAGCTCGCCCGGTTCGTGTCCTTCGTGAACGCGCCGGACACCCCCGACCCGGTCGTCGGCTTCGTGCCGGAGCGCGACCAGATCAAGCCCGATCTGCCGCTGCTGACCATCGGCCACCGTCCCCTGGAAGGGAGCGCCCAGCGATGACCCTGGCACCCGAGACCACCGACCTGAAGATCCAGCTGCGGCTGGACGAGGACTGGTTGACCATCTGTGACCTGACCTCGCTGACGCCGGGCCGCGGTGTGGCCGCCCTGCTGCCGGACGGCCGCCAGGTCGCCCTGTTCCGCGACCGCGCCGGCGAGCTGTACGCCGTCGACAACCGCGACCCGTTCGGCGGCGCGGCGGTCCTCTCGCGCGGCCTCACCGGCACCCACCAGGGCCGCCCGTTCGTCGCCTCGCCGCTGCTCAAGCAGCGTTTCGACCTGGTGAGCGGGGTGTGCCTGGACGACGAGACGGTACGCATCGCGACGTACGAGGTGCGGGTGGCCTGAGCCCCCTCCCCCGCACGTCACACGGCCGGGCCCGGGATGGGCGTCGTCTCATCCCTGGCCCGGCGTCGTCGTCTGAAGCCGTCTCGCCGCGCGGGCGGAGGGGGCGGAGGCGGCGGGGGGCGTGCCGGGGTGGGTCCGGCCCGGGACCGCCGGGAGCCTGACCACCGCGTCGAGGCCACCGCGCGGCGCCCGCCGCAGCACCGCCTCGCCACCGCTCGCGTGGGCGAGGCGCTGCACCAGGGCGAGGCCCAGGCCGGTACCGCCCTTGGGGGCGTCCGGGGCGCGCCAGAAGCGGTCGAAGGCACGGCGGCGCTGCTCCTCGGTCATCCCGGGGCCCTCGTCCATGACGTGCAGCTCGACCCATCCGGGACCGGCCGCGCGGTGCGGGAACCGGCGCTCGTGGGGCGCGTGCAGACGCGGGTCGACGGAGACCGTGGAGCCCGGGGGCGCCACCCGCAGGGCGTTGGAGAGCAGGTTGTCGAGGATCTGCTCCACCGCGCCAGGCAGGGCCATCACCTCGCCCGAGTAGTCGCCGGCCAGCGCGAGCCACACCCCGTGCCGCTCGAACAGCGGGGTCCAGGCGCGGTGGCGTTCCCCGCACACCCGGCCCAGGTCGACCCGCTCCCGCTCGGCGGCGCTCTCGTCGAGCCGGGCCATCGCCAGCAGCCCCTCGACCATCCGGGCCAGCCGGTCGGTCTCGGTCAGCGCGGCGGTGAGCGAGCCGCGGGCGTGCAGGGCGATGTCGTTCTCCAGGTTCTCCAGCCGCAGCCGCAGCGCCGCGAGCGGGGTCTTCAGCTGGTGCGAGGCCTCACCGGCGAAGGCCCGCTGGGAGGCCAGCAGGTGCTCCAGGCGGGCGGCGGTGCGGTTGAAGGTCGCGGCGAGACTGCGCACCTCCGGCGGCCCCTTGGTGATCGCCACCGGGACGGCGGTGCCGCCGACGGCCAACTCCTTGGTGGCGTGCTCCAGTTCACGGATCGGGCGGCCCGTCCAGCGGGCGATCACGAAGCCGAGGGCGGCGACCGCGGCGAGCGCCGCGAGTCCGCCGAGCGCCAGCAACAGCCAGACGTGGTGCACCCGTTCGGACACCATCCGGGTGGGCACGGTGATCCGGACCGCCCCCAGCCCCTCGGTGCCGCCTCGCACCGGGGTCGCCACCGCGAGGTACTCCACCCCGCCGATGGTGGAGGTACGGACGTCCTCCGTGGCGGTGCCGCGCAGTGCGGCGGCGATACCCGGCCAGGAGGCCAGGCTGCCCTCCTCACGCCCGGTCAGCGGATGCGAAGTGGCCAGCAGGGCACCGGACCTGTCGACGATCAGCACCTTGCCGCCGATGCGCTCGGCGCAGTGCGCGGCGCGCTCCGGCAGATCCTGTGCCGCCCGGCCCGCCACGATGGACAGCGAGGCGAACGCCGACACCGACTCCGCCTCGTCCTTCGCCGCGTTGATCACCCGCTCGCGCTCGCCCCGCGAGTAGACGTACCCCAGCGGGAACTCCAGACAGACCAGGAGCAGCGCGGCGAGCGTCAGATAGCTGAGCAGCAGCCGACGGGTCATCGGTACGCCGCCGGCTGGTGGTCGTGCGGGTGCGGGTACTGAAGCGGGGGCGGGGGCTCGTAGGAGAAGGAGTGGTGGGGCTCGGGCGCGTGGCGCGGGGGCTGAGGCTGGGGCTGGTGCGGGGGCTGGTGCGGCCACTCGGGGGACGGGGGTTCGGGAGTGCGTGGGGCGTACGCCGAGGGGCCCGGCGAGGCGTACGACGATGGCGAACCCGCCGGCGCGTACGACGACGAGGAACCCGGTGGTGCGGACGGCGGGGGCGCGCCCGGGGAGGCGGTGTGCACCGCCAGCCGGAAGCCCACGCCGCGCAGGGTCTGGATCCAGGCCGGGTTGCCCAACTTGCGGCGCAGGGTGGCCACATGGACGTCCAGCGTCTTCGTAGGCCCCTGGTAGTGCGGGTCCCACACCCGGTCGATGATCTGCTGCCGCGAGTACACCGCCCCCGGGTCCTCGGTGAGCAGCGCGAGCAGTTCGAACTCCTTGGGCGTCAGCGCCACGGCCTCCTCCCCCACCCACACCTGCCGGGTCCGGCGGTCCACGACCAGGGGACCGACGGCACCCACGGCACCCCCACCGTCCACGACGGCCTCGGCCGCGACGGGGACTTCGGGAGCGAGGGGGACCTCGGCCGCCGGCGGTGCGAAGGCCGTGCCGCCGAACGGTGGTTCCGCACTACCGAACGGTGGTTCCGCACCGGCGAACGGTGGTTCCGCACCGGTGCCGGCCGCCGCCGTCCCCGCGAACTCCCGCTCCCCCAGCCCGCGCTGGGTCCTGCGGGTCACCGCGCGCACGCGGGCCACCAGCTCACGCATGCTGAATGGTTTCGCCAGATAGTCGTCGGCGCCCAGTTCGAGGCCGAGCACACGGTCGGCCTCCTCTCCCCGCGCGCTGAGGATGATGATCGGGACGTCGGAGGTCTGCCGGATGCCCCGGCAGACGTCGATGCCGTCCACATCGGGCAGCCCCAGGTCGAGCAGTACGACATCGCCGTACGGCCCCCTCAGCCCCTCGTGCCCGGTGCCGACGTGCCGCACCGTCAGCCCGAAGTGGCCGAGGCCCTCGACGAGCGGTTCGGCGATCGTCTGGTCGTCCTCGATGAGCAGGACTCGTACGCCCATGCTTTCCCGTCTCTCCCGTGAACCGAATTCGCGTGTTCCGTGGACTCGTCACGCTACAAGAACGGTCATTAGAACACCGCACAGATCCCGGACAATGTGAGCAGCGGCTCAGCACCGATCAAAAAATGTCCCTTTCTTGTCGGCGGTTTAGTGTTCCTCTAACCTTCGCCTGGCAAACGCTCCTCTACGGTGATGAGGAACTGGTCGCCCCCCCACGACGACCAGCTCTGACCTGGGAGGACTGCATGAAGGCTCTGCTGGATCGCGCCCGCTCGTTCAAACGACGGGTCGACTTCGAAAGCGGCGAATATCGACGGCTGGCGGAAGGCCAATACCCCGAGGCATTGTTCATCACCTGCTCGGACTCGCGGGTGATTCCAGCCCTGATAACGGGCGCGCGGCCCGGTGAGATATTCGAGCTGCGAAACGCGGGAAACATCGTTCCGCCGCACGGCAGGCAGGGCGCCTCGGGCGAGGCCGCCACCATCGAGTACGCGCTGGAGGTGCTCGGCGTTCAGGACGTCGTGGTGTGTGGTCACTCCCACTGCGGTGCGATGGGCGCCCTCAAGTCCGGCGACGACCTGTCCGCCCTGCCCGGGGTGGACGCCTGGCTGCAACTGGCCCGGCCGAGGCTCGCGCCGGTGCTGGACGGGGTCGTCGAGGATCCGCGCCTGCCGGACGTCGCCCAGCTGAACGTCGTCAACCAGCTGGCCGTGCTGCGGAGTTACCCGGCCACACGCCGACGGCTCGACGCGGGGCGGCTGCGGCTGCACGGCTGGTACTACGAGGTGGACACCGGCCAGGTGCAGGAGCTGGACGAGGACGGTCTGTTCCGGGTGCACGCGGCATGAGCGGCACGCACGCCCGGCGCGCCCGGGGACGGGGCGGCGCGGGAGCGGAGGAAGCGGCCGGCGCCCCGGGGGCGGGGCGCACCTTCCGGGAGGCGGGCGGGCTGCCGTTCCCGCCCCCGCCGCTCGACGCGCCGTCCGTCGGCGGCCCCGCGGCGACGGCGGACTACGCGACGCTGGGGTGGGACGACCTGGACTTCGACGGGCCGGGGTTCGGGGCGGCGACGGAGACCGCGGGAACCCGAACCCGAGCGACGGAGACCGCGGGAACCCGAACCCGAGCGCGTGACCGGCTCAAGGCGCCCACCACGAAGGCCGACACGACGAGCACCGACGCCCCGGAGTCCCGGTCCCCCGGGTCGAAGGCGCCGAAGATTCCGAAGGTCCCGAAGCTCCCGAAGCTCCCGAAAGGCGACCTCGCCACCGAGATCACCGCGTCCCTCGTCGTCTTCCTGGTCGCCCTCCCCCTGTGCATCGGCGTGGCCGTCGCCTCCGGTGTCCCCGCCGAGCTGGGCATCATCTCGGGTGTCATCGGCGGTCTGGTGGTGGGCGCGGCCCGGGGCAGCACGCTCCAGGTGAGCGGCCCGGCCGCCGGTCTCGCCGCCCTGGTCGCGGAGACCGTACTGGAGTACGGCGTGGCCACCCTCGGTGTGATCGTGCTCTTCTCGGGCCTGCTCCAGATCGTCCTCGGCCTGGTGCGACTGGGCCGGTTCTTCCAGGCGATCTCCCTCGCCGTCGTCCAGGGAATGCTGGCCGGCATCGGTCTGCCGCTGATGTTCAGCCAGGCGTACCCGGCGATGGACGCGAAGGCGCCCGGCACCCCGCTGGAGAACATGGCCGGCATCCCCGGCCTGCTCGCGGACACGCTCGCCGACCCGCAGGCGATGATCGCGGCCGGCCTCGGCGTCGTCACGGTCGTCCTGAGCTTCCTGTGGAAGAAGGTGCCGGGCCCGGTCAGGAAGGTCCCGGCGGCCCTGGTGGCCGTCGGCATCGGCATCGCGGTCGCCGCGCTCCCGGGCGTCGACGTCAAGACGCTCCAGGTGGGCAATCTGCTGGCCGCCGTGGACGTACCCGGTCCGGAGCAGTTCGCGGGCCTGGCGGACGTGGGCATCATCACGGCGATCCTCACCTTCACGGTGATCGCCTCCGCGGAGTCGCTGTTCACGGCGGCCGCGGTGGACCGTATGCACGACGGACCGCGCACCCGCTACAACCCCGAGCTGATCGCCCAGGGCGCCGGCAACACGATCGCGGGTCTGCTCGGCGCGCTGCCCATCACGGCGGTGGTGGCGCGCAGTTCGGCCAACGTCCAGGCGGGCGCGAAGACCCGGCTCTCCCGCACCCTGCACGGCCTGTGGCTGCTGGCCTTCGCCCTCCTCCTCCCCCAGGTACTGGCCCTGATCCCGATCTCCGTCCTCGCGGGCGTGCTCGTGCACAGCGGCTGGAAGCTCTTCGCGCCCGAGGAGTTCCCGAAGATGTGGCGGCAGGACCGGGGCGAGTTCGCGGTCATGACGCTGACCACCCTGGTCATCGTGGCGACGGCCCTGCTGGAGGGCGTGCTGTTCGGCCTCGCGGCGGGCATCGTGCTGGTCGCGGTGCGGATGTCACAGACCGTCATCCGGCAGCACATCGAGGAGGACACCGCGAAGGTCGTCATGGCCGGCAACGCGACCTTCCTACGGCTGCCGCAGGTCATCGAGGCCCTGGAGAGCGCCGCCGAGGCGGGCAAGCCGCGCATCCGGCTCGACCTCACCGGGGTGACCCACCTCGACCACGCCTGCCGCAGCCAGGTGGAGGAGTTCACCGCCCAGCAGCGGGGGAAGGGCCTGCGGGTGGAACTGCTGATGCCGGGCCCGGCGAAACGGCCGCCCATGGCACCGGAATCGATGCAGGAACCGATGCAGGAACCGATGCGGGAACGGTTGCGGGAACGGTTGCGGGAACGGATGCAGGAATCGATGCGGGAATCGGCGCCGGGGCCGGTTGTGGAGCCGACGGTCCGGCCCACGGCGGACCGCCCGTCGCGGCCGGGCCCGCTGCCGCGCCGCCCCACGTCCCCGTCACCCGCACCGTCCCCCGTGGCGGCAGCCGCGCCCACGGCCCCCGGCCCCACCGCCGAGTGGTTCTACCTGGACACCACACCGATGCCGGAGGACTTCGCGCAGCGGTACGCGGAGGAGTACGCGCCCGACAGCTCGCGGGGGTACGGGCAGGGGTACACGGACGAGTTCCCGCAGCAGCGCTTCGACTCCTTCCGCTGACGGCGCCCTGCCGCGCGTGCCCCACGGAACCCGGCCGGTACCCCACGGAACCCGGCCGGTGCCCTATGGAACCCGGCCGGTGCCCCACGGAACCCGGCCGGTGCCCCACGGAACCCGGCCGGTGCCCCACGGAACCCGGCCGGTGCCCTATGGAACCCGGCCCGTGTCCCACGGAATCCCGCAGGTACCTCACGGATCCCCGCACGTCACGCGCGCGGGGACGCCGTACCACCCCGTGTGCCCCCGCCGGCCACCCCCGTGCCTCCGCACCCCCGACGCGGCCGGAACCCCGGTGCGCGGTCCGGTGTCCCTCAGGGCATCGGCCGCGCACCGCAGCCGCGGCCGGCGGAGATCGGGAGACGACCATGAACATGTCCCGCGCCACCACACTCGCCGTCACCACGGTCGTCGCCGCGACGGCGATCGCCACGCTCACCGGGTGCGGCTCGGGCGACGAGAAGACGACGACCACGGCAGCCATGGCCAAGCTGACGACCCCGGCGTCGGGCTCGACCCCGAGCTCGGGCTCGGGGGACGCCATCGTGGGCAAGGCGTACGGAGCGGCGCCCTACGCCTGGGCAACCCGTCGCGGCAGCAGGATAGGCATCTACGGCATCGACCTGCACGGCCGGAGCTTCACCCTCGGCGGCACCGCGCGGATGGCCCTCTTCAGGGACTCCGGCCCGCGCGGCATCCCGGTCTGGACGAAGGACACCACCGCCCGTCGGGTCGACGGCCGCCCCGGTGGCGCCTTCGACGTGCGGACGGGCCTGCTGGACTGCACCGCCTACGGCTACCCGAAGGACTCGACGATGATGGTGTGGGACATCGCCAGCGACACCTGGTCCAACAAGGTGCGCGTCGCCACGGGCTGCAACACGTCGCTGGGGTGAGCGCTCAGCGGTCCGTCGCTCAGGTGTCGAGGGCGCCGTAGGACACGCCGGTGAGCCGCTCGGAGTCGGCCCAGAGCCGCTGCCCGGCCCGGTCGTCGAGGGTCCAAGGCGCGCGCCACGAGGGCGCGGGCGCCCCGCGCCACATCGCGAGGGACGGTCCGGTGAAGGAGTCCGGCCGGACACCGGGCGCGGTCGCCGCGTACAAGGCGGGCAGCGCGCCGGCCTCGGCGGACTGGGCGATCACCCGGTTGCCGAGTTCCATCAGCCGCTCGGTGGTACGGCGCCCCCGCGCCCGCGGCCCGGCCGTCTGGAGGTTGGTCGCCGCGTACCCCGGATGCGCGGCCGCCGCGACGACGTCCGCGCCGGCCGCCGCCAGTCTGCGCGCCAACTCGTGCGTGAAGAGCAGGTTGGCGGTCTTGGAGCGGCCATACGCAGCCCAACGACGGTATCCGCGCTCGGAGTTGAGATTGTCCGGGTCGATGTTGCCGAGCAGGTGGACCATGCTGGAGACGGTCACGACGCGGGCGCCGGGCGTGGCGAGCAGCGCGGGCAGCAGCAGTCCGGTGAGCGCGAAGTGCCCGAGGTGGTTCACCCCGAACTGCGTCTCGAACCCGTCGACGGTGGTGCCGTACGGCAACGCCATGACGCCCGCGTTGTTGAGGAGCAGATCGAGCCCGTCGGACGAGCGCGCGGCGGCGAACTCCCGTACGGAGGAGAGGTCCCCGAGATCCATCCGCGCCAACTCCACCACCGCACCGGGCACTTCACGGCCAAGCCGCTCGACGGCCGCCTTCCCCCGGGCCTCGCTGCGGCAGGCGAGCACCACCCGCGCCCCCTTGCGGGCCAGCTCCCGTGCGCTGACGTACCCGAGACCGCTGTTGGCCCCGGTGACGACCGCGGTGCGACCGCTCTGATCGGGAATGTCGTGCGCGCTCCAGCCGGCCACGGCCGTACCCCTTCCGCCAGTGTTCGGGGCAGCCTACGGCGCTGCCGGTCACGCAGCCCGCATCTCCCCGTCACGGCATGGCCACGGCAACGCCATTCTGGGCTCCTAGCGTTCGGCAGCGCACGACCCCCGGCGCCGACCGGCGCCGGGCCGTTCACGACACCCTCGGGAGTGAGCGTGGAACGTCGTACCTTCCTGCGCGCGGCCGCGGTCGGCGGCTCCTCCGCCGTATTCGGCGGAACCCTGTGGCGCGGCGCCGCGTACGCCGCCCCGGCGCAGCCCGGCACCGGCCCCTACGGGGCACTCGGTTCGCCGAACGCCAACGGCATCCGGCTTCCCAGCGGCTTCACCAGCCGGGTGATCGCCCGTTCCGGCCAGACGGTGTCCGGGACGTCGTACACCTGGCACCGCGCCCCCGACGGAGGGGCCTGTTACGCGGACGGCACCGGCTGGATCTACGTCTCCAACTCGGAGATCAACCCCTCGGGCGGCGCGAGCGCGGTGAAGTTCTCGGCGGCGGGCGCGATCACGGGCGCGTACCGCATCCTGTCCTCCACCCGCCAGAACTGCGCGGGCGGGAAGACGCCGTGGAACACCTGGCTGTCCTGCGAGGAGGTGGACCGCGGCTACGTCTACGAGACGGACCCCTGGGGCGTGCAGTCCGCCGTCCGGCGCGACGCGATGGGCCGCTTCAAGCACGAGGCGGCGGCCGCCGACCCGGTCCGCAGGGTGGTCTACCTGACGGAGGACGAGACGAACGGCTGCTTCTACCGTTTCCGCCCGACGACCTGGGGCAGCCTGTCCTCCGGCACCCTGGAGGTGATGGTCGCCGGCACCGCCACGAGCGGCCCGGTCACCTGGGCGACGGTCCCCGACCCGACCGGCGCCACCGCCACCCGCAACCAGGTCTCCGGCGCGAAGCGCTTCAACGGCGGCGAGGGCTGCCACTACGCCGACAACACCTGCTGGTTCACCACCAAGGGCGACAACCGGGTCTGGCAGTACAACGCGGCCGCCCAGACCATCGAACTCGCCTACGACGACTCCCTGGTGACCAGCGGCACGGCCCCGCTCACCGGCGTCGACAACGTCACGGGCTCCTCCTCCGGCGACCTGTTCGTGGCGGAGGACGGCGGCAACATGGAGATCTGCGTCATCACCCCCGACGACGTCATCGCCCCCTTCCTGCGCATCGACGGCCAGTCCTCCTCGGAGATCACCGGCCCGGCCTTCTCCCCCGACGGCACCCGCCTGTACTTCTCCAGCCAGCGGGGCACGAGCGGAAGCTCGTCGGGCGGCATCACGTACGAGGTGACGGGGCCGTTCCGGTCGTAGCACGGCGCCACGTCCTGCCGGCGGCAAAGGCGTAGGAGGCGGGCGGAGGCGGAGGCGCGCCCGGCAAACGGGTACTACGCCCATCGCACCGAGGCACGGGCGGCCGGAGTCACTCGCTACGGGCGCCCGTGCGCAGCGTCACAGCGCGGCGGCGACACCAAGGCGATCCAACTCCTCCCCGATGGCCGCCCGCAGCACATCGTGCCGCGGCCCGAGCGCATACTCCGCGTCACTCCATCGCTCACGGGGATACAGCCACACGGGCAGCCCCACCAATTCGGCCGGCTCCCAGTCGAACCGCGGCCACACATGCGCGTGCAGAAACGGATCGGAATTCCCGAGAATCTCCAAATTGACCCGCCGAAACCCCGGATCGAACCGCCCACACACCCGCTCGACAGCCTCCCCCAACCGATCCATGTCACTCAGAAACCCCAGCCGCTTCCCCCTCGAAAGCTCCGAGAGTCGCTGTACCCGAGGATCATCCACAAGAAGCACCGAGTACCCCGGCAAAAACTGCACGTCCCCCATCACCACAAACCCGGACCCCAGCCTCCGCACCACAGCAGGATTCTCCCCACGCAGCGCACTACCGATCCGATCCTTCCGCCACTCACCAGCCATACCCGGGGACCCTACCGACGCTCGCTCAGCCGGACGCATCCCAGCCTCGCTACGGTGGGCTCATGAAGCTCTCGCCGCTCATCGCCCGGGAACGCTTCGTCGCGTCCTCCGTCGCCAGGCTGGCGACAGCCGACGCCCGTGGAGTGCCTCACGCGGTACCGGTGACCTTCGCCGTAGTGGATGACGTCCTGTACTCCGCGGTGGATCACAAGCCCAAGAGCACCTGGGATCTGCGGCGGTTGCGCAACATCCGGGAGAACCCCGCCGTGACGGTGTTGGTGGACCACTACGACGACGACTGGTCGACCCTGTGGTGGGCCCGCGCCGACGGCCGTGGGGAAGTGCTGGAGAACGGGCCGCGGCGGTACCAGGCGGTCGAGTTGTTGTGTGGCAAGTACGCCCAGTACGAGAGCTCCCCTCCGCAAGGCCCGGTGGTGGCCGTCAGAGTCGATCAGTGGAGCGGCTGGGCCTTCGCGTAGCCTCACCGACTCTTCTGTCCGGCTACGCTGCGGCCATGATTCGTGCAGCGGTGTTCGACGTCGGTGAGTGCCTTGTAGACGTCGACCACTGCTTCAGAGGCGCGCAGTGCCGCGCTGAAGGACGAAGGAATGCCCGGAGTCCGCAAAGCTGCGGAGGGGGCGGCAGCGGGCGTGGCAGCGGTCACGAGGAAGCAAGGCACCATGACCGCCATGGACCAGCCGGTGCCCGTCCACCTGGAACTCCCGCGGGCCCGGCCTGAGCCCGTACCTGGATGTGTCATCTACGTTGCCCTGGTCGAACAGCCGACGCAGGCAGCCGCCAAGGGCGACTACTCCAAGGTGTCGGACTGCGACGTCGAGCTCGTCAACCACACGCACCGGACGGCTTGCCAGAGCACTGCATGACGCGGGCACCGCAAGAGAAATGGCCGCTTTCGCCGCCCTCCTCCTCGACTTCGCCAAAGGACTGAACCAAGCGGAGGCAGGATCAACCGCGAGAGGGCGGCACCCCGCAGGGTGCCGCCCCATCTCTTTGCAACTCCCGTCCGTCAGTCCCGACGGATCAACTCCGGGTCAATTCGCCGCCCGATCAGCGGCAGGGATCCGAGCGCGGCAAGCATCACCACGCCCAGGGCACACGCAAGCAGCAACGGAACCCCAGCACCGTCCCAGAAGATGGACCCGCCACCAGTCACCAGGTAACTGGACTCCGCCAGCTTCCCGGTCACCACGGCCAACACGAGCCCGACGACCAGGGGCAGCACGACCTGTGCAACCTGAACGGCCCGCAGTGTCCGGGACCTGGCCCCGAGCAGCGCCAGTGCGGTGACCTGCGGCCGGCGTTCGACAGCTCGGTCCGTGGCGGCGACGAGGTAGGCGGCGACACCGATGATGAGGCCGAGGACCATGCCTACGGCGAGCAGGGTCTTGATGACCGTGATCTGCTGGAGGGAGGAGACATCCACGCCAGCGGTTTCGACCTCGATCGTGGGATCGACCCTTGCAATGCCTTCGAGTACGGAGAGCACTGTCCGGGGATCGGAGCTGCTGAGAAGAGAGAGGGTGGCCCCCTCTTCAGGTCGGAACCCAGCAGGAACAAAGGACGGCGGGATCAGGACCGTGCCGCTCGTGACCATCTCCACTGCCGCCTCATCGTGATACCGGACTGTCTGCTGTGGTACCTGCACCATCATCACCCGGCGCTCCCCTTGAGCATTCCGCAGGTGGAAGGGAAAGCGGCTACCTGGCTTGCTGAACTCGTCGTAGGTCGTGCCCGAAACCATCAGTCGAGCGGAACGCCCTTCAACGCAGTTCTGGACCGATGACGCCAACCTGCGCAACTGATCGCAGGTGGCGATTACGGCACTGATGCTCCCCGAACTCGCCAGCTGATCAGGGTCAATCCATGATTGCGCTGCGATGGCATGGCTGCGGACTCCCGGCACCTCTGTGAGAGCCCGTTGCTTGCCCTCCGGAACTGCCTCAAGCGCCATGGTGTAGCGCTGGACTGGCGAGGTGTTCTTCGATACCTGATCCAGTTCAATGAGCACACCCTGAGTGAGCGACGCCGCGTAGATTAGGAGCACCAGCCCGGTCGCCACGCGTAGGGCTCCGCCGGGTTCCACTTCGTTACGCCGCATGGCGAGGCTAAGGAACAGAGAACTTGCGGACCGGGCCAACCTCCGGGCGAGGGCACGTGAGAAGACCGGCAGCGACAGAACGAGACCTGTACCGACCAGCACGACGGCGAGCGGCATCAGAATCGAAGAGACCACGGTGTCCGTGGGTACATGTCCCGTCGCGCCGGCCACGCAGTACCCGATGACGATAGCCAGTCCTGGAACGAGCGGAAGCAGACCCCACAGGCGAGGCGGCTTTGCCACGGCGTTGCGCCGCACGGCCAGCGGGTTAGCTGCCGCCCTTCTCGCTCCTGCCCGCCCTACAAACCAGGCCAGAGTGGGACAGCCCACTAGGCATACAAAGAGGGCGGAAGCGGAGAGCGATCCGTCGGCCGGGTACCACTTGAATCCAGGCAGGCCGATGCGCGCGATGAGTTGATTGACAACCCAGTAGACGCCCACCCCAAGGACGGCCCCCAGCAAGGCGGCAGCGACTGTCTCAGCCGCGTTGACGCGCTGCGTACCCTTTCGGCTGAGCCCAAGCAGGCGCAGCGCTGCCAGCCGCCGCATACGCGAAGCCGCGGATAGTCGAGCGCACACAGAGAGGAAGACCGCCAGCGGAAGCAGTACAACGCCTGCCAAGGTGAAGCGCAGGATGTCGAGCGTCGAGGACTCCACGGTTGGGAAGCGTGTGTGCCGGACTCCGAACTCCGCCAAGCGCCCGCCTCCCTTGAGCGCTTCAGGGTCGGCGCCAATGTACGCGTACAGCTCGTCGGGGTGAGCCAGACCCTCAGCATCAATGAGTCCGCTTTCCTTCCCTGGCAGGAGTCGAGCCAGGCCAGGGTCGGCCTTCAGGACTTCGTGTAGTCGAGGGGAAACGACCACCTCGCCTGGGCCGGGAATTTCATGCAGGCCGGGTGGTGGATCAATCGGGGTGCTCCCCAGAGCCACGAAGATTCGAGTGAGGGGTTCCGACGCATACGGATCCACTCTGGTGAGCGCCAGACCGTTCGCATTCCTCAGCTTTGAGATGCACCTGCCCATCCCATTCGAGCAGTCCGGCTCACGAGCCGCCTTGCGAGCGTCCTGCGCGGCCAGAATGCCTGGGATTGCGAGCACGATGGCCAGACAGCTCACCCCAATCGCGCTGCCCACCGTCATGAGCAGAAAACGCGAACGGCTACCCCAGCCACTTCCGAGCAACAGCCTTAGACCTAGGAGGAGTTCCTTCACGACACTTCCCGTACCTGAGCCATGAGCAGGCCGTCACTCATGGTGTAGCGCTTGTCGGCTCGGGCAGCCACTTGCACATCATGCGTCACAAGCACCACAGCCGTCCCTTGCGACCGCGCCAGGCCGAGGAATTCCTGCAAGACGGCCGTGGCGTTGCTGCTGTCGAGGGATCCGGTGGGCTCGTCGGCGAATACGACGGTGGGCCTGTGCACCAACGCTCTTGCAACCGCAACTCGTTGACTCTGCCCTCCGGACACCTGCGAGGGACGGCGCTGGCGCAGATGGGTGAGGCCAAGCCGCCCTAGGACTTCACTAGCTGCGGCAAGGGCTTCAGCCTTGCTCTGTCCGGCTAGGCGCAGCGGCAGCGCGGCGTTCTCCTCGACGGTCAGCTCAGGGAGAAGTTCACCGTATTGAAAGACGAAACCGAAGCGTTCACGACGAATCGCGCTGAGTTCCTCGTCATTGAGGAGACCCAAGGGGCGCCCTTCGAAACAGACTTCGCCACGGGCTACCGGCAACACACCCGCCAAGCAGTACAGCAGCGACGACTTGCCGGATCCGCTCTGGCCGGTAATCGCTACAACCTCTCCCCGCCCCAGCGAGATCTCCGCGTTCCGCACAGCTGGCGTCTCACCGTAGAAGAGGTCGACCCCTTTAGCGCACAAGACTTCTGGCGTAGTAATCTCGTTCCCCTATCAGGAGCACAAGCCCAGGTGACACCACCTGGGCTCAGCGATTCGGACAGGCTCAGCCACGGTCCCAGTCGTGCGTGTAGAGGAGCTCCGGTGCGCAATTGTCCGGACGAAGGGCACCCCGGTCCCGGCAGACTCGGAACTTTGCTTTGCCCGTGTAGCGCTGTGCACCGTCCCAGTTCGACTGGTGCAGCTGAACGGAGCGCCGCTGCTTGCCGTAGTAGCGCACCCAGTCGTGCCCTTGGATCTTGACCTCGACGTAGACGTTGTGTCGGTCATTGGCGGAAGTGTCAGTGAGCCAACCCCGCCACTCAAAGGCACCGTGATTAGTGCCCGGTCGATTGAACTCGTACTGCCCCCCGTCGAATTTGACCCCCACCGAGTGAAGCGGAGGGATGTTACCCCCGACCTGGACGGCAAACGCCGTCACCGCCGACCCCAGCACCAGACCAGCAGCCGCCAAACCCAGCATGACCCGCTTCATGCACACCTCCGTGATCCTGACAGCCCCAACGGCTCCCGAACATCACGGACTGTAACGCAGCCAAAACAGAGAGAAACGATCTGCCAACCCCATCACCACCACATCAGGTGATCGACTTCCAGCCACCACCCACCAAAAACCACAAGAGGGCGACACCCCCGCACAGGGTGTACGCCCATCTGCTCTGAGCTGGGAACTAGACCCTCAGGGCACCCGGTAGGGCACTCTGAGGGCACTCAACTAAGGGCCGACTCCATCATGTCGGCGGTCCGGTCGACGTCCGCCTCCCACAGATGCGTGTAGACGTTGAGCGTGATCGATGGCTTGGCGTGACCGAGGCGCTTCTGAACCTGCTTCGGCGTGGCCCCGTTCTGGATCAGCACCGACGCATAGAAGTGCCTCAGGTCGTGCAGCGTCGTGTCCGCCGGCACGCGGACCGAACTCCCGGCTAGTGCCAATGACTTGTTCGCCCGCCGCACCGTCCGGTCCCACTGCCTCTTCCAACTGTTGCGGCGCAGTGGGTTGCCGGCCTGGTTGGTAAACAGCAGGTGCGCTGTCCGCCACACGGGTTTGCGCGGGTCCGTGCGGTCCTCGATCTGCACAGCCCGCGGCGGGAACTGTTCGCGATAGCGTTCGATCTCCTCAGCGGACGTGCGGGCGACCGGCACTGTGCGGTAGGACTGGTAGGTCTTGGGTTCCCCCAGGTACGGCACGCCCTTGTCTGGGCCCACCAGTTGCTGGGCAACCTGTACGCCTGCGGCGGTGAAATGGTCCTCAATGCCGAATAGCTCACCCTGGCGCAGGCCGGTGACGGCGGCGAGTCGCACGAGCGGCCGGTATCGGTCTCCGGCAGCCTCAATGAGCGCCTTCACCGCGTCCGGGTGCAGCGGGTGGACCTCCGGATAGAACACCTCAGGCGGCTTGAGGCCGTCCCATGGGTATTTGGGGATCATGCCTTCTTGGTGGGCCATTCTGAGGATGCTGGCGCAGCAATTCCAGGCCGTGGCGAAGGTGGACGGGGCGATAGCCGTGGACCGCTCTTTGATCCACTTCCGGCCGTCGGCCACCTGGATGCTGGCTATCTGCCTGTTCCCAAATGTGGGGTAGACGTGCAGGCGAAGGGCCCGCTCGACATTCGTCTCGGTGCGCTCACGATGCACGGCCATTTCCCGCCACCGCTCGCCCACTGCCTTGAACTTCTCCTTCCCGCGCTCCCGGCTGGTGAAGGTGCCGCCGTCGAGTTCAGCCTTCACCTTGGCGGCCCGGGAATCCGCAGCCGTCCTCTTCGTGAAGTTCTCCTTGCATTGCTTACCGGACAGGTCCCGGTAGCGCACCTGCCAGCGCTTCCCGACTCCGTGCTCCATGCTCGGGTACACGGTCGCTGTCTTGGTGCTGTGCGCTTCGCACGGCTCGGCGTCGGTCGGCGGGCGGGACAGGTGCCAGCGGTCATACACGTCAGCCATGGGCTCCCACCCCCTCGCAGCGAGGCGAGTTGGCCGCGAAGTGGCGTTCTTCCTGCGGTTCGTTGCTGTCTCCGGTCATGCTGCGCATCGGCCTCCAATCTCTTCAGCGTCGTATTTGTCGAGCGCTACGGCGTCGTACAGAACGCGTCGACCGCGCCTGATGAAGCACTGCGGGCCGGTTCCGGCGTAGCGCCAGTAGCGGACAGTTGCGGGCGACGTGCGGTATCGCTCGGCAACTTCCGCCGTCGTCAAGTACCTGGTCATGACGTCCTTCCTGACGTGCGACCACTCGCTCAGTCACCACCCCGAGGCTGTCTTCGTGAGCGAGTGCCGCCGCACAAACCGCAATATCCGCAGAAAAGCCGGGGATGACGTGTGGCCTGCGGTGATGTGGTGTGCGGGTGGCGGTGGACGGTGCTCCGCAGAAACCCGCGATATTCCGCAAAAATCAGGGACGGTCGACGCCGGTCCCGGCGTGCGGGGTGGCGCTCGGCTTTTTTGCGGAATATCGCGGGATTGTGCGGCGGGCCCCTCGCCCGAACGGGGCGGGGGCCCGCCGCAGGTCAGCGGGGGGTCCTGCTTTTCTGCGGATTTTGCGGTTTGCGCGGGAGGGGTCCGGGGGGGGGGGGGGGGGGGGGGGGGGGGGGGGGGGCGGGGGGGGGGGGGGGGGACAGGGGGGGGGC
>NZ_JBVJAB010000001.1:129494-295135 GCF_055591025.1 Streptomyces sp. NPDC041784
GCACAGACCCCCCCCCCCCCCCGACTTGGGGGTGGGTTTGGTTTTTTTTTGCTTGGGTGTTTTTTGTTTTCGGGGGCCCCCCCCCCCCCCCCGCCCCCCCCCCCCCCCCCCCCCCCCCCGCAGGGTGGGGTGGGCGAGCAGGCGGGGCGCCGGGGGGCGTCCGCGCTTGCCGGTGCGCTCGGGCTGGTAGGACCTCAGGTATCCGTGGTCTTCCAGCAGCGCGAGGGCGGGTTCGAGATCGGCGACGGTGGGGACCTCGCTGCGGGACAGGACGGTGAACACGTCCCGCCGGCTGACGTCCTCCCATCCGTTGTCCCGGAGGGCTTCCAGCACACTGCGGGCGCGGGACAGGACCGGGTCCGTGCCCATGGCGTCGAACACGGCGAGGGCGTGGGCGGTGTAGTACTCCCCCAGCTCGATCGCCGCGCGCATGGTGGCTTCCGTGACCGGGTGGGCGTAGCCGTTGCCGCCGTGTTCGGCGAGGTGAAGCAGCGCGGCCATGCGGGCGGTTGCTCCGGCGAGTTTTCCGGCCCAGTTGGAGATGTGGCCCAGCTTTCCGCCGCGTGCCTTGAGCTGCGGTTCGATGCGCTTCTGATACGTGATCAGTGCCGCGTCCGCTTCCGGGGTGAGCTGGATGACGGCCGGGTCGGTCCACTCCGCGAGGGACAGGGTGAGGTCGATGACGCGGGCGGTGTAGGTGGCGGCCGTCGTCTCGGGGACGGGGTCGGTGAGGATCTCGCGTTCGCCGACCGTGGACGCCGGGAGGGAGTACAGGAAGCGGGCCAGCAGTCCGCGTCCCTCGAACCCCTTCACCTTGCCGATGTCTCTCAGAACGTCCGGCTGCACGGCGAGGCCGATGGTCAGGGCGGGGGCGTCGATGTACTCGCGGCGGGTCTGCCGGTTGACCCTCAGCCGGTCCCCGGCGTGCCCCTTCAGGAAGACTTCCATGTTGGGGGCGCCGGAGTAGCGGCCGGCGATGATGTCGAAGATGCCGCCCTCCGCGCTCATCACGGACAGCCGTCCGCCCTGCTCCGCCATGAGCGAGGTGACCGTCTCGGGTGTCGAGTCGTCCGCCAGTAGCACCGGTTCGGCGGGGACGGTGAGGGTGTCGGCGGTCTGCGCGAGACCGACCGCCGTGGCCACCATCTCCTGCCGCTTGTCCGTCTCGGCGGACGCAGCCTTGGCAGCCGCCTTGTCCGCCGCTTCCTTGGCCAACCGCGCCGTCAGCTCCGCCTCAACGATGACCGGCTGCATCGCGGCCTTGAGCTGCTTCTCGGCCTCATACAGTGGATTGGTGAGCAGGGCGAAGACGGCGGACTTGCGGTTGGCGGGCGGGAGCGCCACCACGGTGTAGAGGTTGGTGGGCTCACGCCAGTTGCCGCGCACGTGGACCACGGACCGGCCGCCGGCCGCCGTGGCGAGCACGGCGAGGGCGACCGACCCAGCGAGGTCCACCGGAGTCTGCGTCTCCTCCGCGACGGCCGCCACGAACTCCCCCAGCCAGGAGGGGAAGACGTGGGCGGGGAACGTCGGGCGATCGCGCCTGCCGGTGAGGGGAATGGGCTCTTCCCACACATCCGGCATTGCGTCGTCGTCACCGTGCGGTTCCTCCAGGGTGGGCAGTCCGGCCCACAGGTCGTTGTCCACAGGCTGTGTGGTCATGCTGCTGCCCTCCCTTCGGCGATGGTGTGGGGGCAGATGCCAACGCGGACGCGGGCGGTCAGCCTGATGACGGCGGCGCGGCCCCGGGCGCGTTCGTGGTGCCCGCACGCGCACAGCCAGTCCGCGACCGGCACTCCCTCGCACCGGACTTGGAGCCCCGGAGTGATGCCGGTGACGGTGACCGTCTGCGGGTCAGAACCAACGGCAGAAAGGACGCCCTTGCGGGCGGCGACCTTCGGTTCGCCCACGGTGGGCCGTGGCGGGCCCTGTACGGCGCCCTGAGGCCTGTTTGCGGGGTTTCGCATTGCTTTGTTCATGCCGCCCGCCCTGAGGGCGCCTGAAGGCCGTTGGTGACCGCGCGGCGGGCGTAGGGCTCGGGGACGCCCACGGAGACGGCGGCGGCCACGATCTCCTCGCCGAGGGCGTCGAGGGCGCAGGGGCCGGGGCAGGTGGTGTGCTGGGCGGCGAGGAACCGGGCGGCGCCGAACGCCTGCGATCCGGCGCCGGATTCGGTCCGGGCCCGCACGAGGGCGACGCCCCGGGCGAGTCCGGTGCGGATGAAGCGCTCGGTGTGCTGGCACCCGGTGGCCGCGTGGCGGTCCCACGGGGTGCTGGAGGAAGACGCCACTCCTGCGCGGGCGGGGGTGGTGTCTTCCTTCACGACCAGCGCGCAGACGGCCGCCGGGAGTTCGAGCATGAGGCCGGTGCCGGGACCGAGCCAGCGGGCGTAGGCCATGGACGACTTGACGTCGACTCCGGGGCGCACGTGGTTCGCGGAGCGCATCGCGCCCCGGTAGATCCAGTGCTCGCCCCTGGTCGTGGGCACGGTCCGGGTAGCCGGGAGGCTGGCACGGGCCCAGGTGACGGCCGCAGCGTCGTCCAGGTCGACCACGGTCAGCCCGGCACCGCCGGGGTGATAAGCCACGGCGGCGGCCCGGCGCCACGCGGACGCCCACAGTGGGGAGGCGATGGTGTCCGCGTCGGTGGTGGCGGCGGCCCACGCGTGGCAGACGTCGGGGCACCGGCAGGGGCCCGCAGTCTTCATGTTCGGCCGTCCGCCGCATGCGTTGGCGGTGCAGGTGGGGCAGTTGCCGAACGGGACCTTCCCGGCCCGCAACGGCAGCACGGGCACTCCGCGCGCGGCCAGGGTGAGCGCGGTGTCCAGCAGGGTCGGGGCGCTCATGCGACCACCCCCAGCGCGGGGGCGAGGGTGGCGAGGAACGCGCGGCCGATCCACTCGGTGTAGGCGGGCGGGAGGGCCTCGCGCAGCCTGAGGTGGTCGGTGGACCAGTCGATGCCCTTGGCGTCGCGGATCTCGGCGACGGTGGCCTTTCCTCCGCCGGCGCCGTAGGCGGCGACGTACGGGCCGTCCCGGTACTCGCCGTGGCGCCATCCGCGCACGTAGCCCCGGTGGCGGGGGTGGGCCGGCTGCGCGGTCGTCCATCCGCCGAGTTCGAAGTAGCGGTGCATGAGCACGGCGAGGCCGAACTGTTCCCCGCACAGCCGGATGTCCTTGCGGACCTCGGACCCGGGCACGTTCTCGATGACGTAGGGCCGCCCGGTGGCCTCCAGCGCGGCCCGGGTGGGGGCGATGAGCCGAGGGTAGGTCCGGCCGATCGCCGCGTTGCGGGCGGCGTTCGTGCCCTTGGTCGGAGCACCCTCGCCCTGGCACGGCGGGGACGCGTGGATGAAGTCGAACTCGTGTCCGTGGGCGCGGATGAACTCGACGGCGTCGCCCTGGTGGAAGGCGTCGCCCCGGTAGTCCGGCTGCGCCTGGATGTCGACGCCGGTGATGTGGCAGTGCTTGAAGGCGCGCCGGTAGCCCTCGGTGCCTCCCCCGATGCACGAGTAGGCGTCCAGCACTCGGATGGGCTCGGACAGGGCGAGTAAGGCCAGGGCTCGCCGAATGGTGGTGGGTTGCGTCATGCTGGATGACCTCCAACAGGTCAGTTGCTGGCTGGTTGGCAAGGGCGGCCCCGGTTCTTGGCGGAATGGGGGGGCCGCCCTTGGCGTAGCTACCGGTGGGCGGTGTGGGCGTACTGCTGGCGGACGTAGGCGCGCGGGTCGCAGATGACGCCGGGCTGGTCGATGTCGAGCAGGGCGACGGCTGCCGCGTAGGCGGTCTGGGTGTTGTCGCCGGTTGTGTCGGGCTCGTTCAGGAGCGCGATGCGGTCCAGCAGAGCGGCCTTGCGCAGGTAGAACTCGCGTCCCAGCTCGGTGAAGCACGGGGTGGCGGCGAGGGTGTCGGCGGTCCAGCAGATCTCGTCAGCGATGCCGGGGGCGTTCGCGTAAGCCTGCTCGGGGGTCGGCCAGGCCTGCGGGGCGGGGCGGTGGTCGGCGGTGAGGTAGAGGCGGGTGCGCTCACCGTCGCGGGTCGGGTGCCGGCGCACCGTGCCGGTGGTGAAGGCGGCGGCGAGTGCGGTGGTGACGCGGTCGGTGTCGATGGGGTCGCAGATGATCCGGATCTCGAACACGAAGGCTCCTGTCAGCCGTAGAACTTGTTGCGCTTGATGACGGCCTTGCGGATGTTGACCGTGGTTCCGCCGCTGTGTCGGTTGCTGCTGAAGATCTGCGCGGCGATCCATCCGCCGAAGATGACGGCGGCGAGGGTGATGAGCTGGGTGACCAGCGCGGCCAGCGCGGTGATGAACGTGGTCAGCAGGAGCAGTCCGCCGCAGGCGGCGAGGAACCCGACGCCTCCGAGGGCGACGTTCACCGCCGTGCGGGAGACGGCCGGCCGGGTGGCGACCGGTTCGGGCTGCGCGGGGCTGACGGCGTAGCCGGTGACGACGCGGCCGTCCGGCAGGACGACGCTCGCGACCGTCGGCACCGTGCCGGGCTGCACCGGCACGAGCGGCGCCGCGTACGGGGCCACGGTGGGGGTGATGGGGGTGGGCTGGTGGACCTCGGCCGCCCGTATGGCGGGCGGGTTGGGGGCGGGTTCGGGGTACATGCGGAATCCCTTCCGGTGCTCGGTGGGGGAGGCAGACACACCCCCTGCCGGGGGCGCTGTGGAGGGGGTTTCGGGGGTGCTGACCTGCGGGCCTCCCCGCCTCCCCGAAACGGTGTTTTCGCTGATCGCCACGGGGGAGGCAGGGGTGGGGAGGCGGTTGGGGAGTTCTCCCCGCCTCCCCGGGCCGGGAGGGCGTGCCTCCCCGCTACTTCGAGGCGGAAGCGGAACCATCGGCGTTGCGTTCGGCGAGCGCGCGGGCGACGTCGTCGCGGCGGATCATCATGCGGCCGTGCGACTTGTACGCCTCCACTCCGTCGCCCTCCAGGACGCGGGCGAGGTCGCCGAACGACCAGTCGTTGTAGGCGCCGGGGTCCAGCGCGGCGAGCCGCTTGATGACGTCCTGGGTGAGCGATCGCTTCTCGTCGCCGAGGACGGCGAGGATGTCGGCGAGCGGGTCACGCTTGTCGCCCCGCTCCACGGCGCGCAGGGTGGCGACGCCCTCGCCGCGCAGGGCCTTGGCGCGGTCGGCGATGACGGTGGCGGGGTCGTCGTCGATGAAGTGCGTGCGCACCGTGATGAACGACTGTCCCTGGGGCATGTCGATGCCGTCGGAGGCGACGACCAGGGTTCCCTTGTCCAGGCCCTGGCGCAGCATGTGCGGGGCGGCCCCGTCCTCGACCGCCTTGTCGCCCAGCGCCATCTTGGACTGTGACTCGCTGCCCAGCACGAGGGAGGCGCGGGTGTGGGCGCCCTCGCGCACGAGCTTGGGGAGGTTCTGGTCGGTGGGGTCCTGGGTGCCCTGCCACATCAGGACGTCGACCGCCCGCCCCTGGTTGTGGATCTCCCGGACGGCCATGAAGTACCGGGACGTTGCCTTGGACCCTCCGTAGGGGACCCGCTTCTCGTCCACGGCCGGGCACATGAACACCTTCTGCGCTTCGTCCACCAGCACGATCAGCGGCGGGAAGACGGCCGTCGGGTCGTCACGCCGCACCTGGATGCGACGGTTCATCTCCGCGACCGCGTCCTCGACCATCTCGGTCGCCTGGATCACGTGGTTGTCCGAGGGGCCCTCGATCAGTACCTGGGCGATGCCGTCGAACATGCGCCAGTCGCCGACGCCCTTGAGGTCGGCGAGCCAGAACTGCACCTGCTTGTCGAGCGCGAGCCACAGGGCGAGGGAGCGCAGGGAGGCGGTCTTGCCCTGGTTGGAGCGGCCGGTGATGAGCAGGTGCCGCTGGTACACGCTCAGCTCAGCAGCGTCGCCACGCAGATCCTGCCCCCACGGGGCCTTGCCCGTCTTATAGTTGGCGGTCATGGTCTCGTCGGTGACCAGCGGGGACGGGCCGATCGGCTCGTCCAGCGCCCCCGAGTCGGCGATCCACAGCCTCACCGTGCGGGCCGCCTCGGGGATCGTGATGAACACCTCGTGCTCGTGCCGGGTGAGGTTCTCGGCGAGCTTCCTGCGGCGCTGCTGCACCTCGTTGGTCGCCACCCCGGACGGGAGCGTGACGTCGACTTCCACGCCGCACCCGGCGATCCGGATGGGGCCCAGCATGGACGCGCCGGCGTCACCCATCTCCTTGATGGCGGTGCGCAGGGCGGGCACCCCCAGGTCGCGCAGGGCCTTGACCACGATCGACGGCGTGATCGGCTCACCCTCACCCGACCGGACGTTCGCGGGAAGAGCCCACTGCGGCGCGGCTTGCTGCTTGCTGCCGACGGCCCACAGCGCGAGCAGGGCCAGGAACGGGCCCAGCGTGACGGCCGGACCCCACACCACCTGAACGATGGTGATCAGCAGGTTGATGAACTCCACCACCGCCATCAGGGGCGTGACGACGTCCGTGACGTCCTTGGTGGCGGTGGCCATGACGATCCCGAGGGCGACCAGCGCCCCTATGCCGGTCCCGGTGCCGACCGCCAGCCCCTTGGCCGCGTCGAGCGGCGAGTGGAGCAGGTCCATGCGGCGGCGGTGCCGGGCGTCGCGGTAGCGCTGACCCCGCTCCTCCCACTCCGCAGCGGCCTCCATGTTCCCCGCGGCTTCCGCCGTGCGCATGTAGCGCTCGTAGCGGGCGGCGGTGCGGCCGTCCCATGCCCGCCGGCCCACGATCCGGGCGCCACCGACCACGTACAGGCCGTGGCGGGCGACGGCGCGGACGGTCGTCTTGGTGTTCTCGTGCGTGACGGCGTGCTTGACGGCGCGGCCATAGCGGACCCACAGCGGGACGGGCGCCAGCGGGGCCGGGTCGGGGACCACGGTCAGCGTGGTCACGGCGGACGGTCCGGCGGGGGTGGTGTCTTTGTGCAGGTGAACAACGTTCTCGGACATGCGGAAGTCTCCTCAGCACCCCACGGCGGGGGCGGGTAAGGGCCTGCGGGAAGGAAGAGCGGGGGCCGGGACGGCGGGCGCCGCCGTCCCGGCGGGGCTGGGTGTCAGCCGGTCTTCTGGATCTCGTGGCTGTGGCAGAGCACGGGGCCGATCAGCAGGCCGATGCCGTTGACCGTCCACCGGCCGTTCGTGAGCGGGCCGGGCGGGACCTCGTCGACGATCCGGCCGGTGCGGCCGACGGCGCGGGGGTTGTCGTCGCAGGCCACGATCGTGACCCTGTCGCCAGCCTGGAACATGGTCACCACCACCCCTGCGACTTCTTGACGGCCTTGGCAGCGGCGGCCTCGCTCACCAGCCGCTGCCGCTCGGTCTGCATGGCGGCGATCTCCGTGGTCAGCCGGACCTGCACGGCGCTCCACGCCGACTCCAGCGTCCGCTCGGCGCGGGCGGTGCTCTTGCCGCGCATGACCCGGTACGAGCCGCCGGCCAGCGCGCCGAGGACGGCGCGGCGCTCGGCACTGTTGAGCGGCCACATCTCCTGGTTGCGGACCGCTTCCAGCTTGCGGATCGCCAACTGGATCTCACGGTCCAGACGGCGGGTGTCGGGCTTGCCCATGGTCAGTGACTCCCTTGGGTACCGGTGTCGGCGCCACGCTCGGCGAGGAGGGTGTCGCGCAGCATCCGGGCGTTGGCGGGTGAGGTGTGCACCTGACGGCGGATCCCCTCGGCGGTGATCTGCGCGTCCGTCCAGCCGGCCGTGGCCGACCGCGTCTCGGCGAGCAACTGATCCGGGGTGCGCTTCGGTCGGCTCGATCGGGCGACCTGCGGCACCCGGCCCGTCGCCCGACGCGGCCGGGTCGACTCCGCCGGGACCGACCGCGCGACGGGGGCCACGACCGGCGCCGGGATCGCACGTGCGGGCTTGAGCGGCAGAGTCGACTTGCCCAGGTCGACCGCGACCGGATCCGGCACCCTCAGCCGGGTCAACGTGACCGTGGGCGCCGGGGCCGATTCGAGCAGGTCAGCCGTAGACCGATTCCTGTTGGTCTCGGTGGATTCCTCCGCATTCGTGTCTGCGGGAGGAATCGGGGCGGGGCGGTGGTGCAGCACCTTCGCGACCAGATCGGAGCCGAAGTAGATCGACCCGACCGGAAGCGACGTCGCCAGCAGGACCAGCGCCCAGTTCGCCGGATCCCACTGCGCCAACCGGCCCCAGTCGACCGTGCGGCCGTGCAGTGCGGGAACGAGTCCGTGCACGTAGTTCAGGACCAGCGAGGCGATGGTGTAGGTGCCCAGCACCCGCAGCGCGAACTTGCGGTCGTTGTCGGCCAGGACGAGCGTGGCGACCAGCGCCAGCGCCATCAGTCCGTCGACCACGAACGGGTAGAGGGTGGCAGCGGTCGAGTCCGCGCCGATCGCGCCGGCGATATCCCGCAGCGCGTTCCACGAGACGCGGAACGCCATACCGACCACACCGACCAGCGCGGCCACCAACAGGATCTTTCCGGAGCGGCCCATCACGCCACCTCGCCCGAACCGGCACGGTTGGCCAGGTCGCGGCGGGCGTCCAGCATCCGGTTGCGGGCCCGGCGGATCCGGCGGGTGTCGATCTCGTTCGCGGGGCGGTCCATGGCCTTGATCTGCGCGTCGAGCAGGTCGACCTCCGCCAGGATCAGCGGGGACTCCAGCTCGATCGCGTCCAGCTCCGCGAGCGTCGGCTCACGGTCGAACTCGTCGGCGGTAACAACCACCTGAACAGCACCGATGTGCTTCATGGGTCGTGGTTCCTCTCACAGGACGGAACGGCCCAACAGCGGTCCCCGGGGTGCCACCCGGGGACCGCGCGCCGTTGAAGGGGAAGCCGCGTGCGACACGCGGCGCGACCGCAGAACGGTCGGAGTGCCCCGGGCGGGATTCGATCCCGCGCCCTCACGGCGGGATGCCGGGGCTGAGGTAGTGCAGTGGTGCAGGTGTCTCCTTCGGGAGCGCGCTCCCGTTTGTAGGCATATGGAGACGTTGGCCTTTCGGCCTAGCCATCCGGTTGCAAAGGAATCCCGGTGGACCTCGGCCCGCTCTGTCCCGGGCCCCTTGAGGCTGCAAGCAGCCCCCGTTGTCGCGCATTCGTGCAGGTCAAGCAGCCGTGACAGCATCCCCTCGACTTGCTTAGGGGGGGTTGCCGTCTCGCTTGATAGGTACGGTAGGCAAACCGAAGGCTGCGCGCAACCCCCTCTCGCGATAGAGTCTGATAGCCCCCCTAGGCGATGTTGGGAGAGACGTGCAGAACGACATGGAGACGGTCTCTGGGATCACGGACCCCGTTGACCGCGCCAAAGCCGCAATCGACCTGATGGCGCGGTATCAGAGCCACGTGAATGAGCTGTCCCGCGTCCGCCGGGAAGCGATCGAAGAGGCACAGGCATCGGGGATGACCCAAGCCGAGATTGCGAAGCGGCTCGGGGTCAGTCGGGGGCGCGTGGGTCAGCTCGCGTCGTCCGGGCCCCCGCCAGAGCGCGCCTTCTTCGGCACAGACCTGGTCACGGTGTCACTCGGAGGCAAGTACGAAGCAGGGAAGGGGCCCGACCAGCACCCCAGCGAGGTAGTCACCCGGGAAGACCTCAACAACTTCGAACACCTTCGAAAGCTGTTGGGCGGCATGAAGCTGGACACTCAGTACGAGGTGATTCCGCCGACCGGAATCGTCAACCTCAACCGGGAAAACCACGTCGTCATCTGCGGCCCCCGGCTGTCCCCGATCGTGGCTCAGGTACTCGAAGGTGACGACAACCTTCGTTTTGCCAAAGACCATGCGTGGCACCTGGTCGACCAGGTCGCCGGGACGGAGTACCGGTCACCGCAGGATGAGGACGGATCGGCCGGCGACGTCGGTTATCTGGGACGTCTCCCCCGCCTCGATGGGAAGGGGACGTTCCTCTACATCGCTGGTATCCACGCCATCGGAGCGAACGGAGTCGTTCACTTCCTGGAAAACAACCTGGCAGAGCTTTACCGCGAAGTCCGCACGCGCCGGTTCTCCACCCTGATTTCGTGCCGTTATGACCCGAAGACGCTCGAAGTGCTGGAGAGTCGACGCGTCACCCCGCTGTACCGACACGAAGGCTGAGCATGCGCGTCGCGATCGACACCCAACCCGGTGGAGCAGCTCCCAACGAAGATTGGGCGGCCGGCACACCGACTCTCGCCGTTGTGCTGGACGGACTCAGCACGGCGGGCCTGGACACCGGATGCCGCCACGGCGTGCCCTGGTACGTGGCGCATCTCGGCGGTCAGCTAGTCGCCGGACTGGCAGACCCGGGCACCTCGCTGACAACCGGTTTGGCGGGTGCCCTCGAACGGGTGGCGGCGCTGCATCCTGAATGCGATCTCGGCAACCCCGGAACGCCATCGGCCACGGTGGCGATCCTCCGGGAGCGACAGGGTTTGCTTGAGTACCTGGTCTTGGCGGACTCGCCCGTCGTGCTCGAGGGGGCCCGGGGCTTCACGGTGCTCACTGATCTTCGAGTGGACGATGTCCTTCCCGAGCTACGGGCGGAAGTCGAGCAGTACGAGACCCATACGGCGGAGCATCGGGCAGCGCTTCGCCGGCTCGTCACCGCACAGCGACAGACCCGGAACACGCCCACCGGATATTGGGTCGCTGCTTCCAACGCAGAAGCGGCGGCACACGCCGTCGTCGGCAGCACCCCCACCGAGGACGTACGCGCCGCCGCCGTTCTCTCCGACGGTGTATCGCGCCTGGTCACCGAGTACGGCATGGCCACCTGGTCCGAAGTCTTCACGACGCTTCGCGGCGGTGGGCCACAAGAGCTGATCGCCACCGTCCGAAAGGTCGAAGCCACCGACCCGACCGGGCGACGGTGGCCGCGCTACAAGTCCGGCGACGACGCTTCTGTTGTCTTCTGCCAGTGGTGAGCGGCACTGGTCAGTGAGGCCCCCCGTTGTCCTGGTCTTTGTCCAGTGCGCCGACGGCCGCCACCGTTCACCGCAGTACGCGCACCGCCTTCTGGAAGGTGCCGAGTCCCGGCGGGGTCTGTGGTGACGGGACCTGGCCGCTCCTGGAGGGCACAACGAGGGCACAACGGCGTCACGCAGGTTCAACGGCAACCAACGCAAGCAAACGGCATTTTGCCTGGTCAGCGCCACGGCTTGACAGTCGCCGCAGTTGATGCACGAGAGGGCGACACCCCCGCACAGGGTGTCGCCCTCCTCTTGCGTGCCGGAGCCGTCGTCGATCGGTGAGGGTCGGGGACCGGCGGCGGCTCCGGGGTCATGGGGGATCAGGCGGGATCCCCGTTCGGGGTGAGGCTCAGCGGTGGTCGCTCCCCGTGGACTGGGTCGCCGCGCGGCCCGCCTCCAGGCGGGCCACCGGGATGCGGAAGGGGGAGCAGGAGACGTAGTCCAGACCCACCTCGTGGAAGAAGTGGACCGACTCCGGGTCGCCGCCGTGTTCGCCGCAGACGCCGAGCTTCAGGTCGGGGCGGGTGCGGCGGCCGGCCTCCGCGGCGGACTTCACCAGGGAGCCGACGCCGTCCTTGTCGATCGTCTCGAAGGGGGAGACCCCGAAGATGCCCTTCTCCAGGTAGGCGGTGAAGAAGGACGCCTCGACGTCGTCCCGGCTGAAGCCCCACACCGTCTGGGTGAGGTCGTTCGTGCCGAACGAGAAGAACTCCGCCGCCTCGGCGATCTGACCGGCGGTCAGCGCGGCCCGCGGCAGTTCGATCATCGTGCCGATCGACAGCTTGAGCGCCACGCCCGTCGCCGCCTCGACCTCCGCGATGACCTCGTCCGCCTCCTCGCGCACGATCTCCAGCTCCTGGACCGTGCCGACGAGCGGGATCATGATCTCCGCGCGCGGGTCGCCCTTGGCGTTCTTGCGTTCCGCCGCCGCCTCCGCGATCGCGCGGACCTGCATCGTGAAGAGACCGGGGATGACCAGGCCCAGGCGTACGCCGCGCAGGCCCAGCATCGGGTTCGCCTCGTGCAGGCGGTGGACCGCCTGGAGCAGGCGCAGGTCGTTCTCGTTGGAGTCCTTGCGGGCCTCCGCCAGCGCCACCCGGACCGACAGCTCGGTGATGTCGGGGAGGAACTCGTGCAGCGGCGGGTCCAGCAGGCGGACCGTCACCGGGAGGCCGTCCATCGCCTCGAAGAGTTCGACGAAGTCCTTCTTCTGGAGCGGAAGGAGCTGCTTGAGGGACTCCTCGCGCTCCTCGTCCGTGTCCGCGAGGATCAGGCGTTCCACCAGCTCACGCCGGTCGCCGAGGAACATGTGCTCCGTGCGGCACAGGCCGATGCCCTGCGCGCCGAAGCGGCGCGCGCGCAGCGCGTCCTCGGCGTTGTCGGCGTTGGCACGGACCCGCAGCCGGCGCTTGCGGTCCGCGAACGCCATGATGCGGTGGACGGCCTCCACCAGCTCGTCGGCGTCGTCCGCGCCCGCGTGCATCCGGCCCTCGAAGTACTCCACGACCGGGGACGGGACGACCGGGACCTCGCCGAGGTACACCTTGCCGGACGAGCCGTCGATCGAGATGACGTCGCCCTCCTCCACCACGTGGCCGCCCGGCACCGTCATCCGGCGGCGCTTCGTGTCGACCTCCAGTTCCTCGGCGCCGCAGACACAGGTCTTGCCCATGCCGCGCGCCACCACGGCCGCGTGGGAGGTCTTGCCGCCGCGGGACGTGAGGATGCCCTCCGCCGCGATCATGCCGTCCAGGTCGTCGGGGTTCGTCTCGCGGCGGACCAGGATGACCTTCTCGCCGGAGCGGGACCACTTCACGGCGGTGTACGAGTCGAAGACCGCCTTGCCCACGGCCGCACCCGGCGACGCCGCGATACCGCGCCCCACCTGCTGCGTCTTCGCTTCCTCGTCGAAGCGGGGGAACATCAGCTGGGCCAGCTGGGCGCCGGTGACGCGCTGGAGCGCCTCCGTCTCGTCGATCAGACCCTGGTCGACCAGCTGGGTGGCGATGCGGAAGGCCGCGCCTGCGGTCCGCTTGCCCACGCGCGTCTGGAGCATCCACAGCTGACCGCGCTCGATCGTGAACTCGATGTCGCAGAGGTCCTTGTAGTGGTTCTCCAGCGACTCCATGATCTGCATCAGCTGGTCGTACGACTTCTTGTCGATCGTCTCCAGCTCGGCCAGCGGGACGGTGTTGCGGATGCCCGCGACCACGTCCTCGCCCTGGGCGTTCTGGAGGTAGTCGCCGTACACGCCCTGGTGGCCGGAGGCCGGGTCGCGGGTGAAGGCGACACCGGTGCCGGAGTCCGGGCCCAGGTTGCCGAAGACCATCGAGCAGACGTTGACCGCCGTGCCCAGGTCGCCGGGGATCCGCTCCTGGCGGCGGTAGAGCTTGGCGCGGTCGCCGTTCCAGGACTCGAAGACCGCCTTGATGGCGAGGTCCATCTGCTCGCGCGGGTCCTGCGGGAAGTCCCGGCCGGCCTCGGTCTTGACGATCTTCTTGAAGCGGGTGACCAGCTTCTTGAGGTCGGCGGCCTCCAGCTCGGTGTCGACGGTGACCTTCTTCGCGGCCTTCGCCGAGTCCAGCGCGTCCTCGAACAGCTCGCCGTCGACGCCGAGGACGGTCTTGCCGAACATCTGGATGAGGCGGCGGTAGGAGTCCCACGCGAAGCGGTCGTCGCCGGCCTGGGCGGCCAGGCCCTGGACCGACTTGTCGGAGAGGCCGATGTTCAGGACCGTGTCCATCATGCCGGGCATGGAGAACTTCGCGCCGGAGCGGACGGAGACGAGCAGCGGGTCGTCGGCCTGGCCGAGCTTCTTGCCCATCCGCTCCTCGAGGGCGACGAGGTGCGCACTCACCTCGTCACGCAGTGCCGCCGGCTCCTCGCCGCTGTCGAGGTAGACCTTGCAGGCCTCGGTGGTGATCGTGAAGCCCGGAGGGACGGGAAGGCCCAGGTTGGTCATCTCGGCGAGGTTCGCGCCCTTGCCGCCGAGGAGGTCCTTGAGGTCCTTGTTGCCCTCGGTGAAGTCGTAAACGAACTTCACGCCCTCAACGCTCGTGGCCGGCTCGGCTACCTGGAGATCTTTGTTTTCCGACACGGGTCTCGACTCCTCGAGGACGCGGTGGCTGCCCTGACGGCCAGGAACATACCCAGATCGAAGGCGCCTGGGTACGTCCACTTGTGCGTCATACGCCTGTAACCAGTCGTCCGCCACCGGATCGAAAGTCAAGGCTTGGCAAGCTCAGGGCCGTCGATGCTTTCACTTCTTGAACGCAGACCTCCTCCCGAACCCCTGAAAGTGCTCACATGAGCGAAGTGCGAGCACATCTGATTTCGATCGATGAACGATCAAGGGGTGGCACTCAGTGCCACCCCTTGATGTTGTGCAGTCGTTCTTGATTCGCTCATCTGAGCACAACCCCCCTCAGGGGTGGCGAGAATCACGCTTCGGCCGGGGGCCCGATGTCACCATGCGGACGGGTCTCAAGACGGGTCACGGCACGTCTCTCGGGACGAAACGCGCTCGTGACACGAGGGTCCCTCAGACCCCCAGAGCCAGCAACCGCGCCTCCACCCGCTCGGGCGCGTAGAGGTGCTCCACGACCATCGCACCCGCTCCCACCAGCCCGGCCCGCTCCCCCAGCCGTGAGGTCACCACGTCCAGATGGGCCGTGGAGCGCGGCAGCGCCCGCTGGTAGAGCAGCTCGCGCACCCCGGTGAGGAACGGAGTCCCGGCCAGATCCCCGGCGATCATCAGCACCCCGGGGTTGAGCAGCGTCACCACCGTCGCCAGCACGTCCCCGACCAGGCGGCCGGCCTCCCGGGCCAGCGCGGCCGCCTCCGGATGCCCCGAGGCGAGCAGGTCCCGTACGTCCGAGCCGGAGGCCGCCCGCACCCCGGCCTCGGCCAGTTTCCGGGCCACCGCGCCGCCGCTGGCCACGGCCGCGAGACAGCCGTACGACCCGCAGCGGCACAGTGACTCCGCGCCCTCGGGGACCCGGATGTGCCCGATGTCCCCGGCGCCGCCGTCGACGCCCCGGAAGATCGAGCCGTCGACCACGACTCCGGCGCCGATGCCGGTGGAGACCTTGACCAGCACGAACGCCGTGCAGTCGGGGTGTGCGGTGCGCTGTTCGCCGTACGCCATCAGGTTGGCGTCGTTGTCCACCAGGACCGGCAACGCCGGCGCCCCGGTGCGCTCGGTGAAGGCCCTCGCGAGCCGGCCCCTTATGTCGTAGCCGTCCCAGCCCGGCATGATCGGCGGCTGGACGACCCGGCCGGTCTCGCTGTCGACCGGGCCGGGGACGGCGAGGCCTATGCCGCAGACCTCGTCGGCGCGGTGGCCGGCCTTCTCCAGCAGCTCGGCGCACCAGCCGCCCAGCTCGCCGAGCACGGCGTCCGGGCCGTCCTCGACGACCAGCGTGCCGGAGTGCTCGGCGAGGATCTCGCCGGTCAGCGACAGGACGGCCGCCCGGGCGTGCCGGGTGTCCAGGTCGGCGGCCAGGACGACCGCGTGCGCGTCGTCGAACTCCAGGGTGATGGACGGACGGCCGCCCAGCGGGGAGTCGACCGGGCCGCCCGCGCCTTCGCGCAGCCAGCCCGCGCGGAAGAGACGGTCCAGGCGCTGGCCGACGGTCGCCCGGGACAGGCCGGTGGCCTGCTGGAGGGCACCGCGGGTCGTCGCCCGTCCCGTGCGTACCAGTTCGAGCAGATCTCCGGCGCTGGCCTGACTCCGCCCCGTCATGCGCACCCCCTTGTGTTTCTCAAGCTTGCATTACATATTGAGTTTTGCGTGTTAAATAGACGTAACCCTACGGTAGCCGCTGCCGAACCGAGCGGCACTGTCGTCGTCTTCGGGGAGCCCCGAGTGGATCGCACCGCCCAGCTCGTCGCCCGCCCGGCGGAGTACGCCGTTGCATACGATCCGGCGGCTCCGCCGGGTTCGCCGGATACTTCGGATACGTTGCTTTCGTCTGGTTCACCGGCTTCGCCGGGGTCACTGCACCTCAGGGCCCCGGGAGCCACCGACCGCAGGGCGCTGCGCCGCGGGGCGGTGGACGTGCTGGAGCGCAACTGGACGGGCACGTCGACGGTGCCCTCGCGCGGCCTGTACCCGCACCAGTGGTCCTGGGACTCCGCGTTCATCGCGATCGGCCTGCGGCACGTCTCGCCGCGCCGGGCGCAGACGGAGCTGGAGACGCTGCTGGACGCCCAGTGGGGCGACGGGCGTGTCCCGCACATCGTCTTCAACCCCTCCGTGCCGCTCGACGCGTACTTCCCGAGCCCCGACTTCTGGCGCTCCTCGACCGCGGGGCGCGCTGCGGGCGCCCCGCGCACCGTACAGACCTCCGGCATCGTGCAGCCACCGGTGCACGCGCTGGCGGCCTGGCTGGTGCACCGCGCCGACCCGGGGCTGTCCCGGGCGCGCGGTTTCCTCGCCCGGGTCTACCCCCGGCTGGCCGCCTGGCACCGCTATCTGCTGCACCGGCGGGACCTGGGCGGCGGCGGGCTGGTGTCCGTCGTCCACCCGTGGGAGCAGGGGATGGACAACGCGCCCTCGTGGGACGCGCCGCTCGCGCGGGTCACCCCGGCCGCCGCCCGCTCCTTCCGGCGCGCCGACCTCGACCACGGGGCCGCCGAGGACCGGCCGACGGACCTGGACTACGGGCGGTACGTACGGCTGGCGACCGACTACCGGGACGGTGACTACCGAGACGGTGACTACCGAGACGGTGACTACCGGAACGGTGACTACCGGGACGGTGACTACCGGGACGGGGTCTCGGCCGAGGGGGGTGGGGGAAGGCGCGCGGGCGGGTTCGCCGTCGAGGACCCCTCCTTCAACGCGCTGCTCATCGCCTCCGAGCACGCCCTCGCACGGATCGCGCACGAGCTGGGGGCGCAGGCCACGGCCCGCCACGCGCGCGCGGAGCGGCTGACGTCCGCGTTGGTGGACCGGCTGTGGGACCCGGACGAGGGCATGTTCTTCTGCCGGGACGTACGCGGCGGCGGGCTGATCCGGGAGCGCGGGGTCTCCGGGCTCGTTCCGCTGATCCTGCCCGGCCTGCCGCGCGAGGTGGTCGCCGCCGTCGTACGGACCCTGCGCGGCCCGCACTTCGGGGTCGGTACGACCACCCGGCTCGTCCCCAGTTACGACCTGCTCGGCGAGGCCTTCGACCCGCACCGCTACTGGCGCGGGCCGGCCTGGTTCAACACCAGCTGGCTGATCGAGCGGGGCCTGCGGCTGCACGGCCTGCGCACCGACGCGGACGCGCTGCGCGAGGCCGTCCTCGACACCGCGCTCACCTCGGACTTCGCCGAGTACGTCGACCCGTACAACGGCGAGGCCTGCGGCACGACCGGCTTCGGCTGGACCGCCGCGCTCACGCTCGACCTGCTCCACCACGACACCGCTACGGGCACGGCCACCAAGGGAGGGGACCGGGCATGACGGACCGGCATCATCTGCTCGTGTACGGCGGGACGTTCGCCGCCGTGGGCGACCGCGGGGACATCAGCGGCGTACGGGGCCCCGGCTCCTCTCCGGAGGGGCTGTTCGTCCGGGACGCCCGCCACCTCAGCCGCTGGCAGCTGACGATCGACGGCGCGGTACCGGAGACGCTCGCGCCGGTCGCGGACGGGGACACCGCACGGTGCGTGCTCGTCCCGCGCGGCGGGCGCAACGAGCCGCCGGCCTGCACGGTCTTCCGTGAGCAGGCCGTCGGCGACAGCTCGTTCGTGGAGTCGCTGCGGGTGGTAGGCAACCGCCCGGTGGCGACGACGGTCCGGCTCGCGGTCACCGTCGACGCCGACTTCAGCGACCAGTTCGAACTGCGCGCCGACCACCGTACGTACGCGAAGACGGGCGCCGTCCGCGGCCGTCAGGTGCTCGACGACGGTGTGGAGTTCACCTACCGGCGCGGTGAGTGGAAGTCCTGTACGACGGTGACGGCCGAGCCCGCCCCGGACGCCGTCGAGGAGACCGGTACCGGCGCCCGGCGCCTGGTCTGGAAGCTGGAGCTGGAGCCGCACGGCTCCGCCGAACTCGTCCTGCGCGTGATGGCCCGGCCGCACGGGGAGAAGCGGGCGCTGCGGGTGCCACGCTCCCCTTCGGCCTTGGCCGAAAAGCTACTTGCGCGGGAGGGCGAGTTTGTGGAAGGAGTGGCTTTTCCTACGGAATGGCCCGAACTGGCGTCCGCGTGTGTTCGAGGGCTCTCCGATCTGGCCGCGCTCCAGGTCCACGCGACCGGTCCGGACGGCGAGGAAGTCCGCGTCCCGGCCGCCGGAGCGCCCTGGTTCCTGACCCTGCTCGGCCGCGACGCGCTCCTCACCTCTCTGTTCGCCCTCCCCTACCGCCCCCGGCTCGCCGCCGCCACGCTCGCGGCGCTCGCCGCGACCCAGGCCACGGAAACCGGGCCGAAAGCGGTGTCGCAACCCGGCAAGATCGTCCACGAGGTGCGGCACGGGGAGCTGGCCCACTTCGGGCAGGTGCCGTTCGGGCGCTACTACGGCTCGGTGGACGCGACGCCGCTCTTCCTGGTCCTGCTCGGCGCGTACGTCGAGCGCACCGGCGACACGGGGACGGCCCGCCGGCTGGAGCGCAACGCCCGCGCGGCCATCGGCTGGATGCTCGACCACGGCGGACTCACCTCGCGCGGCTACCTCGTCTACCGCGCCGACCAGGGCGGCCTCGCCAACCAGAACTGGAAGGACTCCCCCGGCGCCATCTGCTCCGCGGACGGCACCCGCGCCACGGGGGCGGTCACGGCGGCGGGGGCCCAGGGGTACGCGTACGACGCGCTGCGCCGCACGGCGTGGCTGTCGCGCACGGCGTGGGACGACGAGACGTACGCCGCGCTCCTGGAACAGGCGGCCGCCGATCTGCGAGACCGTTTCCAGCGGGACTTCTGGATGCGGGAACACTCCTTCCCCGCGCTCGCGCTGGACGGCGAGGGCCGCCAGGTCGACGCGCTGGCCTCCGACGCCGGGCACCTGCTGTGGTCGGGGCTCCTGGACAAGGAGTACGGCGAGGTCGTCGGCCGGCGTCTCGTCGAACCGGACTTCTTCTCCGGCTGGGGCGTGCGCACGCTGGCCTCCGGGCAGCCGGCGTACCACCCGCTGTCGTACCACCGGGGTTCGGTCTGGCCGCACGACAACGCGCTGATCACGCTCGGGCTCGCCCGCTACGGCCTGCACGACGAGGCCCGCACGGTCGCCCACGCCCTGGTCGACGCGGCGACGGCCACCGGTCATCGCCTGCCCGAGGTGCTCGCCGGCTACGGCCGCGACACCCACGCGGAGCCGGTGCCCTACCCGCACGCCTGCGTACGGGAGTCCCGGGCGGCCGCGGCCCCGTTGGCGCTGCTCACGGCGGTCGGGGGTGCGTGACGGCACGCCGGGTGTGACACCGGGCGGGACGCATGGCCTGACGTCTGGCGTGCTGCTTGGCGTGACGTTTGCGCGGTGTTTGCCGAGCACTGGACCAGGGGGCTGAACGCGGGCCGGGGGCAGGCCGTACGAAACTGAGGCGGATCCGACGTCCGATGCCGGATCCGCCGAACCACCGGGCTTCGTACGGAAGGACCCTCGGGTGCCTGTCTCCACTCGCTCTCACCAACTGCCTGAATCACCAGAACCCGATGGCGACACCGTGCACTCCGAGAACACCGAGGAAGAGGAATCGGCGGGGGTGGCCGGGGGTGCGGCCGTGGCTGGGGAGGCGGCCGTGGCTGGGGAGGCGGAGGGTTCCCTGGGCGCGGGGGACGTCGCGGAGGCGGTGAAGGACGTAGAAGCGGTGAAGGACGTAGAAACCGGTCCCGAAGCGCCCGCCATTGATTCAACCGCCGAAGAGCCGGCCGCCGGCGCCGGAACGCCCGCGGCGGAAGCCGGAATCGAGGCCGACACCGAGAAGCCCGAGGCCGACACCCCCGGAGCAGCCGCCCAAGAGCCGGACGCCGGCACCCCCGAAGCAGCCACCGAAAGCCCCGCCCCCGACACCGCCGTCGCCGTCGCCGTCACCGTCACCGAAGCAGAGGACACTCCCGCCTCCTCCCCCACCCCCCACGGCTTCCGTGCCCGGCTCGCGCGGCGGCGGGGCTGGCGGGTGCGGCATCCCCGGACCGCTCGGGTGGTGTGGTGGACGGTGACCGTGTTGTCGCTGGTGCTGGTGATCGGGGCGTTGCTGCTGCCGAATCGGATGGCCGCGCTTCAGATGAACCGGTTCGTACGGATCCCGGGCGAGGCGATCATCGGCGCGGCCGTGCTGCTGGCGCTGCCGCGCCGGCCGCGGGTGGCGCTGGCGGCGCTCGGCGGGACGGTGCTCGGCGCGCTGACCGTGCTGAATCTGCTCGACATCGGTTTCCTGGAGTATCTGGGCCGCGACTTCAACCTCGTCCTGGACTGGGGCCTCCTGGACGACGCCCAGTCGTACGTCGCCGACTCCATGGGCACCACGGTCGCGGCCGTCGCGGCGATCGGCGTCGTCCTGCTGGTCGTCCTCGTCATGGCCCTGATGGCGCTGGCGGCGGTCCGGCTGAGCAACATCCTGGCGCGCGACCCCCGGCGGGCGACCCGGGGCACGCTGATCGCCGGCACCGCGTGGATCACCTGCTCCGTCCTCGGTCTCCAGTACGCGGGGCTCCCGATCGCCTCCGACCGTGTGGCGAACCGGCTCACCTCCGAGGCCCGCCAGGTACGGGAGACGCTGCGGGACGAGGCCGCGTTCGCGAAGATCGCCCGTACCGACACCTTCGGCAACACCCCGCCCGACCAGCTCGTGCCGGACCTGCGCGGCAAGGACGTGATCTTCACCTTCATCGAGAGCTACGGCCGCAGCGCCGTCGAGGACCCGATCATGTCGCCCGGCGTCGACGCGACCCTGGAGACCCGCACGGCGGCGCTGGCGAAGGCCGGCTTCCACGCCAGGAGCGGCTGGCTGACCTCGGCGACCTACGGCGGCAGCAGCTGGCTCGGGCACTCCACCACCTTGTCCGGACTGTGGGTGGACAACCAGCAGCGCTACCGCACCGTCATGGCCAGCGACCACCTGTCCCTCACCAAGGCGTTCCAGAAGACGGGCGCCTGGGACACGGTGGGGGTCATGCCGGGCGTGCAGAAGGCCTGGCCGGAGGCCGAGTTCTACGGCCTCGACAAGGTCTACAACGCTTTCCAGATGGGTTACCAGGGACCGAAGTTCAGCTGGTCGACCATGCCGGACCAGTACGCGCTGGAGGCGTTCCAGAAGCTGGAGCACGGCAAGAAGCGCGACAAGCCGCTGATGTCGGAGATCATCCTGACCTCCAGCCACCAGCCGTGGGCGCCCGTCCCGACGATGGTCGGCTGGGACGAGGTCGGCGACGGCTCGGTCTTCAAGGGCATCCAGGAGGCCGGCGAGAAGGCGTCCGACGTCATCGCCGACTCCACCAAGTCCCGTGAGGAGTACGGCAAGTCGATCGAGTACTCGGTGACCGCGCTCACCGAGTGGCTGGAGCGCTACGGCAGCGACGACACGGTCCTGGTCTTCCTCGGCGACCACCAGCCGATCGCCCGGGTCAGCGGCGACCAGGCCAGCCGGGACGTACCGATCTCGATCGTCGCCAAGGACCCGAAGGTCCTCGACAAGATCGCCGACTGGAACTGGACGGACGGCCTGAAGCCCGCCCACGATGCCCCGGTGTGGAAGATGAGCGCGTTCCGGGACCGCTTCCTGACGGCGTACGGCTCGACCCCGAACCCGTCCAACGGCTGATCCCCGCAGAGTCCAACGACTGATCCCCACAGAGGAGTTCAGGCGCGAGGGAGTTCAGGCGCGAGGGAGTTCAGGCGCGGAGGAGGCCGGCCACGGGGGGGGTCAGCCGCCGGAGGTGTCCAGCTCCGCGTCCTCGCCCACGCCCGCGCAGTCGTAGGGGTCCTTCAGCCAGCCGTCCGGCAGCACCACCCGGTTGTTGCCGGACGTCCGGCCGCGGGGCCCGTCGGCACCGGCGGGCCAGGCCTGGTCGAGGTCCAACTCGTCGAGCCCGGACCGGAGTTCCTCCAGCGACGAGGTGATCGCGAGGCGCTTGCGCATCTCCGAGCCGACCGCGAAGCCCTTCAGGTACCAGGCGACATGCTTGCGGAAGTCGACGACTCCCTTGCTCTCGTCGCCGATCCACTCGCCGAGCAGCGTGGCGTGCCGGACCATGATGTCGGCGACCTCACGGAGCGAGGGCCGCGCACCGTGCCCATCAGTGCCTCCGGCAGGGGCCTGGTCACGCCCCTCGAAGGCCGCCACCAGGTCCGCGAACAGCCACGGCCGCCCCAGGCAGCCGCGTCCGACCACCACGCCGTCGCAACCGGTTTCCCGCACCATCCGCAGCGCGTCCTCGGCGGACCAGATGTCGCCGTTGCCGAGCACGGGGATCTCCGGGACGTGCTCCTTCAGCCGGGCGATCGCGTCCCAGTCCGCCGTGCCGCCGTAGTGCTGGGCGGCCGTGCGCCCGTGGAGCGCGATGGCCGTGACGCCCTCCTCGACGGCGATCCGGCCGGCGTCGAGGTAGGTGATGTGGTCGTCGTCGATGCCCTTGCGCATCTTCATGGTCACCGGGAGGTCGCCGGCGCCCGACACCGCTTCCCGGAGGATCGCCCGCAGCAGGTTCCGCTTGTAGGGCAGGGCCGAGCCGCCGCCCTTGCGCGTCACCTTCGGGACCGGGCAGCCGAAGTTCAGGTCGATGTGGTCGGCAAGGTCCTCCTCCGCGATCATGCGGACGGCCTTGCCGACCGTCGCGGGGTCGACGCCGTACAGCTGGATCGAGCGCGGCCTCTCGGTGGCGTCGAAGTGGATCAGCTGCATGGTCTTCTCGTTGCGCTCGACCAGCGCCCGAGTGGTGATCATCTCGCTCACGAACAGGCCCTTGCCGCCACTGAACTCCCGGCACAGGGTGCGGAAGGGCGCGTTGGTGATACCGGCCATGGGGGCCAGTACGACGGGCGGCTGGACGGTGTGCGGGCCGATCCGAAGGGTCGAGGTCCTCGCGGGCGCGGTCGTGGGCATTGCCCCATTGTCGCGCATCGGGGGACGGGCCCGGCCGCCCCGCCCTCCGAGGCACCTGCCGACCCCGCCCGCCATGATCATGTAATAACCATTAGTTAGCCGCACTATCGAAAGCGTCGTACGATGACGCTCATGCCCGACCTCAGCCCTCGCCGACGTCTGCTGGTCCTCGCGATCTGCTGTATGAGCCTGCTGATCGTGAGCCTCGACAACACCGTCCTCAACGTCGCCCTGCCCTCGATGGAGCGCGACCTGGACGCCACCACCGCCGGGCTCCAGTGGACGATCGACGCCTACACCCTGGTGCTGGCCGCGCTGCTGATGCTGGCCGGCTCCACGGCCGACCGGATCGGGCGCCGGAAGGTCTTCATGGCGGGCCTGGTCGTGTTCTCGGTCGGCTCCCTGCTGTGCTCGCTGGCACCGAACCTGGAGCTGCTGATCGCGGCCCGGATGGTGCAGGCGGTCGGCGGTTCCATGCTGAACCCGGTCGCCATGTCGATCATCACCAACACCTTCACCGACCCGCGCGAGCGCGCCCGGGCGATCGGTGCGTGGGGCGCGGTCGTCGGCATCTCGATGGCCGCGGGCCCGCTGGTGGGCGGACTGCTGGTGGAGTCGGTGGGCTGGCGCTCGATCTTCTGGCTCAACCTCCCGGTCGGCCTCGCGGCCCTCCTGCTCACCCTCCGCTTCGTCCCCGAGTCCCGCGCCCCCAAGGCCCGCCGCCCGGACCCGGTCGGACAGCTGCTGGTCATCGTGCTCTTCGGCTCCCTGACGTACGCGATCATCGAGGCGCCGGAGAACGGGATCGCCATCAGCGGGCCCTTCGCGGTGCTGGCCCTGGCCGCGCTGATCGGACTGCTCCGCTACGAGCCGCGCCGCGCCGAACCCCTCATCGACCTGCGGTTCTTCCGCTCGGCCCCGTTCAGCGGGGCGACAGTGGTCGCGGTCGGCGCGTTCGCCGGGCTGGGCGGCTTCCTGTTCCTGTCCACGCTGTACCTCCAGAACGTACGGGGACTGGACGCGCTGCACGCCGGCCTGTGGATGCTGCCGATGGCCGTACCGACGTTCCTGTGCGCGCCGCTGTCCGGACGGCTGGTCGGGACCCGGGGGCCGCGGCTGCCGCTGATCGTCGCGGGGGTCGCGATGACGGCGAGCGCGCTGCTCTTCGCCGCCTTCGACGCGGAGACGTCGAACGTCACCCTGTTCGTCGGGTACGTGCTGTTCGGCGTGGGCTTCGGCTTCGTGAACGCGCCGATCACGAACACGGCGGTGTCCGGGATGCCCCGCAGCCAGGCGGGCGTGGCGGCGGCGGTCGCCTCCACCAGCCGGCAGCTGGGTCAGACCCTCGGCGTCGCGGTGGTCGGCGCGGTGCTGGCGGCGGGCGTGAGCGCCTCGGCGTACCGGGAGACGTTCGTCTCCGCCGCCGTCCCCGGCTGGTGGATCCTCACCGGCTGCGGCCTGCTGGTCCTCGTCCTCGGCGTGCTGACCACCGGCCCCTGGGCCCGCCGGACGGCCGAACGGACCGCGCGGCGCCTGGAGGCGAACGACGTCCGCGAGGCGGCGGGCATCGGCGCCTGACCCTCCGGCGCCCGTGTCCGGGCCGTCAGCCGGTGCTCGGTGGGTTGAAGAGGGCGTACAGCCCTTCCAGTCGCTCCCGGGACTCCGTGTCGACCGGGGTGAAGGTCACCAGCCGGGCGCCCAGCTCCGGGTTGAGCCAGAGGTCCGTGTGGTGGAGGTTGAGCAGGCCGACGTGGCGATTGCGGAACTGCTTCGTCTTGGTGCGGGTCGTGACGATCTCGTAGCGCCGCCAGTTCTCGCGGAACTCAGGGGACTCGGCCTGGAGGCGCTTGACCAGCATCTTCCAGGCCGGTTCGGTGAGGTGGCCGGCCATGGAGGCGCGCAGCTTCGCGGCCATCAGGCGCCGGGTCTCGTCGAGGTGGACGAACGACTCCTGCCATTCGGCGTTCGTGTGGACCAGCAGCATGCAGTTGCGGTCCTCGGGCGGGATCGCGTCGAGGTCGCACAGCAGATGGGCGTAGGCGCGGTTGTAGGCCAGGATGTCGTAGCGGCTGTTCTGGACGCTGGCGGGCAGCGGGTCCAGCTGGTCCAGCGTCATCCGGACGGCGTCCGTGATGCCCTCGCAGTGCGCGGCGGGCGTCGGGTCGGTGGTGCCGGCCAGCCGGAAGAGGTGGGCGCGTTCGCTGCGGTCGAGCATCAGGGTGCGGGCCAGCGCGTCCAGGACCTGCACGGAGACATGGATGTCGCGGGCCTGTTCGAGCCAGGTGTACCAGGTGACCCCGACCGCGGAGAGATGGGCGACCTCCTCGCGGCGCAGGCCGGGCGTGCGGCGGCGCGCCCCGCGCGGGAGGCCCACCTGCTCGGGGGTGATGCGCTCGCGGCGGCTGCGCAGGAAGGCGGCCAGTTCATGGCGGCGGACCGCCGCGCCGCTGCCGGCCGCGGGGACAGCCGTCTCCTGTGCCATCGTCGTCATGCCTCCAGCGTGCCCGGACCCGCACCCTGTTGCCAGGTAGTCCCGCTACCAGGATAAGGAGACTCTGGTACCCGGTTTGGGGGCAGGCGCAGGCTCGGCGGAGTGACCACAGAAACGACCCTCGCCCCCGCGTCCGGCGGCCGCGCCGGCCCGGCGTCCGATGCCTTCGGGCCGCTCGGGCTGTTCACCGTGCTGCTCGGCGCGGCCCTGCCGCTCGTCGACTTCTTCATCGTCAACGTCGCTCTGCCCACCATCGCCGCGGACCTCTCCGCGAGCGAGTCCGTCCTGGAACTCGTCGTCGCCGGGTACGGCCTGGCGTACGCCGTGCTGCTCGTCCTCGGCGGGCGGCTCGGCGACCTGTTCGGGCGGCGCCGGCTCTTCCTCGCCGGCATGGCCGCCTTCGGACTGACCTCGCTGGCCTGTGGGCTGGCGCCGGACGCCTGGTCGCTGGTCGCGGCGCGGGTCGTCCAGGGCGCCTCGGCCGCCGCGATGGTCCCGCAGGTCCTCGCCACCATCCAGGCGGCCACCGAGGGCCCGCGGCGCGCCCGCGCCATGAGCCTGTACGGCGCGACGGCCGGCCTCTCCATGGTGGCGGGCCAGATCCTCGGCGGCGTCCTGGTCGCCGCCGACCTCGCCGGCACCGGCTGGCGTTCCGTCTTCCTGGTGAACGTCCCGGTCGTGGTCGTCGGCCTGCTGCTCGCCGTCCGAACCGTCCCCGAGACCCGCTCGCAGCGCCCGGAGCCGGTGGACCTCCCCGGCACCGTGCTGCTGGCGGCGGCGCTGCTGACGCTGCTCGCCCCGCTCACCGAGGGCCGCTCGGCGGGCTGGCCGCTGTGGACCTGGCTGTCGCTGGCCGCGTTCCCGCCGGTCGCGGCCGCGTTCTACGCCGTGGAGCGGCGGGCCGACCGGCTCGGCCGTACGCCGCTGGTGCCGCCGAGCCTGTTCGCGCTCACCACGCTGCGGCGGGGGCTGGTGCTCATGCTGCCGTTCTCCCTCGGCTTCAGCGGGTTCATGTTCGTCGTCGCGGTGGCGCTCCAGCGCGGCGCGGGGCTCGGTCCGGTGCCGGCCGGGCTGGCGCTCGCGCCGATGGCCCTCGCCTTCTTCCTCGCCTCGCTCGCCGGGCCCCGGCTGGTGACCCGGTTCGGGAGCCGGGTGGTGACCGCGGGCGCGCTGCTCCAGGGCGTGGGCCTGGTGCTCATCGCGCTGGCGGTGCGGGCCGACTGGCCCGACGTGGGCCTCGTCGAGCTGCTGCCGGGGGCGGCGGTCGCGGGTGCCGGCCAGGCGCTCCAGCTGCCCGTGGTGATGCGGATCGTGATGTCCGAGGTGCCGCCGGCCCGCGCGGGCGTCGGCAGCGGCGTGATGGTGACGACCCAGCAGACGGCCCTGGCGCTGGGCGTGGCCACCCTGGGCACGCTGTTCCTCTCCCTGGTCCCGGGCTCGGGCATGCGGGACGCCCTGCTGACGACGCTCGCCGTGCAGCTGGGCGGGGTCGTCCTCACGGTCGCGCTGAGCCTGCGGCTGCCGCGACGGGTGGGCTGAGCGGGGACGGCGGACGGGCGGCGGCCGTCGTCACAAGCCCGAGCCGGAGTGGTCGGGGCCGAGGTCGTCGAAGTCGTCCCACTCCGCGTCGCCGACGTCGCTCTGGTCCTCGTCCTGGTACTGGTCCTGGTACTGGTCCTCGTCGTACGTGGAGGAGGAGGCGTACAGGGAGCCGTACGGATCCGGGTCGGGGTCGAGAAGCTGCCACTCCGGCAGCTCCGGCTCGGGGACCAGCCAGACGGGAGCCGCCTGGGTCTCGTTCACGACGTAGGTGTCCCCCGTCATCACGTACACGTCGCCCACCGGGTGGTCGGTGCCCGGGTCACCGCCCAGGTCACCGTCCGGGCCACCACCCAGGTCGGCACCCGCGCCGTGACCACCCGTGCCGTGACCACCCGTACCGTCGCCGCCCGTGCCCTCGTCGTCCATGACCGCCGACCACACCTCGTGGCCGCCCCAGGCCATCAGTGCCGTCCCCGCGAGCAGGCCGCCGCCCAGGGCGAAGTGCCGGCCCCAGGCGGTGCGGTGCGGCTCGGGTGTTCCGTCGGGCCGGGTGGGACCGGGGTAGGCGGGCACCAGGGCGCGCGAGCCTCCGGACCGGGGGACGTACACCCAGCCGCGAGCCTCGAACCCCTTGTCCGGCACGCTCGCGTTCAACGGGGAGAAGTGCGGGGCCGCGGGCTCCTCGCGACGCTGGGTGAGGACGTCGCGATAGAGGTCGTCGGTGACGGCCAGGGCCAGGTCGCTGTCCTGCCGGCCGCCGAGGGTGGCCCGCAGCTGGGGCGAGTCCAGGACCCGGCAGGCGTGCACGACCGCCGTCCCGACGAACCCGGTGGCCGCCACGTACACCAGCCCCTGGGTCACGGAGGCCCGCAGCCGGATCCGGCCGCCCGGGCCCGGCTTGCGGTTCAGCCGGTGCAGGGCGGCGCGCAGTCCCCGGACCGCGCCGGGCAGCGCACGCCCCTCGTCGATGCCCGGCGGCCAGATCAGCAGCTGGCCGTCGCCCCGGTCCTGGCGGGCACACTGGTCCGGGTCCACGTCGGCCACCCGGCAGGCCTGCCGCATCGTCCACAGCAGCCGGTCCTGTACGTCGAGGGCGGCGTCGGTCAGACGTCCGCTGTATCCCTCGACGTCGACGACCAGGCACAGCCGGCGGACACCGGGGACGTCGAGTTCTCCTCCGGACATCGCGGGGCGTTCCCTTCACTTGCGTACGTCTGGTGCGGAGCTGGTGAGTTGAGGGGAACTTCCCCGACGGAGGCCCGGCGGACTCCCTCACAGGAAGGAGTCCGGCGCGCGGGCGCTGCCTAACCTCGAAGACGTGGGGACGAGCCGGTCCCCGCGGCGGGGAACCTGCGGCCGCCCGTCCGTCCGGTCCACGGACCCCGGGGGAGGACGGGCGGTCCGGGCACCCGCCCGGAGGTTCAGCCGCTCAGGGCGTCCCCGGAGTCGTAGGAGTCGTACGCGTCGTACGTGTCGTACGTGTCGTCGGCGACGTACGCGTCGTCGCTCTCGTACGTGGACGAGTCGTAGGAATCCTCGGTGGCGTAGGCGGCGTAGGTGTCGTCGGGCTCGTAGCCGTTCTCGCCGGCCACGAACTCGGACGTCGAGGTGTAACCGGTTCCGTCCGCCGCCTCGATGACGTCGTGCTCGGTCAACCGGCCGTCGTCCCACGTCTGTTCACTGTCGTCGGTCGTCATGCCGTCCCCCTTGGTCGTCGACATCATGGCGCCCGGGCGGGGTCGAGTCGAGGAAAAAGCCGAAAAACCGCCACGTATGGATTTCGCCGGGCACAATGACTTGCCCTGTGGGGCAGGTCACATCGACCGGACGGGGGAAGGGGGCGGCCCATGGGTCCGGACGGGGCCGGAGGGGCGCGCGACGGCGCACGTGGGGCTGGTCGCCTGGACGATGAACTCCGCACCGCCACAGAGGTGTTGACCGCCTGCGCACGCGCCGCCCAGCAGGGCGGGGAGACGGCCGGCCGGCTGGCGGAGGTGCTGCGCGACGCCGCCGACGGGCTGGACGAGCCACTGCGGCTCGCCGTGGCCGGACAGATCAAACGCGGCAAGTCCACCCTGGTGAACGCGCTGCTCGGCGAACGCGTCGCGCTCACCGGACAGCTCGAAGTCACCTTCACCGTCAGCGAGTTGTACTACGCCAGGGAACGTACCGTGACGGTCCGCCATCGGGACGGTTCCTCGCGCACGCTGCCCGCCGAGGCGTACGGCGAGATGACCGCCCGGGACGCCGACCGGGCCGCGCTCCTCACGGATGTGGCCCGGGTCGAGCACGGGATCCCCAACGAGCTGCTCCGCACCTTCCGGCTCGCCGACACCCCGGGGCTCGGCAGCGTGCACGGCGTCGACTCCCGAAACAGCCACGACTTCCTGGGCATCTCCTCCTTCGCCGGGGAGGAGGACCGTAAGGCGTTCGAGGCCGCGCTCGCCGCGTCGGGCCGCACCGCGCGGGAGGTGCACGACGACAGTGTCCGCGAGATCAGGGACGCCAAGGCCGTGCTGTACGTCTTCGCACGCGGGCTGCACGACCACGACCGGCTGAGCGTACGGGAGTTCCTCGGCAACGCGGGCGACGAGCGCACCCCGCTCAACACCTTCGGCGTGCTCAGCCGCTGCGATCTGCTGTGGCCGCCGAGCAAGGACTTCCACGAGGACGTCGACCCGCTCACCTGGGACCCCATGGCGGAGGCGGCCCGGATGGCGGACCAGCTCCTCCAACGGCCCGGTGTGCGCTCGGTGTTCTACACGATCGCGCCGATCGCCGGGCTGGTCGGCGAGGGCGCCCGGCTGCTCACCGGCGACGAGATCGACGTCCTCGCCGAGCTGGCGAAAGCGCCGCCGAACGTACTGGTGAACCGGTTACGGGACACGACCCGGTTCGCCCACAAGGAGCTGCGGGGCATCGACGTGCCCGCGCGGCTGCGCCGTCCGCTGGTCGAACGGATCGGCACCTGGGGCATCCACCGCGCCTGCGGGTTCCTGCGGGACGGGGCGAGCGAGGACGAGCTGCGGACCGCGCTGGTCGAGGTGAGCGGGGTCGCGGCGCTGCGGGACCTCGTCGTCCGGCATTTCGGCAACCGCGAGTCCCTGGTCGAGCTGGAGGACGGGCTGCGCTCGGTCGAGGGTGCGCTGGCCGAGCTGCGCCGCGGGGCGGCGGGCGGCGGGCCCCCGGTGCCGCCCGTGGCCGCCGAGGTGGCCGAACGGCTGGAGCGGCTGCGGCTGAACACCGCCGGCTTCGCCGAGCTGGGCATCCTCTCCGCGCACTACCGCGGCGAGCTGCGGCTGTCCCCCGCCGAGACGGAGGAGCTGCTGCGGGTCACCGGGGAGCACGGGACCTCCCTCGCGAGGCGGCTGCGCGTGCCGGACACCGCCGGCCGGGAGGAGAACGTGCTGCCGGTGCTGGACTCCGGCCGCCGCCAGGTGGAGCAGGAGTTCGACGGCCACATCGGGGACACCTCCCGCGCCCTGGTGAGCGCCCTCGACGACCAGCTGGCCACCCAGGACGAGACCATCGCCGGTACGGTCCGCCGCCTCCAGGAGACCCGCCGCGGCACGGCCAAGGAGCGCGCCGATCGCCTCCCCGTCGTAGCGCGCCGGCTCAAGGCCCTGGATCCGGTACGGCACCGCTCCGCGGAGCTGCGCCGCCGAGTGGACCACCTGGGCGGCGCCGGAGGAGCAGGGGGAGCCGGAGGCGGAGGCGCGGGCGCGCCCGGCTCGTCCTCCGGTCGCCCCGTATGACCTCCGCCCCCGGCCCCCGGCGGCACCCCGCCTCCGCTCCGCCGGCCTGGGCCGCCGGAAGTCTGCTGGACACGCTGGACGCCGTGGACCGGGAGGCGTTGCTACGGCTCGGGACGCGGCGGCGGTACGTCGATCAGGAGGTGCTGATGACGGCCGGGGCGGTCGGGGACGCGGTGTACATGCTTCTCGACGGGCTGGTGCTGGTCGTCGGGGAGACGGAGGAGGGCGAGGAGTCGGCGCTGGCGATCCGCGCGGCGGGCGAGGTGGTCGGAGAGCTGGCGGTGCTGGACGGGAACCTGCGGTCCGCCACCGTGCGGGCCGCGGGCCCGGTCACCGCGCTGCGGATCGCCCCGGCGTCCTTCATCGGCTTTCTGCACTCGCACCCGGCGGCCCAGTTGCAGGTGCTGCGCAGTGTGGCGCGCAAGCTGCGGTCGGCGACCCAGCGGCGGATAGAGACCAGTGGCTGCGACGCGCGCCGCCGGCTCGCCCGGGTGCTGTACGGACTCGCGGCGGAGTACGGCCGGCCGCGCCCCGACGGGTCCGTGCTGCTGGAGCTGTCGCTGAGCCAGCGCGCGCTCGGCAGTCTGGCCGGGGTGGCGGTGTCGACGACGGAGCGGGTCCTGGCGGCGCTGCGCACGGAGGCCGTACTGACCACGGGATACCGCCAGTTGGTGGTCCTGGATCCGGACCGTCTCACGGACCTGTGCGGCTACTGACCCGGCCCGGCGCGTTCCTCCCGGTGAACTCCTCGCGAGGAAACCCCCGTTGATCTTCCCGGTGCTGCACACTCCTTGCTGTTCTCCGGAGTCGGCGCGGGAGGCGTCATGCTTCAGATCACGACGAGCAAGGTGAGCCGCTGGGACCAGCACGGACGTGAGCACGTGGTCCGGGTGCAGCGTGCGGGGGTGCAGCGCACGGTCAGATGCGACACCTGCGGCTGGCGCAGGGGCGCGCAGTTCCTGCCCTGGCTGAAGGCGGCCGAGCATCTCGCCGAGGCCCACCAGGCGACGGTCGACCCCGCTGAACCGAAAGCCGAGGGGAGGACCGAGCGGAAGGCCGAGGGCAAACAGGGCTAGGACGTCACCGCCGTCACTGCCGTCACCGCCGTCACCGCCGTCACCGCTTCAGGCCCTGGACCAGCAGGTCGACCACAGCCGTGAAGTCGTCGTCCGCGTCGGGCAGCTCCCACTGGCGGAAGTAGCCGGGGTCGTGGAAGCGGCCGGTGGCCTGGAAGACGGCGCGGGCCGCGGCCGCCGGGTCGGGGGCGGTGAAGGCGCCGGCGGCCACCCCGGCCGCGACGATCGCCGTGAGCTGGCCGGTCAGGTCGGCGAGGTGCTCGCCGACCGCCGCGCCGTTCTCACCGGTCAACACCATGTACGTGGCGAACAGCTCGGGGTCGTCCCCCGCCTTGCGCCGCTTGGCCTCGAAGAGCGCGGCGAGCCAGTCCCGCAGCCGTGCCTCCGGGGCGCGCGCCTCGTCGGCGGCGATCCCGGCGAGGGCCAGCGACGTGCGGTCCAGCCAGCGCTTCGTCACCGCCTCCCGCAGCACCGCCTTCGTACGGAAGTGGCGGTACACGCTGCCGTGGCTGACGCCGAGCGCGCGGGCCACGTCCACCACGGTGGCCTTGGCCGGGCCATGGCGGCGCAGCACTTCCTCGGTCGCTTCGAGGATGCGCTCGGCGGTCAGGGTCTCGGAGGTCGGGGCCATGGTCAGACCGTACCCGTTGCCGGGATCACCGCTCGCTGTCGAGGTGGGCCAGGGCAGCCGCCCCGTAGCGGCCGCCGGCCGCGGCGTCGGCCGGGACGGCCGCCTCGATCGCGGCGAGGTCATCGGCGTCCAGGACGACGTCCAGCGCGCCGAGCGACTCCGCGAGCCGCTCCCGGGTGCGGGCGCCGACCAGCGGCACGATGTCCTCGCCCTGGGCCAGCGCCCAGGCGATCGCGGTCTGCGCGACGGAGACGCCCTTCTGCTCGGCGATCTTGCGCAGCGACTCCACGAGGTTCAGGTTGTGCCGGAGGTTCTCGCCCTGGAAGCGGGGCGAGTACGCCCGGAAGTCGTTCGCGGCGAGCTGCCGGTCGGCGGTGAAGTGCCCGGAGATCAGGCCGCGGGACAGCACGCCGTACGCCGTGATGGAGATGCCCAGCTCACGGGTGGTGGGCAGGATCGACGTCTCGATGCCCCGGGAGATCAGCGAGTACTCGATCTGGAGGTCGGAGATCGGGGCGGCGGCCGCGGCCCGGCGGATGGTGTCGGCGCCGACCTCGCTGAGACCGATGTACCGGACGTACCCCTTCTCGACCAGCTCGGCGATGGCGCCGACCGTCTCCTCGATCGGGACGTCGGGGTCGAGCCGGGCGATGCGGTACACGTCGATGTGGTCGACGCCGAGGCGCTGCAGGGAGTACGAGGCGAAGTTCCGCACGGCGGCGGGGCGGCCGTCGTAGCCGCTCCAGGTGCCGTCCGGGTCGCGCAGGGCGCCGAACTTCACGCTGATCAGCGCCTGCTCGCGGCGGGCCGCGGGCGCGGCGCGCAGGGCCTCGCCGATCAGCAGCTCGTTGCTGCCCATGCCGTAGAAGTCACCGGTGTCGAGCAGGGTCACGCCGGCCTCCAGGGCCGCGTGGATGGTGGCGATCGACTCGGTCCGGTCCGCGTCGCCGTACAGAGCGGTCATCCCCATGCAGCCGAGACCGAGGGCGGAGACCTGGGGGCCGGTGGTGCCGAGGGAACGGGTGTGCATCGTCATGCACGCCAGCATGGCATGACGGCTGACAGATTTCAATATCTGTCATCTGTCATGTGTCCGGTCGACGGGCCCCCTCACCCCCGAGGACAATGAGAAATGTCGGCGTGCAGTCACCTCGGCGGCGCCTGCCGTCGGCCACGCGGCCCTTGCGCCGCCGTGGGAGGCGCGTCATGACCATCCGTATCGGCACCTTCAACGCGGAGAATCTCTTCCGCCGCCCCAAGGCCTTCGCACTCGAGGACGACGCCGCGCGCGACAAGGTCCTGGCCGACTTCGGCGAGCTGGTCTCCCTCCTCGAGAAGGACACCTACACCCAGGGGGACAAGGACCGGATCGTCGAGATCATCAAGGAACACCAGGTCCACAACTCGGAGCAGGACAGCCCCCGGCCGTTCTTCATCAACGAGCTCAAGGGCAAGGGTGCAAGACTCTTCAAGGCGGAAGGGCCGGCGAGCAACCCCGTCATCACCATCGAGGCGAACGGCCGCGGGGACTGGCCGGGCTGGGCCCAGCCCGTGCGCGACGACCTCAGCTGGACGGCCGTCCAGAACACCGGGCGCGTGGTGGCCGAGGTCAACGCCGACGTCCTGCTCATGGTGGAGGTCGAGGACCGTCTCGCCCTGGAACGCTTCAACGAGAACGTCCTCGGCAAGACCCTGGGGCACCAGCCGTACCCCTTCAACCTGCTGATCGACGGCAACGACCCCCGCGGCATCGACGTGGGGATCCTCAGCCGCCACCCGATCACCTCGGTACGGTCGCACATCTTCGACCCCGGGCAGGGTGGCCGACGGCTCTTCAGCCGGGACTGCCCCGAGTTCGAGATCGCGCTCAACGGAACGCCCCTGTGGATCCTGGGCAACCACTTCAAGAGCATGCGGGGCGGCGGCGCCGGACTGCGCGCCCGCCAGGCACTGCGCGTCCGGGAGATCTACGAGGCCGCTCTCCAGCGGTCGGACCACGTCATCGTCGCCGGTGACTTCAACGACTTCCTGAACAGCGCCCCGGTCAAGACCCTGCTGGACGCCGGCCTGAAGGAAGCGATGACGCACACCAGCTACACGGGAGACCCGGGCACCCACGGGCCGGGCACCGGTGACGACGACAAGCTCGACTACCTCATGTTCTCGCCGGAGCTGTGGGACCGCGTCGAGCACGTCGAGGTGGAACGGCGGGGCGTCTTCGCCCCCAGGACCTTCAAGTCGTTCCAGACGGTCACGTCGCACGCGACCCAGGCATCCGACCACGCGGCGCTGTACGCGGACCTGGATCTGTGAAGGCCCCCCGCCGAACGCGTCGATGCCGGGCCCCTCGGTGAGGGACCCGGCATCGACAGGGAAGGCCTCAGCAGCCGATCAGGCGGGCGGCCAGGTAGCCCTCGATCTGGTCGAGGGACACGCGCTCCTGCTTCATGGAGTCACGCTCGCGGACGGTCACCGCGTTGTCGTCCAGCGTGTCGAAGTCGACCGTCACGCAGTACGGCGTACCGATCTCGTCCTGGCGACGGTAGCGGCGGCCGATGGCGCCCGCGTCGTCGAACTCGATGTTCCAGTTCTGCCGCAGGGCGGCGGCGAGGCCCTTGGCCTTGGGCGACAGCTCGGCGTTGCGGGACAGCGGCAGCACCGCGACCTTCACCGGAGCCAGGCGGTGGTCGAGGCGCAGCACCGTGCGCTTCTCCATCTTGCCCTTGGCGTTCGGGGCCTCGTCCTCGACGTACGCGTCGAGCAGGAACGCCAGCATCGCGCGGCCGACACCGGCCGCCGGCTCGATGACGTACGGCGTCCAGCGCTCCTGGGCCTCCTGGTCGTAGAACGCGAGGTCCTGGCCGGAGGCCTTGGCGTGCGCGGAGAGGTCGTAGTCGGTGCGGTTGGCGACACCCTCCAGCTCGCCCCACTCGTTACCGCCGAACTGGAAGCGGTACTCGATGTCGGCGGTGCGCTTGGAGTAGTGGGAGAGCTTCTCCTGCGGGTGGTCGTACCACCGCATGTTCTCCTCGCGCAGGCCGAGACCGGTGTACCAGTTCCAGCGCTGCTCCATCCAGTACTCCTGCCACTTCTCGTCCTCGCCCGGCTTGACGAAGAACTCCATCTCCATCTGCTCGAACTCGCGGGTGCGGAAGATGAAGTTGCCGGGCGTGATCTCGTTGCGGAAGGACTTGCCCATCTGCGCGATGCCGAACGGCGGCTTCTTGCGCGAAGCGACCTGCACCTGGGCGAAGTTGGTGAAGATGCCCTGGGCGGTCTCGGGGCGCAGGTAGGCGATGGAGCCGGTGTCCTGCGTGGGGCCGAGGTGGGTGGAGAGCAGACCCGAGAACTGCTTGGGCTCGGTGAACTGGCCCTTGTTGCCGCAGTTGGGGCAGTTGATGTCCGCCAGGCCGTTCTCCGGCACGCGGTTGTGCTTGGCCTCGTAGGCCTCCTCCAGGTGGTCCGCGCGGAACCGCTTGTGGCAGGAGGTGCACTCGGTCAGCGGGTCGGAGAAGGTGGCGACGTGGCCGGAGGCGACCCACACCTCGGGGGCCAGGATGACGGACGAGTCGATACCGACCACGTCCTCGCGCGACGTCACCATGTAGCGCCACCACTGGCGCTTCAGGTTCTCCTTGAGCTCGACACCCAGCGGTCCGTAGTCCCAGGCGGCCTTCTGACCGCCGTAGATCTCACTGCAGGGGAATACAAAGCCACGGCGCTTGCTCAGGCTGACGATGGTGTCGATCTTGTCGGCGGCCACGGTGCTCTCTTCATAACGACGACGGGCGACGAAGCGAGATGCTTCCAGCGAATGATTCAGGGTACCGGCGGGGGCTCCCCCTCGACCAAATCGGTACCCCTTCCACAGCCCCTCGACGGCCCTGCGCCCCTTACCGGGCTCTTGTCGGCCCCTCACCGAGGCACTTGTTGACAACGGTTTCCATATTTGTTGAAAATGACTGTCATGAACGTACGACGACAGCACATATCCGGGATAGCCATGGCGGCCGTCACCGCCCTCGGACTCGGCACGCTCTCCGCCTGCTCCTCCGACAGCGCCGCCGCGGCCAACACGGACAAGTTCGACGTCGTCGCGTCGTTCTACCCGATGGCCTTCCTCGCCGAGCAGATCGGCGGGGACCATGTGAACGTCACCAGCCTGACCGAGCCCGGCCAGGAGCCGCACGACCTGGAGATCAGCGCCCGGCAGACCGCGCAGCTCCAGGAGTCCGACGCGGTGCTCTACCTCGAGAACCTCCAGCCCTCCGTCGACGACGCGGTGGCCCAGTCCGAGGTCAAGACCAAGATCGAGGCCGGCTCCCTCACCACGATGGAGAAGCACGGCAACGAGGTCGGCGGCCACGCGGCCGAGCACGACGACCACGAGGACGAGGAACTGTCCGGCCTCGACCCCCACATCTGGCTCGACCCGGTGCGCTACGCCGAGGTCGCCGAGGGTGTCGGCAAGGCCTTCGAGAAGGCCGACCCGGACCACGCGGCCGACTACAAGACCAACACCACGGCCCTCGTGAAGAAGCTCGACGCCCTGAACACCGAGTTCGAGGACGGGCTGGCGAACACGAAGACCAAGGTCTTCATCACCACCCACGCCGCCTTCGGCTACATCGCCGAGCGCTACGGCCTGACCGAGGAGGCCATCAACGGCCTCGACCCCGAGTCGGAGCCGAGCGCCGCGCGCGTGAAGGAACTTGAGAAGATGGCGAAGGCAGACGGCGTCACGACCGTGTTCTACGAGACGCTCGTCAGCGACAAGACCGCGAAGACCATCGCCGCCGACGCCGGACTGAAGACGGACGTCCTCGACCCGATCGAGGGCATCACGGACTCGTCCCGCGGCAAGGACTACTTCTCGGTCCAGCAGGCGAACCTCAAGGCGCTCCAGACGGCCCTGGGAACCAAGTGATCTCTACGGAGGGCGTCATGGACGCGAAGGCCGAGCCCGTGATCGCGATGCGCGGTGTCCGCGCCGACCTGGGCTCGCGCCCCGTCCTGCGGGGCATCGACCTCACCGTGCACCGCGGTGAGGTCGTCGCCCTGCTCGGCGCGAACGGCTCGGGCAAGTCGACCGCCGTGCGCAGTGTGATCGGCCAGGTGGCGATCGGCGCGGGCGAGATCGAGCTGTTCGGCACGGAGCGCAGGCGGTTCCGGGACTGGGCGCGGATCGGCTATGTCCCGCAGCGCACCACGGCCGCGGGCGGCGTCCCGGCCACCGTCACCGAGGTCGTCTCCTCCGGCCGCCTCTCCCGCACCCGCTTCGGCGTCTTCCGCAAGGCCGACCGGGCGGCCGTACACCAGGCCCTGGAACTGGTCGGGATGGCCGACCGGGCCAAGGACAACGTCGACGCCCTCTCCGGCGGCCAGCACCAGCGGGTGCTGATCGCCCGCGCGCTCGCCGCCGAACCCGAGCTGCTGATCATGGACGAGCCGATGGCGGGCGTCGACCTGGCCAGCCAGGAGGTGCTGGCGCACACCCTGAAGGACCAGGTCGCCGCCGGTACGACGGTCCTCCTCGTCCTGCACGAACTGGGCCCCCTGGAGCCCCTGATCGACCGGGCGGTCGTCCTGCGCGACGGCTGTGTGCTGCACGACGGCCCGCCCACCCCGGCCGTCGGCCAGCACGCGCTGCCCGGCCACGACCACGTGCACCCGCACGCACCCGCGGGCGCCGAACCGATCCGCACGGGACTGCTGAGCTGATGGACTTCCTCGACTACGCCTTCATGCAGCGGGCGCTGCTCGCCGCCGTCCTGGTCGGCATCACCGCCCCCGCCGTCGGCATCTACCTCGTCCAGCGCCGCCAGGCCCTGATGGGCGACGGCATCGGCCATGTCGCGATGACCGGCGTCGGCCTCGGCTTCCTGCTCTCCGCGAACCCGGTGTGGATGGCGACGGCCGTCGCCGTCCTCGGCGCGGTGATCATGGAGCTGATCCGCTGGTACGGCCGCACCCGCGGCGACATCGCCCTCGCCATGCTCTTCTACGGCGGTATGGCCGGCGGCGTGATGTTCATCAACCTCGCGCCCGGCGGCTCCAACGCGAACCTCACCTCGTACCTCTTCGGCTCGCTGTCGACGGTGAGCGAGTCCGACGTGACGGCGATCTGCGTGCTGGCGGCCTTCGTGGTCCTGGTCACCCTCGGCCTGCGCCGGCAGCTCTTCGCGGTCAGCCAGGACGAGGAGTTCGCTCGGGTCACGGGCCTGCCGGTACGCGCCCTGAACCTGCTGACCGCGATCACGGCGGCGGTCACGGTCACGGTCGCGATGCGCGTGGTGGGGCTGCTGCTGGTCAGCGCGCTGATGGTGGTCCCGGTGGCGGCCGCCCAGCAGCTGAGCCGCAGCTTCGCCGCGACCTTCGCCATCGCGACGGCGATCGGCGTGACGGTGACCATCGGCGGCACGGTGACCTCGTACTACCAGGACGTCCCGCCCGGCGCGACGATCGTGCTGCTGACCATCGCCGCGTTCATCGCGCTGAGCGCGCTGGCCGCCCCGCTGGCCCGGCGCCGCGCCCGCGCACTGGCCGCGGCGCACCCTGCCGGAGACCCGGCGGAGTGCGCGATTCCGGCCACGCGAGGGGCCTCGGACGAGGTCGGCGTCTGACCGCGCACAGTCCGGGCTGGCACAATGGCCCGGCAAGCCGCAGACGTGAGGAGGCAACGGTGACGACCGCTGGACCGCCCGTGAAGGGCCGCTCCACCCGGCAGCGCGCCGCCGTGGCAGCGGCGCTGGACGAGGTCGACGAGTTCCGCAGCGCGCAGGACCTGCACGACATGCTCAAGCACAAGGGTGACTCGGTCGGGCTCACCACGGTGTACCGCACCCTCCAGTCCCTCGCCGACGCCGGCGAGGTGGACGTCCTGCGTACCTCCGACGGCGAGTCCGTCTACCGCCGCTGCTCCACCGGCGACCACCACCATCACCTCGTCTGCCGGGCCTGCGGCAAGGCCGTCGAGGTGGAGGGCCCGGCGGTCGAGAAGTGGGCGGAGGCCATCGCGGCGGAGCACGGCTTCGTCAACGTGGCCCACACGGTGGAGATCTTCGGCACCTGCGCGGAGTGCGCGAACCGGCAGAACTGACTCCGCCAGGGGTAGACGGCGCGGGTGGAGCCGGCCGTTTCGACGAGCGGGAGACCGGAGACGATCCCCCGCCGCGTCGAGGGGCCGGAGGAACTCGTGGCGGCTACGACGTGGCCCGCTGGTCCGGGGTTCCCCCCTCCATCGCCAAGAGTTCCTCGTTCGGGATCGCCCCGCCGAAGCGGCGGTCCCGGGAGGCGAACTCCAGGCACGCCCGCCACAGGTCACGCCGGTCGAAGTCCGGCCACAGCACGTCCTGGAAGACCATCTCGGCGTACGCGCTCTGCCAGAGCAGGTAGTTGGAGGTGCGCTGCTCGCCGCTCGGGCGCAGGAACAGGTCGACGTCCGGCATGTCCGGGAAGTACAGGTACTTCGCGAGGGTCTTCTCGTTGACCTTGGACGGGTCCAGCCGGCCCGCCTTCACGTCCTCGGCGAGGGCCTGCGCGGCGTCGGCGATCTCGGCGCGGCCGCCGTAGTTCATGCAGAAGTACAGCGTGAGCTTGTCGTTGTCCTTGGTCTGCTCCTGGGCGATCTGGAGCTCCTTGGCGACCGACTTCCACAGCTTCGGCATCCGGCCCACCCAGCGCACCCGGATGCCCAGCTCGTCCAGGGTGTCGCGGGTCTTGCGGATGAAGTCGCGGTTGAAGTTCATCAGGAAGCGCACCTCGTCGGGCGAGCGCTTCCAGTTCTCGGTGGAGAACGCGTACAGCGAGATGTTCCGCACACCGATCTCGACCGCGCCCTGGAGCACGTCCAGCACCCGCTCGGCGCCGACCTTGTGACCCTCGGTGCGGGGCAGCCCGCGTTCCTTGGCCCAGCGGCCGTTGCCGTCCATGACGATCGCCACATGCTCGGGCACCAGCTCGCCCGGGAGCTTCGGCGGGCGCGCGCCGGACGGGTGCGGCTCCGGCGTCCTGTACTCCCGACGCTGCCGCCCCAGGAACCCGCGTACGACCATGTGCCTCTCGTCTCCTCTGTCGCTTACTTCTCTACGTATCGAAGGGAGCGCAGTCCACGCTCCAGATGCCAGTGCAGATAGGCGGACACCAGCCCGCTCCCCTCCCGCACGTACCGCGGCTCGCACGCGTCCGCGCTCTCCCAGTCTCCCGTGAGCAGCGCGCCCAGCAGGAGAAGGGTCTGCGGCGAGGGTACGACGCTGCCGGGCACCCGGCAGTCGACGCAGACGCTGCCGCCGGAGGCCACGGAGAAGAACCGGTTGGGACCGGGCATGCCGCACTTCGCGCAGGCGTCGAAGCTGGGCGCGTAGCCGTTGACGGCGAGGGAGCGCAGCAGGAACGCGTCGAGGACCAGGTGGGGGGCGTGCTCCCCCCGCGCGAGCGTCCGCAGGGCGCCCACCAGCAGCAGGTACTGCTGTACGGCGGGCTCGCCCTCGTGGTCGGTGAACCGCTCGGCGGTCTCCAGCATGGCCGTGCCGGCGGTGTAGCGCGCGTAGTCGGTCACGATCCCGCCGCCGTACGGCGCGATGGTCTCGCTCTGGGTGCACAGCGGCAGCCCGCGCCCGACCAGCTCGCTGCCCCGGGCGAAGAACTGCACGTCGACGTGGGAGAAGGGTTCCAGCCGCGCCCCGAACTTCGACTTCGTGCGCCGCACCCCCCGGGCCACCGCCCGCACCCGCCCGTGCCCGCGCGTCAACAGCGTGATGATGCGATCGGCCTCACCCAGCTTCTGGGTGCGCAGCACGACGCCGTCGTCACGGAACAGGCTCATGGGGCCATTCTCGCCTACGCGGAGGGGAGCGTGTGCCTGCCCAGTAGGATCCCCGGGTGGTGCGGCGGGCGCTGGGGCGTGGGTTCGGGTGGTTGTGGGGCGCGTATGCCGTCAGTGTCTTCGGGACCTGGCTGGCGTTCAGCGCGTTTCCGCTGATCGCCGTGCTGGTGCTGCACGCGGGGCCGGCCGAGGTGGCGGCGCTGGCGGCCGTGGGGCCCGCGGTGGGGGCGCTGCTGGCGGTGCCGCTCGGGCCGTGGGTGGAGTTCCGGCGCAAGCGGCCGGTGATGATCACGGCGGACCTGGTGCGGTGCGCGGCACTGCTGAGCGTGCCCGCCGCGTACGCGCTGGGCGGCCTGGGGTTCGGACAGCTGCTGGTGGTGTCGGTCGTCGTCGCGGCGGCGGACATCGCGTTCACGGCGGCGAGCGGGGCCTTCCTGAAGTCGCTGGTGGCGCCGGAGGACCTGCTCGTCGCGAACGGGCGGTTCGAGTCGACCATGTGGACGGCCAGCATGCTGGGGCCGCCGTTCGGCGGGGCCGTGATCGGACTGTTCGGGCCGGTGGTGACGGTCGCGGCGGACGCGGTGAGCTATCTGCTCTCGGCGGTCGGCCTGCGCGCGATCGGCGGGCGCGAGCCGGAGCCCGTACGGGAGGGTCCCGCGCACCGGCTGGGCGCGGCGGATCTGCTGGCGGGCTGGCGCCATCTGCTCACCCACCGGGCGCTGCGCCCGCTGTTCCTCAACACGGTCCTGGTGAACGGGCTGATCATGGCGGCCTCTCCCCCGCTGGCCGTGCTGATGCTGGGGCCACTCGGCTTCGCGCCCTGGCAGTACACGCTCGCCTTCGCCGTGCCCTGCGCCGGCGGCCTGCTCGGCTCCCGGCTGGCACCGCGGCTGGTCGACCGGTACGGGCGGCGCCGGGTGCTGCGCACCACGGGCACGCTCCGCGCGCTCTGGCCGCTCGGCCTGGCCTTCGTGCGTCCGGGCCCGGGCGGACTGGCCCTGGTGATGGCCGTCGAGTTCGTCCTGATCTTCTGCATGGGCGTCTTCAACCCGGTCCTGGCCACCTCCCGCCTGGATCTGACCCCGAGGGACCGGGTGGCCCGTACGCTCTCGGCCTGGTCGGTCGGGAGCCGGGCGTCCATCGCGACGCTGACGGCGCTGTGGGGCGTCCTGGCGGCCCTCACCGGCCCCCGTACGGCCATCGGCCTCGCGGGGGCGCTGCTGTGGGCGACACCGCTGCTGCTCGTGGCGGGACGGCGGGACGGGGCGTCCGCGCCGAAGGCGACGGTCTCCCGGCCGACCGAGGTCCCCTGACGCGGCCGCCCCGCCGGTGGTTCAGGCGCCGTCCGGTGCCGTGCCGTTGGTGCGGGCACGGACGGGGCCGGGAAGGCCGTTCGGTGAGTTGCTCGGGTCGGCGGCCTCCCAGAGGAGGTTGAAGCGGCGGACGAGGGGCTCCACCTCGTTCAGGCGGGCGCTGATCGTCGTGGAGGAGTTCACGCTGAGCTGGTCGGCGTGGATCTCGTACGACAGCGCCCCGTCGAAGACGATGAAGTCGATCATCTTGCCGCGGCGGAAGTACGGCGGGAGTTCCTCCAGGGCGACCACGCGGACGTCGATGCCCATGTCCCGCTGCTCGCTGCAGATCGGGCCGAGGGCGGCGAACTCCTCGGGCCGCTTGACGATGAACAGCCGCCGGACCTTGATGCGTCGCCGGGGGTCCAGGATGGCCTCGCGCTGGGCGGTCAGATAGCGGCCGGCCGGCTCGGTGGACCAGAAGCCGTCGTCGACGACGGTGGTGCTGATGGCGTCGATGCTCTCCCTGGTGCACTTGGTGAGCGTCATCAGCCAGTCGTGGTTCTCGCCGGAGCACTCGGCGCTGAGGTTGGTGAAGTCCTCCATCTGCGCGGCGAGGCGGTTGATCTCCTCGTGGGCGAACCGCTGGAGGATCTCGGGCCCCCCGGAGACCACCTTGGTGGCGTACTCGGCGAGCCGCGGCACTCCGTCGTCGCGGAGCTTCTCCACCTCGTTGAAGAGCTTGGTGGCCTTCCCTATGTCGGCGAATCGTTTGTCCACCGAGTCCTTCACCGCGTGCATCTGGTTCACGAAGGAGACCAGGAACTGGACGATCAGCACGATGCCGCCGCACAGCACCGACAGCAGCAGCTGCCAGGGTCCCTCCTCGTCGGAGCCGACGACGTTGGTGAGCAGATAGACGGCGCCGCCGACCACGACGGTGACCAGGAGCTTCTGGGTCACATGCCGGGCGCCTTCGTACGAACTCGTCGGTGCATTCATCTCACTTTCTCCCCCCGTTGGGATCGTGCATGAACAGGTGTGGCGTGGTGGTGCCGTCAGGGCGCGGCCAACGCGTCGCGCCGGGTGAGGTTGCGCAGCGCGAGCTGGTCGCGGATGCGCTGGGCCAGGGTGTTCCACTGCCGGGAGTAGCCGGCGTCCTTCTCCAGTTCCTCCCAGGTCGTGCGCAGGGTGCGGTCGACCCGGGCCTGCGGCATCCACAGGTGGAGCAGGTGGTCGACGAGCGGGCGCAGCACCTTCAGGGCGGCCGTGCCGTCGTCGGTGCCGACCCGCAGGCCGTCGAGTTTGTCGCTGACGGTGGTCAGCAGCCAGTCGTGCAGGGCGAGGTCCTCGCAGAGCCCGGCCGCGACGGCGGGCTCGATGCCGCGCGGCAGCCGCAGCTCGACGATCCGCAGACCGTCGTCGGCCTTGGTGAACCGCAGGGAGGCCTCCTCCCCGTCGTCGGCGGGTGCCGCGGTCCAGCGCAGCGCCGTGTCGGCGGTGGTGAGCGGGGTGTCGTGGTCCAGAAACCGGTGCTGGCGGGAGATCCGCGCCAGGAGGCTCTCGGCGATCGACCCGATGTCCAGCTCGCCGGGCTGGTGTCCGGTCAGGAAGCCTTCGGTGACCGACTTCTCGGCGAGCCTGCCGACCGGGACGAGGGTGCCGGGGCGGACCAGGTAGTAGCCCCAGGGCTGGCGCCGGTCGGGCCCGCCGGCCGGCGCGCAGAAGTAGGCCGTGGACTGGAGCACCCGTCCCTCCACCAGCACCGCCCGCGCCGTGACCGTGCCGACCGCGCGGACCCGGGCGCCGGTGGCGGTGGGCAGCCTGCAGTCGACGCCGGTGAGGACGTCCGGGGAGACGGCGTGCCGGTTGGGGTGCCGGGAGACTCGTACGCGTTCGTCGGCGCGCAGCCGCAGCAGCTGGACGGCCGTGAGCTCGTCCACCGCGTCCCGGGTGGGCAGCAGACAGGTGCGCACCTCGCCGCAGACGAGGGCGGGTCCGCCCGTGGTGCCCAGGCCGGTCATGTCACAGCCCCGGCGGGAAGACGTAGGAGGTGCGGTCCACCACGCCCGCGGGCACGGTGAAGCCCTCTCCCTCGGACCGCTCGGCGACCTTCCCCAGCACCTCGGCCTCGACGTGGACCTGGTCGAGGATGACGCGTACGGCGTGCTCGACGGGCAGGAACCGGGCCGGGAGGACACTGCACGTGACGTACGCGGTGAACGGGGCGGCCGACCTGTTGAGCTTCAGGACGGGTGGCAGCGCGTCCCACTCGGCCGGGAAGTCCTTGTCGAACCAGTCGGTGGGGGTCATGACCGCGCGGCCGTTGTCGCGCAGCAGACCGAGCCGGACCAGCTGCCACACGGAGGCGAGGAAGGCGCAGGACCAGGTGCGTTCCTCCTCGGGGCCGCTCCACAGTTCGACGTCCATGAAGACGGAGTGGCCGCGCGCGCCGGTCTCGCTCGGCGGCTGCCAGACGACGCCGCTGGAGTCCAGGGCGGCGGAGGTGCGCTGGGCGGGGGCGCGCCGGCCGTTGGTGAGCCAGCCGGTGCGGCCGACGGGCGGGCGGAACCCGTTGCTGCCGGGCGGCGGCACCTCGACCAGCCGGTGCAGCACCGCCTCGGCCAGTGCGGTGCGGTCGCGGTGGACGGAGTCGCCGGGGGCGAGGGAGGGGCTCGCGCAGCCGGACTCGCGGGCCAGGTAGTCGATGGTCAGCCCGGCCTCGGCGGCGGCCTGAAGCAGCGGCGGTATCAGTTCGGCGGGGGTGGAGAGCCGGGAGAAGTAGTCGTCGATCAGGAAGCAGGTGCTGATCCGGGGCCGTCGGCCGGCGGGCAGCGGGCCGACACCGGCCCGGGCGGCGTCCACCCAGGGGCGTACCGAGGCGAAGTGCCGGCGCAGCCGGGCCGGCCCTTCGACAAAGTCCTCCATGTACAAGTGGCCTAATTCCAGGGAGAGATGGGAGAACGGCACGGATTCCGTGCGCGGCTGCGCACTGGTCTCCCGGAAGACCGTTTCCGCCCCGCTCACAACTGCCCCCAGAACTTGTCGTCGGTCAGTCGCTGCGCGAGGTCTCCCATGGCCTGCCAGGTCTCGTTGTTGGCGATTCGCCGGTCGTGCACGTCGTCGTCGGTGATGAGGCGTTCCTGCCACTGGAGGACGGGTTCCAGGGGAATGGACGACAGCACCCGGGTCTTGCCGATGCCGCGGCCGGCCGCGAGTTCCTCGAGTTCTTTGTCGCACTGCCGCATCCACGCGTACTGCGCGGGCGACACCTGCGACCAGAGGGGCGATTCCAGATCGGGTACCGCCGCCCGCACGAACCGGATCGAACCGTTGAGCGCGTCGGGCACATGGCCCATCGCTATACCGGCCTGCACGATTCCCTGTTTGCCGTACACGAGTTCGGCGGCGGCCATCACATGCTGGCGGGTCCAGCGGTGATAGACGAGCCAGCGGTTCTTCAGCCGTCCGAGGCCGCCGCGCGGTGAGGTGGCGGCGAGCGCGAGGTCCATCGCATAACTGCGTCCGGCGCTCAGGTCGACGATGATGAGGTCGAATTCGCGCTTCAGCCGCAGGACGAGGTCCACGCAGCGGTGGAGGTTCTCCTCGTCGGTGACGAATTCACCGCCGGTGCGGTCGCCGGGGAGCAGCACCAGCCGGCCCGATCCGCCGGGCCTGCTGCGCAGCACCGGGTGCTCGGTGCGGGCCCACACGTCGACGCGCAGCGGCTCGCCGGTCTTGCCCTTGAGGTACGAGTGCAGGCCGCGGCCCTCGGCCTCGGAGAGGACGTCGGGCAGGTCGAAGACGGCGGCTGCGGTGGGCGAGCCGAAGTCGAAGTCCAGGTAGCAGACGTCGTCCCCGTCCATGGCACGGTGGTAGGCGAGGTTGGCGCTGGTGACCGAGCGGCCGGTGCCTCCCTTGTCGGAGGCGGCGAAGACGAGCACGGATCACACCCCCCGGCCGGTGCCCCGGGCGCGGGCCAGGGTGTCGAGCCGGATGAGGACGCCGAGGGCCAGCGCGTGGGCGGTGCCGGGCTGTTTGTCGACGAGCTGCCGGGCGCGGCGCAGGTCCGCCTCGATGCCCTTGATCTCTTCTCCCTGGGGGCTCTTGGGCGCGGGCGCCGGTTGCTGCATCTGCTCTTTTCCGAAGAGGTGGGCGGCCTCGCTGAGCGCCGCCTGGGCCAGTGCGGAGATGTCGGCGCTGCGGATCGGGTCCTGGTCGTAGAGGGCGTGCGCGGCGACCATGCACTCGGTGACGCGCTCGGTGATGCTCCAGGACAACGGGCCCTGGCGGACGGGTGATTCGGGGTAGACGGCGTGCACGTTGTCCCAGAGGCCGACGCCGTCGCCGTCGCTGACGCGGCGCGCCCAGAGGTGGTCGAGGACGTCCTCGGCGAGCCGCAGCAGCCGGTCCTGCGAGGCGATGTTCCGTGACAGCGCGCAGAGTTGGATGGTCCGCTTGAGCAGCTGCGCGGAGAAGTCTCCCATCGTCCACTTCATGGCTGGGCCGATGTCCTCGCTGCCCAGCAGCGGGAGGGTGACCCCGGGGTTGTGCAGGCCGATCGCCGGGTCTTCCCGGGTGGTGCTGCTGGTGATGCGGCCGCGTTCGGCGAGGCGTTCCATGACGGCGACGGTGCGGGTGAGGTCGTCGTCGGTGGCGCGGCGGCGTACCAGGTCGTGGACGAGGATGGAGGCCACGGAGAGGGAGAAGTACTCCGACTCGAGCTGCTGGAGCGTGGTGCGCCAGGGGATCTCCTCCAGCGGCCAGGTGGCGCCGTCGAAGCGGGCGATGGCGGACCAGTACTGCTGGGTGATCTCCCAGCGCAGCCGGAGCGCGTCGGCGAGCTTCTGCTGCTCGGCGTTGAGCAGACCGAGGACGAGGGTGCGCTCGGAGGAGAGGTCGGGGATGCCGTCGAGGGCGACGACGGTGAAGTACAGGTAGGGCACGGCGCGGGCGACGCCCTGGGGCTGCTTGCCGACCTGCGCGGACGTCGCGGGCTCCAGTTCGACCTCGGGGGCGCCCTTCACCATGCTCCAGGCCCAGCCGCACTCGAACAGCCGGTTCTCGTTGCGGAGCTGGTCCGTGATGTCGGTGTCGAGACCGAGGGTGACGCTCTCGGTGATGAGGGCGCGCAGCGACTTGAAGCGGTCCTGGAAGCGCTGGAGGACCTGCCGGTCGGAGAGCCGGCCGCGGCCGAGCAGCCGGGCGAGCGCCTGTCCCTGGTCGGAGGTGATGTCGACGACGTTGACGGTGAAGGAGCGCAGCAGGCTCACCATGGCGGCGGTCAGCCGGGCGCTGGTCTCGTCCCTGAGCTGGTCGATCCGGGCGAGGGTGGACGCCCGCTGGGTCTTGCCCCGGTAGACCTTGAGGAAGCCGAGGGTGGCCAGGCAGAGGGTGATCGACATGGAGTAGGAGTCGACGACCCCCACTTCCCGTTGCTCCTCGGAGAGTTCGTGCTTCGGGTCCTCGGCGGCGAAGTAGTAGCCGCCGGAGAACGTGGGGCTCTCCTCACCGCGGTGCTTCGCCATGAAGTCGGCGAGGATCTCCACCAGGTTCGCGGGAATCTCGCTGGAGTCTCCCGCGTGTCTCAGGGCCCTTTCCACGTCGAGCTGGGTGGTGTCGGGGTCGTCCAGCCGAAACGGCTCGATCTCGGTGGCGGGATAGAGCAGGCAGAGCAGCCGCTCGGCGTCGGCGACGCTGCTGCGGCCGCCCCATTCGCCCCAGTCCCATTTACCGTTGTCGAAGGAATGGCGGGCGACGGCCTGCCACACTTCGAGCAGATTCTGTCTCGGCTTGATCTGCATGCCCATTCCCCTCGCACAGGCCCATCACCATGGAAAAGCGGTCCGACGCCATTCTTTCCGTCGGTCCGACGTCATTCTTTCCGTCGGCCGCGCGCCAGGATCATTCCGGTGTATCCGTCGCGTACGAGATCGCTCGTATTCAGACGCTGAATGTCCACGTCGGCCTCGACGAGATCGCCGAGTGCCGTCCTGACGTCTTCCTTGTCGATGTCACGGGCCGGGAACTCGATATCGCCGACGCGATATCCCTGGGAATGCTCCATGAATGCGGTGGCGAAAGGCGCGCCGGGTTCGAGGGCATGCATGAAGCACCGCACGCCCTTCTGGAATTCCTGGAGGGAGGTGGTGATGGATTCGGCGACGAAGAACATCGTGCCGACGCCATGACGGACATCCGAGTCGCACAGCTCGAAGAGACTGCCGGCGGTGGGGTCCTGGACGACCTTCTTGAACCGCTCACGGGGGTCGGCCACGTCCTCGTAGCCCTTGCGCCCGCTGAGGACCTTCCAGAACGGGTCCCAGTGCGCGTCGTACCAGTCACGCTGTCCGAGGAGGTAGGCCCGGTTCCGCGCGGAACGCTCCAGAAGGGTGATGCTGTCGCACCAGGGAAGCATCGTGAAGGCCGGATAAAGATTCGGGCCGGCACCTACGTCAATACCGCTCGGAACGCGATCACCTCCCTCGAAATGATCACTGAAATGATCGCGGACGAGAGTGACGATCTCCTCGTCGACAGCCTGCATGACGAGGTAGTTGTGGCCGACGTACTGATGGGGATCAAAGTCGTCCCACCGTACGTCTGCATTCAGCGTCCGATCGGCGGCGGTTGGCGGTCCGGAGGTCATGGTTAAGCGTAGCAGTATGCGGGGGTCTTGAAGGCGAAGATGCAGCGGGCAATGATGGGAGATCAGGTCAGGAAATCACACAAGCCGCAATTCGGTCGACACTCACAAGGGGACGGTATGACTCCTCTTCCCGGAGATCGTTTTCCGTCGGGCGCCGGTTCGATCGTGAGCCAGGTGTCCGGAGAAAGGCCCGTACGGATCAGAGCGGTCACCGAGGCCGATCTCCCCCATATCGTCCGCCTCGACGCGGAGGCCTTCCCGGCCGATCCGTACCCGTTCTTCGTGCTGCGCCAACTGCTCACCGCGTTCCCGGAGTTCCTGTACGTCGTGGAGGACGGCGAGAAGGACCTGCGCGGGTATGTGCTCGCGACCCCGCCGCACGACGCGCAGAGCTGGATCCTCAGCCTCGGCATCACCCCTGACCTGCGCCGACAGGGGCTCGGACGGGAACTGATGACGAGGATCCTGGGACATCTACGCGCGAAGGGCACCCACTCCGTGTGGCTCTCCGTGGAACCGGGCAACGACTCCGCGGTCGCCCTCTACCGCTCCCTGGGGTTCGTCCCGGAACCCCAGGGGCCCCGCCCGGACTACTTCGGCCCCGGCGAACACCGCCTCCTCATGTCGCTGGCCCTGTGAGCGCCGCGGGCCCCGCGAACCGCCGTACATAGCGCCGCTGCCACGGTGTCTCGACGGCGTGCCGGTCGTAGTGCCGGCGCACGAACGCGACCGCCTCACCGGCCGGTACGCCGTCCAGCACCGCCAGACACGCCAGTGCCGTCCCGGTCCGGCCACGACCGCCGCCACAGGCGACCTCCACCCTCCCCCACTCTCGGCTTCGCTCGAGCGGGGGGACCCCCATGCCGGCGGCCCTCTGCCATGCCTCCACGAGCGCCGCGCGGGCGTCGGCCCGGTCCGCCGGGAGCCGGAAGTCGGGCCAGCGGACCCAGCGCGCCGCCCAGGGAACCTCGGGCGGCGGGTCCCCGAGCAGATACAGGCCGAACGTCGGTGCGGGCGCCGCCGGGTCCGGCGGCCGGCGCAGCCCCCGTCCCCGTACCAGCCGCCCGGACGGCAGCCGCAGCACACCGGGCGCGCCGGGGTCCCAGAACTCCTGATCGTCGAAGGTCGCCATCCGCCCATTCCAACCCGGCCGCCGCTCGCGGGCAACCGATTCCGCCCGTGCGGTGGTCTGGAGGGCGAGGAGGGTGCTGATGCAGGCCGAACTGGAGGACCGGTTCCAGGAGTTCGTCAGAGCGAGGTGGTCACGACTGGTGCGGACCGCCTATCTGCTCACCGGCGACGTCCATCACGCGGAGGATCTGACCCAGACCGCGCTGGCCAAGGCGTACCGGTCGTGGCGGCGGATATCGCGCAGCGACAACCCGGAGGCGTACGTCCGGCGGATGCTGGTCAGCTGCAACAGCGACCGGTTCCGCAAACGGCGGGTCGCCGAGGCGCTGACCGCGGCGCCGCCGGAGCGGGCGGGGCACGACGACCCCACGGGCCGGCTGGCGGAGCGCGGCTCCCTGATGGAGGGGCTCGCCCGGCTGCCCGCACGGCAGCGGGCGGTGGTGGTACTGCGGTACTGGGAGGACCTGTCCGAGGCGGAGGTGGCCGAGGTGCTCGGCTGCTCGACCGGCACGGTCAAGAGCCAGGCGTCGAAGGGGCTGGCGAAGTTGCGCACATATCCGGGACTGGCCCCGAGCCGCACGGTCTCCGGCCGGGGAGGCAGCAGGTGAACGCGGAACAGCACGACGACGAACGGGACTTCGACCCCGGCTTCGAGACACACTTGCGGGAGCTGCTGGCCGAGGACGCCGGGACGATCCGGCCCGCGCCGGCACCGTATCCGGCGATCCGGCGGCGCGGGCTGGCCGAGCGGCGCCGGCGGGTGGCCGCGGTCGGCGCGGCGCTGGTGGCCCTGGCCGCGGTGCCCGCCGGGGCGTACGCCGTGGCGGGGGCGAACGGGGACCGGGGCGCGGACACGGCGGCACCGAAGCCGTCCGTCGGCGTCCCGCGCACCCCGGCCGCCACCGCGCCGACGTCCACAAGGACGTCCGGGCCCGCCCGGCCTGCGACGGAGGGGCAGCTGCTCGACGGGATCACCTTCGAGCAGGCGGCGGACGGGCTCAAGAGCTGTCTGAAGGCCGAGCGCACGGGAATGGCCGGCCGGCGCGATCTGATCGGCGAGCCCGAGGAGTACCGGATCGTCCTCGCGATGGCGAAGACCGGCGACTCCAACTCCCCGGGCGACGGCTCCTACGTCGTCGGTGTGCGGGAGCGGCCGGCGGGCTCCCGGGTGATCTGCACCCTCGAGGACGGTGAGGCGTCCGGCATCAGTGTCAGCTCGAGCGACGCCGACGGGCCGGACGTGGGGAAGGTCGTGCCCGACATCAACGCCGGCGATCTGTACCAGCAGTCGGTGATCGACAAGGGCGACTGGAAACTCCCGTTCCGCTGGGGTGCCATCGGCACGGTCGACCCGTCGGTCACGAAGGTGACCGTCTCCTACGGCGACGCCGCCGCCGTGACCGCCACCCTCGACCACGGCTGGTTCGTCGCCGCCGGCACCCTGGACCGGCAGGTCACCCTGGCCCCGCACATCAAGGGCTACGACACGGCGGGCACCCTCGTCTACGACTCCGACGAGGACACGACGTACGCCCGTCAGCTGCCGTAGGGGAGCGGCAGGGGCCCCTAGAACCCCTCCAGCCGTCGGAACTCGATCGTCTCGTACGGTCCCGTCGCCCCCGTCTCGTACAGCACCCCGGTCGTGTCCGCGTCCACCGCCACGAGGTCGGAGTACGCGGCGGGGAGCGCCGACAGGGTCACCGCCCGGTCGAAGCCCAGCCCGGCCGGGGTCTCGGCGCCCTGCCAGACGGCCAGCGACCGGCGGGCGGTGGGCTCGGAGGGGCCGGAGAAGAGCAAGGGGCCGCCGGGCCGGTCGAGTTGGAGCACGCTGCCCTGGACGACGGGCACGTCCGCGAGCGTGGGCTGCGGGGCGTAGGGCGTCAGGAGACTCTCGCCGCCGTCCGCCGAGAAGGCGTCGAGCCGGTTGCCGGGGGCGGTGCCGCCCTGGTCGCGGGCGTTGAAGTAGACGCGGCCGTCGGGGAGTTGGGCGGCGGTGCTCTCGTTGGCGTTGGCGGCGCCGTCGTAGCCGCCGTCGACGAAGCCCAGGCGCCAGTGGCGGCCGCCGTCGTCGCTGACCAGGGCGTGGGCGCCGTAGTAGCGGGACTCGCGGCCGGTGTCCGGGGAGCCGGCGGGCGGGGCCGCGGAGTGGTTGGCGGGGACGACCAGGCGCCCCGCGTACGGGCCCCGGGTGAGCGCGAGCGCGTGTCCGGGGCCCGTGGCGTACCAGCGCCAGGTCGGCAGCCGGACGTCGTCCGTGATGTCCTGGGGCGCGGTGAAGCTCCGCCCGTCGTCCCAACTGTGCTGTACGTACACGCGGCGCCCGGGTGCCTCGCCCCGCATGATCTGGGCCTCGGTGGCGGAGCCCTCGTTGGAGCAGCTGACCAGGACGACGGCCCCGGTGCGCGGGTCGACCACGGGCGCCGGGTTGCCCCGGGTGTCCCCGTGTCCGGCGGCGACCACGGTCAGGGGGCCCCAGGTGCAGCCGCCGTCGGTGGAGCGGCGCAGCACGATGTCGATGTCCCCGGTGTCCCCGGACCCGTCCCGCCGGCCCTCGGCGAAGGCGAGCAGGGTGCCCATGGGGGTCCCCCCGCTCGAGCGAAGCCGAGAGTGGGGGAGGGTGGTGACGACGGCCGGGATCCGGTACGAGGCGTAACCGTCCCGGCCGGAGACGTACGGCACCGAGACGGTGCAGCGGGTGCCGGCGGCGGCCGGGGTGGAGCCGAGCGGGCTGAGGAGGACGGCGGTGGCGAGGAGGGTACGGCTCAGAAGGGTCATCCCTGCTCCCTGACGGAGGCGGCCGAGGTCGGTCCCATGGTCGCCCCCGCGGGGTTCAGGACGGTGTACCCGCCGCCACGAGCAGTCGTGTCACGTCGTCCGCGCGGATCGTGAGGGCGGCGCCGACCGTGGCCAGCACCTCGCGCTCGGCCGGGGTGTACGGCCCGTCGGCGAGGGCGATGCGGGCGCCCTGGAGCAGGATCGATTCGCGGCCGATGGACGCGAGGTGCGGGGCGAGCGGGTCGAGGGCCTCGTGGAGCTCTATGGCGAGCCCGGCGTCGCAGGGTTCGCCGAAGGCGCGGCCGGTGTCGGCGGCGAGGGCGGCGACGAGAGCGGCGAGCTGTTCCTGGGTGCAGTCGGTGAAGCCGGCCGCGCGGACCGCGTCCGTGGCCGCCTCCAGGGACGGGCGGGCGCAGGTGGCGCCGGCGGAGAGGACCGCGAGGGCGACGGTGTGCACGGCGTCGCGGAGCATCGCGGAGAAGCGGATGGTGGTGGGGTGGTCGAGGGCGTCGGTGCCGTAGTGCTGCCGGCAGGCGGCGCACTCCACGACGGGTCCGGTCTCGCCGCGCGGGAGGACGGGTACGCCCAGGAGGGTGAAGCGGCGCCGGCCGGTCAGCCGCTGGTAGTTGCGGTCGCCGCCGCAGCCGGGGCAGAAGAACTCGCCGTCCCCGACGGGTGTCCATGCGGTGCGGGTGCCCAGGATGCGGGCAAGCCTGGTGACCCGGCCGTCTCGTCCCCGTCCTGGCAGCACGTCGCACCTCCGTAATGCCGCGGCAACATCGCCGCGTCTGCGTGATGTTAGCCACATCCGAGAGGAGTAGTCAGCACCCAGGAGGAGACCTTTCCGTGACCTCCACGGCGAGGTGGCCGATAAACGACGGGGCCCTGATCGCCGTATACGGCGATCAGGGCCCCAAACTGCCGGTCAGAGTGATCAGCGGGTCGCGCGGTTGACGGCGGAGACGACCGCCTTCAGCGAGGCACGCGTCGTGTTCGCGTCGATGCCGATGCCCCACAGGACCTTGTCGTCGATCGCGCATTCGATGTAGGAGGCGGCCTGCGCGGAGGCGCCCTCGCTCATCGTGTGCTCCTGGTAGTCCAGCAGGCGTACGTCGATGCCGATGGACTGGAGGGCGTCGAAGAAGGCCGAGATCGGACCGTTGCCGGTGCCGGACAGGACGGTGTCGACGCCGTCGACCGTCGCCTCGACGGTGAGGGTGTCCACGCCGTCCGTGTCGGTGGTCGACTGGCCGGTGCGGACCTGGATGCGGCCCCAGGGGTTCTCCGGGTTCGGCAGGTACTCGTCCTGGAAGACGGACCAGATGGCGGAGCCGGTGACCTCGCCGCCCTCGGCGTCCGTCTTGGCCTGGATGATCTTCGAGAACTCGATCTGCATCCGGCGCGGCAGGTCCAGCTTGTGGTCGTTCTTCAGGACGTAGGCGATACCGCCCTTGCCGGACTGCGAGTTGACCCGGATGACGGCCTCGTAGGAGCGGCCGACGTCCTTGGGGTCGATCGGCAGGTAGGGGACCGCCCACTCGATGTCGTCGACCGTGACGCCCTTGGCGGCCGCGTCGGCCTCCATCGCGTCGAAGCCCTTCTTGATGGCGTCCTGGTGGGAGCCGGAGAAGGACGTGTAGACCAGGTCGCCCACGTACGGGTGGCGCGGGTGGACCTCCATCTGGTTGCAGTACTCCCACGTACGACGGATCTCGTCGATGTCGGAGAAGTCGATCTGCGGGTCGACGCCCTGCGAGAACAGGTTCATGCCCAGGGTGACCAGGTCGACGTTGCCGGTGCGCTCGCCCTGCCCGAACAGGCAGCCCTCGACGCGGTCGGCGCCGGCCATCAGCGCCAGCTCGGCGGCGGCGACCGCGGTGCCGCGGTCGTTGTGCGGGTGGACGGAGACGCAGACGTGCTCGCGGCGGGAGAGGTTGCGGCTCATCCACTCGAAGCGGTCGGCGTGGGTGGAGGGCGTGGAGCGCTCGACGGTGGCCGGCAGGTTCAGGATGATCTCGCGGCCCGGACCGGGCTGATAGACGTCCATGACCGCCTCGCAGACCTCGAGGGCGAAGTCCAGCTCGGTGTCGGTGAAGATCTCGGGGCTGTACTGGTAGCCGAACTCGGTCTCCGGGCCCAGCAGTTTCTCCGCGTACTCCATGACCAGACGCGTGCCGTCGACGGCGATCTGCTTGATGTCGTCCTTGGAGCCGCGGAAGACCACGCGGCGGAAGACGGGGGCGGTGGCGTTGTACAGGTGGACGGTCGCGCGCCTGGCGCCCTTCAGGGACTCCACCGTCCGCTCGATCAGGTCCTCGCGGGCCTGGGTCAGTACGGAGATGGTGACGTCGTCCGGGATCGCGCCCTCTTCCTCGATGATCGAGCGCACGAAGTCGAAGTCGGTCTGGCCGGAGGCGGGGAAGCCGACCTCGATCTCCTTGTAGCCCATCTTGACCAGCTGGTCGAACATCCGGCGCTTGCGCTCGGGCGACATGGGGTCGATCAGGGCCTGGTTGCCGTCGCGCAGGTCGGTGGAGAGCCAGCGGGGGGCGGTGGTGATCCGGTTGTTCGGCCAGGTGCGGTCGGGGATGTCGACCTGGTCGTACTGTCCGTACTTGTGGATCGGCATCTGGCTGGGCTGCTGGCGGTTCGCCATGGTGCGGTGGCTCCTCGGGATGACCGGAGTGTCCGGACGGAAGGACGGCCGACGCGCAACACCAAGCTCCGCGGGGAGGGGGTCGGCCTCGACTACAGGCCCTCGCCGCGGCAGCTAAGGAGAAGCAGCCCGAAACGCATAGTGCTCCGCAGCCTAACCGAGCCGCCGCTGTCGCGTGGGTCCGTATCAGTATGCGGGACCACCGAAGACAACCCCAGGAAAACCCTGAAAAAAGGGACGAAACGTGCGCCATACCACTCGCTCCGACGGATCGGGCCTCCATGCCGCCGTTTTTCACCAATCATGGTTGCGGGTGGTGACAGGGGGGTAACGCAGTGCAAGGGTGCCGGGCATGACGACGAACGGGGGCTTCGAGCCCGTCTTCTGCACCGTCGTGCCGCCGCATGTCCTGGACAGGCTGGCGCGCAGCGACGACCCCGCACTCTCCGGTCCCGCCCAGCGCACCCTGGTGCGCGACAGCGAGCTGCGCGCCAGGCGCCGGGTGACCACCGAGTTCAGCCTGGCGGCCGCCCCGGCGGTGAAGGCACCGTCGAACCAGCCGCTGCGCACGATCTACGACGCCGAGCACGGGACCGACCTGCCCGGCACCAAGGTCCGCGCCGAGGGTGAGGACCCCGGCCGGGACGCCACCGTCAACCGCGCCTACTCCGGGCTCGGCGCCACCTTCGACCTCTTCCTGAAGGCGTACGAGCGCCACTCGATCGACGGCGACGGGCTGCCGCTGGACGCCACGGTCCACTACGACGAGGGGTACAACAACGCCTTCTGGAACGGCGAGCAGATGGTGTTCGGGGACGGCGACGGCGAGATCTTCGTCGACTTCACCCACTCCATCGACGTCATCGGCCACGAGCTGACCCACGGCGTCACGCAGTACACGGCCAACCTGACGTACTACGGCCAGCCGGGCGCCCTCAACGAGTCGATGTCCGACGTCTTCGGCGCGCTCATCAAGCAGTACTCACTCGGCCAGACCGCCGCCGAGGCCGACTGGCTGATCGGCGCCGGCCTCCTCGCCCCGAACGTCACCGGCACCGCCCTGCGCTCCATGAAGGCCCCGGGCACGGCGTACGACGACGACGTCCTCGGCAAGGACCCGCAACCCGCGACCATGGACGACTACGTCCGCACCGGCCGTGACAACGGCGGCGTGCACATCAACTCCGGCATCCCCAACCACGCGTTCTACCTGGCCGCCACCGCCCTCGGCGGACACGCCTGGGAGAAGGCGGGCCTGATCTGGTACGACGTGCTGGCCGGCGGCGAACTCTCCTCCAAGGCGATGTTCACCGACTTCGCCGGACTCACCGTCAAGGCCGCGCGCGAGCGCTTCGGCGACGGCGGGGAGGAGCTCCAGGCCGTGGCGAAGGCGTGGGAGCAGGTCGGGGTGCGGATCCTGTAGTTCCGTACTACACAGAGACCCATGCGGATTCAGGTGAGGCGCACGGGCGGGTTCGCGGGCATCGAGCGCCGTGCCGAGGTGGACACCTCGGGGCGGCCCGACGCGCACGAGTGGCACGCCCTGGCCGAGCGGGCACTGTCCGCCGGCCGGGGCGCGCCCCCCGCCGGGGTTCCGGACGGCTTCAGCTACACGATCACGGTGGACGGCAGGACGGTGTACGCGGCCGACCCCCGGCTCACCGAGGACCAGCGCAGGCTGGTGTCCCGGGTACTGAAGGAGGGGGCGTGAGGGTGCTGCCGGAGAGGGCGTAACTGTCAGTTCACGCCCGGACGTTGACTTCCTTACCAGCCGGTAAGGATGATCCCGCCCATGGCGACTGATCCGCGTGACGCGGCGCACCCGATACCCCAGTTCCCGGCCGGCTTCCTGTGGGGGGTGTCCACCTCCGCCCACCAGATCGAGGGCGCGGTGGACGCACGCGAGCCGTCCGTGTGGGACACCTTCACCGCCGAGCCGGGACGGGTGAAGGACGGCTCCACCGCGGCGGTGGCCTGCGACCACTACCACCGCTACCGCGAGGACGTCGCGCTGCTGGCGGACCTGGGCGTGGACGCGTACCGCTTCTCGATCTCCTGGCCGCGGGTGAACTCCCCCGGCGGCCTCGACTTCTACGACCGTCTCGTGGACGAGCTGGGCGAGGCGGGCGTCCGCCCGGTGCCCACCCTCTTCCACTGGGACCTCCCGGCCGGCCTGGACTGGCTGGAGCGGGACACCGCGTCCCGGTTCGCCGACCATGTGTCCGTGGTCGTGGACCGCCTCGGCGACCGGGTGACGAAGTGGATCACCCTCAACGAGCCCGCCGAACACACCCTGCTGGGCCACGCGCTGGGTACCCACGCGCCCGGCAGGCAGCTGCTCTTCGACGCGCTGCCGGTCGCCCACCACCAGCTGCTGGCCCACGGTCTCGCGGTACGGGCCCTGCGCGCGGCCGGCGCCCGCGACATCGGTGTCGCCAACTCCCACGGCCCGACCTGGCCCGCCTCCCAGGAGAGCGCCGACCTGGAGGCGGCGGCGTTCTACGACGTCCTGCTGAACCGGCTGTTCGCCGAGCCGCTGCTGCTGGGCGAGTACCCGGAGGGCCTGGGCGAGCTGATGCCGGGGGACGTGGCGTCCGACCTCAAGGTCATCGCGGAGCCCCTCGACTGGTACGGCGTCAACTACTACGCCCCGACCCGGGTGGGCGCCCCGCAGGGCACCGAGATCGAGTTCGGCGGGATCACCATGCCGGCCGAACTCCCCTTCTCCGTACGGCAGATCGAGGATGTCCCGGTCACCGACTTCGGCTGGCCGGTGGTCCCCGAGGGCCTCACGGAACTCCTGACGACGTTCAAGGACCGCTACGGCGACCGGCTCCCGCCGGTGGTCATCACCGAGAACGGCTGCTCCTACCCGGGGCTGGACGACCAGGACCGGATCGCCTACCTGGACGGCCATGTCCGCGCCCTGCACCGGGCGGTGGAGGCGGGCGTCGACGTGCGCGGCTACTTCGTCTGGTCGCTGCTGGACAACTTCGAGTGGGCGGAGGGCTACGAGCGCCGCTTCGGCCTGGTCCACGTCGACTTCGCGACCCAGCAGCGGACCCCGAAGGCCTCGTACGCCTGGCTGCGGGACGTTCTGCGGGCCCAGGGATGACGACGGCGGACCGGCTCCCGCCGGCCGCGCTGGCCGAGCCGGTCGAGCGGGTGGGGCCGGGCTGGACCTCGGCCCTGTCGCTGGCCAACGGGGCGATCTGGGTGGGCTGGTACGGCCCGCTCCAGATCCTGCTCGCCTCCCAGGCCGAGGACTTCGCGCCCGGATCCGGCATGTCCAAGGAGACGATGCTGGCCTGGGTGACGGGCGCGGGCGCGGCGGTGTCGCTGGCGGCGAACCCGTTCTTCGGCGCCCTGTCGGACCGTACGGCGTCCCGGTACGGCCGCCGTACGCCGTGGATCGTGGCCGGGGCGGCCGGCGGGGCGCTGTCGTTGCTGCTGCTCGCGGGCGCGGGCGGGGTGTGGACGATGGCGCTGGGCTGGTGCCTGGTCCAGCTCACCCTGAACGCGGCCTTCGCGGCGGTCACGGCGGCCGTGCCCGACCGGGTGCCCCGGCTCCAGCGCGGCGCGGTGGGCGGCTGGCTGGGGGCCGCCCAAGTGCTGGGCGTGGTCGGCGGGACGGGCCTGGCCACGGCCGCCGGGGGCGTCGGGGCGGGGTACGTGGCGTGCGCGGTGTTCACCGCGCTCGGCGTGCTGCCGTACGTCCTGGGCCACGAGGATCTGCGGCTGGCGCGGGAGGACCGGCCGCCGTGGGCCTGGCGGGGCTTCCTGGCGGGCTTCTGGCTCAGCCCGCGCCGGCATCCCGACCTGGGGTGGGCCTGGCTGACCCGGTTCCTGATGAACCTGAGCAACGCGCTGGTGCTGCTCTACCTCCTGTACTACCTGCGCGACCGGCTCCACCATTCCGACCCGGAGGAGGGCGTGCTGATCCTGACGGCCGTGAACGGGCTCACCCTGCTCGCCACGGTGGTCGTCGGGGGTGTCTGGTCGGACCGGGTGGGCCGGCGCAAGCCGTTCGTGATCTGGTCCGGGGTGCTGATGGCGGTGGCGACGGCGCTACTGGCCGTCTGGCAGACCTGGCCCGGCGCGATCGTCGCGGCGGCGGTCCTGGGCATCGGCTTCGGCGTGTTCACCTCGGTCGACTTCGCCCTGATGACGGACGTGCTGCCGAAGGCGCTGGACCGGGGCAAGGACCTCGGCGTGATCAACGTGGCCAACGCCCTGCCCCAGGTCGCGGCCCCCGCCCTCGCCGCGCCGATCGTGACGTATCTCGGCGGCTACCGGGTGCTGTATCTGGTGGCGGCGGTGATCGGGCTCGCCGGAGCGGTGCTGGTGGGGCGGATCCGCGGGGTGGAGTGAAAGGCGGACGAAAGATTTACGAAAGCTGCGATGGTAAATCGCAGCGAACGGTTCCGTGACCTTCCGCACAGACAGGTGACAGCGGGCACACATAGTGTTCTCAGCGACCAAATTGGCCCTGAACAGGGGGAAGTTCACGTGCAGAATCGTCTGATGACGTTCAAGCGCAAGTCTGCCGTGGTGGCCGCGGTGGCCGCCTTCGCGGTGGCCGTTCCGACCGTCAGCGCGCTGGCGGCGGAGATCAACGGCAGCCGTTTGCCCTTCGCAATCGCCACGGCGGGCAGCGCCGAGGACAGCAACCGCTGGTCCGGTCCGGGCTCCGGTCACGTCAAGGCGTGCGGTGACGTGCCGGTCAACGACACGCGTACGTTCACCGCCTCCGTCTGGCGGGACATCTCGCTGTCGCCCGACCGTCAGATCGCCACGGCGTCCCGCAGCTACTCGCAGGGCTACGGCTGCGGCGCGTACAAGGGCACCAGCACCTCCAACAAGTACTACACGCAGGTGAGCTGGGCCGCCGTCCCGGGCAGCCGCGGCGTCGGTTTCGCGGCCGCCGAGAACTGATCCGGCCAGGTGCGGTTCACCGGCCGGGGCGCCCCGGCCGGTGAACCGGTAAGAAGAGACGCATCAGAAGAAACCGCACCCACGGAACCAGGAACACTGTGTCCCTTGGCAACGCCCCCGCCGCGGTCGCGGCGGTCGAGCAGGTCACCGTCCGCTACGGCTCGCTGACCGCCCTCGACGACGTCTCGCTCGGCTTCCCGACCGGCGTGACCGGCCTGCTCGGGCCCAACGGAGCCGGCAAGAGCACCCTGCTGTCCCTGCTCAGCACCGCGAACCGCCCGGACGAGGGCACCGTCACGCTGCTCGGCGAAACGGTGGGGGCGGGCGGCCGCAGAGCCGTGCGCTCGGTGCGCGAGCGGATCGGCGTCCTCCCCCAGTCCTTCGGCCACTACCCGCGCTTCACCGCGCTGGAGTTCGTCGAGTACGCCGCCTGGCTGCGCAAAGTCCCCTCCCGCGAGCGCCGCGACCGGGCCCGCCAGGCGCTGCGCCAGGTCGCCATGGAGAAGCACGCCGACCGGCGGATGGGAGAACTCTCCGGCGGCATGCTGCGCCGCGTCGGCATCGCCCAGGCCGTGGTCAACCGGCCCGCGCTGGTGCTGCTGGACGAGCCGACCGTCGGCCTCGACCCGGCCCAGCGCGTCGGCTTCCGCGATCTCATCAAGGGGCTCGGCGAGACCTCCGCCGTCGTGATGAGCACCCACCTCGCCGAGGACGTCGCCCACACCTGCGACCGGATCTCGGTGCTCCTGGAGGGCCGGGTCCGCTTCACCGGCACGCTGGCCGAACTGTGCGCGCTGCCCGGCGAGGACGGCACCGTCGAGTCGGGCTATCTGCACCTGGTCGGTCCCGAGGGGGCCGTGCTGTGATCCGCATGCTGTGGACCGAGATGCGGCGCGGCGAGTCCCGGTGGATCGCCGCCCTGATGACCGTGATCGGCGCCTGGTACTTCCTCGGCGGCGACGCGGCGAGAAGCGACTGGGTCGGCTGGTGGACCCAGACCGCCGTCGAGGTCCAGATCTTCGCCGTCATGGTGATGGGCCCGCTGGTAAGCACCGGCGCCGCCTGGACCGCGGGCCGGGTCCGCCGCCACCGCACCCTGGCCTGGGCCGAGACGACCGCCCGCAGCGGCTGGGAACAGACCGTCATGGTCTGGCTGTCCGCCATGGCCTGGGCGCTGCCCGTGTACGCGCTGTTCGCGGCGCTGGCCTTCTCCCGCACCGCCGGGGTCAGCGCGGTCACCGCGCCCGTGTGGTCGCCGCTGCTGACCGGCGCCGCCATGGTCGGCCTCCAGACCGCGGTCGGGGTCGTCGTGGGCGTCCTCTCCCCGTCCCGGATCGCCGTCCCCTTCGTCGGCCTCGGCTGGTACGGCACCCTGGTGGGCATCGCGCTGCTCTCCGACGAGCGCTCGGCGCTGCCGTGGGCGCTGGTGCCGGCCCTCGACGTGCACTGGGACATGGCCTTCCAGCCGAACACCGGCCGGCTGCTGACCGCCGCCGTGTGGTGCCTGGCCTGCGGCCTGCTGATCCTCGCGCTGCCGGGCCTGCTGCGCGGCCGGTCCGTGCGTCCGGCGCTCGGCATGCTGCTGCCGGTGGCGCTGGCGGCGGTCGTCGCCGCCGGGGCGCTGTTCTCCTTCAAGGCCCCGCTGCCCGAGCTGTACTGGGCCGTGCGGACCCCGCAGCCGCAGCGGCCGGTGTGCGCCACCGAGGGCGGCACCAAGGCCTGTCTGTGGCCCGACGACCGGCATCTGCTGCCGGAGGTCCGGGTCGCGCTGCGCCGGGTCGAGCGGACCGTCGGCGCGGTCCCCGGTCTGACCCGTACGTACTACGAGCGCGGGCTCACCGCGCCGACGGGGGGCTCGCCGACCGCCGAACTGCCCGTGTACACACCGGGGATCGACCGGGAGGGGCTGACCCAGGACATGCTCGCCGCGTCCCTGCCGCAGCCGCCGCAGGGCTGCGCGCCGCACCTGATGAAGGAGATCGGGGACTACCCGGACACCTTCCTCTTCGAGGCCGTCGTCCGCAGCCGCGCACAGGTCCAGAACGGCTACTGGAGCGACGACTTCACCGCCGCCCTGGAGCGCTTCCTGAAGACGCCCGTGGCCGAGCAGGACCGCTGGCTGGCGGCCGCCGCCGACGACATCCGGGCCTGCCGCCCCGCCCCCGCACCGCCGCGGTGAACGGCGTCGACGGAATGAGGCGTGTGTTCTCGTACTCCCCCGCGTCCCCGGGGCTGCGCGCGCTGCTGGGCTACGCCCGCAGCCGCAACGTGCCGCGCGCGGCGCTGCTCGCGCTGGTCGTCGCCGTCGCCGCCACGGTGTACGCCGGGCAGCAGGTGCCGCTGCCGCAGCTGCGCCATCTGACGGACTACAGCGTGCCGTTGGCGGCCGTGGTGCCCGTGGTGCACGCGGTGGTGCTGGCCACCACGACGTTCTCGCCGATGGCCGATCTGGAGCACACGGCGGCGCAGCCGATGCACCGGCACCGCCTGGTGCAGATGACCGCCGTGCTGCTGTACGCGACGCTGCTGGCCGTGCTGCCGATGGCGGCCGGCGCGTCCGCGGAGGTCACCGTGGCCGCCGTGCGCAATGTCGCGGGGTATCTCGGGCTCGCCATGATCGGCGCCCGGCTGTTCGGCAGCGGCCTCGCCTGGCTGCCGCCGCTCGCGATGTTCGGGCCCACGCTGCTGGCCGGGGTGCGCTGGGACAACACGCCGGAGCCCTGGGCGTGGTCCATCCACGGCCCGCACAGCGTCCCGGCCGCCGTGACGGCGGCCGTGCTGTGCGCGGTGGGCCTGGCCCTGGCGGCCACGACGACCCCGCGCCGCGCGGAACGCGACGAACAGGGCTGACTGCCGGCCGCCCGGCCCCGACGCCTCAGAATCCGAGCTTGCGCAGCTGCTTCGGGTCCCGCTGCCAGTCCTTGGCGACCTTGACGTGCAGGTCCAGGAAGACGGGCGTGCCCAGGAGCGCCTCGATCTGCTTGCGGGACTTGATGCCGACGTCCTTCAGACGGCGGCCCTTCGGGCCGATGATGATGCCCTTCTGGCTGGTCCGCTCGATGTAGATGTTGGCGTGGATGTCGAGCAGCGGCTTGTCCGCCGGGCGGTCCTCGCGCGCCAGCATCTCCTCGACGACCACCGCGATGGAGTGCGGCAGCTCGTCGCGGACGCCCTCCAGCGCCGCCTCGCGGATCAGCTCGGCGACCATCACCTGCTCGGGCTCGTCCGTCAGGTCGCCCTCGGGATACAGGGCGGGCCCCTCCGGCAGCATCGGCACCAGCAGATCGGCGAGCAGCTCCACCTGCTGGTCGCCGACCGCCGAGACCGGCACGATCTCCGCCCACTCGATGCCCAGCTCCCTGCCCATCTGGTCGATCGCGATGAGCTGCTCGGCGAGTGCCTTCCCGTCCACCAGGTCGGTCTTGGTGACGACCGCGACCTTCGGGGTCTTCTTGATCCCGGCCAGCTCCTTGGCGATGAACCGGTCGCCGGGCCCGATCTTCTGGTCCGCGGGCAGACAGAAGCCGATCACGTCGACCTCCGCCCAGGTGGTGCGGACCACGTCGTTGAGCCGCTCGCCGAGCAGGGTGCGCGGCTTGTGCAGCCCCGGCGTGTCCACCAGGATCAGCTGCGCGTCCGTACGGTGCACGATGCCCCGTACCGTGTGGCGCGTGGTCTGGGGACGGTTGGAGGTGATCGCCACCTTCTTCCCGACCAGAGCGTTCGTGAGGGTGGACTTGCCCGCGTTGGGACGGCCCACGAAACAGGCGAAGCCGGCCCGGTGGTAGGTCCCGGCCGACTGCTCGGATGACTGGTTACGAACGCTCATGGCCCCCATTCTCCCTGATCCGTGAAGCCCCGCCGCACACACGAGCGGCACCACCCCGCACGGTGAGCTTCCGGAAACCCGACCGCAACGAAACGTCACGGAAACACACCCGTACGCGACCGGAAACCGGGACCGGTGAACCTCTGACGAGCCCCCACCCCCGTTGGAGACCCCGTGACGACTCTCGCCGCCGCACGCGTCGACACCGGCGACACCGCCTGGCTGCTCGCCGCCACCGCCCTCGTCCTGCTGATGACCCCGGGTCTGGCGCTGTTCTACGGCGGCATGGTCCGCACGAAGAGCGTCCTGAACATGCTCATGATGAGCTTTGTGTCGATCGCGCTGGTCACCGTGGTCTGGCTGACCGCCGGCTACTCCCTGGCCTTCGGCGACGACATCGGGGGCGGGCTGATCGGCGGACTCGACCACGTGGGGATGGCGGACCTCGGCCCCGACAGCGTCCAGGGCACGGTCCCCACCCTGCTCTTCGCCACCTTCCAGCTCACCTTCGCGATCATCACGGCCGCCCTGATCAGCGGCGCGATCGCGGACCGGGCGAAGTTCGCGGCCTGGCTGGTCTTCGTACCCGTCTGGGCACTCCTCGTATACGTTCCCGTCGCCCACTGGGTCTGGGGCCCCGGCGGCTGGATCCTGACGGACCTCGGCGCCCTCGACTTCGCCGGCGGTCTTCCCGTCGAGATCGTCTCGGGCGCCTCGGGACTGGCGTTGTGCCTGGTCCTCGGCCCGCGGCTGGGCTTCAAGAAGGACGCGATGCGTCCGCACAACCTGCCCATGGTGATGCTCGGCGCCGGTCTTCTCTGGTTCGGCTGGTTCGGCTTCAACGCGGGCTCGGCCCTGGGCGCCAACGGCCTCGCCGCCGCCGCGTTCCTCAACACCCTCGCCGCCGGCTGCACCGGCCTGCTGGGCTGGCTCTTCGTCGAGCAGAAGCGCGACGGCCACCCCACCACACTCGGCGCCGCGTCCGGCGCCGTCGCGGGCCTGGTCGCCATCACCCCGTCCTGCGGCTCGGTCTCCCTCCCGGGCGCCCTGGTCGTCGGGCTCGCCGCCGGTGTCGTCTGCTCGTACGCCGTGGGCTGGAAGTTCAAGCTGAACTACGACGACTCCCTCGACGTCGTCGGCGTCCACCTGGTCGGCGGTGTGATCGGCACCCTGCTCATCGGCGTCTTCGCCGTCGAGGAGATGACCGGCGGCCCCGAGGGCCTCCTCTACGGCGGCGGCCTCACCCAGCTCGGCAGGCAACTGGTGGCCGTGGTCGTCGTGGGGCTCTACGCCTTCGGGGTCACGTACGGCATCGGCAAGGTGCTCGACCGCACGATCGGCCTGAGGGCGGACGAGGAGCACGAGCACACCGGCCTGGACCTTACGGTGCACGCCGAGACCGCATACGATCACGGCGTCCTGGGCCACGGCGCCCCGGTCAGCTCCTCCCACCAGCCCTCCGCCCAGAAGGTCAAGCCCCAGGCATGAAGCTCATCACCGCGATCGTCAAGCCCTACCGCCTCGACGAGGTCAAGACGGCCCTCCAGGAGCTGGGCGTGCACGGGCTGACCGTGACCGAGGCCAGCGGCTACGGCCGGCAGCGCGGCCACACCGAGGTGTACCGGGGCGCCGAGTACCAGGTCGACCTCGTGCCCAAGGTCCGCATCGAGGTCGTCGTCGAGGACGCGGACTCCGACGCCGTGATCGACGCGGTGGTGCGTGCCGCGCACACCGGGAAGATCGGGGACGGCAAGGTGTGGGCGGTTCCGGTCGAGACCGTCGTACGGGTGCGGACGGGCGAGCGCGGGCCGGACGCGCTTTAGCCTCCGGCGGTCCGGCTGAGTTTCGGCTGCGGGTCCGCCGGGGCTGGTCGCGCCCCGCGGCGAAGCCGCATGATGTCAACGCCCCGCGCCCCTGAGCGGCTGGGCCCTGCGGGCCCCCGCCGCCGTCTGATCAGGAACCACACCCCTCCCGCGATCCCCACCGCCACGACCGCCGCCAGCAGCCACGGCACCGCAACGAAGGACGCGCTCGCCGACTCCCTCGTGGCCCTGGCGCTGGCCGTCACCTGCACGTCGGCCCGGTCGAGCTGGGGTGCGCCCCGCCAGCGTTCGGTGAGGCGGACGCGCTGGCCCGGGAGGAGTTCGGAGGGGACCTTCGTCAGGTCACGGGTCAGCAGGGTGCGGCCGAACAGGCCGCGGGCCGTCAGTTCCACCTTCGGGTCGAGGGTGACGTTGCCGGTGTTGTGCAGGGTGTAGGAGATCGTCGCCGTGCTGTCGCCGAGGCCGGGCACGAGCGGCTGGTGGTGGCCGATCCGGACGTCCTCCACGGCCAGCGCGGGCAGGGTGGGCCCGCCGACCTGGAGGTAGACGCGGGCGCCGACGGCCCGCCGCACACCGAGCGCGAGCCCGGCGCCGCCCTCCTCGACCCGCTCGTCGAGGGCCACGATCGCCCCGGGATGGTCGCCCGGCTCGGCGTCCTCGGGAACACGGATGGTGACCGGCACGGTGACGGTCTTGCGCCCCGGCACGGTGATCCGGTCCTTCGCGGGCTTCGCCCACGCCCCCACGCCCCGCATCCGCTCCCCCGCCGATCTGACGGCGAACCCGCCGTCGCGCGCGGTGTTGTAGGCGTCGGCGGCGTACAGCCGGAAGGTGAGCGGCTCGTCGGTCTTGTTGGCGACGACGACCTTGTCCTCGATCGTCTGCCCGGGATCGGCGGTGACGTAGAAGTACGGCCGCGCGGCGACGGCCGAGGAGACGGGGTAGACGGACCAGCTGCCGTTGTCGGCGGCCCGGGCGGGCGCCGCGCACAGCGGGCCCAGCAGGAAGGCCAGCGAGGACAGGAACGGCAGGAGGAGGACGTACGGCTTGCGCATGGGTGCGGACCCCCCACGAACGTCAGGGCACGGCGGGGTGGACGGGCGGGTGCGGACCTGTGGGGCGGGCGCCCGGCCACCGGTGGACGTGGATCAGGTGAGCGTGAGGGTCAGGACGCCGGCGTACGTGCCCGGAGGCGTGAACGCCGGTACGTCGAGGGAGAGTCGGGCGTCGGCGGTGAACTCGCCGCCGGTGAGCGTGCCGTCGGGGGTGGACGCGAGGGTCGCCCCCGCGCTGCCGACGGTTCCGGCCGACCCGGCCTGGCAGGTGCTGGGGCTGCCCGCCTTGGTGCTGCACGCCGGTGTCCAGCTCAGCTTGCCGCCGTCGATCTTGGCGCCGGGTCCGCTGAAGTCGGAGACCTTGCCGGTCAGGGACCAGCCCGCGGGTCCGCCGCGGAAGTCCTTGACGGTCACCTTCTGGAGGTCACCGGTGGAGGCCCCGCCCTGGCCGAAGTCGACGGCCGACAGCTGGACGGCGTCCCCGGCCTGGGACATCGACAGGGTGCCGGCCTTCACGGTCGTCGTCAGCTTCTGACTGCCCTCGGGTACGGGCTGGTCGTCGATGACGATGTACGCGACGGGCCCGGCCCCCAGGTCCGCGCTCCACGCGGAGCCCTCGTACGCCACCACACCGGTCGTGGTGAGGTCGTCGACGACGAGCGAGCCGGAGATGGCGCCCTGCGCGTTCGCGGTCACGGTCGCCGTGTCCGCGGTCTGGGTGGACCCGGACCGTCCGGCCAACGTGACCGTGGCGCCGGCCGTGAAGCCGGTACCGGTCACCGCGACGCTCGCGCCCGGACTGCCGGAGGCCGAACCCAGGCTGATGGCACGGGTGTTGGCCGGCGGGTTGTCCGCGGCGGTGACCGTCTCGGACACCGGGGCGGGCGGGTTGGTCACCGTGCAGGGGGTGTCCAGTTCCAGGATGTAGCTGGTGTGGATGTTGTAGTCGCCGGGCGACAGGGTGATCGCACCGGGGGTGGTGACCGTGAAGGTGCCGGTCATGGAGAACGACGGGAAGACGCCCTTGCCGGGCACCGGGTCGTTCTTCTTCGGCCCCGCGACGGTGACGCTGCCGGTCTGCGCGCCGCCGAGGGTGACCTTGCCCGTCGGCGTCATGATGTCGGCCGGCAGGGCCAGGTCGGTGGGGTTGCTGGCGGCGGGCGCGACCACCGTGTACGTCACGGTGACGGTGTCGCCGACCTCGGGGGTGGCGTCATCCACCGTGATCTTCGCGGTCGTGGTGCCGTCGATCGGCGGGATGCCCGCGATCGGCGGCGGGACACAGTGCGTGGGGAAGTCCACGTTCACGGCCGCGGCGCCGGCCGGGACCGCCAGCGCTCCGCCCGCGGTGACCGCGAGCGCGGTCGCCCCGAGCAGCGACGCCCAGCGCCGTCTTCGCGGACTTCGCGAACTTCGGGAACTACGGGGTGTCGAACCCATTGGTGCCCCCTCCTCCAGGGTGCGGGCGCAGCGGCTCTTCTGCGCCGACAGGGGGCATTGAGGTGCGGATCGCCGGAGAAGTCAATGGACACGACGATGTCAACTGATGGACCGTCAGCTTCCTGGTCCCGCTCGGAAACCGACGGCCCGTCCTCGCTTTTCCTCAGTGTTTTCAGTCGAACACGAACGGGCCCGGCGACTGCGGCCCGGTCGCCGTGCAGGTGACGGTGATCCCGAAGACGACCATCTTCAGCGAGCCGTCGTAGATGTCCAGGCTGTCACCGGAGGCCACAGTGCCGGTGAGCGGTCCGACCGTGATCGGGGCGCCGGTGGCCATGGCGGGGTTCACGGTGCCGGTGAAGACCCGGTCGTCACCGGTCGAGTTCGCCATCGTGAGCGTGGAGTTGATGCTGTTCGCGCCGATCGGGATCGGCGCGGTGATCGCCGTGGACGAGAGCTTGAGGGTGGCGGAGGTACCGGTCTGGGTGGCTTCCAGGGTGGCGGCACCGCCGCCGAACAGACCGCAGCTCGCGGTGAAGGTCGCCGTCGTCGGTGCGACGGCGAGGGCGGAGGGCGCGAACGCCAGCCCGGTGACCGCGAGGGCCCCGGCCAGCAGTGCCGCACCTGATCCGATTCGCTTGCCTCTCATGGGGAGTTCCGGCTCCTTCTTGGATGGGGGGAGACGGACGGCCGGACAGAACGGGACGGGTGGGTGCGGACACCGGCCCCGGTGGGGGGTGAATCTGACGGTCCGTCGGATTCGACGGCTCCATTGATGCGTGCGGGACGGGAGGAGGGCAAGGTGGAAATCCGGCCGAAGTCCGGGGGCACGCTCGGGGGGCCAGGGGGCGGAGCCCCCTGGGGTCAGCCGGCGGAGACGGTGAGGCGTACGGCCCCGTCCGCGGAAGCGACGAGCACCGGGGTCGCCGGCCCGCCAAGATCCCGTACGGCCGCCAGATCGGCCTCGTCGGCGCCCTCCGCCGACGTGACGACCGCCGCCGCCTCCAACGACTGGGCCCCCGACGCCACGGCCATCGCCACGGCCGTCCGCAACGCGCTCAGCTTCAGCGACGGCAGATCGACCGTCGCGGCGACATACGTACGCCCCGTCTCGTCCCGTACGGCCGCCCCTTCGGGCGCACCGTTGCGGACCCGCGCGGAACGGGCCAGGGTGACGATCTTGCGGTCCTCGGGGTCAAGCGCGCTGCTGTCGGTCATGCCCCGAGCATACGGACACCCGCTCAGGACCGGTCGAGCCGGAGCCGCTCGGCGCGCGGCAGCCCGGCCACCACCAGGTCGTACGAGTCCTCGATCAGCTCCTGGACCAGACGGTCCGGGAGGTCGCCGTCGACCGTCACCGTGTTCCAGTGCCGCTTGTTCATGTGGTACCCGGGGGCGATCAGACCGGGGTGCTCGGCGCGCAGCCGGACCGCGTCCTCCGGGTCGCACTTGAGGTTGACCTTCAGGGGCCGCTCGTCCGTCCAGCTGAGCGCGAACATCTTGCCCAGGACCTTGAAGACGGAGATCTCCGGCCGAAACGGGAAGTCCTCCACGACCGCGTTGAAGGACAGGCAGTACGCGCGCAGTTCCTGAGGGGTCATTCCGGTGTGTCCTCCTCCGGCGGATCCGCCGGGCCCACCGGCTCCACCAGCACCGTCACGATCTTGTTCCGGCGGCCGGCCGCGGCCTCCGCCGTCAGCCGCAGGACCCGTCCGTCGGGCAGCTCGACCACGCTGGACGCCCCCGCGATGGGGACCCGGCCCAGGGCCTTGGCGAGCAGTCCGCCGACGGTCTCCACATCCTCGTCGTCGTACTCCTCCAGGCCGTACAGCTCGCCGAGGTCGGTGATGTCGAGGCGGGCGGTGACCCGGTAGCGGTCGTCGCCCAGCTCCTCCACCGGCGGCAGCTCACGGTCGTACTCGTCGGTGATCTCGCCGACGATCTCCTCGAGGATGTCCTCGATGGTGACGATGCCGGCCGTGCCGCCGTACTCGTCGATGACGACGGCGACGTGGTTGCGCTCCTGCTGCATCTCGCGCAGCAGGTCGCCGGCGTTCTTGGTGTCGGGGACGAACGCGGCGGGCCGCATCGCCGTCGACACCAGGTCCGACTCGGCCTCCCGGCTGATGTGCGTCTTGCGGACCAGGTCCTTCAGGTACACGATCCCGACGATGTCGTCCTCGTTCTCCCCGGTCACGGGTATCCGCGAGAAGCCGGAGCGCAGCGCGAGGGTCAGGGCCTGGCGGATGGTCTTGTAGCGCTCGATGACGACCAGGTCGGTGCGCGGCACCATGACCTCCCGCACGAGCGTGTCGCCGAGTTCGAAGACCGAGTGCACCATCCGGCGCTCGTCGTCCTCGATCAGGGACTCCTTCTCGGCGAGGTCGACCAGCGCCCGCAGCTCCGCCTCGGAGGCGAACGGGCCGCGCCGGAACCCCTTGCCGGGGGTGAGCGCGTTGCCGATGAGGATCAGCAGGGAGGGGATCGGGCCCATGATCCTGGCCAGCGGCAGCAGGACGTACGCGGCCGCCGTCGCCGTGTTCAACGGGTGCTGGCGGCCGATGGTGCGCGGCGAGACCCCGACGGCGACGTACGACACGAGGACCATCACGCCGATCGCGGCGAGCAGCGCCGGGGCGGTGTCGTCGATCTCCTTCAGACAGGCGTAGGTGACCAGCGCGGCGGCCGCCATCTCGCAGGCCACACGGACGAGCAGGGCCACGTTGAGGTAGCGGGTGGGGTCGGCGGCGATCTGCGCGAGCTTGGCGCTGCCGCGCCGGCCGGACCGTACGGCCTCCTCGGCGCGGAAGCTGGAGACGACCGCGAGGCCCGCCTCCGCACAGGCGGCGAGCCACGCGACGACGACCAGGGCGATCGCGCCGGCGATGAGGGTCGGGCTCATGACACGGTCGGGGCCGGGGACGGGCCGGTCATGCCCTTCTCCGCGCGCCAGCCGTCCACGATGGCCGCCTGGAGGCCGAACATCTCGGCCTTCTCGTCGGGCTCCTCGTGGTCGTAGCCCAGCAGGTGCAGCACGCCGTGGACGGTGAGCAGCTGGAGCTCCTCGTCCATGGAGTGCTGCGTGGGCGCCTCCGCCCCCTGCTTGGTCGCTACCTCGGGACACAGCACGATGTCGCCGAGCAGCCCCTGCGGGGGCTCGTCGTCGTCCTTCGACGGCGGACGCAGCTCGTCCATCGGGAAGGACATGACGTCCGTCGGCCCCGGCAGGTCCATCCACTGGATGTGCAGCTGCTCCATGGCGTCGGCGTCCACGACGATCACCGAGAGCTCGGACAGCGGGTGGATGCGCATCCGCGCGAGCGCGTAGCGGGCGATGTCGAGGATCGCCTGCTCGTCGACCTCGGTTCCGGACTCGTTGTTGACGTCGATCGACATGGTGCTGGCTTGTCTACTTCCGCTTGTTACGGCCGCCCTTGTGGGTGCCGTTCTCCGTACCGTTCTCGGTGTCGTACTTCTCGTACGCGTCGACGATACGGCCGACCAGCTTGTGCCGTACGACGTCCTGCGACGACAGGCGGGAGAAGTGGACGTCCTCGACGCCCTCCAGGATGTCCTGGACCTGCCGCAGACCGGACTTGGTGCCGTTCGGCAGGTCGACCTGCGTCACGTCACCGGTGATCACGATCTTCGAGTCGAAACCGAGCCGGGTGAGGAACATCTTCATCTGCTCGGGGCTCGTGTTCTGGGCCTCGTCCAGGATGATGAAGGCGTCGTTCAGCGTCCTGCCGCGCATGTACGCCAGCGGCGCCACCTCAATAGTCCCCGCGGCCATCAGCCTCGGGATCGAGTCGGGGTCGAGCATGTCGTGCAGGGCGTCGTACAGCGGGCGCAGGTAGGGGTCGATCTTCTCGTAGAGGGTGCCCGGGAGGAACCCGAGGCGTTCGCCGGCCTCGACCGCGGGGCGGGTCAGGATGATGCGGTTGACCTGCTTGGACTGGAGCGCCTGGACCGCCTTGGCCATGGCCAGGTACGTCTTGCCGGTGCCGGCGGGGCCGATGCCGAAGACGATCGTGTGCTTGTCGATCGCGTCGACGTACCGCTTCTGGTTGAGGGTCTTGGGTCGGATGGTGCGGCCGCGCGAGGACAGGATGTTCTGTGTCAGTACCTCGGCCGGGGTCTCCTGGCCGTCACTCGTCCCGTTCTCACTCGCCCGCAGCATGGCGATCGAGCGTTCCACTGCGTCCTCCGTCATCGGCTGCCCGGTGCGGAGCACCAGCATCATCTCGTCGAACAGGCGCTGGATGAGGGCGACTTCCCGTGCGTCGCCGACGGCGCTTATCTCATTGCCCCGGACGTGGATGTCGGCCGCCGGGAAAGCCGTCTCGATCACGCGCAGGAGGGAGTCGCCGGATCCCAGCACGGTCACCATGGGGTGCTGGGCGGGAACGGTGAACTGTGCTCTCGCCTTGCCCTGCGCGGGCGTGTGAGCTGTGGGTGTCTGAGTCATAGGCCGGCCCGAGGGCCTCTACGTCCTCCCGGATGCGTCTCGCCTGCCACGAGGGCGGCCTGGCGAGTTCAAGGGTACGCCAGGGGGCTGACAACGCCGTAGGGCTTTTCGCGGGCCCCACGACGCTATGCCGAGCGGCCGAAACCGATCGTCGGGACGGCGCGGCGCAGCGGCCAGGGGCTGGTCTCCTCCAGCGGGACCCGGCCCTCCAGGAACGCGTACCGGCGCAGCGCCTCGGGGTCCTGGCCCTCGACCGACTGCACCCTGCGCCACCAGGCGGCGATCTCGGACCAGCCGGGCGCGGAGAGCGAGCCGCCGAACTCCTGGACGGAGAGCGCGGCGGTGAGTCCGGCGAAGGCGAGGCGGTCGGCCAGCGGCCAGCCGGCCAGGGTGCCGGTGACGAAGCCGGCCACGAAGACGTCCCCGGCGCCGGTGGGGTCGAGGGCCTCGACGGCGATCGCCGGGACCTCGGCGGTCTCGCCCGTGCGGCCGTCCACGGCGTACGCGCCCTCCGCACCGAGCGTGACGACCGCGAGCGGTACGTACTCGGTGAGGGCGCGGGCGGCGGCGCGGGGGCAGTCGGTGCGGGTGTAGCGCATGGCCTCCTCCGCGTTCGGCAGGAAGGCCTCGCAGTGGGTCAGGTCGGCGAGGCCGGCCAGGTCCCAGGCGCCGGTGTCGTCCCACCCGACGTCGGCGAAGACGCGGGTGCCGCGGCTCGCGATCTGGGCGATCCACGGGTCGCGCTTGCCGGGGGTGAGGGAGGCGACGGCGGCGCGGGCGGGCGGGGGGCAGTCGGGGCCGGGCTCCTCCGGGGGCGGCTCGTGCCCGTGGGACACCATCGTGCGCTCGCCCTCGTAGGCCATGGAGACGGTGACCGGGGAGTGCCAGCCGGGGACCGTGCGGGAGGTGGTCAGGTCGATGCCCTCGCCCTGTTCGAGGGCGTCCCAGCAGTACTCGCCGTAGTGGTCGTCGCCGAACGCGGCCGCGAGGGAGGTGCGCAGGCCGAGGCGGGCCAGGGCGGTGGCCATGTTGGCCACGCCGCCGGGGCTCGACCCCATCCCGCGGGCCCAGGACTCGGTGCCGCGCACCGGGGCGGAGTCGAGCCCGGTGAAGACGATGTCGAGGAAGACCGTGCCGGTGAGATAGACGTCCCAGGGCGGGTCGTCGGGGGCGCGCAGGCCGGCCAGGGGGTCGACCCGGGCGGTCCGGCGGGTCTGGCGGTGGTGTCCCTCTCCGGTGGACGCGGTCACGGTGCGCTCCCTGACGTGGTGCCGATCTGGCCAGTGTGCACCACGCCACCGACACCCCGCCGTCCGTCCCACCCGAACCACCCGCCGCCGGGAAGCACCGAACGCGTCACGCGCCGCTCCCTGCCCCCACGTGCCCCACCCGACCGGACGACCCGACCGAGCGACCCGACCGAACGACAGGGGCACCCCGTGCCGAGGGGAAGGGGCTACCAGCGGGGGACGGTCGGCGTGACCCACTCGGGGTCGGCGACGCGCATCGCCGCCGCGTCGTCGCGGTCGCGCAGGGTGCCGTCGTCGTCGAGCCAGCGCCGGTGCAGGAACCGCAGCTTCTCGCGGTCGAGTGCGACGCCGAGACCGGGCGCGTCCGAGACGGTCACCCGGCCGCCCTCGAACGTCAGCCGCTCGGTCAGCACGTCCTCCGACTGCCAGGGGTAGTGGGAGTCGCAGGCGTGGTGGAGGTCGGGGACGGTGGACGCGACATGGGTCATCGCGGCCAGGCTGATGCCGAGGTGGGTGTTGGAGTGCATGGACACCCCGACGCCGAACGTCCGGCAGATCGCGGCGAGTTGCTGGGTGTTGCGCAGTCCGCCCCAGTAGTGGTGGTCGGAGAGGACGACCTGGACGGCGCCGCGGGTGAACGCCTCCTGGATCTCGTCGAAGGTGGTCACGCACATGTTGGTGGCGAGCGGCACGTCGGTCGCGGCGGCCACCTCGGCCATGGCGGGGGTGCCGAGCGCAGGGTCCTCCAGGTACTCGAGGACGTCCCCGAGGTCCTCGGCCACGGTCAGCGAGGTCGCCACGCTCCAGGCGCCGTTGGGGTCGAGCCGCAGCGGATGCCCGGGGAAGGCCTCGGCGAGGGCCCGTACGGCGGCGATCTCCTCCTCGGGCGGGAAGACCCCGCCCTTGAGCTTGAAGGAGGTGAAGCCGTACCGCCGGGTGAAGCGCCGGGCCTGTTCCACGATCCCGGCCGGGTCGAGGGCGGCGCCCCAGTCGTCCTTCTCGCAGGCCACGCCCTCGGGGTGGTCGGCCCACTTGTAGAAGAGGTAGGCGCTGTACTCGACCGCGTCGCGCACCTTGCCGCCGAGCAGGGCGTGCACGGGCAGGCCGAGGGCCTTGCCGAGGGCGTCGAGGCAGGCGACCTCGAAGGCGGAGACGACGGACAGCCGCAGTTTGTCGGCGGTCTGCACGCCGCGCAGCCCGCCGACGTCGACCTGCCCCGAGACCCGGGCGGCGTCGACGGCCAGTTCGTCGGCGAGGGTGAACAGCCCGTTCAGGTCGCTGACCTGACGGCCCGCCAGCCGCGCGGCGAACGGCCGGGCGAGTTCCAGGTACTTGGTGTCGCCGTAGGTCTCGCCGACGCCCGTGGTGCCGTCGGCGGTCACCACCTCCACGATCAGCCGGGGGGTGTACGGCTGGTGCACGCCCTGGGTGTTGAGCAGCGGCGGGTCGGCGACCAGGATCGGGGTCAGCCGGACGTCGGCGACGGTGAGGTTCACGGCGGCGTTCACAGGGCGGCTCCTACGAGGTCGAGTCCGGTGGTGAGCAGGGTCTCGAGGTCGGCGAGGTCGGCGGCCGAGGGGTCGGTGAGCGGGGCGCGGACCGGGCCGACGGCGGCGCCGCGCAGCCGGGCGGCGGCCTTCACCAGGGACACGGCGTATCCCGGTACGCGGTCGCGGAGTTCGACGAGGGGGACGTAGAAGTCGCGCAGCAGCTTGTCGACCGTGCCCGGGTCGGCGTCCTCCAGGGCGGTGAAGAAGGCGTTGGCGATCTCGGGGGCGAAGGCGTGGACGGCGGAGGAGTAGGCGGGGACGCCGACGGTGGCGTAGGCGCGGGCCTGGATCTCGGCGGTGGCGGCGCCGTTGAAGAAGAGGAAGCCCTCGGGGGCGGCGAGGGTGAGGCGCTGGAGGCGGTCGAGGTCGCTGTGGCCGTCCTTGAGGCCGATGACGCCGGGGATCCGGGCGATCCGCCGCACCGAGTCGGCGGTGAAGGCGACCTGGCCGCGCTGGTAGGCGATGAGCGGGAGGCGGGTGCCGGCGGCGATCCGCTCCAGCTGGGCGACGAGGCCGTCCTGCGGGGCGGCGACGAGGTAGTGCGGGAGGACGAGGAGGGCGTCGGCGCCCGCCTCCTCGGCGATGCGGGCGAGACGGAGGGCCTGGGCCCAGCCGTAGCCGATGCCGGCGACGACGGGGACGCGGCCGGCCGTCTCCTCGACGGCGATCCGCACCACCTGCCGGTACTCGTCCTCGTCGAGGGAGAAGAACTCGCCGGTGCCGCAGGCGGGGAAGACGGCGCCGGGCGCGGCGGCGAGCCGGCCGGCGAGGTGGGCGCGGAAGCCGTCGGGGTCGAGTGAGCCGTCCTCGTGGAAGCTCGTGAGCGGGAAGGACAGGACGCCCCCTGCCATGCCCTCCCTCAGTCGCCTGGCCGTGTCGGTGTCGGGGCCGCTCACCCTAGTCATCTCCCTATATAGACGCTATCCACGTATGAAGATGGAGGTTAGATACGCGAACGGCGACCGTCAATGGTCCGGGCCGTCCCGCATACGATCGGCACATGTCAGAGACAGGCGGTGTCCGTGAGGTGAAGTCGGCCGCGCGCACGGTGGACCTGCTGGAGCTGCTCGCGGCACGCGGGGACCGTCCGGCCCGCCTCCAGGAACTGGCGGACGAGCTGGGCGTGCCGCGCAGCTCGATGTACGCGCTGCTCCAGACCCTGATCGGCCGGGGCTGGGTCCGCACGGACGTCACCGGCTCGCTGTACGGCATCGGCATCCACGCCCTGCTGACCGGCACCAGCTACCTCGACTCCGACCCGCGCGTCCGGCTGGTCCGGCCGTATCTCGACGAGGCGTCCCAGACACTGGGCGAGACGATCCACCTGGGGCGGCTGGACGGGCGGGACGTGGCCTATCTGGCCACCCGGGAGTCCCACGAGTACCTGCGCACGATCAGCCGGGTCGGCCGCCGGCTGCCCGCGCACGTCGGCGCGCTCGGCAAGGCCCTGCTGGCCGAACGGCCCGACGGGGAGCTGCCCGAGGGGCCGTACGAGGCGATGACGCCCAGGACGCACACGAGCCGTGCGTCGCTGCTCGCCGATCTGGCCGGGGTGCGGGCGCGCGGGTACTCGGTGGACCGCGAGGAGGGTGTGACCGGCATCGTGGGCTTCGGCTTCGCGCTGCGCTACGACCGTCCCGCGCAGGACGCGATCAGCTGCTCGGTGCCGGTGGCCCGGCTGACGCCGGCGCACGAGGAGCGGATCGTCACGGTGATGCGCGAGGTCAGGGCCGAGATCGAGGCGACGGCACCGGGGGCCGGCGGGGGCGCGGACTGGCGGTAGAGGGGCCCGTGTTCGCCCGTCGCAGCACCCTGCCCTGGCCCCTTGTCGCCCTGTTCACGGCCGGGTACCTCGCCCCGTACCTGCTGCCGACGGTCGTCGGCCGGCTGGACGCCGGACTCCCCCTGACCGCCACCGAGGCCGGCGCCGTCGGCAGCGCGCTGCTGCTGAGTTCGGCGTCGGCGGGCTTCCTGCTCGCCTCCCGAGTGGAACGGATCCGTCTTCTCTTGATCAACTACCGACGCGAGTCACCAACCTCTTGGCCGAGTACACCTAGGCGCGGGCCGCCCGGCGGCGGACGTACCAGCCGGCCGCCGTGAGCAGGAGCGCCAGGCCCGCCACCGTGCCGACCGTGGCGCCGGTGGAGGCGAGGCTGCCGGAGGAGCCGGTGGTGGTCGTACCGGTGCCGCCGGTGGTGGTGCCGGACGTGCCCGAGGTGCCGGAGGTCGAGCCGGAGGTGGATCCCGACGTCGAACCGGACGTCGAACCACCGCTGGTGCCGCCGGTGTCACCGCTGTCGTCGTCGGTGTCCACCGGGTCCTGGCCGACGAAGCTGACCGGGACCTTCACGTCCTGGGAGCGGTCGCCGGAGAGGGTGTGGTCGGCGCGGGTGGCCAGCACGCAGGTCGCCTCGAAGCAGTCGGTGAACTCGTCCTCGGCGTCCACGGTCAGCTCGACCTCGAAGCTGCCGCCGTCGTCGTACGGGGTCGCCAGCTCCTCGCCGTAGTCCGGCGGGTTGGAGGAGATCCACGCCGAACTGCGCGAACCGCCGGTCATGTCGACGCCGCCGATGCACGGGGTGGGCAATTCGCCCTCGCCGTTGTCGACGCACAGGGCGACGTAGATGCCCTTCTCCTCGTCGTAGCCAGAGCCGGTGATCTTCAGCTTCTGGTCCTCGGTGGCGAGGTCGTTGACCGGGGTGACGGTGAGCTTCTGCCCCTGCGAACCGGTGACGGTCTTCGTGCCGGACGGGGTCGCGTCGCCGTCGCCGCCGTCGTCACCGCCGTCGTCCCCCGCCGCCTTGACGGTCAGGGTGAACTCCGCGCTGCGGGTCGTGCCGGCCGCGTTGGTGAAGACCACGCGGTACCGGTAGCCGTCGTGCGCGGCGCGCGCGGTGAAGGTGTAGGTGTTCTGCGTGGCGCCGGTGACAGTGGACCAGGTCTGGCCGCCGTCGGGGCTGACCTCCCACTTCAGGGTGGGCGTCGGGGTACCCTCGGCCGCCGCGACGAAGGTGACCGTGTCGCCGACGGCGACGGTCCGGTCGGTGGGGGTCTGAGTGACCTTCGGGGAGACCCGGCGGTCGTACTTGAGGACCTTGCTCTCGGCGCCGTCCGTCAGGTAGACCGTGCCGCCGCCCGGGGTGACCGCGAGGCCCGCGTAGGCGTTGACGCGGTTGCCCGGCAGGGTCGCCGGGGTGGACGCCTGCCGGAAGGTGGCGCTGTCGTACACCTCCAGCAGGCCCTTCTGGTCCGCGCCGTCCGCCTCGTTGCCGTAGTCCTCGCGCAGCACGAAGGCCTGGTGAGAGCCGGCGTCGAAGGCGATCACCGTCGGCATGTCCGTGCCCTTCAGCTCGGCCAGGCTCTTGCCGTCCTTGTCGAACACGTGGACCGAGTAGCCGGACCCCACCCAGACGTTGCCGGTCGCCGGGTCCACGGCGGTGACGAAGGCCTGGCCCTTGGCCAGGTCGTACGTGCCCGTGAGTTCCAGGGCGGTGGCACCGGCGGTGCTCACCCGGAACAGCTTGCCGTTGACGGCGTCGGAGACCCAGGCGAGGCCGCGGGCGGGGTCCGTGCCGAGATGGCCGCCGCTGCTGGGCAGCGTGGTCGTCCGGACGATCTTTCCGGTGGCGTACTCGACCTCGGAGATCACCGCGCCCTGGGCGATCAAAACCGTCTTGTCCGTGCTGCCGGGTCCGGTGCCGGTGATGGTGCCGCCGGCCGGCCAGACGCCGGTCGCGGCGGTGTCCCCGGCCTTGGCGACACCGAGGCCGCGCACCGGGTACTGGAAGACGACACCGTCGTCCGGCAGCGCCTTGACGATCCGCTGGACGACGCGCTGCGCCAGGGTCCCGGTGGTGCCGGGCGCCTGCGGCACGTAGCTGAGCACCTTGCCGTCGGCGGGGTCCAGGACGTACAGGCCGGACTCGTTGACGGTCCCGGTGTCGACCGTGTTGCCGGAGCCGACGTACAGCTTCTTGGAGTCGGGGTGCAGCAGCAGGGACAGCGGCATGCCGGCGGCGGTGAACTCGGCCGCGCGCACATAGCCGACCGTGCCCGGCGGCACGTCCTCGCCCTCGCCCCCGTCGTCGCCGCCACCGGGTTCCTGGCCCTCGAAGGTGACGGGGATGCGGACGTCCTGGGAGCGGTCCCCGGTGCCGTTGTGGTCGACGCGGGTGACGACCGAGCAGGCGACCTCGGCGCAGTCCAGGCCGTTGTCCCGCATCTTGACGGCGAGTTCGACGTCGAAGGTGCCACCCGCGCCCCACTCCTCGGCGACCCCGGCGGGCGCCTCCGTGGAGCCCGCCGGGACGATCCACTTCGAGGCGCCGCCGCCACCGGTCTGGTCGGCGCCGCCGAGGCAGGGGGTGGGGATGCGGTTGTCGCCGTTGTCCTTACAGAGGGCGACATAGACGCCCTTGGTGACGTCGTAGCCCTCGCCGGTGACCCGGATCGTGTCGCCGGCCGGGTCGAGGTGGGCGGAGGCGGAGACGGTGAGCTTCTGACCCTGCGCGCCGAGGGCCGTCCTCGGCGTGTCGGCGGCCTGCGCGGCCGGTCCGGCCGCGACCGTGCCGACGGCCACGACGGCGGCCACGAGAGCGGCGGCGCCGAGCAGCGCCGCCGGGCGTCTGTGCTGCATGGGAGTGTTCCTCACTGGTCGCGTACGCGCGACGCGCCGCCGAACGCCGCGGGGGCCGGACCCCGCCGCGCGAGGTCCGGCCCGGCCGACGTTCAGCCGGCCGTCACTGGAAGGTGATCGGGGCGTGGACGTCGTACGTGCGGTCGTTGGTGTCGAAGTGGTCGGCGCGGGTCACGATCGCGCAGGTCACGTCCTCGCCGCAGACCCGGCCGTCGTCGAGGGTGGCCTTGACGTAGATCTGCGCGCTGAAGGTGCCGCCGGTGCCGAACCTGGAACTGTTGGCGAACAGGCCGCCGAAGACGTTGTTGACCCAGTGCGAGGCGCCGGTGGAGCCGGACTCGTCCTGGCCGCCGAGGCAGGGGGTCGGCTTGTTCGCGCCCTGGACGCCGTCGACGACACACAGGCCGACGTAGATGCCCTGGCCGGTGTTGTAGCCGGAGCCGGTGACGGTGATGACCTGGCCGGCGGCGGAGGCGGTGTCGGGGGCGGTGAGCGACAGGTTGTAGGTCGTGCTGCCGTCGACGATCGTGCGGGTCGCGGTGGCGGCGGAGGCGGAGGTGGCCAGGCCGAGGGTCAGTGCGGCGGAGGCACCGACGGCGAGCGCGGCGCGGGCGGCGGTACGGGGGGTGGGGACTCTCATGGCGAGACCTTTCCTGTCGGGGGTCCGAACTTCGCCAGTTCGAACTTAGGTAAGGCAAACCTAAGTACGGATGCGGACTGCTTGTCAACGGAGTGCAAAAATCCCCAACTGACCTGCCCGGCAAGGGATTTCGGGCATGCCGAGGAGCGGACCGGACGGCCCGCTCCTCCAAGCGACTGCACGCTGCCTGACACGGCGGTCAGTTCGGGGCCTCGACCCCGAACCGGGCTTCGGCGAGGCCCTGTTCACCGCCGCTGACGGTTCCCGCGCCGGCGGTTCCGACGGCGGTCAGCTCCACGGCGTGTTCACCTTCGGCGGCGTTGGCGTACACCGGGAAGGTCCGCGCGATCCGGCCCTCCGCGTCGGCCACCGCCTGGTACCGCGTGTCGCCGTCGATCGCGACCAGCACGACGGCGCCGGGCGCGAACCCCGTGCCGGTGACCGTCTGTTCGGCCCCCGCCATGAGGGTGGGGTGAGCGAGCGCGGCGGCGGGATTCCCCTGCTGGGCCCCGGCCTCCTGCGCGGCGCCCCCGGGCCGCCCCTCGGCGCTCGGGGACGCCTGCGGGGTCGTCCCGGGCGCGGCGGGCTCCTCGGCCCGCGCGGTCCCCACGGTCACGTCGAACGAGCCGAGCGCGTCCCCGGCCGCGAACGCGCCGCCGCTCCAGGCGGACAGCAGCGCCGCGCCCTCCTCGGTGAGCGAGGCCCGCAGTCCGGTCCAGGTGACACCGATGGCCCGTACGGCGGGTTCCGCCTCGGCCACGTCGGCCAGCGCCAGTTCGCGGGCCCGCCCGTCGACGACCGTACGGGCGTACAGCTCGCCCTCACCCTCGCCACGGCTGCCGCCATCGCCACCGCCACCGGTCAGCCGCAGCCGCAGTCCGGCCAGGACGAGGGGCCGCTCCGCCGCCCCGGCGAGGCGGGCGACACCGCCCAACTCCACCTCGGCGGCGCCGGTTCCGAGGTCGGCGTCACCGCCGAGGGCGGGGAAGGAGGCGCGACCGGACGCGGTCCGCACGGCGGGCGCGGTCACGTCGAGCGAGACGTCCCCGGCGGTCAGGGTCCAGTCCGCGTGCCCCCCGGAGACCTGCGCGGGCGACTCCTGGTCGGCCGCCGCGGTCGGTGCGTTCAGCGCGAACAGGGCGCCGGCCACCAGGGCGACGGCGCCGGGTCTCTTCGCCATATTCGGTTCTCCCTCTGGGATATGAGGTCGTGTCAGCTCGGTCCCGCCGGCGTGCGTTCGGGTCGCCTCAGCTCGCGTTCGGGGATCCGGTACGGCGGCGACGCGCCCAGAACCAGGCGCCCGCGCCGGCCGCCACCAGCCCGGCCGCGGTGAGCCCGCCGGGCAGCGCGAGGTCGGACCCGGTGCCGGCCATCGAGCCGTCGGCGGCCCCGTCGGCCGCCTTGGTGGTGCCGGTGCCGCCGGTCGCGGCCGTCGAACCGGTCGCGCTCGCGCTCGGCGTGGCCGAGGAACCCGAGCCGCCGGTCGTCGAGCCCGCCGTCCCGAAGGTCACCGGGATCCGCACGGTCTGGCTCTGGTCCCCGCCCCGGGTGTGGTCGTTGCGGGTGATGACGGAACAGGTAACCCCGGACGCCGTGCAGTCGGTGTTGGCGTCCTTGGCGCGCACCTTGATCCGCACGCTGAAGGTGCCCTTGTGCGCGCTGCCGCCGTAGGGCTTGGCCAACCCCTCGCCGTAGGAAGGCGGGTTGGAGGAGATCCACACAGAAGCGCCCGACTCACCGGACATGTCGACGCCGCCGACACAGGGCGTGGGCGTCTTCCCGGCCCCGTTGTCGACGCAGAAGGCGACGTAGATGCCCTTCTCGGTGTGGTAGCCGGAGCCGGTCACGGTGACCGTCTCGCCCGCCGCGGCAAGGCCGGACGACTTGGACACGGTGAGTTTCTGCCCCTCGGGCCCGGTCGCCGAGCCACCCGCGGCCACCGCCGGCGAGGCCATCGGAAGCAGGAGAGCGGACGCCGACACGACCGCGAGGAGACAGCCAACTCCGCGACCGCGTACGCCACTTGGGCCTGCCATGGAAAACCCCCACCACGCGACACTAAGGGAAGCCTAACCTAAACTAATACTCAATTGAGTGCCAGCCGAACGGAGAGGAAAAGCCATGCGCGCACCCCGGGGACGCCGGCCGGAGAGACGCGGAACGAGGAGGGGCCTCGCCGCCCTCGGGCTGGCCCTCGCCCTGCTGACCGGGGCCTGCGCCACAAGCTCCACGGGCGCCGCGGGAGGCACGGGAGGCACGGGAACGGAGGCGACCCCGCGGTCCGCGAGCGCCCGGGCCGCCGCCGCCCAGAAGCGGCTCGCCGAGAACACCCTCGTCCCCCTCGAAGGCACGGCGCCCGCACCGGAGTTGCCGGTGACCGTCGACTCCTCCGACGGGCGGAAGGTGACCGTGACGGACACCTCGCGCATCCTGCCGCTCAACGGCGGTGTCGCGGAGATCGTGTTCACGCTCGGGCTCGGCGACCGGGTCGTCGGCCGGGACATCACCGCCACCTTCGAGGAGGCGAAGAAGCTCCCCCAGGTCACCAAGGCGCACGACGTGAGCGCGGAGAGCGTGCTGTCGCTGAGGCCGACCGTGGTGCTGGCCGACACGGACACCGGCCCCAAGGAGGCCATCGACCAGATCCGGGACGCCGGGGTCCCCGTCGTCGTCCTCGATCCGGCGACGAAACTCTCCGACGTCACCACCCGCACCACGCGGATCGCCCAGGCACTCGGCGTCCCGGCGGCCGGCAAGGCGCTCAACGCGCGGATGAACGCCGACCTCACCGCCGCCCGCGCCGCGGTGCCCGAGGGCAGCAGGCCCAAGGTCGCGTTCCTCTACATGCGCGGCAGCGCGGCCGTCTATCTGATCGGCGGCAAGGGGTCGGGCGCCGACTCACTGCTGGACGCGGCGGGCGCGGTGGACGCCGGCACGGACGCGGGCCTGGACCGCCCCTTCACCCCGATCACCACCGAGGCCCTGGCCCAGGCACAGCCGGACGTCATCCTGATGATGACCAAGGGCCTGGAGTCGGTCGGCGGCCTCGACGGCCTCCTCCAGATCCCCGGCATCGCCCAGACCCCGGCCGGCCTGAACCGCAGGGTCGTCGACCTGGAGGACGGCGTGCTGCTGAGCTTCGGCCCGCGCACCCCGCTCGTCATCGACATCCTGGTGGACCGCGTCCACCAGGACTGACCACGACGCCTGCCAGGACCTGCCCGGCCGATCACGCCCAGGTCCTAGAAGACGTAGGCGTCGACCTCCGCGAGATACCGCGCCCGCAGTTCCTCGTCGTCCTCCAGGAAGGACGCGGTGAAGGAGTTGCGGGCCAGCTCGCGCAGGCGCTCCTCGCCCAGACCGAGGGTGGTGCGTACGGCGTCGAAGTTGTCGCCCGCGTAACCGCCGAAGTAGGCGGGGTCGTCGGAGTTGACCGTGCACAGCAGCCCGGCGTCGAGCATGGCCGGCAGCGGGTGGTCGGCGAGGGTGTCGACGGTGCGCAACCGGACGTTGGACAGCGGACACAGCGTCAGCGGGATCCGCTCGCGCACCAGCCGCTCGACGAGGGCCGGGTCCTCCATACACCTCAGGCCGTGGTCGACGCGCTCGACGCCGAGGACGTCGAGGGCCTCGGTGATGTACTCCGGCGGCCCCTCCTCCCCCGCGTGCGCCACCCGGCGCAGCCCCAGCGCGGCGGCCGCCTCGTACACCTCGCGGAACTTCACCGGCGGATGCCCGACCTCCGCGGAGTCCAGCCCGATCCCGGTGATCCGGTCGAGGTAGGGCTTCGCCGCGTCCAGGGTCTCCAGGGCCGACTCGGCGGACTCGTCCCGCAGGAAGCACAGGATCAGCCGGGTCGAGACGCCGTGGTCGGCCTCGCTGCTGCCCAGCGCGCGCCACAGGCCCTCCACCACCGTGCCCATGCCGACACCCCGGGCGAGATGGGCCTGCGGGTCGAAGAAGATCTCCGCGTGCCGTACGCCCTGCGCGGCGGCGCGGGTCAGGTAGGCGCGCGCGAGGTCCTCGAAGTCGCGCTCGGTGCGGAGCACGGCCATCAGTTCGTAGTACAGGTTCAGGAACGACTGGAGGTCCTCGAACCGGTACGCCTCACGGAGCGCCTCGGTGTCGGCGTAGGGCAGCGCGACCCCGTTGCGGGCGGCCAGCTCGAAGGCCAGCTCCGGCTCCAGGGTGCCTTCGATGTGCAGGTGCAGTTCAGCTTTCGGGAGGGGCATCAAAGCATCGTACGGGTGCTTTACCGGCGTTTCGGTAGCGGCACCCGCAGCAGGTCGTGCGCGACGGTCAGCTCGCCCTCGAAGCCGGCGGCCCTCGCCTGCCGCTCGAACTCTCCCCCAGACTCCGTCCGGGAGGTGCCCCCAGGCTCGGAGTAGCGCTGACTGAAGTGCGTGAGCACGAGATGGCGCACCCCGGCGTCCCGGGCCACGCCCGCCGCCTGGCCCACCGTCAGATGCCCGTGCTCGACCGCGAGTTGCACGTCCTCGTCGAGGAACGTCGACTCGATGACGAGCATGTCGGCGCCCTCCGCCAGTTCGTCCACGCCGTCGCACAGCCGGGTGTCCATGACGAACGCGAACCGCTGCCCGCGCCGCTCCTCGCTGACGTCCTCCAGCCGGACGTCCCCGATGGCCCCCTCCTTCTGGATCCGGCCGACGTCCGCGCCCCTGATGCCGTGCGCGGCGAGCCGCTCGGGCAGCATGCGGCGCCCGTCGGGCTCGACGATCCGGTAGCCGTAGGACTCCACCGGGTGCGAGAGCCTGCGGGCCTCCAGCGTGTACGAGGACGCGGTGGCCAGCGGGCCGTCCTCGTCCACCGGCGCCTCGGTGACGCCGACGGTCTCGCGGTAGGCGGTGGCGTACCGGAGCCGGTCGAAGAAGCGCTGCCCCGAACGCGGGTAGTGGGCGGTGACCGGGTGCGGGACCTTGTCGAGGTTGATCCGCTGGATCACCCCGGGGAGCCCGAGGGAGTGGTCGCCGTGGAAGTGCGTCACACAGATCCGGTTCAGATCGTGCGCGGCGACCCCGGCCCGCAGCATCTGGCGCTGGGTACCCTCGCCCGGGTCGAAGAGGATGCCCTCGCCGTCCCAGCGCAGCAGGTAGCCGTTGTGGTTGCGGTGCCGGGTCGGGACCTGGCTGGCGGTGCCGAGGACGACCAGTTCACGTACGGACATGGTGGGTCACCCGGGGGGCCACTGGAGGCCGCGGCCTCCGAGGACGTGCGCGTGGGCGTGCCAGACGGTCTGGCCGGCGCCGCTGCCGGTGTTGAAGACGATGCGGTAGCTCTCCAGCTTGTCCTCGTCGGCGACGGACTGGGCCTCGCGCAGCAGGTCCGCGGCGATCACGGGTTCGGCGGCGGCGAGGGCGGCGGCGGTCTCGTAGTGCACCTTCGGGATCACCAGGACGTGGGTGGGCGCCTGGGGGTTGATGTCCCGGAACGCGACGGTCGTCTCCGTCTCCCGCACGATCGTCGCCGGGATGTGCCCCTCCACGATCTTGCAGAACAGACAGTCGTCCTGCGGCTCGCCTGCCATACGGCTGCTCCCCTCGCTGGTGATCTCCTGGGGGCATCGTAGCGAGCGGGACCGGGACCGCGGGCGGGCCTCGTCCTCAAACGCCGGAGCGGCTGGTGGTCGTTCACCTTTCTCCCGGGCGGGTGGGGGGTGCGGCGCCGGATCAGGGTGCCGTGGGCGGGACCTTCGCCGGCGTCGATTCCAGGGCGGCCAGCGCCAGGGACACCGCCGCGTCGAGCTGGACGTCCCGGTCCGCCGCGTAGTCCTGGGGACGGCAGATCACCTCGACGTCGGGGTCGACACCGTGGTTCTCCACTCCCCACCCGTAACCCTCCAGCCAGATCGCGTACTTGGGCTGGGTGACGAGCGTCCCGTCGACGAGCCGGTACCGGCTGTCGATCCCGATGGTGCCGCCCCAGGTGCGCGTACCCACCACGGGCCCGATCCCGAGCGCCTTGATCGCCGCGTTCACGATGTCCCCGTCCGACCCGGAGAACTCGTTGGCGACGGCGACGACGGGCCCCCGGGGCGCGTCCTCCGGGTAACTGGACGCCCGCATCCCGCGCGGCACGTCCCAGCCGACGATCCGCCGTGCCAGCTTCTCCACGACCAGCTGCGAGGTGTGCCCGCCCCGGTTCTCCCGCACATCGACGACCAGCCCCTCCCGGGCCACCTCGATCCGCAGGTCCCGGTGGATCTGGGCCCAGCCGGGCGCCTGCATGTCGGGCACGTGCAGATACCCGAGCCGGCCGCCGGACACCTCGTGGACGTACGCCCGCCGGTCCGCGACCCACGCGTGGTAGCGCAGCGCCTCCTCGTCGGCGATCGGCACGACCACCGCGTGCCGGGGATCACCCCCGCCGGACGGCGAGATCGTCAGCTCCACCGGCTTGCCCGCCGTACCGACGAGCAGCGGTCCGGGGCCGGTCACCGGGTCCACCGGATGCCCGGCGACGGCGGCGATCGCGTCCCCGGCACGCACCGCGACGCCGGGCGCGGCGAGCGGGGAGCGGGCGTCGGGGTCGGAGGTCTCCGAGGGCAGGATCCGGTCGATGCGCCAACTGCCGTCCGCGTGCCGGGTGATGTCCGCGCCGAGCAGCCCCTGCCGGGGGCCCCGGCCGTAGCCGCCGCGCGGGGAGACGTAGGCGTGCGAGGTGCCCAGCTCGCCGTGCACCTCCCAGAGGAGGTCGACGAGGTCGTCGTGGGTGGCGACCCGGTCCAGGACCGGGCGGTAGCGGTCGAGGACGCCGTCCCAGTCCACCCCGCCCAGGTCGGCGCGCCAGAAGTTGTCCCGCATGACGCGGCCGGTCTCGTCGTACATCTGCCGCCACTCGGCGGCCGGGTCGACGGTCTGCCGGATCCGGGCGAGGTCGACGGTGATGTTGCTGTCGCTGTCCTCGTCGCCGGAGGCGCGCCGGTCGCTGGGGACGACCTTCAGCTTGCCGTCGGTCCACAGCAGCAGCCGTTTGCCGTCGCCGCTGACCTCGAAGCCGTCCGCGTCGGCGGCGAGGTGTTCGAGGCGCTGCTGGGCGAGGTCGTAGCGCTCCAGCTCGGTGTGCGGATCGGGGTCGTCGGGTGTGGCGCGGGAGGCGCCGAGGACCCCGCGCACCGGGTGGCGCAGCCACAGCACGCCGTCCTTGGCGGCGGCGAGCCCGGAGTAGCGGCCGGCCTCGACCGGGAAGGGCACTATCCGGTCGGCCAGGCCGTCGAGGTCGATCCGGGTGGCCGGGGTGCCCTCGCTGTCGGGGGTCTCGTCCTTGTCGGGCGTCTCGAAGGGACGGCCGTGCCGCTGCGGTCCGAACGGCGAAGGGGTGGTGGCGGCCAGGGTGATCAGGTGCGGGCGGGCGCCCTCGATGAAGGAGAGGTCGAAGGCGTGCTCGTCGTAGACCGGGTCGAAGGCGCGGGTGGACAGGAACGCCAGGTGCTTGCCGTCGAGGGTGAAGGCGGGCGCGTAGTCACGGAAGCGCAGCGGGGTCGCCTCGGTGACCGACAGGTCGGTGACGTTGGCGAGCTTGAGCTGGGCGAGCGGGCGCGGCCCGGGGTGCGCCCAGGCGAGCCAGGCCGAGTCGGGCGAGAAGACCAGGTCGGACACCTCGCCGTCGGCGCTGCGGTCGACCTCGCGGACCTCACCGCTCTCCCGTTCGACGAGCAGCAGCCGCCCGTCGTGCGCGGCGACGGCGGCCCGGCTGCCGTCGGGCGCCATGGCCAGCTCCAGGACCCGTCCGAGCCGGCCGGCCGCGAGCCGACGCGGGGTGGCGCCGGGGGCCGGTCCGGTGGCCGGCGCGAACTCCAGGGCGTCCTCGCCCTCGGCGTCCGTCACCCACACCACCCACTCCTCGCCCTCCGTGCGGAAGGTGCGCGGCAGCCGCGCGCGCACTCCGGGCCGGGCGGCGAGCGCGCGGGCGGGCCCGGAGCGGTGGGTGATCCAGTGGACGGCGCCGCGCACCTCCACGGCGCTGCCGCGGGCGGTGTGGTCCGGGGCGGCCCCGCCCAGCCAGCGAGAGGGGGTGATCGGGTACGGCCGGCGGTCGGTGCGCTGGCCGCCGAGCCGTACGTCGAGGCGGCGGGGCTCGGCGCCGTCCAGGTCGTCGAGGATCCACAGCTCGCCGGCGCAGGTGTACGCGATCCGCGTGCCGTCCCCCGCCGCCTGCCGGGCGTAGAAGCCCTCGAGCGGGGTGTGCCGGCGCAGGTCGGAGCCGTCGGCGAGGGAGGAGTAGAGCGCGCCGGTGCCCTCGTGGTCGGAGAGGAACGCGATCCTCTCCCCCGCCCACACCGGGTACTCGATGTTCCCGTCGAGTTCGCCGTGCAGCCGGACGAACTGGCCGTCGCCGTCCCGGTCGATCCACAGCTTGCCTGCCGTGCCGCCCCGGTAGCGCTTCCAGTGGGCGGCCTCGCGGCCCATCGGCGCGGACAGCAGCACGGTGTGCGGTCCGTGGGCGACGCCGCCGACCGGGCCGTACGGCAGGGTCGTGGCCGGTCCGCCGTCGAGCGGGATCGCGCGGGCCCAGGTGCGGCGCGGGCTCGCCTGGTCGTGGGCACTGAGGGCGAGAACCCGGCCGTCCGGGGTCCAGCCGCGCACCCGGGTGCCCGCGGCGCCCGAGTACGTGAGCCGGGTCGAGGGTCCGCCGTCGACCGGGGCGATGTGCACCTCGGGGGCGCCGTCGCGGGTGGAGGTCCAAGCGACGGTGGTGCCGTCGGGAGAGATCCGGGGCAGCGAGACCGGAACGTTGTCGGCGCTGACCCGCCAGGCGCGTCCCCCGTCGAGGGGCGCCAGCCACACGTCGTCCTCGGCGGCGAAGGCCACCGACTCGCCGTGCGGATGCGGGAATCTGAGGTAAGCGGCAGGCGTCGCGGGCTGGGTCACCCGATCACTGTAGGCAACGGCGGGACCGCAGGTCAGGGGTTTCGATCAGTTCTCTTTCCCTCCCTTTGCGCGGCTCACCCGCCGTCGCCCCACCCGCCGTCGATTCACTCGCCGTCGGCTCACTTGCCCTCGACGGGACCGCACCCCGCCTTCCCCTCCCGGCACCACACCGTCTCGGTGACGGTCACGGTGACCGTGGGCTCCGCGCCGGAGCCACCGGAGCCGCCGGAGCTTCCGGTGCCGGGCGGATCGACCGGCGAGGGGCTCGCGGACTTGCAGTCCCCGAGCCCGCTGACCCGGAACAGCTGCTTCTTGCCGACGTCGGCGGCCAGGTCACCGCGGACGCAGGCGCCGTTGACGGCCCGGGTGACCTTGCCGGTGACGGTGATGTCCCGCCCGTCGCCGGTCTCGCCCGTGCAGTCCACGGAGGCGATCGTCTCCGCGCCCCGGTCGCCGTCGTAGTCCGCCGTGCACGTCAGCCAGCGCACGTCCACGTCCCGCCGCTCGATCTCGGCCGTCGCCGCCAGGTCGGTGGTGTACGCCACGGACATCGCGCTCAGCCCGCCCGGTTCGCACGCCGCCAGCCCGCCCACGGCCACGGCCGCGAGCCCCGCCAGGCCGGCCGCGCGCAGCCCGCGCGGCCGACCCCAAATCCGCCGTAATGCCCGCATGGAGGGCAGCCTGCCACCGTCCCGTCGGCCGCGGTAGGGCTCATACGGCCACTCCTGGCACGGGGCACGTCACAATCGGGTGTCGTCACCGTCGGGTGTCCCCCCGCGCACCCGGGTGCCGCCCCGGAATCCGTAACCGCCGCCCCCCGGAGGACCGTTGACCACCGCACCACCCCGACGGCCCGGCCCCACCGGTGACGACGGCGAGACTCCGGCGACCACAGGACCGGCCACCGGACCCGCCGCCGAGCCGCCCGCCGGTCCCCCGGCCCCACCCCGCCGGCGCCGGGTGCGGATCCTGGTGGACGTCGTCGACCAGCCCGACGAAGTCGCCTACGCCACCGCCCTGTTCGAGGAGCGGGGCTGGACGGTACGCGCGGCGCGGGCCGACGAGCGGGCCACGGCCGAGGCCGGGCCGCGCACCGCGCTGGCCGTCGAGGTCCGGCTGCACGGCGCCCGCTTCGGCGCGGTCCGCACGGCCGTCGCCGAACTCGAACGGCTGGTGACCCAGGCCGCGTTGGGCGCGTGGGTGCGGGACGCGGCGCTCGTCGAGCACGAGCGCCCGCCCCGGACGACGTACGCCCTGCACCGCGCCCTTCCGGCGCACGGCCCGCTGCGGACGGCCGCCGCCCGCCTGCGGACCTGGCTCGGCGCCGCCGACGAACAGCGCGCGGTGACCGTCCCGGCCGGTCCGGGCTCACGGGAGGCCGCCCGTGCGGAGCTGGCGGCACGGGCGCTGGGCGGGCGGGAGTTCGACCCGGCCCGGCACGGACTACGGCTCCCGGGGAACTCCGACACGCACCCGTGGAACCGCCGGGAGGAGCTGCCCTGGCTGGTGGCGGGCGCGGCCGGCATCCTGCTCGCGGTCGTCTGCGGCCTGGCCGCCGTGTGGGCGGACGGCCCCTGGAAGGCGCTGCCGCTGCTGCTGAGCACGGCGGGCGCGCTGCCGCTGGGCCGGATGGCGAAGGAGACCCGGGACCGCCCGCGCCGCGTCCAGTGGGCGGCCGGGCTCGCGGGGACCTCGGCGCTGGCCGCGTTCGGCGCGCTGGTCGGCCGGGACCTCGGCCCCCGCGGCATGGGGGCGGGTCTGCTCGTCCTGGCCGGGGGCGCCTTCGTGGGCACGGGGGTGGTGCTGGCGCTGCGCCGGACGTTCTTCACCCGGCACGCCGCCTGGCTGGTGCCGCTGTCGGTGCCGGTGCTGTGGCCGCTGGTCGGCTGGCTCGGCGGGCAGATGCAGGGCGCCTACCTGGACCGCTTCGACATCCGCCGGGACGCGGTGCCGTCGGAGACCCTCGGCGGCTACGCGGCCGCCGCCCGGCCCATGGCGCTCGCGCTGGGCAGCGTGCTGCTCTGTGTGGCCCTGGTGGGCTGGCTGCGCCACTTGCACCTGGGCCGGGACGGCACCAACCGCTTCTTCGCGATCGTCCTCACCACCCTGCTGGCCGTGGTCTACACGCTGTCCGCGATCGCCCTCGGGACCGAGCAGGCCGCGAGCGCCGCCGGCCGGGCCGCCGAGAACGCGGCCCGCGAGGGCACCGCGCCCCCGGCCTACTTCGGCCTGCACGGCCGCTTCGTCTGCTTGCGCCTCCTGGAGCCGGGCAAGCCGATCCCCGTGGAGTACGGCCCCGCCGTCACCGGCCGCCCGGTCGTCACCTTCGGCACGTCCGGCGACTGGATCTGGCTCTGGGACCCGTCCCGCCAGGGCAGCAGCCTCCCCGAGTCCTTCGCCGTCCGCCGCGAGGACGTCCAGCTCACCCCGACGGAAAACCCCGCGCCCCACCGCTGCCCGGCCGCCTAGCCTGGGCCCATGCGTGACAGCCGCCGTACGAGAACACTCGTCGTCGACGAGACCACCAGCTATCTGTGGACGGTCCGCCATCTGCACGGCGGCGATCAGCCCTGCGCGGAGGTCCTCACCCTGCACCGCGACGGCGTGCGCACCCGGATCGTCTTCCGCTCCGGTCCCGGCCGGTACGCCAGCGACGGCGCGTACACGCACTCCGGCGGGGTGGGCGACCGCGACCACCACCTCAACCTCCACGAACCCGGCGTCGTCCGCGCCCTGGTCGACGAGGCCCGTCGGCACGGACTGCTGCCGTACGACGGCGAGGTGGACGGCTGGGAGCTGCTCGCCGGCGCGGCCCTCAGCCGCGCAGCAGCAGCCACTCCTGAAGCTCCACGAGATTGCCCTCCGGGTCCTTGAGGTGGGCGACCCGCATCCGGTCGGTCATCGGGGCGGGGCCGTGGATCAGTTCGGCGCCCCGGGCGATGATCCGCGCGCAGTAGGCGTCGAGGTCGTCGACCCGCAGCGCCACCAGCGAGCGGTGGCCGTTCGCCGGCTCGCCCAGCTCGCCGAGGATCTCGGCCATCATCGCCCGGTCCTGGATGGCGATCCCGGCCGAGCCCGCGGCGGGGCTGAACTTCTCGTACGGTCCCGTCGCCGCCCCGGACTGCGGCCGGAGGCCGAGGACGTCGGCGTAGAAGCGGTAGCAGGCGGCGAAGTCGGTGACCAGCAGCCGTACTTGGGCGAGTTCCACGGTGTCCTCCTCGAAGGTCAGGACCAGCGGCCGGTGCGTCCCAGGAGGAGGGCGGTGGCGGCCGTGCCGGCGGTGGAGGTGCGCAGGACGCTGCGGCCCAGCCGGTACGCCTTCGCGCCCGCCTCCTCGAAGAGCGCCAGCTCCTCGGGGGAGACGCCGCCTTCGGGTCCGACGACGAGCACGATCTCGCCCTCGGCGGGCAGCGGGGCGGTGGCGAGGGGTTCGCTGCCGTAGTCGCGGTCCTCGTGCAGGACGGCGGCGAAGTCGGCCCGTGCGAGCAGCTCCGCCACCTGTCTGCCGGTCGCCGCGTCGGTGACCTCGGGGAAGCGGACCCGGCGGGACTGCTTGCCGGCCTCGCGGGCCGTGGCCCGCCACTTGGCGAGCGCCTTCAGCCCGCGCTCGCCCTTCCACTGGGTGATGCAGCGGGCGGCGGCCCACGGCACGATGCGGTCGACACCGGTCTCGGTCATGGTCTCGACGGCCAGCTCCCCCCGGTCGCCCTTGGGGAGGGCCTGGACGACGGTGATCCGGGGCGACTCGACGGGCTCCTCGACGACGTCGTCCAGGCTCACCACGAGCCGGTCCTTGCCCTCGGCGGCGACGACCTCGCCCCGCGCCCAGCGGCCGGCTCCGTCGGTGAGGACGACCTCCTCGCCGGCCCGCAGCCGCTTCACGGACACGGCGTGCCGCCCCTCGGTGCCGTCGAGCACGAACTCGGCCCGGCCGGCGGGGAGTTCCTCGACGACGAAGACCGGCGCGGTCATCGCTCGCCGCCCCCGTCCAACGGGAACTCGGACAACGCTGTCCGCGCCTGCGCGAGTTCGGCCAGCAGGACCTCCACCAGCTCCCCGGCCGGCAGCTCCCGGGCCATCCGGTGGCCCTGTCCGGCCCACAGCGCCATGCCCTGCGCGTCGCCCGCCTTGGCGGCCGCCTTGCGCAGCGGCGAGGTGAGGTGGTGGACCTCGGGGTAGGCGGCGGGGGCGTACGGGCCGTGCTCGCGCAGGAAGCGGTTGACCAGGCCGCGGGCCGGGCGGCCGGAGAAGGCGCGGGTCAGCTCGGTGCGCACGTACAGCGGGTCGGTGAGCGCCTGCTTGTGCACAGCGTGCGCGCCCGACTCGGGGGTGGCGAGGAACGCGGTGCCCAGCTGGGCCGCGCTCGCGCCGGCCGCGAGGACCGCGGCGATCTGGCTGCCGCGCATCAGGCCGCCGGCGGCGACCATCGGCAGGCTCACGGACTCACGGACCTGGGCGATCAGGGAGAGCAGTCCGATGCCGGAGCCGTCGTTCTCGGGGATGTCCTTGTGGGTGCCCTGGTGGCCGCCGGCCTCCACACCCTGCACGATCACCGCGTCGGCGCCGGCCCGCTCCACGGCCACGGCCTCCTCGGCGGAGGTCACGGTGACCAGGGTGAACGTTCCGGCCCGGCGCAGCGACTCCAGCGTGTCACCGCTCGGGACGCCGAAATGGAAGGACGCCACCGCCACCGGGTCGTCCAGCAGTACGGCGATCTTGGCGTCGTAGCCGTCGTCGCGGCCGCTGTCCGGGTCGCCCAGCTCGGTCTCGTACCAGGCGGCCTCGCCGGCGAGCTGCTCGCCGTAGACCTGGACGGCGCCGGCGTCGAAGGGCGCGGCGCCGGCCGTCGCGGTGGAGCCGGTGCCCGCACCGGGGTGCTCCGGCTGCGGCATGAAGAGGTTCACGCCGAACGGGCGGCCGGTGAGTCCGCGGATCTGCTTGATCTCCTGGTACATGCCGTCGGCCGTCTTGTACCCGGCGGCGAGGAACCCGAGCCCGCCGGCCTCGGACACGGCGGCGGCGAGCTGCGGGAGGGAGACACCGCCCGCCATGGGGGCCTGCACGATCGGGTGAGGGAAGAGATCGGTCAGCGCGGAGGACATGACGGCATGTTGTCACGTCCTCCGAACAAGTCCGAATCGGGCCTTCCCTTCGGCACATGCCGACTTTCGCCCGTGCCGGTCAGGGCAACTCGGCCGGTGCCGAGGTGCCCTTCCCGCTCCGGTTCGGCGGCGTCACCGCCCGTTGAAGGCGTCCTTCAGCCGCGAGAACAGCCCCTGCTGCCCCGGCTGGAACTGCCCCTGCGGCCGCTCCTCGCCCCGCAGCTTGGCCAGCTCCCGCAGCAGCCGCTCCTGCTCCGGGTCGAGCTTGGTCGGCGTCTGCACCTCGACATGGACGATGAGGTCGCCGCGCCCGCCGCCGCGCAGATGCGTGACGCCCCGGCCGTGCAGCGGGATCGACTGGCCGGACTGGGTGCCGGGCCGGATGTCGACCTCCTCCAGGCCGTCCAGCGTCTCCAGCGGCACCTTGGTGCCGAGGGAGGCCGCGGTCATCGGGAGGGTCACCGTGCAGTGCAGGTCGTCACCGCGCCGCTGGAACATCGCGTGCGGCAGCTCGTGGATCTCGACGTACAGGTCACCGGCGGGACCTCCGCCGGGGCCGACCTCGCCCTCGCCCGCGAGCTGGATCCGGGTGCCGTTGTCGACACCGGCGGGGATCTTCACCGTGAGCGTGCGGCGCGAGCGGACCCGTCCGTCGCCCGCGCACTCCGGGCACGGGGTGGGGACGACGGTGCCGAAGCCCTGGCACTGGGGGCAGGGGCGGGAGGTCATGACCTGGCCCAGGAAGGACCGGGTCACCTGGGACACCTCGCCGCGGCCGCGGCACATGTCGCAGGTCTGGGCGGTGGTGCCGGGGGCGGCACCCTCGCCGCTGCAGGTGGAGCAGACGATCGCCGTGTCGACCTGGATGTCCTTGGTCGTGCCGAAGGCGGCCTCCTCGAGCTCCACCTCCAGCCGGATCATCGCGTCCTGGCCGCGCCGGGTGCGCGAGCGCGGACCGCGCTGGGACGCCGTACCGAAGAACGCGTCCATGATGTCGGAGAAGTTGCCGAAGCCACCGGCCCCGAAGCCGCCCGCGCCGGCGCCGCCCGCCTGGGAGAGGGGGTCGCCGCCGAGGTCGTAGACCTGCTTCTTCTGCGGGTCCGACAGCACCTCGTAGGCGGCGTTGATCTCCTTGAACCGCTCCTGGGTCTTCGGATCCGGGTTGACGTCCGGGTGCAGCTCGCGGGCGAGCCGGCGGAAGGCCTTCTTGATCTCATCCTGCGACGCGTCGCGGCGCACGCCTAGAACGGCGTAGTAGTCCGTGGCCACTTAGGACTCCGCCAGGATCTGTCCGACGTACCGTGCCACCGCTCGTACCGCTCCCATCGTTCCCGGGTAATCCATGCGGGTCGGTCCGACCACGCCGAGCTTGGCGACTGCCTCGCCGCCCGAACCGTAGCCGACCGACACCACGGAAGTGGAGTTGAGTCCCTCGTAGGCGTTCTCGTGACCGATGCGTACGGTCATGCCCGAATCCCCGGCCTCGCCCAGGAGCTTGAGGAGCACGACATGCTCCTCCAGGGCCTCCAGGACGGGCCGGATGGTGAGGGGAAAGTCATGTCCGAAGCGGGTGAGATTGGCGGTACCGCCGATCATCAGCCGCTCCTCGTTCTCCTCGACAAGCGTCTCCAGCAGGGTGGAGAGCACCGTCGAGACCGTGCCGCGGTCGTCGGCCTCGAAGGCGTCCGGCAGGTCCTCGACCAGCCGCGGCACATCGCTGAACCGGCGGCCCGCGACCCGGCTGTTGAGCCGCGCGCGTAGATCCGCCAGAGAGGCCTCCCCGAAGGGCGCCGGGCAGTCCACCAGCCGCTGCTCGACCCGGCCGGTGTCCGTGATCAGCACGAGCATCAGCCGGGCGGGCGCGAGCGACAGCAGCTCGACGTGGCGCACGGTGGACCGGGTCAGCGAGGGGTACTGCACGACGGCGACCTGCCGGGTGAGCTGCGCGAGCAGCCGTACCGTGCGCGCCACGACGTCGTCGAGGTCGACGGCGCCGTCGAGGAAGTTCTGGATGGCCCGCCGCTCGGGCGCGGTCATCGGCTTGACGCCGGCCAGCTTGTCGACGAACAGCCGGTAGCCCTTGTCGGTGGGGATGCGCCCGGCACTGGTGTGCGGCTGCGCGATGAACCCCTCGTCCTCCAGGGCGGCCATGTCGTTGCGGACCGTCGCCGGGGAGACGCCGAGGTTGTGCCGCTCGGTGAGCGCCTTGGAGCCCACCGGCTCCTCGGTGCCGACATAGTCCTGGACGATGGCGCGCAGCACCTGAAGCCGTCGCTCGCTCAGCATCGCGCACACCTCCAGACGTCGTCCCCCGGTCCCCCGGAGTGCCTCGCCTGGCACTCTTCCCATACGAGTGCCAGCGTTCCCCCGCCAGTGTACGGCTGTGGGGTACACCCGGGGCAAGGTCGGCCGACGGCTGGGGGTCGTACCGTTAGCGTCGCGGTATGACGGTGACTTGGGAAGAGCTGGGGTGGGAACGGGTCGCGGCGGGGGTCGGACGGTGCCGGCTGCCGGGCTGGGACTGCACGGCGGGGCTGGTCGTCGGGGCGGGCCAGGCCCTGTTGGTGGACGCCGGTTCGAGCCTGGCGGAGGGGGCGCGGCTGCGGGCCGAGGCCGAGGAGCTGACCGGCGGACGTGTGACCCATGTCGCGCTCACCCATCCCCACTTCGACCATGTGTTCGGCGCGGCGGCGTTCGCGGGCGCGGAGATCTTCGGGGCGGTGGGACTGGGGACGGTACCGGCGGAGGAGCTGCGGGCGGACGCGGTGCGCAACGGCCTGGACGAGGCGACGGCGACGGAGGCCGCGGACGTCCTGGTCCGGCCCCGCCATGTGGTCTGCGGTGAGTGGACCCTCGATCTGGGCGGCGACCGGCAGGTGCTGCTGGCGAACGTCGGCCCGGCGCACACCGCCCACGACCTGGTGGTCCTCGTCCCCGGGGCCTCCGGTTCGCCCGAGGTGGTCTTCTGCGGCGACCTGGTCGAGGAGTCCGGCGAACCGCAGGCCGGACCCGACGCCGTCCCCTCCCACTGGCCGGCCGCCCTGGACCGCCTGCTCGACCTCGGCGGCGAGGACGCGCTGTACGTGCCCGGTCACGGGGCGGTGGTGGACGCGGCGTTCGTCCGGGCGCAGCGGGACGCGCTGGCGGCGCGTTTCGGCGTGTCGCGGTGATCGGGGGGTGATCCGGCCGGGGCTTCTCCTATCGTCATCCGAATGCGCCAGTACTCCGCCGACCTGACCCCTCCCTGGAAGAAGCCGAAGCCCGTCCCCGAGGTCCCGGCGGAGCCCGGCCTGGTGGTGGAGGAGCCCGGCACCGGCTTCTGCGGCGCGGTGATCCGCTGCGAGGCGGGCACGGTGACCCTGGAGGACCGTTTCGGCAAGCATCGGGTGTTCCCGCTGGAACCACGCGGCTTCCTGCTGGAGGGCCGCGTGGTGACCCTGGTGAGGCCCTCCGCCGCTCCCGTACGGCCCACCCGGACCGCCTCCGGCTCGGTCGCCGTCCCCGGCGCCCGAGCGCGGGTCGCGCGCGCCGGGCGCATCTACGTCGAGGGCCGGCACGACGCCGAGCTGGTGGAGAAGGTCTGGGGCGACGACCTGCGCATCGAGGGCGTGGTCGTGGAGTACCTGGAGGGCGTCGACGACCTGCCGGCGATCGTCGCCGGCTTCGCGCCCGGCCCGGACGCGCGGCTGGGCGTCCTGGTGGACCATCTGGTGCCGGGGACGAAGGAGTGGCGCATCGCGCGGTCGGTCACGAGCGAGCACGCGCTGGTCGTCGGCCACCCGTACATCGACATCTGGGAGGCGGTGAAGCCGTCGGCCCTGGGCATCGAGGACTGGCCGCGTGTCCCGCACGGCCAGGACTGGAAGACGGGGGTGTGCCGGGCGCTGGGCTGGCCGTCCGAGAACACCGGGGCGGTGTGGCAGGCGATCCTGGCCCGGGTGGGGTCCTACAAGGACCTGGAGCCGGCGCTGCTGGGGCGGGTCGAGGAACTGATCGACTTCGTCACGGCGCAGTGAGCCGACCGGCGCCGTGAGCCACCCGACACCGGTCGGTCCACCAGCCGGTCAGTCCACCAGGTCCCGCACCACCGCGTCCGCCAGCAGGCGCCCGCGCAGCGTCAGCACCGCCCGCCCCTCCTCGTACGGCCCCGGGGCCAGCAGCCCCTCCGACAACGCCCGCGAGGCCGCCGCGAGCCCCTGCTCCCGCAGCAGGGCCAGCGGCACGCCCTCCCGCAGCCGCAGCTCCAGCAGGATCCGCTCGACCCGCCGGTCCTCCTCGGACAGCACCTCACGCCCCGCCCCGGGCGAGCGCCCACCGGCCAGCGCCGCCGCGTACGCCCCCGGATGCTTGACGTTCCACCACCGCACCCCGCCGACGTGCGAATGCGCTCCCGGCCCGGCGCCCCACCAGTCGGCGCCCCGCCAGTACAGCTCGTTGTGGAGGCAGCGGCCCGCCTCCGAGGTGGCCCAGTTGGAGACCTCGTACCAGTCGTAGCCGGCGGCCGACATCACCTCGTCCGCGATCAGATAGCGGTCGGCGTGGACGTCGTCGTCGGTCATCGGGACCTCGCCGCGCCGGATGCGGCGGGCGAGCTGGGTGCCCTCCTCGACGATCAGGGCGTAGGCGCTGACGTGGTCCGGTCCTGCCCCCAGCGCCGCGTCCAGCGACGCCCGCCAGTCGTCGTCCGACTCGCCCGGGGTGCCGTAGATCAGGTCGAGGTTGACGTGCTCGAAGCCCGCCGCCCGGGCCTCGGCCACGCAACGCTCGGGCCGCCCGGGCGTGTGGGTGCGGTCGAGGACCTTGAGCACGTGCTGCCGGGCGCTCTGCATGCCGAAGGAGATCCGGTTGAAGCCGCCCTGCCGGAGCGTGGCGAGATACGCCGGGTCCACGGACTCCGGGTTCGCCTCGGTCGTCACCTCCGCGTCGGGCGCCAGCCCGAACTCCTCCCGGATCGCGCCGAGCATCCGTACCAGGTCGGAGGCGGCCAGCAGGGTCGGCGTACCGCCGCCGACGAAGACCGTACGGACCTCGCGGGGGTCGCCGCCGAGGACCTTGCGGGCGAGGCGGACCTCGTCGATCAGGGTGTCGGCGTAGTTCTCGCGGGAGGCGAGGACACCGCCGGTGCCGCGCAGCTCGGTGGCGGTGTACGTGTTGAAGTCGCAGTACCCGCAGCGGGTCGCGCAGTAGGGAACGTGCAGGTAGAACCCGAGAGGGCGGTCGGCGGCGCCGGTGAGGGCGTGCGCCGGGAGCGCGCCGTCGTCGGGGACCGGCTCGCCGTCGGGAAGTGCGGAAGGCATGCCCTCCATTGTCCAGCACCCGCCGGCGTCCTACTCCGCCTGAAGCACCAGCAGCGCCAGATCGTCCTCCGGCGGCCGCTCGCCGAAGGCATGCACGAGGCTGCGGATCCGCTCGGCGATCAGGTCCGCGTCGAGCCCCACGCACCCGGCCAGCGCGGTGGCGAGGCCGTCGCCGTCGTCGAACTGACGCGATCCCGAGCGCCGCTCGGTCACCCCGTCGGTGACGCACAGCAGGCTGTCGCCGGAGCGCAGTTCCAGGCTGTCGCAGGTGTACGTGACGTCCTCGACGACCCCGAGGAGGGTCTGCGGGCGGGCGGCCGTGGCGACGGAGCCGTCGGGCCCGAGGAGCAGCGGCAGCGGGTGCCCGGCGGAGGCGAGGGTGCAGCGCACCCCGCCCTCGAAGGGGGCCAGCTCGCCGTAGAGGAGGGAGAGGAAGCGGGTCTGGGGGCCGTCGGTGGGTCCGGCGGGGCCGACGAAGGCGCGGGCGGCCGCGTCGGCGGCCTCGGTGGCGTCGTCGAGGAGGAGCTGGTTGAGGCGGTCGAGGACATCGGCGACGCCGTAGCCCTCGCGGGCCAGCAGCCGCAGCCAGGGCCGGGCCAGACCGATCACCACGGCCGCCTCCGGACCCTTGCCCTGGACGTCGCCGACGGCGAAGCACCAGCGGCCGTCGCCCGCCGGGAACAGGTCGTAGAAGTCGCCGCTCGGCCCGCCCTGCTCGCGCGGCTCGTACACCAGGGCGCTGCGCACGCCCGGGATCTGGGCGACCGCGCCGGGCAGCAGGCCGCGCTGGAGGACGGCGCTGATGGTGGCCTGGCGGGCGTACTGGCGGGCCGCGCCGATGGCGAGCGCCACCCGGCGGCCGAGGTCCTCGACGAGCCCGGTGACCTCGTCGGGGAAGCCCTCCGGCCCGGCCCGCCCGATGACCAGGGTGCCCAGCGGGCGGCCGCCGGCGATCAGCCGGTAGGCGAGGGCCATGCCGTGCGGGCCGAGCACCGCGCCGGGCCAGGGAAAGGGGGCGGGTCCGGAGCTGAGCGCGTCGGGCGGGCAGGGGGGTTCCTTCTCCAGGGCCCGGCGCAGTTCCTCGACGCGGTTCTCGCTGGTGTGCCAGGCCCGGGCCAGCCGGGGTCCCGGCCCGCCGGGCCACTCGCCGCCCCGGCCGCTCAGCTCGTCCTCCAGCCACACCGCGCACCAGTCGGCGAGCCGTGGCACCAGCAGCTGGCTGGTGAGCGCGGCGACGAGGTCCTCGTCGAGCTGCCCGGCGAGCAGGTCGGAGGCCTCGGCGAGGAAGGAGAGGGCACCCCGGTTGAGCCAGTCCCGGCCGTCCTGGCCGCACGGGCCGTCCCTGTGGTCATGGCCGACGGGCTGCGGGTCGGGGGCGAGGGCCTCCAGAAGGCCCAGGCCGGTCCCGGGGACGCCGTCGGCGTCGTACGGCACGGCCGGCACCAGCCGCGCCCAGACGGTCTTCGTCCCCCTGCGGTACGTCACACCCCAGGCGTCGGCCAGCGTCGCGACCAGCCGCAGGCCACGGCCGTACTCCGGGATCTCGTACGGCGGTTCGGGGGTGCCGTCGCGCGGGGCGCGGGAGGGGTGGTGGTCGGAGACCTCGACGACCACCGCGCAACCCTCGGGTCCCGCCTCCAGCCGGCAGAGCAGCCCGATGTCGGTGCCGGCGTGCACCACGGCGTTGGTGACCAGTTCGCTGACGACGAGTATCGCGTCCTCGGCGAGGCGTTCGGCTAGCTGCTCGGCGCCGGGGAGGCCGAGCCCGGACCACTCCACGAGCGCGGCCCGTACGAGGTCCCGGGCGGCGCCGGGCGCGAGCGAGCCGCCGGCCAGGGTGACCTCGGTGTGCGGCGAGGGGGCCACCCGGAAGGCATGGGCCGACGCGTCACCGGCACGGGAGAAGAACTCCCGCTGGGTCGGAATGGCCCCCATGCACAGCTCCCCGGCACGTTCGGAGGATGACGCCTCGATCAGTGCCGCCAGAGTGACAGACCGGCCCCGTCCATAAGCAAGGGGTTACCGAATGGGCCGTCATGAGTGAGGACCGTGCTACGGGCGTGTTCGAACAGGAGCGCTTTCAGGCCACTTTCCGAGCGTCCGGACTATGCCATCTGCCCATCCCGGTCCTGAACGTGCCTCCCTGCCCGCCGGGGACCCCGGACACACGGCGGCTCCGGAAGGCGCGATCGCCTTCCGGAGCCGTCGGTTCCCGTGTCTCACGCCTCGCGGCTGCCCGCGTACATCTCGTCGATCAGGTGCTTGTACTCCCGCTCCACGACCGGACGCTTCAGCTTCAGGCTCGGGGTGATCTCGCCGTGCTCCACGTCGAGGTCACGGGGCAGCAGCCGGAACTTCTTGATGGTCTGCCACTTCTGGAGGCCCTGGTTGAGCTGCTGGACGTACCCCTCGACGAGGGCGACCGTCGCCGGTGCCGCGACGATCTCGGCGTACGGCTTGCCGCCCAGCCCGTTCTCCTTGGCCCACTCCAGGAGGGACACCTCGTCGAGCGCGATGAGCGCGGTGCAGAAGTTCCGGTCGGCGCCGTGCACCAGAATGTTGGAGACGTACGGGCACACCGCCTTGAACTGGCCCTCGACCTCGGCCGGCGCGATGTACTTGCCGCCGGAGGTCTTGATGAGGTCCTTCTTGCGGTCGGTGATGCGGAGGTAGCCGTCCGGGGACAGCTCGCCGATGTCGCCGGTGTGGAACCAGCCGTCGGCCTCCAGGACCTCCGCGGTCTTCTCGGGCAGCCCGTGGTAGCCCTCCATGATGCCGGGGCCGCGCAGCAGGATCTCGCCGTCGTCGGCGATCCGGACCTCGGTGCCGGGCAGCGGCTTGCCGACCGTGCCGGTGCGGTAGGCCTCGCCGGGGTTCACGAAGGAGGCCGCGGAGGACTCGGTGAGGCCGTAGCCCTCGAGGATGTGGATGCCCGCGCCGGAGAAGAAGTAGCCGATCTCGGGCGCCAGGGCGGCGGAGCCGGAGACGCAGGCGCGCAGGTTGCCGCCGAAGGCCTCGCGGATCTTCGCGTAGACGAGCGCGTCGGCGACCTTGTGCTTGGCGCCGAGGCCGAAGGGGACGGACGCGGTGCCGGTGCGCCGGAAGTTGTCCTGGGCGGCCTTGGCGTACTCGCGGGAGACCCCGGCGGCCCACTGGAAGATCTTGTACTTGGCGCCGCCGCCGGCCCGGGCCTTGGCCGCGACCCCGTTGTAGACCTTCTCGAAGATGCGCGGCACGGCCGCCATGTACGTGGGCTGCACGACCGGCAGGTTCTCGATGATCTTGTCGACGCGGCCGTCCACGGCGGTGACGTGTCCGACCTCGATCTGGCCGGAGGTGAGCACCTTGCCGAAGACGTGCGCGAGCGGCAGCCACAGGTACTGCACGTCGTCCGGGCCGACCAGCCCGGTCGCGGCGATCGCCTTCGCCATGTACGACCAGTTGTCGTGCGGGAGCCGTACGCCCTTGGGGCGGCCGGTCGTGCCCGAGGTGTAGATGAGGGTGGCGAGCTGCTCCTTGGTGATCGCGCCGACCCGCTCCTTGATCAGCTGCGGGTCCTGCTCCAGCCGGGCGGCGCCGCGCTTCTCCAGCTCGTCGAGGGTGAGGATCCAGTCGGTGCTCTCCACCCCGGCCGGGTCGATCACCACCACATGGGTGAGGTTGGGCAGCTCGGCGCGCTTCTCCACGGCCTTGGCGAGCTGGGCGGCGTCCTCCGCGATCAGCACCCGGCTCTCGGAGTCGGAGAGGATGAACGCCGACTCGTCGGCGTTGGTCTGCGGGTAGACCGTGGTGGTGGCCGCGCCGGCGCACATGATGCCGAGGTCGGCGAGGATCCACTCGAGCCGGGTGGAGGCGGCCAGCGCCACCCGCTGCTCGGGCTGCACGCCCAGCTCGATGAGTCCGGCCGCGATCGCGTAGACCCGTTCGGCGGCCTGGGCCCAGCTCAGCGACTTCCAGTCGTCGGGGCCCTGGCCCGACGCCGCCGGCACCGGATACCGGTAGGCCTCCGCGTCGGGCGTCGCCGTCACGCGCTCCAGGAAGAGGCCCGCGACGGACGGCGGACGGTTCTCGATCAGTGTCTGTGTGTCGCTCACGACATCCTCCGGGACCCGCGACGGTGCGGCTGGCTCATTGCGGCTGATTTTCACTCACGACGGCTTGACTCGCGACCGGTTGTTTAACTCACGAGTAACTACCGAGCAGGGATCAGAGTAGAGGGCGACCGGCCGGCGCGTAAGGGGCCACGGAGGGTCACTTTCTCCTGGGCACAGCGGCAGGGCCCGCCGCGACGGTGCGCGACGGGCCCTGAACACCGGCTTCCACGGTGGCTACTTCTTGCCCTTGCCCGAGCCCGCGCTGTCGTCGCTGCTCAGTACGGCGATGAAGGCCTCCTGCGGAACCTCCACGGAACCGACCATCTTCATCCGCTTCTTGCCTTCCTTCTGCTTCTCCAGCAGCTTCCGCTTACGGGAGATGTCACCGCCGTAACACTTGGCGAGGACGTCCTTGCGGATGGCGCGGATGGTCTCGCGGGCGATGACCCGGGAGCCGATGGCGGCCTGGATGGGCACCTCGAAGGCCTGCCTCGGGATCAGCTCGCGCAGCTTGGCGACGAGCCGCACACCGTACGCGTACGCGGCGTCCTTGTGGGTGATCGCCGAGAAGGCGTCCACCTTGTCGCCGTGCAGCAGGATGTCGACCTTGACCAGACTGGAGGTCTGCTCACCGGTGGGCTCGTAGTCCAGAGACGCGTAACCGCGCGTCTTCGACTTCAGCTGGTCGAAGAAGTCGAAGACGATCTCCGCGAGCGGCAGGGTGTAGCGGATCTCGACCCGGTCCTCGGAGAGGTAGTCCATGCCGAGCAGGGTGCCGCGCCGGGTCTGGCACAGCTCCATGATCGAGCCGATGAACTCGGTCGGCGCCAGGATGGTGGCGCGCACGACCGGCTCGTACACCTCGTTGATCTTCCCCTCGGGGAATTCACTCGGGTTGGTGACGACGTGCTCGGTGCCGTCCTCCATGACCACGCGGTAGACCACGTTCGGCGCGGTGGCGATCAGGTCGAGGCCGAACTCGCGCTCCAGCCGCTCACGGATCACGTCGAGGTGGAGCAGGCCGAGGAAGCCGACACGGAAGCCGAAGCCGAGGGCCGCGGACGTCTCCGGCTCGTAGACCAGCGCGGCATCGTTGAGCTGGAGCTTGTCGAGGGCCTCGCGCAGCTCGGGGTAGTCGGAGCCGTCCAGCGGATACAGGCCGGAGAAGACCATCGGCTTGGGGTCCTTGTACCCGCCGAGGGCCTCCGTGGCGCCCCTCTGCCGGCTGGTGACGGTGTCGCCGACCTTCGACTGGCGGACGTCCTTCACACCGGTGATCAGATAGCCCACCTCGCCGACGCCGAGGCCGTCCGCCGACAGCATCTCGGGCGAGTTCGTGCCGATCTCCAGCAGCTCGTGGGTCGCGCCGGTGGACATCATCTTGATCTGCTCGCGCTTGTTGAGCTGACCGTCGATGACACGGACGTACGTCACCACGCCCCGGTACGAGTCGTACACGGAGTCGAAGATCATCGCTCGGGCGGGCGCGTCCTTGACGCCGACCGGCGCCGGGATCTCCTTGACCACCTTGTCGAGCAGCGCGTCGACGCCGAGGCCGGTCTTGGCGGAGACCCGCAGCACGTCGTCGGGGTCGCAGCCGACGAGGTTCGCGAGCTCCTCGGCGAACTTCTCCGGCTGGGCGGCCGGCAGGTCGATCTTGTTCAGTACGGGGATGATCGTGAGGTCGTTCTCCATCGCCAGGTAGAGGTTGGCGAGGGTCTGGGCCTCGATGCCCTGGGCGGCGTCGACGAGGAGGACGGTCCCCTCACAGGCCGCGAGCGACCGCGAGACCTCGTACGTGAAGTCGACGTGCCCCGGGGTGTCGATCATGTTGAGGATGTGCGTGTTGCCCGGATCCTGAGTCGGGGCCCAGGGCAGACGCACGGCCTGGGACTTGATCGTGATACCGCGCTCGCGCTCGATGTCCATCCGGTCGAGATACTGAGCACGCATCTGCCGCTGGTCGACCACGCCGGTCAGCTGGAGCATCCGGTCGGCGAGCGTGGACTTGCCGTGGTCGATGTGCGCGATGATGCAGAAATTGCGGATCTGAGCCGGGTCGGTACGGCTCGGCTCGGGCACATTCTTAGGGGTCGCGGGCACGCAGGGTCCTGTCTCTTGAGGCGCCTTATGCCTCGGGTCGGATCGATACGTAGGTTCCATGGTCCCACGGGCGGCGACCGGGGACCGGTTTGGGCCGTTCTCCGGCCCACTGGTAACGTGGAGGGCTGTGCCTCATGCCCTCTCAGCGCGAGGCACGACTCAGAAATCACCTGGCGCGGCTCCCGAGCGGTTCCGTGCCTGAACCTGCAAAGGCTCATTCGTGGCGAACATCAAGTCCCAGATCAAGCGGATCAAGACCAACGAGAAGGCTCGGCTGCGCAACAAGGCCGTCAAGTCCTCCCTGAAGACCGCGATCCGCAAGGCCCGCGAGGCCGCTGCCGCGGGTGACGTCGAGAAGGCCACCGAGTACGAGCGCGCTGCCGCGCGCCAGCTCGACAAGGCTGTCTCGAAGGGCGTCATCCACAAGAACCAGGCCGCCAACAAGAAGTCGGCGCTTGCTTCCAAGGTCGCTTCCCTCAAGGGCTGAACCTCTTCCTGATCTGACCGCCGGAAGGACCCAGAGCGGGCCCTCTCTCATCCGCTCCCGACCGGCACCCCGGAACCGCGCGCGGCCTGCGTTCGCCACGCGGGCGCGGATCCAGCAGCTTGAAGCGAAGGCCCCGGCCGCTCGCCCTTCCCCAGGGCGGGAGCCGGGGCTTTCGGCATGCTCAGGACGACATTCGACATGCTCACGACCAGAACGCGTTGCCCTTGTCCATGTCCTCGACGCACTCGTCCAGGTCGCTGATCTTGTCTCCGACGATCCGGAAGACGATGCCGCCGTTCTCGTCGATGTGCTTGTCGCCCCGGTCGGCGGTGAAACGGTGCACGGTCATGGCGTGCCCGCGGCCGTCGACGAAGATGTTGAGCAGCTCCACCCGGAACGATCCGCCCGTCTCCGAGTAGAGCCGGCCGTAGTAGTCGTTGAGGACCGAGTCGATCCCCTTGTAGTCCCCCGACAGCGGGTGGGAGCCGGGTACGTGGTGGGTGCAGTCCCCGGTCATCATCGCGCGCAGGGTGTCCATGTCCCCACGCTGGAACGCTTCGTAGCCCTTGCGGACGAGAGCCGCGTGCGGGTGTTCAGCCATGGCGAGCGCCACCTTTCCCGGTCCGGCGATGGACGGCTGGTACGCACGATTCTCCTCTCCGGAGCGCCTGTCGGCCTCCGGAACGGCTGCCCAGCGGCCTCGGGAGCGGCCGCCTGTCGACCCCGGGAACGGCCGCCTACCGACCTCGGGAGCGAGCGGCCCGCGCGATGGCCACGACCGCCTTCTCCAGGGCGTACTCCGGGTCGTCCCCGCCGCCCTTCACGCCCGCGTCCGCCTCGGCCACGGCCCGCAGGGCGTAGGCCACCCCGTCGGGCGTCCAGCCCCGCATCTGCTGCCGGACCCTGTCGATCTTCCACGGCGGCATGCCCAGCTCCCGCGCGAGATCGGCGGGGCGCCCGCCGCGCGCGGAGGACAGCTTGCCGATCGCCCGGACGCCCTGGGCCAGCGCGCTGGTGATCAGCACGGGCGCGACGCCGGTGGCCAGCGACCAGCGCAGTGCCTCCAGCGCCTCCGCGGCCCGCCCCTCGACGGCCCGGTCGGCCACGGTGAAGCTCGACGCCTCCGCCCGCCCGGTGTAGTACCGCCCGACGACGGCCTCGTCGATGGTCCCCTCGACGTCGGCGACCAGCTGCGTCACCGCCGAGGCCAGCTCCCGCAGATCGCTGCCGATCGCGTCCACGAGGGCCTGGCAGGCCTCGGGCGTGGCCGACCGCCCGGTCACCCGGAACTCCTGCCGCACGAACGCCAGCCGGTCCGCCGGCTTGGTCATCTTCGGACAGGCCACCTCCCGCGCCCCCACCTTGCGCGCGGCGTCCAGCAGCCCCTTCCCCTTGACCCCGCCGGCGTGCAGCAGCACCAGCGTGATCTCCTCGGCGGGCGCCCCGAGGTACGCCTTCACGTCCTTGACCGTGTCGGCCGAGAGGTCCTGCGCGTTCCGTACGACCACGACCTTGCGCTCGGCGAAGAGCGACGGGCTGGTCAGCTCGGCGAGCGTGCCGGGCTGCAACTGGTCCGGGGTCAGATCACGCACGTCCGTGTCCGCGTCGGCGGCCCGAGCGGCGGCCACCACCTCCTGCACGGCACGATCAAGCAGCAGCTCCTCCTGGCCGACGGCAAGCGTCACCGGGGCGAGGGGGTCGTCGGTCGCACTCTTCCTGGCCATCCCTGAAAGCATCCCACGAGCCACTGACAACCCGGCGGTCGCCTGAAACCGACGACCGCCGTCAGCAGCCCTCCGCACGGCCCTCAGCAGCGCAGCGCAGCGCACCGCACCGCCGTCAGCAGCCCTGCCGCACCGCCCTCAGTGGCGCGGCGCCGCCCTCAGCAGTCGGGCGCTCCCGGCGGAGCGCGCTAGGGCTCCTCACGCCATCCGTCCCACTCCCCCGCGAACTCGTCCAACGCCTCCGCGTCCAGCCGCCCCTCCTCGTCCCGCAGCACGACCAGCCACTGCGCGTCCTCCGCGTCGTCCTCCCCGGCCAACGCGTCGCGGACGATCCGCGGCTCCTCCGCCACCCCGAACCGCTCCCCGAGCGCCTCCGCCGCCTCCTGCGCGGCATCGCGATCCGGCAGCACCAGCACATGTCTCACATCGCTCACGCACCCATTTTCCGGTACGCCGGCGGAGCGACCGCGACGGGTCGGACCTTCCCGCACGATCTGTACGTCCAGCCCGGCCGGTGACGGGCGCGAGGCCCTCACGCGACTCGCCCCCATGGGACCGGCGTCAGTGCCTCACACCGCGCCGCCCCCGCCTCTCACCGTCGGCACCTCCCCCAACTCGATCCCGAACCGCTCCCGGTACACCGCCAGCACCTCCTCGTCCGTCCCCAACTCCCGTTCCTCGCTCGCCCCGTCGAAGGCCGTCACCTTCAACCGGCGTCCGCTGAGCGTGACCCTCCCGCCGTCCTCCGTGATCCGCGAGCAGACCAGCGACTTCGTGAAGTGCGACTCCGGCGCCGTGCGGTGCCACCAGGCACCGGCCGCGAAGTCGCGCAGCGCCCGGGGCCGCATCTCCAGGCGGTACTCGCGCGCGCCGTTGCGCTCGACGTCCAGGTCGGCCGCCTCGGACCACCGCGCCGCCCGCCCCATGCCGCCCTTCACCCCGGCCGTGTCCGGACCCGCCTCGACGATCCGGAACAGACCCCCGGGATCCTCCTGCTCGGCGCGGTCGTCCCAGCGGAGCGGATAGTGGCTGTGCGCCCCGAACCCCACGTCCGCCAGCCAGTCCCCGGCGTCCACCGTCCGCACCCGCAGCGCGAGATGGTCGTACGGGATCCCGAGCCGCCCCTCCTCCCCGTACACCCGCGCGGCGAGCAGCGTCACATCGAACCCCAGCTCCGCCAGCAGCGCCCCGAACGCCCCGTTCAGCTCGTAACAGAACCCTCCCCGGTGCCTGTCGACGATCTTCTCGACCAGCCGCCCCGCGTCCAGGTCGATCTCCTCGTCGAGATGGACCGACAGGTTCTCGAAGGGCACGGCCCGCAGATGCCGCAGATGCAGCTCACGCAGGACGTCGAACGTGGGCCACGCGGGCTGCTCGGCCCCGAGGCGGCGCAGATAGGCATCGACCAGACGGGCGTCGAGCCGGAGGGAATCGACCGGTGCGGAATCCATGCCCTCAGTGTCGCGCCACCCGCAGCGCCGCGCCGGTACCCACGACCGCCAACGCCCCGTCCTGGTCCGTCCGCAGCACCGTCGCACCGCCCGCGCGCAGCGCCGCGACCGTGCTCGGGGCGGGATGCCCGTACGGGTTGTCCGCACCGCACGAGATCAGCGCGAGCCGTGGCGCCACCGCGCGTATCAGGTCCGGGTCCTGGTACGCCGACCCGTGGTGCGCCACCTTCAGCACGTCCACCTCTCTCAGCAGGCCCGCCACCGGTGAGCGCGCCAGCGCCCGCTGGGCCGGGGGTTCGAGATCCCCGAGCAGCAGCATCCGCAGCCCGGCCGACCGCACCAGCAGCGTCACGCTCGCGTCGTTCGGCCCCTCGGGCTCCGGTACCTGCCGCGGCGGCGGCCACAGCACCTCCCAGTCGAGGGAACCGGCCCTGCGCCGCTCTCCCGCCACGGCCCGCACGACCGGCACCTTCCGCGCCGCCGCCTCCCTCCGCACGAACTCCGCCTGCGCCAACGGCTCCTCGAACCCGGTGGTCTCGATGGCCCCCACCTCCCGCCCGCGCAGCACCCCGGGCAGCCCGGCGACATGGTCGGCGTGGAAATGGGTCAGGACGACCAGCGGCACCCTGGTGATGCCGAGCGTGCGCAGACAGTGGTCGACCAGCGCCGGATCCGGTCCGGCGTCCACCACCACACCGGTGCCCGGGCCCGCCGCGAGCACCGTCGCGTCGCCCTGCCCCACGTCGCACATCGCCAGCCGCCAGCCCGGCGGTGGCCAGCCCGTGAGCACCCGGGTCAGCGGCGGCGGCTGCACCACCGCCAGCACGAGCAGCACCCCGCAGACCGCGCACAGCCACGGCCGCCCCAGCAGGCGCCGCCCGAGCAGCACCACCACGGCCGTGACGAGGGCGAGCAGCAGCGCGCCGCCCCAGCCGCCCGGCCAGTCCACTCCCCCGCCCGGCAGCGCCGCCCCGGCCCGGGCGATGCCCGCGATCCATCCGGCCGGCCAACTCGCGCACCAGGCCAAGGCCTTGGCCACCGGCATCGCCACGGGCGCCGTCACCAGCGCGGCGAAGCCCAGCACCGTGGCCGGCGCCACCGCGAACTCCACCAGGAGGTTGCACGGCACCGCCACCAGGCTCACCCGCGCCGACAACACCGCCACGACCGGCGCGCACAGGGCCTGCGCCGCCCCCGCCGCCGCCAACGCCTCCGCGAGCCGCGGCGGCACCCGGCGCCGGCGCAACGCGGCACTCCAGCGCGGCGCCACCGTCAGCAGGGCTCCCGTGGCGAGCACCGACAGCAGGAATCCGTAACTCCGGGCCAGCCACGGGTCGTACAGCACCAGCACCAGCACCGCCGTCGCCAGCGCCGGCAGGAGCGACCTTCGGCGGCCGGTCGCGAGGGCGAGCAGGACGACGGCTCCGCAGGCCGCCGCGCGCAGCACGCTCGGGTCGGGCCGGCACACGACGACGAACCCGAGGGTGAGCCCTCCGCCGAGCAGTGCGGTCGCCCGCAGGGAGACGCCGAGGCGCGGCGCCAGGCCACGCCGCTCCACGCGTTGCGCCAGTCCGGGCGGCCCGAGGAGCAGCGCGAGGATGATCGTGAGGTTGCTTCCCGAGACGGCCAGCGTGTGGGCGAGGTCCGTCTCGTCGAACGCCTCGTCCAGCTCCGGTGTGATCCGTCCGGTGTCCCCGACGACCAGTCCCGGCAGCAGCGCCCGGGCGTCCGCGGGCAGCCCGTCGGTGGCCTCCCGCAGACCGGCCCGGAGCCGCCCGGCCAGCCGCTGGGCCTCGGACGGCTGCCCCACGACCGACGGCCGCGCGCTGTCCCGTACCCGCAGCACACCGGCGATGCGGTCCCCTCCGGCCGACGCGGGTGCCAGCCGTCCGGTCACCCGCACCCGGGTGGACGGCAGCAGCCCGAGCCACGGCGACCTTTCCGCCGCGCCCGCTCCCTCATGCGCTCCCCGATGCGCACTCTCACCCGCTCCCTCACCCGGTCCCTCCTCCGCTCCCTCCTCCACGTCCACGATCACGTCCACGATCATCAGCACCGGCGCCCGCGTCACCACGGCCGTGCCGTCCGCGCCGTCGACGCGGCGCACCTCCGCGTCCACCAGCACCGCGTCGGGCGTCACGCGATCCCCTCTGACCCGGGGCCGGCTGAGCCTCGGATCGGACGTGATCTCGACCTCGGCCGTGACGGTCGCGTACTCCCGCACGAGCCCCGGCACCGGCCCCCGCCGCACATCGGCCCCGTGCAGCCCCGCGGAGACGGCTGCCGCGCCGACACAGAGCAGGGAGGCGGCGACGGTGGCACGCGCCCAGAGGCCCCGGGTCGACGGCGGGGACGTACGCGCAGACCGGCGTGGCCAGGACGGACGTGGCAGGGACCCACGTGGCAGAGACCCGCGCGGCAGAGACGCGCGTGGCAGAGACCCGCGTGGCAGGAACCGGCCTCCCCTCCCGCGCGCCCCCAACAAGGCACCCGCAACGACCACACACACCAGCGCGACGCCGATCGCCACCTCCGGCGACGCGTCCAGCGCGAGCGCCGCCGTGGCCCAGGCCGCGAGTGCGGGCGGGACCAGGCGCAGATCCGCCGGCCCCTCCTGGCGCGGATGCGCGTCGCCCAGCCGATTCCCGGAGGCCGCGTGCACGGCCTGCCGAGCCCGGCGGCCCGGACCCGCCCGGACGTCCCTGACGGCGGTCTCCTCCTCGCCCCTCATGGCCGTACGAGGTTCCGCAGGTCGGCGTAGCGCCGCTCGCCGATACCGTTGACCTCGCGCAGTTCGTCCACCGAGCGGAAGCCGCCGTGCTGCGTGCGGTAGTCGACGATGTGCTGCGCCAGGACGGGCCCCACACCCGGAAGCGTGTCGAGCTGTTCCACGGTGGCCGTGTTGAGCGAGACCACAGCCGCGGGGCCGGCCCCGACACCCGCCCCGACACCCGCACCCGCACCCGCACCGACAGGGCTCGCCGGCCCACCCCCGGCTCCCGGTGCGGGCGGCGCCGGTCCCCCGACCACCACCTGTTCGCCGTCCACGAGGAACCGCGCCCGATTGAGGCCGTCGGTGTTCGTTCCCGGCCGCACCCCACCGGCCGCGGTCAACGCGTCGACCACCCGCGAACCGGCCGGCAACCGATGGATCCCGGGCTTGCGGACCTTCCCGCCGACGTCCACCACGATCTCGGCCCCGGGCGCGCCGGCGGCACCGCCCGACGCGGCGGCCGAAGCTCCGGAGGCGGCTGGAGCCGCGGAGACCGCCGCCCCCTTCCGCTCCTCCACCTCGTAGGGCGCCGCCGCCCGCACCACCTCCGGTGCCCGCACGGGCTCGGCCCGCCCGGCCCAGAAGTGCTGCACGGCGAAGCCCGCGCCGACGACCAGCACCACCGTCAGCGCCAGCACGCTCCGGCGTTCGAGGCCGCACCGCGCCTGCACCCACACCGGCATCCGCTCCCGCAGCGCCGCCCCGGCCCGCTCCCACCGGCCACCGGCGTCACCAGCCCGCTCCTCGACGCCCTCGGTCCCGGAGGCATCGGCGTCCGAGCCGCCCGCTCCCGGGCCCTCGTAGCTGACCGGCGGCGGCCCCGTCCCCGACTCCCGCCGTTCCACGGTCCGTTCGGCGAACAACGCCTGCGCACGCCGCCGCAGTTCCTCCGCCGAAGCATGCCGGTGCCCGGCCCGGCCGGGACCGGACGGACGGCGACGGAGACGACGTGGGGAGGTGCGGTGCCGCCCGTCGGAGCCGGGACCCCGGCCGGGACCGCTGGTCGGAAACACGGTGCGGGTGCGTGATCGAAGTGCCATGCCCCGAGGATCGGACACTTCACCGCATCGCGATGATCTTGCTCAATTTCCGGGGAATACCACCCAGTTGTGGATAACCAGCCCACTCACACGAGTGAAAGACCCCCCGTAGCAACACGAGTGAACGACCCCGGTAGCAGAGCGAGTACCGCTCAACGAGGCGAGACCACGGCTCCCAGCAACCCCGGCCCCGTGTGCGCCCCGATCACCGCGCCGACCTCGCTGACATGCAGATCCGCCACCCCGGGCACCCGCTCCCGCAACCGGTCCGCGAGCGCGGCAGCGCGCTCCGGAGCGGCGAGGTGGTGCACGGCGATGTCGACCGCGGCGCTCCCCGCCCGGTCGGCCACCAGCTCCTCCAGGCGGGCGATCGCCCTCGACGCCGTCCGGACCTTCTCCAGGAGTTCGATGCGCCCCCCGTCGAGCTGGAGCAGCGGCTTCACCGCGAGCGCGGAGCCCAACAGGGCCTGGGCGGCGCCGATCCGACCGCCACGGCGCAGATAGTCGAGGGTGTCGACGTAGAAGTAGGCGGAGGTGCCGGCGGCCCGCTTCTCCGCGGCGGTGACCGCCTCGTCGACCGTGCCACCCGCCTCCGCCACCTCGGCAGCGGCGAGCGCGCAGAAGCCGAGGGCCATCGCGATCATGCCGGTGTCCACCACCCGCACCGGCACCGGCACCTCCCGCGCCGCGACGACCGCCGCGTCGTACGTGCCGGACAGCTCGGCGGAGAGATGGAGGGAGACGATGCCGTCGGCGCCGGACTCGGCGACCCTGCGATACGTCTCGGCGAAGAGCTGAGGGCTGGGGCGCGAGGTGGTGACGGGGCGTCGCTTCTGGAGCGCCTGGGCGAGGGAGCGGGTCGAGATCTCGGAGCCCTCTTCGAGGGCCTGGTCGCCGAGGACGACGGTCAGGGGCACCGCGGTGATGCCGTGACGCTCCATCGTCCGCTGCGGCAGGTAGGCCGTGGAATCCGTGACGATCGCGACATGGCGGGACATGAGCTGGAGGTTACCTGGCGTAGCCCCCGGACGGCAGCCCAGCCCCTCCCACCTGCGAGGGCCTTGACCGAATCAGTACCACGCGAGGACACACCGCGGCACGGTCCCTGGCGCCAACACGATCCCCCGCGCATCAAGGTCGTGCTCTCTTCAGGTCGTGCTCTCGTCAGGTCGTGCTCTCCGGGCGCGGCTTCTTCTGCCACGGATAGGTGGGGCGCGGTCCGGGCGGAGTGATGGCGGGCCGGGTCGGCTCGTCGGCCGTGCGCGCCTCGGGCGTCTTCGGCCAGGTCTGCTCCGGCGTCGCGCCGTCGGCGGCGGCCGGGGCCTCCGGCCACGGGGGCGGGGCCGACGGGGACTCGGGGGTGGTCCAGTGCCGCAGGGCGCCGGCCTCGACGTCGATCTGTGCGCTGAGGGTGTCCAGGTCGTCCTGCGCGAAGCGGCTGGCGCGGTCCCGGGCGGCCCAGCGAAGCGCGTCGGCGGACTCCGTGATCCGCTCGGTGCGCTCCCGCAGGGACGGCAGCCGCTCGGTGAGCGTCGCCCGGTCCGGCTCGGACTCCAGGCGCTTGAGTTCGGCGTCCAGCTCGTGACCGTGTGCGCTGAGGCGCTCGAAGAGGCCGAGGGACTCCTTGAGAGACGCGTCCTCGGCCACGCCCGCGTGCAGGGCTTCCTGTGTGGCGCGCATCGAGGTGCGCAGCTTGAGGCGGAGCTGGGCGACCTCGCCGGCCGGCCCGAGCTGGGCGAAGGACTTGGCCCGCAGGGTGTGGTCCTCGACCGTGCGGCGGGCCTGGGTGATGGTGCGGTCCACACCGCGTTTGGCGGCGCCGACCACCTTCACCGTGGCGTAGGCGCCGAGCGCCAGGAACAGCACGACGAGCAGGGCGAAGATTGCGACGACTGCTTCCACGAGCTCCTCCTCCGGCCTGCCACGACACACCTCGCGCCGCTCACATCGCGCCGCACGTACACGCCCGCTCCCCAGCACATACGCGCCCGCTCTCAAAACGGTAAACGCAAAGGGCAGGTCCGGAGTTCCGGCAGAACCCCGAACCTGCCCGCACAGCACCCCTAGGGGACAGGGAGGACGGCTCTCCCTAGGGGGACAGCCGGGACGGCACTACGCCGGAACGATGTTCACCAGCTTCGGCGCCCGCACGATCACCTTCCGGATCCCCGCACCGCCCAGCGCCTTGACCACGTTCTCGTCGGCCAGCGCCACCTTCTCCAGCTCCTCGTCGGAGATGGCCGGCGACACCTCCAGCCGCGCCTTGACCTTGCCCTTGATCTGCACGACGCAGGTCACGCTCTCGTCCACGACGTACGCCGGGTCGGCGACCGGCAGGTCCTGGTGGACGACCGAGTCGGTGTGGCCCAGCTTGCGCCACAGCTCCTCGGCGATGTGCGGGGCCAGCGGCGCGACCAGCAGCACCAGGTCCTCGGCGACCGTGCGCGGCAGCGCCCCGCCCGCCTTGGTCAGGTGGTTGTTCAGCTCGGTGATCTTGGCGATGGCGGTGTTGAAGCGCAGGCCCTCCAGGTCCTGGCGGACCCCGTCGATCGCCTTGTGCAGGGCACGCAGCGTCGTCTCGTCGGGCTCGGCGTCGACGACGGTGACCTCACCGGTGGACTCGTCGACGATGTTCCGCCACAGGCGCTGGAGCAGGCGGTACTGGCCGACGACCGCGCGGGTGTCCCACGGGCGCGACACGTCCAGCGGGCCCATCGCCATCTCGTACAGGCGCAGGGTGTCGGCGCCGTACTCGGCGCAGATCGCCTCCGGGGTGACCGCGTTCTTCAGGGACTTGCCCATCTTGCCCAGCTCGCGCTTGACCGGCTCGCCCGCGTGGAAGAAGCCGCCGTCGCGCTCCTCGATCTCGGTGGCCGGCACCGGGAAGCCCCGGCTGTCACGGTAGACGTAGGCCTGGATCATGCCCTGGTTGAACAGCTTGTGGAACGGCTCGGCCGAGGAGACGTGGCCCAGGTCGAACAGGACCTTGGACCAGAAGCGCGCGTACAGCAGGTGCAGCACGGCGTGCTCGGCGCCGCCGACGTACAGGTCGACACCGCCGTGCGGCTGCCCCTCGCGCGGGCCCATCCAGTACCGCTCGATCTCCGGGTCGACCAGCTGCTCGCTGTTGTGCGGGTCCAGGTAGCGCAGCTCGTACCAGCAGGAACCGGCCCAGTTGGGCATGGTGTTGGTCTCGCGCCGGTACCGCTTCGGCCCGTCGCCCAGGTCCAGGGTGACGTCGACCCACTCCGCGTTGCGCGACAGCGGCGTCTCGGGCTGGGTGTCGGCGTCGTCCGGGTCGAAGGTGCGCGGCGAGTAGTCCTCGACCTCCGGCAGCTCCAGCGGCAGCATCGACTCGGGCAGCGCGTGGGCGACGCCGTCCTCGTCGTAGACGATCGGGAAGGGCTCGCCCCAGTAGCGCTGGCGGCTGAACAGCCAGTCGCGCAGCCGGAAGTTGACGGTGCCCTCGCCGATGCCCTTGCGGGCCAGCCACTCGGTGATGCGCGCCTTGGCCTCGGCGACGGGCAGGCCGTCCAGGGAGATGTCGTCGTTGGCGGAGTTGATGATCTTCGCGTCGTACGACCCGAAGGCGTCCTCCCACGTGGACGTGTCGGTGCCACGGCCGTCGGTCGGCTCGACGATGCAGGTGATCGGCAGCTCGAAGGCGCGGGCGAACTCGAAGTCGCGCTGGTCGCCGGCCGGGACGGCCATGATCGCGCCGGTGCCGTAGCCCATCAGGACGTAGTCGGCGATGAAGACGGGTACCCGCTCGCCGTTGACCGGGTTGGTCGCGTACGCGCCGATGAAGACGCCGGTCTTGTCCTTGGCCTCGGCCTGGCGCTCGACGTCGGACTTGGACGCGGCCTGCGCGCGGTACGCGGCGACGGCCTCGGCCGGGCTCGCGTGGCCGCCGGTCCACACGTCGTGGGTGCCCTCGGGCCAGGTGTCCGGGGTGAACTTCTCGACCAGCGGGTGCTCGGGGGCCAGCACCATGTAGCTCGCGCCGAACAGGGTGTCGGGGCGGGTGGTGAAGACGGTGATGCGCTCGCCGTCGATCGGGAAGTCGACGCGGGCGCCCTCGGAGCGGCCGATCCAGTTGCGCTGCTGCAGCTTGATGGCCTCGGGCCAGTCCAGCGCGTCCAGGTCGTCCAGCAGGCGGTCGGCGTAGGCGGTGATGCGCATGTTCCACTGGCGCAGCTTGGCCTTGAAGACCGGGAAGTTGCCGCGCTCGGAGCGGCCGTCGGCGGTGACCTCCTCGTTGGCCAGCACGGTGCCCAGTCCGGGGCACCAGTTGACCGGCGAGTCGGAGGCGTAGGCCAGCCGGAAGTCGCCCAGGACGTCGGCGCGCTCGCCGGCGCTCAGTTCGTTCCACGCGCGCGTGTGGCCCGGTACGGCGCGTTCACCGGACTCGAACTGGGCGATCAGCTCGGCGATCGGACGGGCCTTCCCGGCCTCGTCGTCGTACCAGGAGCCGAAGATCTGCAGGAAGATCCACTGGGTCCACTTGTAGTAGTCCGGGTCGATCGTGGCGAACGACCGGCGCTTGTCGTGGCCCAGGCCCAGCCGGCGCAGCTGGGACTTCATGTTGCTGATGGCGGCCTCGGTGGTGACCCGGGGGTGCTCACCGGTCGCCACGGCGTGCTGCTCGGCGGGCAGGCCGAAGGCGTCGAAGCCCAGGGTGTGCAGGACGTTGTGCCCGGTCATCCGCTGGTAGCGGGCGAAGACGTCGGTCGCGATGTAGCCCAGGGGGTGGCCGACGTGCAGGCCCGCACCGGAGGGGTACGGGAACATGTCCATGATGAACTTCTTGGGCCGGGCGACGACCGCGGGGTCGCCGGCCAGGTCACCCTTGGGGTTGGGAGCGGCGTACGTGCCCTCGGCGTCCCAGAAGTCCTGCCAGCGTGCCTCGATCTCGGCGGCCATGACCGCCGTGTAGCGGTGCGGCGCGGCCACCTCGGCAGTGGCAGCGGGGTTCGTCTCGCTCATGATCCTCAAAGCTCCATCGATCGTCTCTGCCAGCGGCTGTGTCATCCGGAAACGAAAAATCCCCTCGCACAGGAGGGGACGCCGCGCCGATTCCGAGCCGTCCGGTTCACCGGCGGTCGGGACTGATCAGCGCGGCTCGCTAAGCAGAAGGCGTACGGCACGCATGGCGCTAGGGTACCGCAGCCCCTGATCGGGCCGCGACGGACTTCCCGGCGACTTGAGCAGACGGGCACGCGCGTGCGTATCTCACACGGACACCGGGCGCACCCGGCGGAGCTGAAGCTGAACAAAGGTCAAGGATTACTTCGCGTAACAGCCACTAAGGGGACATCGGAACGTCCCCGTTGTCATTTGATAACAACGCAATAACTCAAACCTCGTACCCATCGGTATGGAGCCACTTAGAGTTCGGCAGCGGGACCGCTTTCCCGAAACTGCTCGGAGTTGCCCCCATGAACCCTCTTCTCAGTAACAGCTCGCTCCCCAAGCCGGGTCGGTCGGCCTATGGGGTGGCCTCGGCTGTCGTCCTGGTCCTCATACCCGTGGTCGTGCTCGCCGGTGGTGACCAAGTCCAGTCGTTCCTGAACTTCGGTGCGGGTGTGCTGTCGCTGGTGTGCCTCACCTGCTCGGTCATCTGGGGCCTCGTCGCCCAGGACCGGATCTTCCTCAACACACGCCAACGGATCATCGCGCAGGGCGTCCACCGCGTGACGGCGGTCGGCTCGATCGCCTTCCTCCTGGTGCACATCACCGTCAAGGTGGCACTGGAGCACACCGTCCTGATCGCCGCGCTCATCCCGTTCTCACTCGGTGTCACCGGAATCGGCGGACTCATCGGCCTCGGCTCCACGGCCGGCCTGCTCATGATCTTCGTGGGCATCACCGGCGCGCTGCGCAACCAGTTCGCCGCGCCGGCCGAGGTCGCCGCCCGCTGGCGCGCCATGCACATGCTGGCCTACCCGGCGCTGTGCGCGGCCCTGATCCACGGCCTCTACGCGGGTCGAGCGGCCAAGCCGTTCTTCGTCATCTCGTACCAGCTGTGCCTGCTCGGGGTCATCGCCGCCCTCGCGCTGCGCGCCGCCCCGCGCCCGATCAAGCGCCGGCTCGCCGACCGGCTCACCACGCTCCTGGGCAACTCCCCGGACCGTTCCATGGACGGCCTGGAGGCGTCACGCGCGCGTGTGGCCGAGGGCGGCGGGTCCGGCGGGGGTACCGGCAGCTCCGCCCTGCCCGGCTACGAGGGACGCGGGGGCCGCTCGTCCGCGTCCGACACGCGGAGCACTCCCCGGATGAGCCCGCAGGCGTCCCCGCTGTACGACACACAGGCCGCACAGGAGTCCGCCAACGGCTTCGCGGCCGCCTACCGCGCCGTCAACACGCCCAGTCCGCAACAGCCGTACGCGGGGGCCGGGGTCGACCAGACCGCGCAGATGAACATGCCGTTCGACATGCAGGCCACGGAGGCGATGCAGCGCGTGGACAGCGGCGGCAGCACCTCGGGCACCTGGCCGGTCCCGTCCCCGCCGCCGGTCGGCGAGGCACCTCCGTCCGCCTACGACCCGCTCCAGGACACGGGATTCAACATCCCGGTCTATGGCAATACGGGCACCATTCCGGTTGTGGGAGGTGATGTGTACAACACGGGTGAGACGAACGCCCAGTACGGCGCGTACAACTCGAACGACACGTACAACAGCGGTCCCGCCAATGAACCATCCCCCGGTGCGTCCTTCGACTCACCGGGTTCGGGCGAACCTTGGAACACGCCTTCCGGAGGCTATAGGTGAACGAGGCCCTGCCCGACGTCCCGGAAGTCCGCGTGGTCGGCCTTCCGCAGCTCACGTCTGGCTTCGACCTTGTCGAGAGACTCGATCTGCCCATGCACCTGAAGGTGCACGGGCCGCTCGAACCCATGGGCGGGGAAAAGCTCGCGCAGCTCTCCGAACGCATCAACCTCAAGGGCCGCGGCGGCGCGGGATTCCCCTTCCACAAGAAGCTCCGCTCCGTCGCCGACGCGGCGATCAAGCGGGGCGTACGGCCGGTCGTCGTCGTCAACGGCAGCGAGGACGAACCGGCCTGCCGCAAGGACACGGTGATGATCAACCGTGCCCCGCATCTCATCCTGGACGGCGCGCTGCTGGTCGCGGAGGCGCTGGGTGCCCGCACGCTCGTGGTGGGGGTCACCCGCGAATCGACCCAGCGCTCCATGGAGGCCGCCCTCGCCGAACGCGGCCTGAGCAACGGCCGCCGCTCGGCGCTGAAGGCGTTCGTCCAGCGCAACCCGATCCGCATGGTCACCGGCGCGGCCGCGTCGCTGATCCGTTCCATCGACGGCGGCCCGGCCATCCCGCCCGGCCGCAAGGTCAGCGCCTCGCAGAACGGCGTCGGCGGCGCCCCGACCCTGCTGTCCAACGCCGAGACCTTCGCGCAGCTCGCCATCGCCGCCCGCATCGGCCCGGAGCGCTACGGCAACACCGGCCTGTACGACGAGCCCGGCACCGTCATGCTGACCGTCTCCGGCGCGGTCGCCCGCCCGATGGTCATCGAGGTCCCCACGGGCGTGCCGCTGCGCTACGTGCTCCAGCTGGCCGGTGCCCCGCCGGTGCCCCAGGGCGTGCTGACGGGCGGCTACCACGGCAAGTGGATCGACGCGGCGACCGTCAACGAGGCGATCGTCTCCCGCAACTCGCTGGACGCGGTGGGCGGCGCTCTCGGCGCCGGCGCGATCCTGCCGATCAGTCAGGAGACCTGCCCGCTGGGCGAGTCCCTGCGCGTCGCGCAGTGGCTGGCCGAGGAGAGCGCGGGACAGTGCGGTCCCTGCTACCTCGGCCTGCCGGCCGCCGCGCGCGGCATGGAGGACATCATCAACGGCGGCGGCCCGGCCGCCCTGGAGGCGCTCAAGCAGGTCGCCAAGAACGTCAAGCGGCGCGGGGCGTGCTCGCACCCGGACGGCTCCGCGATGTTCCTGGAGTCGACCATCAAGGCGTTCACAGACGACCTCGCGGCCCACGTCCTCGGAAACGGCTGCGGACGGCCCGTGGAGGGCGTTCTGCCGCTCTTCGAGGAGGGCATGGCCCCGGCGAGCATCACCAGCGGCGCAGCGCCGCAGGAGAGCGGTGACAGCCGCCAGAAGATCTACGTGGACTGGACGCTGTGCCGGGGCCACGGCCTGTGCGCGGACATCCTCCCGGAGGTCTTCCAGCTGGGCGCCGACGGCTTCCCGACCGTCGCCCAGGCCAAGGTGCCGCGCTACGCGGAGGCCAAGGCGCTCCGGGCGGTGCGGCGCTGCCCGGCGCTGGCCCTGCGGCTGGAGGAGGACACGCGCGCGCAGGCGCCCTCCCGCAACCTCCCGGTGCTCTCCCAGGGCCGCGGCCGCCGCGCCCTGGGCCGCTGACCGCACCCGCCCGTCCACACAGCCACAGGGGCCGCCCGGCATCGGGCGGCCCCTGTGGCGTCAGCCCCGCACCTGCCCGACTCCCCTGGACACAGTGCGGGCGGGAATGCAGAAGATCCCGCCCGATCTTCACGATCGGACGGGATCTGATTGTGGAGCTAAGGAGAATTGAACTCCTGACCTCCTGCATGCCATGCAGGCGCTCTACCAACTGAGCTATAGCCCCTTGTGGTCTCGCGGTGAAACCGCGTATCGACCGTGCCGCCCGGGTTTCCCCGGCGGCGACGCCAACATTACACGGTCCAGGGGGTGGACCACCAAATCGTTTCCGTTCTGTCCGGTTTGACGGGAACGTCAAGCCGTGACGAACGAATAGAACCGCTTGAGCGTGCAGTGCTCCTCGAGGAGACGGCCGTAGATCGGCTCCCCCTCCAGTTCGCGGTACGTCTCGATGGGGTCGCCTTTTATGATCAGCGCCCGCGCGCACTCCTCGCACCAGTACTGGTAGTCGGGGTTGACCGGTTCCATGTCGCGCACGATCGGGGTGCCGCTGCCACACCAGTCGCACTTTCGCCTGTGTGCACCCATCGATCAGCTCCAGCTGTGGCCGCAGGCCGTGCACACGTAGGAGATGCCGCCGTTGTCCCCGAGGACTTGGGCCACATGGCCGGAGCCGCAGGAGGGGCAGCTGAGGCGGGTGGCCGTGTCCCGTGTCAACGCCGCTTCGAAGAGGTGACCGACCTCTCCGAGGATGCTCGCAGGCATCGCTACTCCCTCCCGTCGGGTCGCGCCCCCTTCCGGCCGTTTGATTCTGCCACGGCCGGGCCAATACGGTCAGCGACGCCTCAGTACCAGTCCGGACACGGCACCGGGCGTTGCTGTCGCGGCGAGCGCGAACATGCATGTGAGAAGCGCTTCCGAAGAGGTATACGCCTCCGGGGCCCAAGTGACTCAAGCCGGTGGGGGAACAGTCTGCCGAAGGTACGCCGGGCCACCCGTGGAGCCGTCCCCGGAGTGACGAAAGATCCCGGGAGCAACGAAAGATCCCGCCCCCCGAAGGGAGCGGGATCTTCACCAGTGGAGCTAAGGAGAATTGAACTCCTGACCTCCTGCATGCCATGCAGGCGCTCTACCAACTGAGCTATAGCCCCTGGTGTTCTTCCCGCTTGGCGGGGCGAACAAGAAGAACTTTAGCCTGCGACCTGCCAGAAAGTGAAATCCGGGGTCCGGGGCCGACGGGGACGCTCAGTCGTCGTCGCCGAGCACCGGTTCCGGCAGGGTGCCGGCGTTGTGCTCGAGCAGACGCCAGCCGCGGGCGCCCTCGCCCAGCACGGACCAGCAGCAGTTGGAGAGGCCGCCGAGGCTCTCCCAGTTGTGCGCCTCCAGGCCGAGCAGCCGGCCGATGGTGGTGCGGATCGTGCCGCCGTGGCTGACGACGACCAGCGTGCCGTCCTCCGGCAGCTTCTCGGCGTGCCGCAGCACGACCGGGGCGGCGCGGTCGGCCACCTCGGTCTCCAGCTCGCCGCCGCCGCGGCGGACCGGCTCACCGCGCTTCCACGCGGTGTACTCCTCGCCGTACCGGCCGACGATCTCCTCGTGCGTCAGCCCCTGCCACACGCCCGCGTACGTCTCGCGCAGGGCCTCGTCGTGGGTGATCTCCAGGCCGGTGAGCGCGGCCAGTTCGGCGGCCGTGTTGGCGGCACGCGAGAGATCGGAGGCGACGATGGCGTCGGGCCGGAGGGAGGCGAGCAGCCGGGCGGCGCGGCGGGCCTGGGCGACGCCGGTCTCGGTCAGCGGGACGTCCGTCGTGCCCTGGAAGCGGCGCTCCACGTTCCACGCGGTCTGGCCGTGGCGCCAGAGGATGACGCGGCGGCCGCGGGCAGGCCCGCGGCCGCCGGGCTGCGCCGGGGCACTCACCGAAGCTCCCCGAATCCGGCGGTGTCGTCCTCCTCGGCCTGGAGCTTGGCGTGCTCGGCGGCCTTGCCGCGGGTCGCCAGGGCGTCCTCGGGCAGCTCCAGCTCGGGGCAGTCCTTCCAGAGCCGCTCCAGGGCGTAGAAGACGCGCTCCTCGCTGTGCTGGACGTGGACGACGATGTCGATGTAGTCCAGCAGGATCCAGCGGGCGTCGCGGTCGCCCTCGCGGCGTACGGGCTTGGCGCCCAGGTCCTTCAGGAGACGTTCCTCGATCTCGTCGACGATCGACTTGACCTGGCGGTCGTTGGGCGCGGAGGCCAGCAGGAAGGCGTCCGTGATCGACAGCACGTCGCTGACGTCGTAGGCGATGATGTCGTGCGCGAGCTTGTCGGCGGCCGCCTGCGCGGCGGTGGTGATGAGCTCGATCGAGCGGTCGGTGGCGGTCACTACGTGGCTTTCCGTCGGCGGTCGTTTGACCTCAAGGGTCTCACGGACCGCCGACGGCACCCCACGTGATTACGGGATCACCCCGCCGGACCGCCGGCTACGACGACGAGGCCTCGTAGTCCTGGCCCAGGACGACCGCGACGTCCGCGTTGGCGGTGACCTCGCCCTTCTGTACGGCGCTGGTGGGCAGGTCCAGGGTCTTGGCGACCTCGGTGGCGTTCTCCTTCTGGGCGGCGTCCGCGTACAGCACCTTGGAGGCGCTCTGCGCGCCGGACGCCGTACCGGCGTCGAGGAAGGTGAAGCCGCCGTTGAGGAGCACCACGCGCGCGTCCTCGGTGTCGGCCTTGGTGCCGCCGGCGTTCTGGACGGAGACGGCGACGGCCGCGTCCTTGTCGGGGCTCTTCGCGGTGCCGCCGAGGACGTCCTTCACCACGCCGGCGCTGTCCTCGGCGCTGAGCGTGCCGTCGGCCTCGACGGGCAGCAGGGCGGTCTTGTGGTCGCCGCCCTTGGCGAGGTCGGCGAGCTTGGCGAGGAAGGTGCCGAGGTCCTTGTCGGTCAGCGAGGGGTCGAGGATCTGGGCGAGGGTCTGCACGGTGACCGTGGCGGCCTGCGGGTCGGAGGAGATCTTGCGCAGGATGCCCTGCATGACCTGCCCGAACCGCTCCAGCTGGGCGTTCTGGGCCTCGCCGGAGGCACGGTAGGTGGCGTAGGCGACGGCCGTCTTGCCGCTGAGGGTCTGGTCCTCGCCCTTGTTGACGAGGGGGGCCTCGCCCTTCTTGGCCTTCGGGTCGGGCACGTCGGTGTCGGTGTCGACCTCGATGTTGCCGACCAGGTCGACGAGGTTCTGGAGGTAGGGCGTGTCCAGCCGCCAGGTGCCCTCGATGTCGGTGCCGAGGACGGTGTCCAGGGCCTCGCGCGTGCCGTCGGAGCCGTCGTCGTCGACGGACTTGGCGAGGGTGGTCGTGGTGCCGTCGTCGGCGGTGAGGACCAGGGAGTTGGGCAGCAGGACGGTCGTGGCCTGCTCGGTGGTGGTGTTGTCGACGAGCAGCGCGGTGGCGGTGCCGCCGCCGGCCGTGTCGTGCAGGTGGACGACGACCACGTCCCGCTTCTGCGCGGTGCCGGCGGTCGTCGTCTTCGTGCCGGTGTCCGCGGACTCCGACAGTCCGGGCAGCTTCCCGGCGTACCAGAGGTAGCCGACGCCGCCGACCGCGACCAGGGCCATGACGACGGCCAGGGCGACGAGCCGGCCGCGGGCGCGGCGCTTGGCCTCCTCGCGGCGCTCGGTGCGGTTCTCGGTGAAGTTCAGCCAGTCGATGACGTCCTCGGAGTCGCCGTCGGGCTCCTCCACGAACGCGAACTGCTCGGTGCGGTAGTCCGGTTGGGTGCTCCCGGCGCCCTCCGGACCGCCCTGTCCGCCCTGTTCGCGCCGCCTGCCCCGCTCGCCCCGCCCGTCCCGCTCGCCGGTCCCCTCCGGCGCGGCCGGTCCGGCCTGCTGCGGGATGTAGGCGGTCTGCTCGGCGGTACGGGGCTGTTCGACGCGGGGCTGCTGCCCGCCGACGGCGGTCTGCCCGTAGGGGTCGTACGGGGCCGCGGTACCGGTGGTGTACGGGTCGTGGGCGGCGGCCTGCTGCCCGGTGTCGTACCCGGTCGCGGTCGGCTGCCGACCGGTGGCGTACGGGTCGTAGGGGGGCGTGTGCTGCCCGCCCTGGGCGTACGGGTCGTAGCCGTAGCCCTGCCCGCCGTGCCCACCGTGCCCGTTCTGAGCGCCCTGGCCACTCTGGCCTCCCTGCCCGCCCTGCTGCCCGTAAGGGTCGTAGGGCTGCTGCTGCGGGACCTGCTGGGCCGGGACCTGCCGGTAGACCGGCTGGCCGTACTCGTCGTAGCCGACGAGCTCGTACGGGTCGCCCCCGTACCCCGCGTCGTATCGGTCGTTCACCGGTACCCCTCTCGGCTCACTCGCCGCGGTACAGCTCGCGCTTGTCGATGTAACGCACGACTCCGTCCGGCACCATGTACCAGATGGGGTCGCCCTTGGCGACTCTCGCACGGCAGTCCGTGGAGGAGATGGCGAGCGCGGGAACCTCGACCAGCGAGACGCCGCCCTCGGGCAGACCGGGGTCCGTGAGGTGATGACCCGGCCGGGTGACCCCGATGAAGTGCGCGAGGGAGAACAGTTCCTCGCTGTCCCGCCAGGTCAGGATCTGACCGAGGGCGTCGGCACCGGTGATGAAGAAGAGGTCGGTGTCGGGGTTGAGGGCCCGCAGGTCGCGCAGGGTGTCCACGGTGTAGGTGGGGCCGCCGCGATCGATGTCGATCCGGCTCACCGAGAACTGCGGGTTCTCGGCGGTCGCGATGACCGTCATCAGGTAGCGGTCCTCGGCCGGGGAGACCCTGCGGTGGCTCTTCTGCCAGGGTTCGCCGGTCGGCACGAACACGACCTCGTCCAGGTGGAACTGCGCGGCGACCTCACTGGCCGCCACGAGGTGTCCGTGGTGGATCGGATCGAACGTTCCGCCCATGACGCCGAGGCGGCGCTTGCCCGGGTTCGACGGGCCGGTAGGCATGTCGTGCTCTCCCATGCGTGCAGACCCTACCGGCCCTGCCCGAGGGCACCCGCCGACGGATGCCCGGGGTGCCCCGGCTGCCCCGGTATGGGCATCGTGTGCCTCAGCGGTCGCGGTTGAAGCGGGTGGTGATCCACAGCAGGAGCATCAGGATGACGAACGCGCCCCCGCCGGTGACCAGGGGGTTCAGGCTCGCGTGATTGCCGCCGTGCTCCTCACCCTCGGCGGCGAGGGTGACCAGCTGGGCAGCGGCGCTGTGAAGACTCATCGTCGGCAGGACCTATCCGGTGAGGGCGGGATAAAGATGTCGGCCCATCGTAAGCGGGCGGCTCGGCGGCGATCACGCCGACTCCGCCATTGGGGACGCGGGTTGCCCCCTCGGCCGTTTCGAAGCGGCGGGGAACCTTCCCGTCGGCTCAGTCGTCCTTCCGCTTGTAGCCCCGCAGCAGGAACCACGCGGTGGGCACACAGCCCAGGACCATCACGACCAGTACGACGCGGAGCAGATTCCCCGCCCCCTGCTGCTGGGCGGCGCCGGCGGCCTCGGTCAGCCAGGTGGTTGCGGGGTGGTGCTCCATGGCGCGGGACTCCTTCGGTGCAGTGCCCGTCCACGGTAGCTCCGCCTGGGCTGAGCTCTGCTTCGGGGGCGCAAAGGGCCGCACAAAGGTCCACAAAGAGGCCGTGCGACGAGGGCCACACCAACGCACATGGGGGAAGACATGTCCGACGACGCCCGCGAGAACGACGGCTCCGGGACCGTGCCGAGCAGGCAGCGCAGGCGGTTCCCCGGGATCTCCTCCCGCGCCTACGAGCACCCGGCCGACCGCTCCGCCCTGGTGGCGCTGCGCAAGCTGAGCGGTTTCGACACGGTGTTCAAGGCGCTCAGCGGGCTGCTGCCCGAGCGCAGCCTCAGGCTGCTGTTCCTGTCCGACTCGGTGCGGGTCTCCGACCAGCAGTTCTCGCACCTCAACGACATGCTGCGGGACGCCTGTCACATCCTGGACCTGGAGAAGGTCCCGCCGATGTACGTCAACCAGGACCCGCAGCCCAACGCGATGTGCATCGGCCTGGACGAGCCGATCATCGTGGTGACCACCGGGCTCGTCGAGCTGCTCGACGAGGAGGAGATGCGGGCGGTCATCGGTCACGAGGTGGGCCACGCCCTGTCCGGGCACGCGGTGTACCGCACGATCCTGCTGTTCCTGACGAACCTCGCCGTCCGGGTCGCCTGGATACCGCTGGGCAGCCTCGCGATCATGGCGATCGTGACGGCGCTGCGCGAGTGGTTCCGCAAGTCGGAGCTGTCCGCCGACCGCGCCGGTCTGCTGGTCGGCCAGGACCTGCGGGCCTCGATGCGCGGCCTGATGAAGATCGCCGGCGGCAACCACCTGCACGAGATGAACGTGGACGCGTTCCTGGAGCAGGCCGAGGAGTACGAGGAGGGCGGCGACCTGCGCGACTCCGTGCTGAAGATCCTGAACGTGCTGCCCCGTACGCACCCCTTCACCACGGTGCGCGCGGCGGAGCTGAAGAAGTGGGCGGAGTCCCGCGACCACCAGCGGATCATGGACGGCCACTACCCGCGGCGCAGCGAGGACAAGGACACCTCGGTCACGGACTCCTTCCGTGAGTCGGCCGCCCACTACACGAGCAGCGTGAAGAACTCCAAGGACCCGCTGATGAAGCTGGTCAGCGACATCGCGGGCGGGGCCGGCGACCTGGGTGGCCGGGTGCGGCGGGGCTTCGGGGGCTTCACCGGCTCGGCGCCCTCGGCGGACCGGCCGACGAACGGCCCGGACGGAAGCGGCCCGGACGGCAGCGGTACGAACGGCAGCGGTACGAACGGCAGCGGCCCGGACGGACCGGCGGACACGCCTCCCTTCGACAAGGGCTGAGCGCGCCTCACACCTTCGGCTGCGCACCCGCCGCCAGCACCCCGCACAGCGCCGGGACGCCGCCCGTGGCGAACGGATCGGTGCCGGCCGGGCCGCCCTCCTTGGCGGTCTGGCCGGCCAGCAGCGGACGTAGCTGGTTGGCGGAGTCCTCGGCGCAGGACAGCGGTCCGGCCTGGACGCCGGCGCCGACCAGCTGAAGCTGGTTGGTGCGCAGGTCGTCGCGGTCGAAGCGGAAGTGCAGCTCGCGGCGGACGGTGAACAGGGAGGCCGGGGCCTCCGCGTCGGCACCGGCCGGCCGCAGCGCGTACACGAAGGTGTGGTCGGCGGTGACCTCGAGGGTGGACGAGTCGGTCTCGGCGGCCGCCAGCGTGCCCTGGACGCGGATCCGGTCGCTCGCCAGCTCGGCCCGGGCGGGGTCGAAACGGACCAGCCAGCCGGTCGGCGCGTGCCGTCCGTCGGCCGCCGGATGGGTGAAGCTCGCGTCGAACTGTTCGAGCTGGCCGCCGTCGATCAGCCCGCGCACCGGCCGCACCTGCTGCCCGGTGAGCACCTCCGGGTAGAGGGAGGAGCGCACGAGGTACTCCTTGGCGCTGTTCAGCGCGGCGAAGACCTGGCTGTCGGAGAAATGCGCGGTGCGCCGGTAGCCCGGCAGCGGGATGCCGGCGGCGCCGACGCGGTACCGGGCGGCGGGGCTGTGCGCGTACAGCGTCTCGGTGTCGGCGGCGCCGGGTACGGCGGTGGTCGGGGCGAGCGGGACGAGCGTCATCCGCAGGGGCTCGACGGACCGGCGGGCCGTGGGGCTCTGGTAGGGGTTGCGTACACCCATGTAGATGGCGGTGCCGAAAGCGAGGGCGATCAGCAGGACCAGCAGCAGCGCCTGCCGGGTCAGGCCCCGGCGCAGCGGCGGGCGGCGGCGCACGGCGGGGGCGTGGTCGGCCAGGCGTTCCTGCGCGGAGTACTCCTGGAGGCGGGCAGCGCGGACGAACGATTCGTCGAAGACGACGGATCGGTACTCGTCCTCGCCACCTCCGGGGGCGCCCTCGGGTGTCCCCTCAGGTGGCTCTCCAGGCCCGCCCATACTTTCAGAGTAGGTCGCGCGGAGCCCGGGTAAACGCCCTGCCGCGCGACAAGTTCTGACAGGTTCTCACCAGGTCCGTCGCCCGTGTCGGCCGTGCCGCGGGCCGCCGCGGCGGCACCCGCGGCACCCGCGCCGGTCCTCGCCGCTCCCGGGGTCAGGGTGTGCGCGGGACGGCGGAGACGGGTGGCTGGGAGTAGGACGCCGACGCGGACGGGGGTGCGGCGCTCCCCTGTTCCAGGCCGGTGGTGGCGGGCGGCGGGACCGGGTCCCGGCTGCCCGAGGAGGCGCCCCGGTAGACGGCGGCGAAGGCCAGCGCGACCATGCCGACGCCCATGACGACGGCGAGCATCCAGGCGACCGGGCGGTGCCAGCGGACCTGTTTGCCGTACGGCCCGGAGGATCCGTAGCGGTCGTCGAGGTCGTCGATGTCGTCCAGGTCGTCGAGGTCGGGATCATGGCCGAAATCGCCGGGGCCGTAGGCGTCGTCGTAGTGATCGCCGCGGGCGCGGGCTCTGCGGGCTTCGGCCTCGGAGGCCTCGGCTCTCGCCTCGGCGGCGGCAAGGAGGCGTTCGACGGCGGTCGGCTCGTGCACCACGGCCGCCTGTACGAAGGCCTCGTCGAAGACCACGGAGGCGAACTCTTCGTCCGACACCCCGCGGTCGTGGTCGTCGTCGGGCTCCCAGCCGTCAGGGAACGGCATACCCCCCACGTCCTCCGGCACGGATCCAGAGTAGACCTGGGGGGTCAATTTGGGCAGACGGTAGGGAAATTCATCCGCCCGATGAGACGCCTCTCACGGGCCGCGCGCCCAGACCGGACGCGCCTGCCGCGCGCATATGCGCCCCCGCCGGAGGGGGTCCGTCAGCGGCGTACGTGGCCGTCGCCGGTGACGATGTACTTGGTGCTGGTCAGCTCCGGCAGGCCCATCGGGCCCCGGGCATGCAGCTTCTGGGTGGAGATGCCGATCTCCGCGCCGAAGCCGAACTGGCCGCCGTCGGTGAAGCGGGTGGAGGCGTTCACGGCCACCGTGGTGGAGTCGACCAGCTGGGTGAAGCGGCGGGCCGCCTGCTGGGAGGTGGTGACGATGGCCTCGGTGTGCCCGGAGGTCCACAGCCGGATGTGCTCGACGGCCTTGTCGAGGGAGTCGACGACGGCGGCGGCGATGTCGTAGGAGAGGTACTCGGTCTCCCAGTCCTCGGTGGTGGCCTCGACGACGGTCGCCTCGGAGTCCTTGGCGTAGGCCATGACCCGCTCGTCGGCGTGGACGGTGACCCCGGCCTCGGCGAGGGCGTCCAGGGCGCGCGGCAGGAACTCGGGGGCGATGTCCTGGTGGACCAGGAGGGTCTCTGCGGCGTTGCAGACGCTGACCCGCTGGGCCTTGGAGTTGATCAGGATGTCGATCGCCATGTCGAGGTCGGCCGCCGCGTCGACGTAGACGTGGCAGTTGCCGGTGCCGGTCTCGATGACGGGGACCTTGGACTCCATGACGACGGTCCGGATCAGCGAGGCGCCGCCGCGCGGGATGAGGACGTCGACCAGGCCCCGGGCGCGCATCAGCTCGTGCACGCTCTCGCGGCCCTCGCCGGGCACCAGCTGGACGGCGTCGGCAGGCAGCCCGGCGCCGCCGACGGCGTCGCGGATCACCCGGACGAGGGCGGTGTTCGACTCGTACGCGGAGGCGGAGCCGCGCAGCAGGACCGCGTTGCCGGACTTCAGGCAGAGGGCGGCGGCGTCCACGGTGACGTTCGGGCGGGCCTCGTAGATGATGCCGACCACGCCGAGCGGCACGCGGACCTGGCGCAGGTCGATGCCGTTGGGGAGGGTGGAGCCGCGGACCACCTCGCCGACCGGGTCCGGCAGCGCGACGACGTCCCGGACGTCGGAGGCGATGACCCGCACCCGCTCCGGGGTGAGGGTCAGCCGGTCGACGACCGACTCGGCCGTGCCGGCCTCCCGGGCCTTGGCGATGTCCCGTGCGTTGGCCTCGACGATCTCGCTCGTACGGACCTCCAGCGCGTCCGCGATGGCGAGCAGCGCGTCGTCCTTGGCGGCCCGGGGCAGCGGCGCGAGATCGGCGGCGGCCGCCTTGGCGCGGTAGGCGGCCTGGGTGACCGGGGACATGGCGTCGTACGGCGAGAGCGTGGTCATACGGGAAGGGTAGTGCGCCGCGGGAACCGGGCCACCGCGCATCCCACACCCCGAGACGGGGGCCGAGACGGGACCGGGACGGGTGCTCAGGGGCCGGATGCGGGCCGGATGCGCCCCCGGAACGCGCCCGGCGCACTCCCCGGAATCAGCCGGGATCAGCCGGGATCAGCCGGGATCAGCCGGAATCAGCATCAGCGGGATCAGCCGGAATCAGAAGGGGTGGACCCCCACGGGCGTGGCCGGAGCGGGTCCGTAGCCCTCCGCGATGCGCTGGTGGTACGTCTGGCGGTCGATGACCTCCAGGCCGACGATCTCCCAGGGCGGCAGCCCGGCCGTCTGGCGGTGCTCGCCCCACAGCCGGAGGGCGACGGCGGCCGCGTCGTGCAGGTCGCGGGCCTCCTCCCAGTACCGGATCTCGGCGTGGTCAGGGGCGTATCTGCTGGTCAGCAGGAAGGGATGGTCGTGGGCGAGCTGTTCCAGCGCGCGCCGGACCTCCTTCAGCGGGGCTTCCTCGCCGGAGACGCTCAGGGTCACGTGCCACAGCCGGGGCGCGTCGGCGGGGCGCGTGCCCTCGGGGCCGCCCTCCCACTGCTCCTCGGCCCGGTACCGGTCACCGGCCGCCACGCTGGTCAGGGCGCGCTCCTCCCCGGGCACCCGGGTGGACCGGGAGCCTGCCCCGTCGGTACTGGTACTCCCACGGGCCGCCGCCACCCCAGGGCGCACTCGTCTCACGACGGCCTCCTTTACGCAGCGCTTCAGCGGTACTCGTGCGGAATGTCTCCGTGAGACAAAGTTGAGCAGGCCGCACGGCTCCGTGGGGGGCTTTCACGGAACGTCCCCCACCGGTACGGATCGTTCGAGCGCGTCCGCAGACAGCCGTTCGACGCCCTCAGGGATGCAGGATCACCAGGTCGTCGCGGTGCACGACCTCCCGCTCGTACTCCGCGCCCAGCTCCCGCGCCAGCTCCCGGGTGGACCGCCCGATCAGCTGGGGGATCTCGCGGGCGTCGAAGTTGACGAGCCCCCGCGCCACCGGCCGCCCCGAGGTGTCGCGCAGTTCGACGGGGTCGCCCGCGCTGAACTCGCCCTCGACGCCGGCGATCCCGGCCGGCAGCAGCGAGGTGCGCCGCTCGACGACCGCCCGCACCGCTCCGTCGTCCAGGGTCAGCGAGCCCTGCGGGGTGGAGGCGTGCTGGAGCCAGAGCAGCCGGTCGGCGGAGCGCTTGCCGGTGGCGTGGAAGTAGGTGCCGGTGTCGCCGCCGCCGAGGGCGTCGGCCGCGTGCACGGCGCTCGTGAGGACCACGGGGATGCCGGCGGCGGCCGCGATCCGGGCGGCCTCGACCTTGGTGACCATGCCGCCGGTGCCGACGCCCGCCTTGCCGGCGCTGCCGATCTCGACGTGCGCGAGGTCCTCGGGGCCGCGCACCTCGGCGATCCGGGAGGTGCCCGGCTTGCCGGGGTCGCCGTCGTACACCCCGTCGATGTCGGAGAGCAGCACCAGCAGGTCGGCGTGGACGAGGTGGGCGACGAGGGCGGCGAGCCGGTCGTTGTCGCCGAAGCGAATCTCGTCGGTGGCGACGGTGTCGTTCTCGTTGACGATCGGGAACGCGCCCATCGCGAGCAGCTTGTCGAGGGTGCGGGACGCATTGCGGTGGTGGGCGCGCCGGCTCATGTCGTCGCTGGTCAGCAGCACCTGGCCGACGCGGACGCCGTAGCGGGCGAAGGAGGCGGTGTACCGGGCGACGAGCAGGCCCTGGCCGACGCTGGCGGCGGCCTGCTGGCGGGCGAGGTCCTTGGGGCGGCGGCGCAGGCCGAGCGGGGCGAGTCCGGCGGCGATGGCGCCGGAGGAGACCAGGACGATCTCCCGCTCTCCGCCGCTGCGGCTCTTGGCGAGGACGTCGACGAGCGCGTCGACGCGGTCGGCGTCCAGGCCGCCGGCGGCGGTGGTCAGCGACGAGGAGCCCACCTTGACGACGATCCTGCGGGCCTCGCCCACAGCCTGCCTTGCCCCTGCCACCTTGTTCTTCGCCCCTCGGGTAGGTCCACGACTGCCTGGCAATCTACGCGAACGGGGCCCTGGGGCGCGCGCGAGTTCCAGTCCCCGGACAGCCGGCCGACCCTCGACTCTCCACCTTTGCGTGACTCTTTGCTCACGCGTTGCGTACGGCAAAAAGGTTGTGGGGGTTCCATATGAAGTTTGAAGGTCAGCCAAATTTATTTTGAAGTTTGGGTCACTTACAGTTCGCCCTGTGAAGCGCCTACTCCTCAGGTCGGGGAAGAGCCCCTTCGACGTCGTCCCCGTCGAGGAAGCTCTGCACCGCGACGTGTTCGCCACCAACGCCGGCAACCTCATCTTCAGCGATGCCGCGCACAAGATCCTCACCGTGCCCGGCCGGACGGAGGTCGTGTCCAACGGCATCGCGACCGACGTCAACGCCGCGGCCCGCATCAACGCGGAGTACGACGCCTTCGTCGTGCCCCTCGCCAACGCCTTCCGGCCGTCCTTCGAGATCCCGCTCCAGCGGCTGACCCGGCTGATCTCCAAGCTGAAGATCCCGGTCGTGGTCCTCGGCGTCGGTGCGCAGGCCGGCCTGGACAACGACCCGGCGCGGCTGAAGGCGATGGAGCCGACGGTGCGCGGGTTCGTCTCGGCGGTGCTGGACCACAGCGCCACCCTCGGCGTCCGCGGCGAGTTCACCGCGAAGTACCTCACCGACATGGGCTTCCGGGACATCGAGATCATCGGCTGCCCGTCGCTGTTCATGCACGGCGACCGGCTCGACGTCGAGAAGCGGGCGGCGGCGCTCACCCCGGAGTCGCGGATCGCGATCAACGGCTCGCACAGCGCGGTGCGGTACGGCGGTCTGGACCCGATCATCAGGAACACCCACGCGCGGTATCCGAACCTGAGCTTCATAGGCCAGAACCTGACCGACGCACGGCAGCTGCACTGGCGGGACACCGAGTCCTCGGCGGGCCGCATCAAGCAGATGCCCACCCACCCCGACCACCCGATGTACCGCGAGGGCAAGGCCAGGGTGTACGTCGACCCGGTCACCTGGATCGACGACCTCAAGGGTTACGACTTCTCGTTCGGCTCGCGCATCCACGGCAACATCGCGGCGCTGCTGGCCGGCACCCCGGTGACCGTGCTGTGCGGCGACTCCCGGACGCTGGAGCTGTGCCGCTACTTCGAGATCCCGCACCGGCAGCTGAACGAGGTGCCCGCGGACGTCGACCCGGCGCGGCTGTACGAGGAGGCCGACTTCGGCGCGCTCAACGGCAACCACCGGGAGCGGTTCGACCGGTTCATGGGCTTCCTGGAGAAGAACGGCCTGGAGAACACCTTCACCCACGGCGACGGTGGCGAGGCCTTCGAGCGGCAGCTGCGCTCGCTGACGTTCCCGGCAGGGGTACGGCCCTGGAACGACGCCGACCTCGCCTCGCTGACCAGCCGGTTCGGCTGGCTCCAGCAGCGCATCAGCGCACTGGACACCGACAACGCCCAGTTGCGGCGGGAGCTGGCGAAGTCCCGGGCGGCCGGCGTGAAGGCGGCCGCCAAGGCCGCCGCGGGCATCCCGGCCCCCTCCATCTACCGCCGTGCCAGGCGCGTGGTGGGCGGCCCGCTCCGCCGGGCGCTGAAGCCGACGAAGTGACGCGGAACCGACGCACGCGAAGGGGCCCGGTCCTCCCCAGGACCGGGCCCCTTCGCGGTTGGTCGTACGGCCCTTAAGCCGCCGCGGTCCCCCGCGGCCCGGTGAAGCGCTTCTTCAGGCGGCGCAGCTTCCGTCGCACCTTGCGGTTCGCGGCGCGCAGGAAGGTCTCCGCCGGGGCCTCGCGCCACCCCGGGTACGCCTTGGCCTCGCGGGGTTCGGCGAGGTAGACGCGGTCGGGGACGCCCGCCTTGCGGGAGCGGTAGTGCGGGTAGGCGAGGTAGAGCTTGGTGGCGCCCTTCTTCAGGACGGGCGTCGGCTCCTGCTTGTCCTTGATGAACCGGATGACGTCCTCGAGGAGGTCGGGGCGCTGCATGGCCACCAGTTCCAGCCGCAGCCGCTCGTGGACCTTGAGCCGCTGGGCCACGCCCTCGTTCCAGTAGGCGTCCATCAGCGGCTTGGCCAGTTCGAACTTGGTGCGCCGGATCTCCTCGTCCTGGCGGAGGAAGACCGGCCCGAACTGCGGCAGCAGGGTGACGAGGAAGGGGCGGACCATGAGCACGTCCCGCTTGGGGCCGGGGGGCAGCATCCGCTCCAGCAGCCCCATCAGGGCCCGCGCGGAGTCGAAGCGCAGGGTGTAACTGCCGCTCTTCGTCACGTGCTTGCCGTCGTCGCGGCCCACCAGGTAGTAGCAGGTGTGGTCGGCCACGATGGAGACGCCGTCGGCCCGCAGATAGGCCTCCATCGTGAACAGCGCGTCCTCGCCGGTCCACAGCGACTCGTCGAAGCGCATGCCGTGGCGTTCCAGGAACGCCCGGCGGAACAGCTTCTGCGCGCTCAGGGTGAACTTGATGTTGGAGGTGAAGACGTCCGTGCGCTCACGGTTCTTGCCCCACATGGACTTGGGCGCGTTGCGGTTGACGCCCTCCACCTTGCCGAGGACGACGTCGGTGTTGTTGCGGTCGCCCATGGCGACCATCCGCTCCAGGGCCTCCGTGCCGAGCCGGTCGTCGGCGTCGAGGAAGAACACGTAGCGGCCGGTGGCCTTGGCGAGGCCCACGTTGCGCGGGCCGCTGGGACCGCCGGAGTTCTCCTGGCGGATCACCGTGACCGCCATGGGTGCGCGGGCCGCGAACTCCTCCAGGTAGTCGCCCGTGCCGTCCTGGGAGCCGTCGTCGACGGCTATGACCTCGATGCGCTCCGGTTCCATCGTCTGCGCCTCGACGGATGCCAGGCACTCGACGAGATACGGCATTGCTTCGTACGCCCCGATGATCACCGTGACGTCAGGCTGTGCAAGGGTCATTTCTCCCCCTCAGCACGCAACGTTTCCCCCTATGGAAGATTCTTGATACCCGGTAGACGGTTCAATACTTGAACAGGTTGCCCTGCTTCCCGCACGTGTTGCGGATCACAGTTTGCGACATGAACGCGGCCCCCGGAGGAAATCTCCGGGGGCCGCGTTCCTGGACACACGATCGTCAACCCGTCGTAACACCCTTGGTCAGAGCCGCCTCGCCGTCGGCGCCGGCGTCCGCCGCGGCGGCCCGGGACTCCTGGCCGACGTTGCGGGCCTCGGCCTTGAGCGCGAGGTCGGCGATGGCGGTGTTGAACTGCTCGAGGGAGGTCGGCTCGTCGGGTCCGAGCAGGTACTCCTTCAGCTCCTTGCGGTCCTCGGCCAGCGCGTCCGTGCTCCGGTCGCGCACCGCGCCCAGCAGCTGGTCGAGCCCCTCGGCGCCGTTGTCGAGGATCACGGCCGCGCGCACCGCGGTGTTCTGCCGCCGGAACTCCTCCGCGCCCAGCTCCGCCGAGTCGGTGACCGCGTACGGCTTGCCGCTGGCGATGAAGTCGGAGACCACGCTGGAGATGTCCGAGACCATCCCCTCGGAGGCGTTGAAGCAGTCGTACAGACGCGGTTCGGCGCCCGTGATCACCCGGTGCTCGAAGGACGGGAAGGTCCGCCAGTAGGCGGCGTTCCACTCGGCGCGCAGCCGGGCGGCCTCCTCGTGCTTGCGCATGTCGACGATGCCGTCGCGGCTGGTCACCGCCTCGTCGGCCTTCTCGTCGAAGGAGAGCGACAGCTCCTCCAGGCGGGCCTTCAGACGGGTCAGCTCGGCCTTGGCCTTCGCCTGGTCGACCGGGTCGGCCGTGAAGCGGGGGTCGGCGGCGCGCTGCTCGGCGGCCTTCTTGATCAGGGCGGTGATCCGGCGGTGCGCGGCGCCCGCCTTGGCGCTGCGGGTGCCGGTGAAGGGGTGCGGCTTGTAGAGCACGCGCACCGGGGGCTCGGCCGCGACCAGCTTCTTCACGATGTTCTCGCCGGCCAGCAGGATCGAGGTGTTGCCCGGGTTGTCGTCCCAGCCCTCCCAGGTGGGCGCGTACAGGACGGTGGGGATGCGGTCCGCGGGCGCACCCTTCCACGTCTCGATCGGCGCGAGCTGCGGGCGGCCGACCTCCACGATGTCCTCGTCGCGGATGCCGACGTCGGCGATGGCGTAGCGGTCGCGGCCGGCCCGGCCGGCGGTCCACACCTCGTCGTAGGCCTTGCTGAACGGGTTGACGCTGGCGAGCTTGTCACTGTCGCCGTGGCCGATGAAGACGTGCTTCATGGTGGGCACGCGCAGCATGTGGATGTTCTTGCCGACGTTCGCGGCGTACAGCGTGACCCGCACCATGGACAGGTCCATGTTCATCAGGTGCACCCCCCCGGGCACGCAGATGACGGGGACCGTGGTGGGAGCCATCCGCTCCAGGACGGCGCGCTCCCGCAGGACGATCAGCGGCCGGGAGTCCAGCTGCTCCATCGTCTCCAGCCACATGTTGACCTGGTAGGCGGAGTCCTTGGAGCCGGAGAAGTAGAGCACGGTCTCCGGCCGGTACTCGCGCAGCCAGGTGCTGACGACGGCCAGCACCTGGTCGGGCCTCGGCGGCAGCCGGCGGGCACGCAGGTACGGCACCAGCGCGACGACGTACAGCAGGCCCAGGACGGCGGTGACGGCGACGCCCGCGTAGCCGGCCGGCTCGGAGTCGGTGACCGCGTAGACGAGCAGGCCCACCACCGCGGCGAGGTCCAGGTGCAGCATCTTCAGGGCGGCCCGGGTCATCAGCCGGCGCGGCGGGGCGTCCGGGATGGTGAGCCGGGAGACCAGGTCGACGTTGCGCGTGACGACCGGCATCTGGCGGCGCTTGCCGATGAGCGTGACCAGCGCGCCGTGCGGGGCCTGGAGTCCGAAGAAGACCGCGAAGCAGGCGATCGCCGCGTAGAAGACCGGCTCCTCCGAGAGGTCGAGTCTGGCCAGCAGCAGGATCAGCAGCAGCTCGCGGACCAGGAACCGGGTGGGCAGACCGACCCTCAGCCTGTTCAGCAGGTTGAGGAGGTAGGTGCCCTTGCGGTGGAGGTAGAGGTCCGCCAGGTATGTCACGGCGGCCGCGGCGGCGAAGGCGGGGGTGCTCGGGACGAGCGCGGCCAGCATGAGGCAGGGGTAGCCCAGCATCATGAGAACCGCCGCGGCCAGCTCGGCCGCGCTGCCCACCCGGGCCACGCGAATAGCGGTGGATATCACGGAGAAACCTGCTCTGGGAGGGGTGCCGGTCATAGAAGCCTTAAAAGTCCGGAAAATCCTTTGTGGAGGTTTCGGGAGTTTTACGGATTCAGGCCCCTGTGAATTCTCCGTAAACAGGGAGCCACAGAGGCCTGAAATTCAATGGCTATTTGCGGTTGATTATGCCACGCCGTCCTGGCGGTCGAGCACCGAGGCCAGTGCCTGCTCGAAGCCGGAGGCCCTGCCCGCGGGCGCTGTCGGGTCCTGCTGGCGGACGTCGATGACATGCCCGGTCAGCTCGGAGAGCAGCACGTCGAGCGAGGTCCGGGCGACGGCCTCGGAGGAGAGCAGGCTGCCCGCCGGTTCCTGTCCGAACGCCTTGGTCCGCATGGGTGTCGCCGTGCGCTCCGGGTTGACGCAGTTGACCCGGATGCCGTCGCCAGCCCACTCGTCGGACAAGGCCTGGGTGAGGTTCACCATGGCGGCCTTGGTCGAGGAGTAGAGGCTGTACTCGGCGCGGCCGCGGGTGTAGCTGCTGGACGTGTACAGCAGCAACTGCCCCTTCGTCTCGGCGAGGTACTTGTAGGCCGAACGGGCGATCTGCACCGGCGCGAGGTAGTTGACCTTCAGCGCTTCCTCGATGGTCGCGTTGTCGGTCTCGGCCAGCTTGCCGATGCGCAGCACACCGGCGGTGTTGACGACGTAGTCGATGCGCCCGGTCTCGCTGTACGCCTTGGACAGCGCGTCGTCGACCTCCTCCGGGTTCTCCACGTGGGTGCCGGTGGTGGAGCGGCCCAGGGCGTAGACCGTGGCGCCGTAGGCCTCCGCCAGCTCGGAGATGTCCTTGCCGATGCCGTAGGAGCCGCCGAAGACGACGACGGTCTTGCCGGTCAGCAGCTCGCGGTAGACCTCCTCGTCCTTCTGCTCGGGCGTGGCGGTGGAGGCCAGCTGGAACAGCTTGTCGGCGATGAAGACGTCGACCGGCTGAGTGACCTTCATGTTGTACTCGTCGCCCGCCACGACGTTGATCGGCACGTCCGGCAGGTACTTGAGGACGACCGAGCAGTCGTCCGTGGCCTGGAAGTTGGGGTCGCCGGCCGCGACCTCGTAGGCCCGGCGGATCGTCGACAGCTTGAACGCCTGCGGCGTCTGGCCGCGGCGCAGCCGGGAGCGGTCCGGGATCTCGGTGATGAACTCGCCGTCCTCGCCGTGCGTCCGGGTGACGATGATGGTGTCGGCGGACGGGATGGCGACGTCCACGGCCTGGTAGCGCTCCAGCGCGGCCACGCAGTCGTCGATGACGCGCTGCGACAGCAGGGGCCGTACGGCGTCGTGGAACAGGACGTTGAGGTCCTCGCCCTCGGCCAGGCCCTCGCCCAGCGCGGCGATGGCGCGTTCGGTCGTCTCGTTCCGCGTGGAGCCGCCCTCGATGATCCTGGAGACCTTCTTGAATCCGGCCTTGGCGACGATCTTCTCGATGTCGGGCACATAGCCCTGTGCCATCAGCACGATGACGTCGTCGATCGAGTCGGCCTTCTCGAAGGTGGTCAGGGTGTGCTCGATGACGGCCTTGCCGGCGATCTTCAGCAGCTGCTTGGGGATCGACAGACCCACCCGCTGACCGGTACCGCCGGCCAGGATCACTGCGGTCGTACGGGGCTTGGCTATGTGCTGGGACACCAGAAGACCTACCTTGGGGCGACAGGGAACGGGGAAATGGTCCCACTTGCGGTTACCGCGATGCAAGGTGAGCGCCCTTCACTGCATATGTGCGCGCCACCCTCCATTCACCTTGCACCGCTGGTGATGGGTAAGACGAGTCGGCGACCGAGGGGGATCCCCGCCGGAAATGCTGTGAGTAACTCCACAGAGATCGAGTGATACCTGAGAGTGACGGTGAGAGTGTTTCAGTGGCGGCGCAGCCGCCGCAGACAGCGATGCCCGAGAACCCTCACCAACTCCTTGGACGACGTCTGGTGCACCCCGCGCGCGGCGGTCCGTTCCGGGGTCGCGGCCACCGCCGCGAGCGCCCCGTACAGCGCCTGAGCGGCCACCTCCGGCGCGATCCGGGCCTCCGCCGGGACGGCGGGCCCGGCCGGCTTCGGCACGGCGGACAGCAGCGCCGGATCACCCAGGACCCGTACACCCATCCCGGCGATCCGCTCGGCCATCTCGGCCCCGATCCCGGCGGCCGCCTCGACCGCCCACCCGGGCGTGGAGATCTTCACGTCCTGTGACGTCGGGCTGCACGCGTTCTTCATATGCATGACCGCGCCGTTGCGGATAAGTTTCGAATAAAGCTCATCGGGCAGGCCATTGCCCCGGAATTCACTATTAAGATTCCGCAGCATTTCGGTCTCGGCCAGGGTGAGCGAACGATTCGCCGTGTCCGGAACGGGCTCCAGAAGATTGGCCGGAAGTCCGAGCAGCGTCTCGAAGGTACGCATCAGCCCCTCCCGGTCCCGGTCGTCGACCACGACGACGGTGACCCGCTCGGCGCCGACCACCCGCACCCACCGCTCCACCAGCCGGTCGTGGCGGTGCCGCCGCCAGAAACTCGGGTTGGGCTTCTCGTACGGCGCCTTGCGGAGCATGTGCTCCAGCCAGTCCTCGTAGCCCATGCGCAGTCCGTTCTGCACGTACTGCTGCCACTGCGAGGGCATGATCCGGGCCAGCGGGCGCAGCGTGACCAGGACGTGCACCAGCTCGCCACCGAGCTGCTCCACGACCCGCTCGATCGTCGCGTCGTCCGGGGCGTCGGCGAAGAACTCGCTGCTGATCACGGAGGTCTTCCGGCCGGTGGCCGCCACCTGGTCCACCAGCTGCCGCCAGTGCCGCTCGGTGGGCGTGGTGTCACCGATCATGCCGGTGCGGGAGCAGGCGGCGAGCACGGCCTGCATGGGGTGCCGGCTCGTCGCCGGGAACGCGACGCCGTATGCCGGCAGCTTCTCCCTGGCTCCGAACAGCGCGCCCTGGATCGAGGTGGTCCCGGTCTTGTGCGGGCCGATGTGCAGCAGGCGGGTGCCGGCGGGCAGCGGGGCGAGGGCCTCGGGCGGCGGGGCGGAGGCCGCGGGCTTCTCGGCTGAGGCAGCGGGCTTCTCGGCTGAGGCCGCGGGCGGCGGAGTGGGCTCCGCGGGCGCGTTCACCGGGGCGTCGTCTCTCGTACAGTCCGTCTCCATGGTCAAGGGACGGTAAGAGGCGTTCCTTAGGGGACGCTGAGAGAGGCCTGGGACACAGATGAGTCCCAGGCTCCGCTCACCTGGCCGTCACACCTTCCGGACGCCCGGCTTCCCGTCCGTCACCCGCAGCTTCGCCAGGGTGCGTGCGGTCGCCGTCGGCTTGAGGACGGTGCTGACGACCCGCACCTGGGCGTCGACGGCGTCCTTGCGGATGTCGAAGAGGTGGTAGCCGCAGTGGGCGTCGATCAGCTTCCAGTGCGGGTTGTCGGCCTTCAGCGGGTCCCACTGCGTGTGGAAGGCGGCCTGGTCCCGGTCGCCGCCGCTGGAGATCGACGTACCGACGAACTCGGCGCCGACGGCGTCGGAGGAGGGGTCGGCGAAGTCCCGCTTGAGATCGCTGATCATCGTCAGGTGCCGGTCCCCGCTGAGCACGACGGGGTTGCGGACCGAGGCGAACTCCCCGAGGAAGGCGTTGCGTTCGGCCTGGTAGCCGTCCCAGGCGTCGTAGTACCAGAGCTTGCCCCGCCCGGGCAGCAGATCGGTCTCGGCCATCATGATCTGGGAGGCGATCAGGTTCCAGTGGGTGCCGGAGCCGCGCAGCGAGTCGAGCAGCCACCGCTTCTGCCCGGCGCCGAGCATGGTGAGCGAGGGGTCCTGGGCGCCCTCCTGGCTGACCGCCTGGTTGCTGCGGTACTGCCGGGTGTCCAGCACGTTCAGCGTGGCCAGCTGCCCGAACCGGAGGTTGCGGTACATCCGGATGTGCGGCCCGTTCGGGATCGCCGTCGCCCGCACCGGCATGTGCTCGTAGAACGCCTGGTAGGCCGCGGTGAGCCGGGCCACGAAGGCGTCGTGCGTCTGCTTGTCGGGGTCCTGCGGGATCTCCCCGGCGAAGTCGTTGTCCACCTCGTGGTCGTCGAAGGTGACCACCCAGGGCGCGTGGGCGTGCATCCGCTGGAGTCCGGGGTCGGTGCGGTACTGGGCGTACCGGTTGCGGTACTGCGTGAGCGAGTACGGCTCCCCGCTGCCCTCGTGCCGGCGCACGGCCGTCGCGGAGGGCCCCGACTCGTAGATGTAGTCACCGACGAAGACGACGACGTCCGGATCCTGCGCCAGCATGTCCGCGTACGGCGTGAAGTAGCCCTGCTGCCAGTTCTGGCAGGAGGCGAGCGCCAGGCGCACCGTGGGGCTGAGGCCGAGGGGTTGGGGCGCGGTGCGGGTGCGGCCGACGCGCGAGATCTGGCCGCCGGCCCGGAAGCGGTACCAATAGACGCGGCCGGGGCGCAGTCCTCGTACATCCACGTGAACGCTGTGCCCGTACTCGGGCCGGGCCTGGGCGACGCCCCGGCGGACGCCGCTGCGGAAGCGGGAATCGGTCGAGATCTCCCACTCCACCGACACGGTCCGGCGGGGCATCCCGCCGCCGTTCAGCGGGTCGGGGGCCAGGCGTGTCCACAGCACGACCCCGTCGGGCAGCGGGTCCCCGGAGGCGACACCGAGCTTGAACACACCGTCGGGCAGGGCGGTCCCGGCGGCGCGAGCGGTGGCGGGCAGCCACAGCTGGGCGGAGGCGGCGGCGCCGACCACGGCGGCACCGGCGGTGAGCAGACGGCGGCGGTCCGGGGACGCGGCATGGTTCGCTCCGGCGGCCATCGGTGAACTCCCTTGCGTCGCAGACGTCTTGGACGCAAGAAAGGTGGCATGGGCAGCCAGTCAGGGCGCTGAACGGAGCGTCGCGCATACATGACAAGCAAGAGGACAAAGAAGGACCCGTCGCGGGGGTTCCGCAACGGGTCCTTCGATACGACGGTGGTGGCGGTGCCGACGGCTCAGAAGGGCTCGAAGCCCTCGAACTCCTGGGCCGCCTCGTCACGTTCGGCCTGCTTGTCGCGGCGCCGCTGGGTCGCGGGGCGCGGGGCGTCGAAGCGGTGGTCCTCGCCGCGGCGGCCGAGCATCTCGGCGCCGGCCATCACGGTCGGCTCCCAGTCGAAGACGACCGCGTTGTCCTCGGGACCGATCGCGACACCGTCGCCGGCCCGGGCGCCCGCCTTCATCAACTCCTCCTCCACACCGAGGCGGTTGAGCCGGTCGGCGAGGTAGCCGACGGCCTCGTCGTTGTTGAAGTCGGTCTGGCGCACCCAGCGTTCGGGCTTCTCGCCGCGGACGCGGAACAGGCCGTCCTCCTCAAGGGTGACGGTGAAGCCGGCGTCGTCCACGGCCTTGGGCCGGATGACGATCCGGGTCGCCTCCTCCTTCGGCTTGGCCGCGCGCGCCGCGCCCACCATCTCGGCGAGGGCGAAGGACAGCTCCTTGAGCCCCATGTGCGCCACGGCGGACACCTCGAAGACCCGGTACCCCCGCGCCTCCAGATCCGGCCGCACCATCTCCGCGAGGTCCTTGCCGTCCGGTACGTCGATCTTGTTCAGGACGACGATACGGGGACGGTTGTCGAGGCCGCCGTACTGCTTGAGCTCCTCCTCGATGATGTCGAGGTCGGAGAGCGGGTCACGCTCGGACTCCAGGGTCGCGGTGTCCAGCACGTGCACGAGGACGCTGCACCGCTCGACGTGGCGAAGGAACTCGAGGCCCAGCCCCTTGCCCTGGCTCGCGCCCGGGATCAGGCCCGGCACGTCGGCGATCGTGTAGACCGTGGAGCCGGCCGTCACCACGCCCAGGTTCGGGACGAGGGTCGTGAACGGGTAGTCCGCGATCTTCGGCTTGGCGGCGGACAGGACGGAGATCAGCGAGGACTTGCCCGCGCTCGGGTAGCCGACGAGGGCCACGTCCGCGACCGTCTTCAGCTCCAGGACGATGTCCTGGACGTCGCCGGGCACACCGAGCAGCGCGAAGCCGGGCGCCTTGCGGCGGGCCGAGGACAGCGCCGCGTTGCCGAGGCCGCCGCGACCGCCCTGCGCGGCGACGTACGAGGTGCCGTGGCCGACGAGGTCCGCCAGCACATTGCCGGCCTTGTCCTGGATCACGGTGCCGTCCGGGACCGGCAGGATCAGGTCCTGGCCGTCCTTGCCGGAGCGGTTGCCGCCCTCGCCCGGCTTGCCGTTGGTGGCGTTGCGGTGGGGCTTGTGGTGGTAGTCGAGGAGCGTGGTGACCGACTGGTCGACGACCAGGATCACGTCACCGCCGTGCCCGCCGTTGCCCCCGTCGGGGCCGCCCAGCGGCTTGAACTTCTCGCGGTGGACGGAGGCACAGCCGTGACCTCCGTTACCCGCGGCGACATGCAGTTCGACGCGGTCCACGAAGGTGGTCATGTTGGTGCCTCCAGCACTGCGAAATGTTCGGAACTGTCTCTTGCGTAACACGCGAAAGGCGGACCCGCCTTCCCGGAAGGGAAGTGAGGTCCGCCTCGCGAAGTGTTTCGGTCGAGCCGTGAATCAGATGATTCAGGTGACTCAGGCGACCGGAACGATGTTCACGACCTTGCGGCCACGGTGGGTACCGAACTCCACCGCGCCCGGCAGCAGCGCGAACAGCGTGTCGTCGCCGCCACGGCCGACGCCGGCGCCCGGGTGGAAGTGGGTGCCACGCTGGCGGACCAGGATCTCACCCGCGTTGACGACCTGACCGCCGAAGCGCTTCACGCCGAGCCGCTGGGCATTCGAGTCGCGACCGTTCCGGGTGGACGATGCGCCCTTCTTGTGTGCCATGTCTCCTCAGTCCCTTACTTCGCAGCCGCGGGGATCTCAGTGACCTTGATCGCCGTGTACTGCTGGCGGTGGCCCTGACGACGGCGGTAGCCGGTCTTGTTCTTGTAGCGAAGGATGTCGATCTTCACACCCTTGTGGTGGTCCACGACCTCGGCCTGGACCTTGATGCCGGCCAGCACCCACGGGTCGCTGGTCACAGCGTCGCCGTCGACAACGAGCAGGGTCGAGAGCTCGACCGTGTCGCCAACCTTGGCGGTGGAAATCTTGTCAACCTCAACGATGTCGCCGACAGCAACCTTGTGCTGGCGACCACCGCTGCGCACGATGGCGTACACGCGGATCTCACTCTCTCGCTCGGGAACGGCACCCCCGCAGTCCAGTCACCCGGGAACGAACACGGGCAACCTCTCCCGGTCACCGGGAACCGGCATCCAGGAGGAAGAGGTTTACGGGGATGTGGCGGGTCTAGGAAACACGCCGACGGTCAAGACTACGGGCGGCTGCCGAGGGGGTCAAACCGGGCCGCGCCCCACCCGCCTCCCTCACCTCTGCTCGACCTCGGGATCCACGTCCTCCTCGACGGCGAATCCGGACGTGTCCAGCTCGAAGTCGAACGGCGCGGGAATCCGCACGGGCCGCCCGAAGGGAACGTTGGTCCGGGACCGGTACCCCTTGGGAGAGGGGTCCCACATCACATTGATCTCCCCGATCCGCATGTCGAGCAGCAGATACACGGGGACGATCCGCCCGTAGGTCGCCATCTTGTCGAGCCAGTCGACGTCCTTGGTGGAGTCGGAGGTCAGCTCGGCGACGAGGGAGAGAGCGGCGGCATCGGCGTGACGACCGGCGGCGTCGAAGGCGGATTCGTCGGCGACGTGAAGGTCAGGCCCGTATCCGCGCTCGAAACCGGGAAAGGTGAAGAGGAAGGGAGCGACATCCACGTCATGCCCCTCCGGTGCATGCGGTTCCAGCTGAAGCCGAAGCGACTTCATGACCTTCTTGTAGCGCAGCTTCGACCACGGCGACACGACGATCTTCCCCCGGATGAGCTCGGCCTGGTAGCCGACAGGTGTGTCCATCTCCTCGACGATCCGGAGCATCTCCTCGAAGGATCCGCTCGGCGGGGCGTCTATGGCCCGGGGACGCTCGGTCATGACGGTCACCACGATCCTCCACTGATTACAGAGCGTGTCGCTGGAACCACGATAGCGCCGGGGTGTGACAGCCGCCCGCCCCTCGGCGACGCTCACGCCCGGACCTCGCACCAGAGCAGCTTCCCGCCGCGCCCGAGGGGGTACCCGCCCCACACCTCCGCGTAGTGACATACGAGGAACAGCCCACGTCCGCCCTCGGCCTCCGCATCCGCCGGGACAGGCCGAAGGGACCCGGACCGCTTGTCGAAGGGAGGCGGGATGTGGGGGTTGGCATCCCAGACACTCACCCGCAGCCGACTGCGCCCGAGCCCGCGAAGTCGGAGGGTCGCGGGGCCGGTGGAGTGCCGGTAGGCATTGGTGACCAGTTCGGTGGCCAGCAGTTCGGCGGCGTCCTGGAGTTGAGGGATGCCGTGCCCGGCGAGGACGGCACGGAGGGTGACACGGGCGATGCGTGCGGCCCGCGGGTCATGGGGCAGTTGGAGGGAGTACGCCCACGTTGAACCCCCTTCGCACTCAGACGGGGATACGGTGGCCACGAACGCCTCCTGCGGTGGGGGGACTTGGTTCGCTCGACGGCCGGGACGTGTGGTGGCAGTGCCGCGACGCGGTGCGCTTCCGGCTTATCCGTGGGACCAGTTGAGCGGCTTGATCGCCACCATAGGACACGAGATGGACTACATTCCATGAAGTCCGGGGAATGTAGCCCCTATTACCTTCGTGTGGGTGACCCTCACAACGGACGTACGAACGGGAAGTCACAGCCGATGTCGCAGCCCAGCCCTCTTCCCACCGCCCGGCGCCGTCGCCTCGGAGCCGAGTTGCGCAGGCTGCGCGAGCGGGCCGATCTGTCAGCGACCCAGGCCGCAGCACTGGTCGGGGCCACGCAGTCCCGCGTGAGCAACATCGAGGCGGGGCGTTACGGAGTCAGCGCCGACCGCGTCCGCACGATCGCCCGGCACTACGACTGCACCGACGAACCTCTGATCGAAGCCCTCGCCGCACTGACCGGCGAACGCCGGCGCGGCTGGTGGGAGGAGTACCGGGACACCCTCTCCCCCCGCGTACTGGACCTGACAGAAGTCGAGCACCACGCCACCGCCCTGCGGGTGGCTCACGTGATCAACATCCCCGGACTGCTTCAGACCGCCGACCACGCCCGCGCACTGTTCAGCCAGACCGTGCCACCACTGAAGCCGCACGAGATCGAACACCGCGTCTCGCATCGGATCAAGCGCCAGGAGCTACTGCACCGCGACCAGTCCCCGCCCTACACGGCGATCATCCACGAGGCCGCACTCCGCATGCGCGTCGGCGACCGCGCCGCAGTCCGGGCGCAACTGCACCACCTCAACGAGATCAGCGAACTCGATCACGTCACGATCACCGCCATCCCCTTCGACAACGGCCCCTTCCACACCTCGGGCCAGGGCATCGACTACTTCCACGGCCCGGTACAGCAACTGGACACCGTCCAGCTCGACACCGACCACGGCGCGGAACTCATCAATTCCCCTGCCCAGTTGGAGCGCTACCGTCTGATTCTGGACCGCACCACCCAGGCAGCCCTTCCTGCGGGCAAGTCCCGCGACTTCATCTCCCGACTCGCCCAAGATCTCTGAAGGAGCCCTCCATGCCCGAACTGCACTGGCAGAAGTCCACGTACAGCCAGGAGGCGTCCGCATGTATCTACCTCGCCGCGACTCCCGCCGGGGGGATCCTTCTCGGCGAGAGCGACGAACCGGAAATCATCCTGATCACCGACACACACCCCCTCGCTGCGCTAATAGCCACCCTCCGAGTATCAAGATAAACAGTGAGAGCGCAGCGACCAGAAGGAGCCGATCGGTTGACCAGCTCCTCCGGCAATCGGGCAACGAACGACTGCGAGACAGAAATTCTCCCTCTCAAGGGTGGGCGTCTGAACGCCGCATCACCATCCCACCGAATACCTCAATTCCCTCTAGGAACACATGGAGCGGGCAGCGCCCGCTGGATGGACAGCCGCCTCATCATCACCACCCCGACTGGCCGACCTCTCGACCCGGACAACCTCGCCCGCCGCTTCCGCGACTTCGTCAACCGGGCCGGACTCCAACGCATCCGCTCCTATGACCGCTGCCACTCGACCGCCGCTCTGCTCCCGGGACAAGGCGTCCCCCTCGTCGTGATCAAGGAATTCCTCGGCCACGCCCACATTGGCGTCACCGCCGGTGTCTATGCCCACGCACGACTCCGCCTCCAACACCAAGCCATAGACACGCTGAGCCACGCCCTCGGCGCTACCGACGACAACCCCGACGCGCCACCGGCCGATTCCCCCTGCGCTGACGTTGCGTCACCATTTCTGCCAAACACCCAAAGGGCCTCGCCAGAATCGACTCTGGTGAGGCCCCTCTGTAAGCGTCAAGGACGGGCTGACGGGCGGGAACTTCGCCCGACCTTCTCAGCTATTCGATCCGGGCACGTACGAGGGCATCGGTGACCCTGCGTAGGGCCGCCTTCAGTCTTTCCCGCTCGTCGCGCACCTGGTCGACCTTCCTGCCGGATGCCTGGTAGGCGGTTTCGAACTCGACCCACGCCTCGTAGGCCACAAGCAGTCCCTCAGAAGAGGCCCGGCCTCGCTCGAATTGTTGCCGAAATCCCAGGGGTGGCTCGTGACTCCCAATCCACAGTTCGAGCCGGGCATGTTCGGCCATAAACTGCGCGGCAAGTTCGACCACGTCGTTACCGACGATGTTGCTGCCGATCACCCGCACACCGAGGTTGAGGGCCGGCGATGCCGTCGGGGCGCGCAGAGGCTCGGGTACCTTGCTGGACGCCGGCGGGTTTCTCAGCCAATCCCACTCGTCCGCCATCACAACCTCCTTCGCTCAAAGCTCGTTTCCAAGAGCCAACGCGCCATGTTCATCGATGTCGATTCCGGTATTTCATATCCTCCGGCCTTGAGAATTTTCGCGCAGAACGTCACACAATTATTCGTGTCCCTGTCATGCGGTCCGAGGTTGCTGTCATCCAGAAAGTACTCCTGCCCCTGATGTGCTCGCCTTGCATTCGGCAATGGCACTCGAATGACATCGGTGCCGGGAGCATGAGAAGCGGTCCGCAAGCCGACGATGGAGTCCTCTCCGACTTGAGAACCCGCCTCGGTGTGAATCGTTCTGCCGTTATGCGTCACCGCGATCGATGCGTGCCCCTGTTCCATATCCAGGTAAACATCCGCGTATCCCGCGTCGCCACAGTTGTGAACCAGTACTGGCGCCGCCCCCGCCAGCACATAGTACGTGTGCACATCGCTGACAGTCAGGTCGTGCGTGCGCTGGCGCTTGTCAAAGGAGCGGATGTCCGTGAGGCTTACCGAGCTGCCGTCCGAAGTGTGAAGCTCCATGCCCGGCTTGAGGTCGCCGGCCTCGATCCACGCCTTCTCCGAGTCCACCCAGAACGGGTGGGTCGTCGTGGAGATCAGGGCCTCGGCTTTGCCAGACTTGCTCTCGATCGTCAGGTCGACAAAGTGCTTGTCGTCCTCGGTGACGATCGTGCCGACGACCACGCGCAGCGTCGTTTTGCCCGTAGCCGGGTCGGTCGCTGTGACCTTGTCACCGAGCTGGACCTTCTCGATCGGCTTGGTCTTGCCGTTTGCCAGAAGAACCTTGGTGCCGGGCAGGAAGCTGTGCTTGGCCGCCGGCACTGGGCATGAGTCGTTGCCCTTCTTCTTGAGCGCCGCCGCGGCCTTCTTTCTCGCGTCAGCCAGCTTGTCCTGCGCCTTGGCCAGAGCCCCCTTGGCCTTGCCCAGCGCCTTGTTCGCCTTGAAGAGGCTCCTCACGCCGCCGACCAGGTCGTCGACCAGGCCGACCACCCGCTTCACGAGTCTGGCGCCCTTGGCCCAGTCCCACGGTGCCCCGTACTTCGCGAGGATCTTGCCCGCCAGGCCGCCCGCGAAGCTGCCGGCGATGTTGAGCAGGGTCTCGCCGCAGGCGCCGACGTCGCCGCTGGAGACGCAGTCCAGGGCCGCGTCCACGCCCAGGATGTCCCGGGCGATCGCGACCAGCGCCTTGCCTGCGGAAGTGACGCGCTGCTTGGCGGTGGACTGCTGTGCCTGAGCCGACGCCACGTTCGACGAGGCCTCGGTGACATCGGCGGCCGCGTCGTCGACGTCCTTGTTACCGGTGTCGGTGTAGGTGCCCGAGTAGCCCGAGCAGTACGCATACTCGTAGCAGCTCTCCAGTCCGGACGGATCGGAGAGCGTCACCGGGGAGTTGTCGGCGTACGCGTAGCCATTGATCTGGCTGGGCCTGGTGTAGTCGATGATCGGGTCGACCGAGATGAACTTGCCGATCGTCTGGTCGTACTCCCGCGCCCCCAGGTGGGTCAGGCCGGTCGAGGCGTCGATCGTGCCGCCGACGTAGCCCTTCTCTCCCGGCCAGGGGCCGAGCTTCTCGCCGCGCTCGACGCCGTAGGGGTCGAAGCGACGCTGGGATATCGCGCCGGTCGCGGCATCGATCGCCACCTCGCCCGTGCCGTGGTGGTCGGAGGCGATGAAGGAGAGCTTCGTGGCGGTACGGACCGCGACGGTCTGGCCGGCGTAGTCGTAGTAGCGGGTGGCTTCCTTCTTGGTGCCGTCGGCCGACAGCTTCAGCTCGGTGCCTGGCAGGTAGACGGTCGTACCGGAGGGGTCCTTGCGCACCAGGCGGCTACCGGAAGCGTCATACAGGTAGCTGGTCTTCGAGCCGTTCGCCTCGGTGACCTCGCTGAGCTTTCCGGCGTCGTTCCAGAGCAGGGACTGGGCGTTGCCGCCGATCACGCGCTTGGTGGTGTTGCCCGCGTCGTCGTACTCGTACGTCGACTGCCTGTCCCCGGTCGGGGTCTTCTCCACCACCTTGGTGACCTGGTGCGGACCGTCGCCCAGCGCTCCCGCGCCGCCGTACGCGTAGTCGCGCGTGATGTCCTTCGCCGCGTCGAGCCCGGTGTCGTGGTTGATCTCGGAGACACGGTTGCCGATGGCGTCCGTCTCGTACGACTTCCAGTACGGAGCCGGACCGCCGAGCGCGCTCGCGCCGGCGGCGGAGTCACACGCCGTCGGCCCGGAGCCCTCCACCGGCACGGTGGAGCCGCGGGTGCCGGAGCCGGCCGCGGTCGCCGTGGTGGCCGCCGGGGTCCAGGCGTCCTCGAGCCGCTGCCGGGTGTCGTAGGCGAAGCACTGCACGTCCGGAGTCGACGTGTTCGCCGTGTCCGCGACGGACAGGACATTGCCCGACTGATCGTAGGAGTAGGAGGAGTCCCGGGCCGGGGCGGTCGAGCCGACGACGCCGGTCACCGAGCGGGTCAGTCGGTCGGTGCCCTTCTCGTGGAAAAAGGTCTGCCCGACCTTCTTGCCACTGCCCGAGTACAGCTCCAGTTCCTTGAGTTGGCTCTTGTCCGTGTAGGCCGTTCTGGTGACGTACGAGGTGCTGCCCGTCATGGTCATCGGGCGCTGTAGCGCGTCGTATGTGTACGTCACGTTCTCCGCCGGCAGGTCGCCGACGGCGGGCAGGCCGGTGGTACGGACCGACCCGTCCTGGTTGTACGTGGTGGTGAAGGTGTACGTACCGGCGAGCGAGTCCTGGGAAGCAGGGACCACGTAAGCGGTCTGCAGCGGGCGGTAGAACGCGTCCATCGACTGGATGGCCGAGGTGAAGTACTCCGTCGGCGAGACGTAGTTGAGGGAGCCGTAGGCCTGTCCCAGCCAGCCCGCCTTGTCGTACCTGGTCTCGCTCAGCTTGGTGCCGGTACTGACGTCGCCCTGCCAGGTCGACTCCACGCGGCCGAGCCTGTCGTAGACCGTGGAGGTCTTCTTCTCATTGCCGTCGTAGCTGACGACCGGGCGGTCCAGCTCGTCGTACTCCGTGCGAGACGTACCGGCGTCGGGGTCGATCGAGGTCTTCTTACGGCCCAGTTGGTCGTACTCGTACCGCCACTGGTTGCTCTTGCTGTCGGTGACCGTCTCCAGCAGGCCGGCCGTCGTATAGGTGTACTTCGTCGCCTCGTACGGCACGCCCGCGCCCGGCGAGGAGCCCCGGTAGTGGCGGAGTTCGACCGTGTTGCCCTGACTGTCGGCGATCGTCGTCTCGGGTATCGCGCCGACCGGCGGGTCGACATGGGTCTTCTCACCGTCGTACGTGGTGGTGGTGCGCCACTGCTCCGCACCCGACACGGCGAAGATGTCAGCGGTGGTCCGGCCCAGGCCGTCGTACTCGATCAGGCTCTGTGCGCCGACCTGGCTGTCGCTCACGAGCAGCAGTTCGCCCTCGGCCGCGCCGTCCGCGTTGTACGTCGAGTTGGTCTTACGGAGGTTCCCGGTCGCGCCGTAGAAGGAGTCGGCGACCATGCGGCTGCCGTCCGCGCCCTCGGTCTGGATCTGGCGGGGCCGCAGCATGCTGTCGTACATCTGGTACTCGGCACCGTAGGAGCCGTCGTTCTCGAGCTTCTCCGTCTTGATGGAGGTGACCTTGTCCTTGCGGACGTTGTACGAGTACTTGATGCTCGGCGTCTTCGCCTTGGCCCGGTCCGCCAGCCATACGGAGGTCAGACGGCCCAACCCGTCGTAGGCGAGGTCGGTGCGCTTGCCGTTGGGGTCGGTCTGGCCGCTCGACATGCCCCAGGCCTGGGCATAGTCGGTGACGGTCTTGTGGTCCAGCGCGTTGTAGACGGTCGTCTTCGACAGCAGACCGTTCGTCTCGGTGTAGACGGTTCTCGTCTCGTCCGGCGTGCCGTCCGCCGCTGGGCCTGCCGCATACTGCTTGGCGTCCTGCTGGGACTCCGGACGGCCGTAGGCGTCGTAGGTCGTTGCACCGGTGACCTGATACGTCGCCGTGGTCCCGTCGTGCGAGACCAGCCGCTCGGTCTTGGTGGCATCCCCCTTCGTGGGGGCTGCGCCGAACGTGCCCTTGTCGTAGGAAGTGCGCTCATCGGCCAGGACCTGTGTCTTACGGTCGGGGTCGACGGAACACTTGACGGAGACCGATTCGCTGCGTGCGGGCAGCGAAAGAATGTTCTTCGCCGGGTTGTCCGCGTACGTGGTGCGGGTGCAGGTGTCGTCCTTGGAGATGGAGACGTCTCCCAGGTCGTCGACCTGCAGCACGCGGCCGGTGCCGTTCGCCGTGTCGTGCGTCGTCGTGGACTTCGTCTCGGTCCACGTTCCGTCGGACTTCAGGTTGAAGTCCCGGCTGGTCCGAGTGCGGACGATGGAGGCGTGGGTAGTACCCCAGCTCCTCGTCTGCGTGGCCGTGTAGTGCTTCCAAGGGATGTCGATCGTCTTGGAGATCAGCGCGTCACCGTCGTAGGTGGCTGCTTCCAACTGGTGGCCCGTGAACTCCTCGTGATCGGTGTACTCAGCGCCGGTGGAGTCCTTGACCTTCACGGACCGGGTGTCACCGGCAGAGTCCTTGTCCCCATCCATGCCCTGCAGGTACGTGTAGTCGACACGGGTGGTCTGCTTGTCGGCGCTGCCGCTGGTGACCTTGACCTTGCCGTAGCCCTGCCAGCCGCCCCAGGTCAGGTATTTCTCGTCTGTGATGCCGTCCGGCTTGGCCTTACGCCAGGCGGCATCGCCCTGGTAGGTGTAGCGGGTCACCATCTGGGCGTTGCCGCCGGTGCGGTCGGTCTCGATGACCGCGGCCACGACGTACTTGTGGAACCAGTCCGTGATCGGGTCGACGTAGCCCGGCGGGGCCCACTTCACCGGGTAGCAGCGCTTGGTCGACTCGCCCGGCTTGGGCAGGTCGGCCTTGGTGCAGTCGGTGGGGGCGTAGTTGACGTCGAGCTGGGCGCCGGTCTCGCTGATGACCGTCGTCAGACGGAAGCGGTGGAAGGGCGCGATGTTTTCGCCGACCGCGTCGACGCGGTTGGCCAGTTGCTCGCCCAGGAGATCCACGGAGGGCAGCTTCACGGCGGTGCCGACCCGGCCCTCGTGTTCGATCTTCGACAGCCACAGCGTCTTGGAGTCGTCGCCGTTGTCGGTGAACAGGTGCGCGAAGGTCCAGGCGTCCACGTCCGAGTGGTTCGTGGCGTCCTTGCGCATCTGCGTGACGATCGACGTCAGTCGCTTGGTGGTCCAGAAGGTCTGGACGGGCGAGGTGCACTTGGTGCCGGACTTGCACTCCTGGTCGACCGGGACGTCCGGCCAATGGGAGGCGTTCGCCTTGGTGCGCTTGCTCTCCGCACAGTCGAAGTCCGCGGTGGGCAGGCAGCGTTCGGCGGTGTTGAAGGCGATCCGGGCCGGGGCCTTGGCCGCGTAGACGCTGCCGTCCCGCTGCCCGTAGTCGATGCGCTCGAGGTAGCCGCCGCGGTCGTACGCGGTGCCGTTGACGTCCGTCTTCGCGTTGAGCGCGTAGTAGTTGGTCTCGCGCTCGTAGAAGTAGGACATCACATTGCCGTGGGTGTCCTTGACGTAGTCGAGGCTCCAACGCCAGGCCTGCTTGCAGTGGGCGCTGGTGAAGGTGGCGTTGTAGCAGGGCTCCTTGTCGTCGTCGCCGAAGACCGGGGCCGTCCAGACGGAGTTGGTCTCCTCGTTTCCGGTAGCCCAGCCCGGAAGGCGGTTCAGACCGAAGTAGTACTCGGTGCCTTCAGGGGTCGTGACCTTCCAGTGCTCGCCCTTGTCGGCCGTGTCGCCTTCGTCGCCGTTCGTGGCGCCGGTGAGCTTCTCGACCTTGGTGCCGTCGTCGGACGCGGTGTGCCACTCACCGGTCGTGTCATCCTTGACCAGTTCGCCCGACCTGCCGTCGAGCATGATCGTGGCGTTGTCGAACGCCCAGCACTGCTCGCCGGAACTCTCATGGCCGTCGTCGGAGCAGGGCTTGTAGCGGCGCTCGATGTAGCCGGGGTCGTAGGAGAAACCCTCACCGATCCAGGAGCCCTGGTTGTTGGTGACCGCCGTGCGCCCGTCCGCCGATTGGGAGGAGTAGCCCAGGCCCACAGTGGGAACCAGGCCGCCCGGGGTGGGGACGGAGCGTAGCGGGTAGTTCCAGCTGAACCCGCCGGAAGAAGGGGCGACACTCCATCTGGCCGAGGGCGCCAGCGCCGTCGCCTTGTAGGTGCCCTGCGCGCCGGACGGGCCCGCGGCCACCGCGACCAGCGAGGTCGCGTCGGCGGCCATGGTGGAGACGCCGTCGGCGGGGGCCGGGGCCGCGGTCACGTCGGCGGAGACGGTACCGGCCCGCACGTCGTTGACCGTGGGCAGCGTCTTGGGCTGCTCGGGGCAGTCCTTGCTGCCAGGTACGGCGACGACGGCGCACGCCGGCAGCTGGACCAGCTGGAGACGCGAGGCGTAGGAGCCGCCGAATCCCTCGGCGAACTCGGAGTAGTCCACGGTCAGCCGCACCTTGGCGGCCTGGTCGGCGCCGTCGGCGCGCTCGACGCCGAGGAGAACGCCTGCGCCTAGTTGCGCGGCGCGCTTCGGGTCGAGAACGTCGACCCGGACCTTGTCCGCGGTCGTCGCCGCTTTGCTCTTCGCTTGCGCCTTGGCCTTGCCGACCTTGACCGGTAGTCCGCCGGCCTCGGTCGCGCCAGCCGCGCCCACGGTCAGTTCAGCGCCGCCCCGCTGGGGCCACACCGCCTTGTCGAGCCCCTTGATCGCGGCCTTGCGTGCCGGATCGGTGGGGCGGGACTTCGCTTTCGCGTTGGATCCCTTGGCGGGATCCTCGTCCTGGACGCTGGGGCTGTTCCAGCCCCGGGCGCCGTCGTCGAGAGCCAATGCCTGGACCGACGACGCGGACAGTGCGAGTGAAAGCCCGATCACTGTCGCGACGACCGTCTGTCTGGGCATGCGGCGGCTCAGTGAGCGGCCACGGAAGAGCATCGGACAACTCCCTGGTCGAAGGAGGAAAGGTGTGGAGGGGGGGGGGGGGGGGGGGGGGGGGGGGGGGGGGGGGGGGGGGGGGGGGGGGGGGGGGGGGGGAGCGGGGGGGGGGGGGGGCGGCCCCCCCCCCCCCCCCCCCCCCGCCCAGGTGACCGCTCGTCACATGTCCGGCTCGGCAGTCAGCCCGGACATCCGCTGGATCGCGATCTGGTCGGCTGCCCCGCTGTAGACGCGCACCTCGTCGACGGCGCCGGCGAAGTACTCGCTCTCCCCCCGCAGCGAACGACCCACTTGCAGGCCCTCGGTGGCGGGCCACAGCGTGGCGTCCCTGCCATAGGCGCCGGAGACGAGCTGGCCCTCGACGTACAGCCGGAGGGAGTTGGCGAAGGCGTCGTAGACCACCGCCAGGTGCTGGCCGGAGCCGTCAGCGCTGGGCGTCTGCTGGTCGTTGGTGAAGGTGATGACCTCTGGTGCGGCCACGTCCGTCTTGGCAACGGCCAGTTCCCACTGACCGGTGGCGGCCTGGTAACGGACCTGGACCCGGTTGGCGTTGGCGCCCGGCAGGGACAGCACTGTCTGCGACTTCTCGGCGTCCGGCGTAGTGAGCTGCGCGCGGACGGTCACGGTGAAGCTGGTGCCCCCCGTGACCGGGGCGCTCGCGGTCGAGGCGTAGTCCCCGTCGCCGTCCAGCAGCAGGTGGCCGTCGCCGACCAGGGCGGCGTTGTCGAACACATCGGCGGGTTGGTAGATCGTCGCATTGCCGTACAGCGTCAGTGCTTGCCCGCCGCCGGTCTCGGCGGAAGCGCCGCCAAGGGCGTTGTCGAGCTGCCAGTATCCCTTGCGTTCGGGCTTGACGGTGATCAGCTCGGCGACTTCGGCCGCCGGCAGGACACGGTCGAAGACACGGACCTCGGCGAGGTCGCCCGCGAAGTGGTCGCGGTATCCGGTCTTGGCGGTTGCGCGCCCGATCTGGAGCGGTCCGTGGGACATCCATGTGGATCGGCGCTGGCCGGCGCCCTTGGCGTCCTTGTTGACGTAGAGCCTGAGCTCGGGGCCGCCGCTCTTCTGGGCGTCGTACACACCGGTCAGCAGCACCCATTGGTCCTTGACCACGGACACTCCGGTGGAAACGGCCTTCCACTCGCCGAGCGACTCCACGTCATTGACCGGGACGGAGAACTTCCAGGTCTGCGCGGAAGCGTCGTAACCGAGAGTGAAGCCGGGCTCGCCGGTGCCGTCCTGGCTGACGACCGCCATGTCCTTGTCCAGGGCGGTGGGGCGCACCCAGGCGCTGACGCTGAAGCCCTTGGCGGTGTCGAGCACGGTCTTGCCGGTGTCGAGGTAGGCATCGGAACTTCCGTCGAAGCGGGCCGCCCGGTCGACCTTCCCCCCTGGGCCTTCGACGCCGAACGTGACTCCGCTGCCGGCGGCCGCCGAGTAGTCGTCGCTCTCGTCGTGGGCTTCGGTCTCACCCGCCTCGTCGGCGAGGTTCCACTGTGCGACGACCGGCCTGCCCTCGCCCACCAGAAAGAGGTACGGGGTGCTGCTGGAGTGACCGGCCTTGTCGACGGCGCTCACATCGAGCACGTGCTGTCCGGCCCAGGTCGGGACCCACGACACGGTGACGGAGCCGCCGGTCGCGTCCGGGGCTACGGTGGTCGGCGCGGCGCCGTCGAAGGAGTATTGGTACTTCACGACGTCGCTGCCCTTGGCGGCGTCGTTCGGGTTGGGTGCGAAGGTGAAGGTGCCGTACGTGCCCACGCCGTCGTGGTAGACGGTGTCGGACGGGTACTTCTCGGACAGCACGCTCGGCTTTCCGGGCCATGTCTTGTCATAGATGAACTCGCAGCGCTGCGTCCCGTCCGAACTCCATGGGCCGCTGCCGTCACCGTCGTTGGCCCGTGCGCTCCAGCGGATGACCGTGTTCTGCGGGATCGTCGATCTGACGGTGTGCTCGAACTTGGTGCTGGGCGTGGGGGCGAGCGAGGCCGTGGTGTAGGTGTAGCTCTTGGCCGTGCCGGTCGCCGGGTCGGTCCACTCGATCCTGAACTCGACCTTCACCTGGTCGGTCTGCCCGTTGCCGTGGTCGGGGTCGCTCGCGATGGCCATGAGCTTCGGTGGGACGTCGGTATAGGGACGGTTCGTGCCCCACTTGCACACGCCACCTGGGTCGGTGAACATGTCCGACGTCTTGATCTGCCGCGGCAGATTGTTGTACTTGACCGACAGGTAGGCGTTGCCGCAGATCCGCTTCCACTCGGCGAAACGGGACTCGTCGGCCGCACGCAGGCCCAGCGTCATGGAGTTCCAGCCACCTGCGGCGGCCGTCTTGATCTCGCTGGTCAGCTCGCCGCTCGCGCTGCTCTCGAAGTGCAGGTTGGCCTGGCTGGAGCAGGAGGTCGGGGAGATCGCCTTGTCGACGGTCTGCAGATAGTCGTCCCAGTCGTCCGAGGTGTTGGACCAGTTGCTGGACGAGGTGAGTGAGTAGTTCTGTCCACCGATCCGGTAGAGCTGGATGGGTTCCGCGGTCGGAGTGGCGCTGTAGATGTGCTCCACCCGGGCCGAGAACGTCGCGCCAAGGATCTGCTTCCCCTTGTAGAAGGAGAGCGGCATCGTGAACATCACCCGACGGACGCCGACTCCGTTGCAGGAGACCGGGTTGTAGTCGGTGGGGCACTTGCCGACACCCGCGCTGCCGGAGTACTTCCAGTCCTGCTCGCTGGGCATTCCGGACATGACTCCGGTCCACGACGTGCGCGAGGTGGTGCGGGAGATCGGGTCGATGACGACCGGGAAGATGGTCTCGGCGCCCTTGAGCAGCTTCTGGTCGGGGACGAGGCTCAGCTTGCCCTTGCCGACCTCGACGCCCAGCGGGGCGACGCGGCCACCGCCGCCCGGCCCGTCCAGCGAGGGCTCCGGTGTGGTCTGCGGGCCAGGCGTGGCATCGCCGGTCTCGACCTCGCCCGCTGTGGCGGCCTTCAACGACTTCGCGACAGCGGTGGGCCCCTGCTTCTTGGACGCGGCCTCCTCTACGGCGGCCGAGTCCCACATCGACGGCTTGCCCGCCTGGAAGACAGTGCCACCCACCTCCGCGTCCTCTGCGACGATGGCCCCGGTGACATCTTCCGCGACCTTCAGGCCGTCAGTCGTCATGCCGAAGTCGATCCTGGCCAACCTCGGGTCAGCCGCCGCCTCGGGCGTCTTGACGATCAACAGATGGCCGAAGCCGTCGGCCTCGGCGCGCACGGTCAGGTCAACGCCGGGCAGGACCTCGGCATACGTGGCGGTGTCGCCCTCGACCTCCGGCGTGGGCAGCTTGCCGTACGGCCAGGCCAGGGCGAACTCGCGGCCGGCCCGCCGCATCGTCACGAAGGGTGCGCCCGCGCGGCCGGTGGAGAAGGCCAGGTCGACGGTGGAGGCCTTCGGCCCCCAGCTGCCGTCCGCCCGCTGCACCAGCGTGGCATCGATGTCGACCCACTTGCCGCCCCGAATCGTGCGGACGGGCTCGGTGTACTCGCGTGCGGTGAAGCTGCCGTCGGGCTCGGCGAAGATCTCCCTGCGCTCGGTACGCAGTCCGAGGACCTCGGTCTTCCGTCCGCTGTCCTTGGCCGCGGCCAGGGCGAGTTGCTCGGTCAGAGCCGGCTGCTCTGCTGCGACCGGGCGGCCGGGCGCCGAGCCTCCGCCACCTGCGGGAAGGGCCACCACGCCCGTCACCACCGCGCCGGTGGCGACTGCCGCTGCGACGGCCCGGAACGCCAGGCCGCGCCGCATCGATCTGGGTCTCCCCGCTAACACTCGTCCACTCTCCAGTCGGTTCATGTCGGTCTCAGGAGTCGAGCCGCCGGAACGTCCTGTCCGGCGGACTGCACCGCGCCATGGCCGAGTCGTCATCGGACCGTCGCCCCGAACGCCGTACTCACCGCCGGGATCCCGCCCTCACCGGGCTTCCACGTCTGCGTCGGCGCACTGCCCGTGGCCGCGTTCCACGGGAAGCCGTGCACCGCGCGGCCCTCCGCCGGCCCGTAGGGAAGCCCCACGTACAGCAGCGAGGGGCCGGCGCCGAGGCTGATGCCCGCGTAGGTCCGGGGCGCCGGTCCGGAGGGAATGCCGTTGCCGGGCTCGATCCAGGAGTCAGCGGCGCCGGGGGCACCCAGGAGCGAGAAGAGCTGGACGCCGCCCGCGTCAGGGGCTTCCTCCGTCGACTCCTCGCCGGGTACGCCGACAGCGAGGCGCATGGTGGTCGCGGTGCTCACCGCGCTGGTGGTGGTGTTCACGGCCGCCAGCCGCTGGCCGAAGTAGTCGCTGGGCTCGGCTTCGCCGTCGACGCCCTCCGCGTTCTGGTCGACCCAGGTGAGGGCGGCGACCGTACCGTCGGCTTTGACGTGGTACGTGCGCACCGCTCCGGCATCGGCGACCGTGCGGACGTCCTCCCCGGGCGCGCCCACGGCCAGGAGGGCATCGGTGACGGTGCCCGCCCCCGACGGGCGATGGGGCGCCATCGCGAGAGCGGTACCGAACAGGTCGTCCGTCTCGGCGGTGACGTCCTCGTCCGTCACCGTGCGTTCCTGATGCAGGCCGCCCAGAGGTTCGGGGATCCCGTCCGTGTTGATCGACGGCCGGAAGACCTGGACACCGCCGGCGGACGTCACCGTTCCGACGCTCTCCCCGGGTGCGCCGACCGCGAAGAACTGGTCCGTGGCGGTGATCGAGGCTCCAAAACGGTCGTACGCCTCCTCGTCCTCCCACACTCCGGGGCTGTTCTGGGAAACGTTCGCCGCGTCGTAGGACGTGCCGTGGATGTAGCCGAGCAGGCCCATGTCCGTGCCGGAGGCCCCGTCCTCGCCCGGTATGCCGATCGCGAGGTAGGGGACGCCCGTCGTCGAGGTTCCGGCTCCGATCGCGTAACCGAGCAGGTCACCGATCTCGGGCCCGCCGCTCAACGGCTGGGCCTCGCCCTGGATGAAGCCCCTCGCGTTGAATTCCGACCCGACCGCGGTGGCCGAGCCGTAGATGACCTGGACGTAACCCGCGTCCTTGACCGTTCCGACGTCCTCGTACGGGATGCCGACGGCCAGGTCGCCGCAACCGTCCTTGTTGGCGTCGTACACGGCCAGCGAGAACCCGAAGCGGTCACCGGCCTCCGCCCCGTCGGGCACGTTCGCGGTCTCCTGGGAGATCTCGACGACTCCCTTGCCCCCGCCCAGAACGATGTGCACCAGTCCGGCCCGTTGCTTGCCCGACACCGTGGCGTCGGGGTCCGCGATGGCCATGTCCCGGACTCCGTCGCCGTTGAAGTCGGACGGTGTGCCCGCCGTGCAGGAGGCGGCCGCCGCGGCCTGGCTGCCTCCGGTCCCGAGCCCCAGCGCGAGCAACGCCGTGATCAGCGCTCCGGCGGCACCGGGCCGCCACAGCCGCTTCATCGGCATGGGTATTCCCCTTCCCCCGTTTTCGCCATGCCCCTGACATCAGTAGGGCCGAGCCCTCCCCTGGCTCGCATCCCTCACCCTGGGCATCGCGATCGCTACATAAAGAGACACTAAAGAAAGTCAAATGATCCTCCCCTTACGCGACGCACGCGATCAACACCTCTCCGTCACCTCGGGGGGTGACAACAATCACAGAATCCACACACGTTTCGCCAAAGCGACTCATGGGCAACGACGTGTCCGCCGCGCCCCTCCATGCCCGACCAACTCCCCAGGCCCGTATGCTCACCAAGCGAACCCAGACACCGGAAGGCGAAGAAGTGAACTACAGGGTGCAGCCCAGTGCGCAGGTCGACGACAGTGCCGAGATCGGGGCCGGCAGCAGTGTCTGGGACCTCGCGCAGATCCGTGAGGGCGCGCGCCTCGGTGAGGGCTGTGTGATCGGCCGGGGGGCGTACGTCGGCTCGGGCGTGCGGATGGGCGACAACTGCAAGCTCCAGAACTACGCGCTCGTCTACGAGCCCGCCGAGCTGGGCGACGGCGTCTTCATCGGCCCGGCGGTCGTCCTCACCAACGACCACAACCCGCGTTCCGTGGACCCCGACGGCAAGCAGAAGCGCGGCGGCGACTGGGAGGCCGTCGGTGTGAAGATCGCCGACGGGGCGTCCATCGGTGCCCGTGCCGTGTGCGTCGCGCCGATCACGATCGGCCGCTGGGCGATGGTCGCAGCCGGCGCCGTCGTCACCAAGGACGTCCCCGACTTCGCCCTCGTCGTCGGTGTCCCCGCCCGCCGCATCGGCTGGGTCGGCCGCGTCGGCGTCCGCCTGGTCGAGCGCGACGGTGAGCCCGGCGCGTGGGAGTGCCCGCAGACGGGCGCCCTCTACGACGAGAAGGACGGCGTCCTGACGGAGCGCGCGGTCTGAGCCGCACGACCGGCTCCCCGGACCGGTGAGCCACCGTTCGGCACCCAGGGGAGCCGCCGGAACCGGCGTGGTGCGCAGGGGAATCGGACAGCACCCGCCCGGAGCGAGAAGCCGTAGAGCCGTGCAGTCGTCACACCGCGCGCCACCGTGCCGCGGCGAATCAACGCGACCGCACTTGCGAAGAATGGGTGGGATGTGGGCATAGCCCGTCAGTCAGGTGTCCTGGCCGGTCGTGACCGTTTGCCGTCGTTGACCGGGTTGCGTTTCTGGGCGGCGCTGGTCGTCGTCCTGTACCACCTCTCCCGCCAGGCCGGACGCCTGCCGGTGGTGAGCGACATGGCCTGGTACGGACGCAGTGGAGTGACGTTCTTCTTCGTCCTGTCGGGCTTCGTCCTGGCCTGGACCTACGACGGGAAGAGCGTGCCGGCCAAGGTGTTCCTGTGGCGCCGTTTCGCCCGCATCTGGCCGATGCTCACCGTCTCGGTGATCGCGTCCGTCGCCGCCTGGCACGCCCTGGGAACGGAGTGGTCGCGCAAGGGCGTCGCCGCGACCCTGCTGCTGGTCAACGCCTGGGTACCGGAGCAGGCGCTGCTGAAGGGCGGCAACCCCGCGGCCTGGTCCCTCAGCGACGAGGCGTGGTTCTACGCCACTTTCCCCCTGCTCATGGCGCTGCCTCTCCTGCGCACCCCGCGTCGCCGTCTGTGGGTGGCGGTCGTCGCGTGCGCCGCGTCGCTCGCGGTGTGGCTGCTCGGCTCGCAGATCACCGACCTGCTCGTCCGCCGCTGGTTCCTGGACTACTTCCCGCCGGTCCGGATGCTCCAGTTCGTGCTCGGCGTCGCCGCCGGACTCGCCGTCAAGCGGGGCTGGCGGCCACCGGTCAACCTGCCCGTCGCGGTGGTGCTGGTCCTCGCCTTCCAGGCGGCGCTCATCCCGTGGTCGCGTGCCGTCCCCGACTCCGCCTGGAACAGCGCCTACAGCGCGTCGCACCTGCTGTCGGCCCCGCTGTTCGCGGCGCTGGTCTCGGCGGCCGCGTACAGCGACCTGCAACGGCGGGCCACCGGTCTCGGCGGAACGTGGATGATCCGGCTCGGCAACTGGTCGTTCGCCTGGTACCTGATCCACGAGATCGTGCTGCGCGTCCTGCTGGACGTGACCGGCCGCCCGGACAGCACCACGGAGACGGCGGTCTTCTGGGCCCTCGTCCTGGCGGTGAGCCTGGCACTCGCGGGCCTTGCCTACCACTGCGTGGAGCACCCGCTGGAGCGCTTCCTGCGCCGCGTCGGCCCCCGGGCGCCCGAGCAGTCCCGGCACCGCCGCGGCAAGGCCCTGCCGGCGACCTGACACCGGTCCGGCCGGTCCGGGGGGGGGGGGGGGGGGGGGGGGGGGGGGGGGGGGAGGGGGGGAAGGGGGGGGGGGGGGGGGGGGTGGGGGCGGGGGGGGGGGGAGAGATCGCCGGGGTGGGCTGGTCGAGGTTGGTGGCGATCTGCGGGTGGGTGA
>NZ_JBVJAB010000001.1:295145-499644 GCF_055591025.1 Streptomyces sp. NPDC041784
CTCCTCGCAATATCCACCTCTTGAGACCTATCCTTGCTCCGGTTTCTTTTCTTGTCCCCCCCCCCCCCCCCCCCCCCCCCACGCCCGCCACGCACGACGAAGCGGCCCCCGCCACCCGGCCGGGGCCGCTTCGTGCGGCTGTGACAAGCGGGGGTGTCAGCCCCCGATGCCGGGGTGTCAGCCCCCGATGACCACGCGGCGGACGCCCTTCCAGGCCTCCGGGTCGGTGGTGCGGCGGCCGTCGACGAGGACCGTGACGTCCGGCAGGTCCGCCGGGGTCAGGGTGCGGTACTCGGCGTGGTCGGCCTGGAGGATCGCCGCGGTGACCTTCTCACCGGCGTGCGGGGTGAGGCCGTGCGCGGCCAGCTCCTCCGCCGTGTACATCGGGTCGGAGACGAACGGGACCGCGCCGCGCGCCTTGAGCGCCTCGACGGTCGGGAAGACGCCCGAGAAGGCCGTCTCCTTCACGCCACCGCGGTAGGCGGCGCCCAGGACGAGGACGTTGACGCCCGTCAGGTCGCCGTAGGCGGCGGCCAGCAGGTCGACGGCGTACTCCGGCATCGCGGCGTTCGCCTCGCGGGCGGAGCGCACGACGGTCGCCGACGGGTCGTTCCACAGGTACATCCGCGGGTAGATCGGGATGCAGTGGCCGCCGACGGCGATGCCCGGCTGGTGGATGTGGCTGTACGGCTGCGAGTTGCAGGCCTCGATGACCTTCTTGACGTCGATGCCGTTCTGGTCGGCGAAGCGCGCGAACTGGTTCGCCAGACCGATGTTGACGTCCCGGTAGGTCGTCTCGGCCAGCTTCGCCAGCTCGGAGGCCTCGGCGGTGACCAGGTCCCAGACGCCGTTGGCCTGCGGCAGGTCGGCACGCTCGTCGAAGTCGAGGACCTGCTCGTAGAACTCCACGCCACGGGCCGTCGACGCCTCGTCGATGCCGCCGACCAGCTTGGGGTAGCGGCGCAGGTCGGCGAAGACCCGGCCGGTGAGGACGCGCTCCGGGGAGAAGACGAGGTGGAAGTCCTCGCCCGCGGTCAGGCCCGAGCCCTCGGCCAGCATCGGCGCCCAGCGGGTGCGGGTGGTGCCGACCGGCAGGGTCGTCTCGTACGAGACCAGCGTGCCGGGCTTGAGGCCCTGGGCGATCGCCTTCGTCGCGGAGTCCATCCAGCCGAAGTCCGGCGTGCCCTCGGCGTCGACGAACAGCGGGACGACCACGACGACGGCCTCGGACTCGGCGACCGCGGACGCGGTGTCCGTGGTCGCGCTCAGCAGACCGGCGTCGACGGCCTGCTTCAGCTTGACGTCCAGGTCGTGCTCACCGGGGAACGGCTCGACACCGGCGTTGACCAGCTCGACGACCTTCTCGTTGACGTCCGCGCCGATGACCCGGTGGCCCTTGGAGGCGAACTGCACCGCCAGCGGGAGCCCGATCTTGCCGAGCGCTACTACACAGATGTTCATGGAGGGTCGCTACTTCTTCCTTTTGGAACGGGGCTTCAGTTTCCGGACAAGGCCCCCCAGCACTCGCCGGACGACAGTCCTCTTCGGGGGGTTCAGCTGGGCGGTGTCGATCACCACGCGCCCCTTCGGGTTGACCACGGCCGACGCCCGGTACGGGTCGCCGTCCCGGCCCCACCGACGGGCCAGCGGCATGGGCAGGCCCTTGCCGCGCACGGGTATCTCGTACGTGTCACCCGCCACGTCGACGTACACGCGCACGCCCCGCTTGCCGGTGGCCGGCTCCAGCGGGACCCGGGCGTGCAGCACGGTGGCGGCGCCGTCGGCGGCCGTCTCCAGCCTCATCGTGCCCGCCACGGCGGACAGTTCGTGGTCGTCCTTCAGCCGGCGCGCGCCCGGCTTGTCCGCCGACTTGGGCATCGCGCCCTTGACCAGCCGCAGGACGGCGCCGTCGACGTCACCGAGGACGGGCAGCCGCACGGACGCGGTGTACGCGAGGGACTCGCCCTGCTGGTCCCAGCCGGAGGCCACCAGTTCGGTGCCGTTGGCGAGCCGGCCCGGGACCTTCTCCCCGACCAGCTCGTAGACCCGGTCGGGGACACCGACGAGCGCGTCGCGGAAGCCGGGGTAGCGGGCGAAGGCACGCTCGCCGTCGAGGACGAACGGGGGCGCCCCGTGCTCCTTCTCCGACGAGATCGCCTCGGTCAGCTCGTCGACCGCGCCCGCCTGCGCGAGGGCGATCCGCACCCGGCGCTTGACGTCCATGGCGTCCCGGATGCCGTCGGTGAAGTACGTGTCGGCGAGCCGCGCGATGCCCGCGCAGAGCTGCCGCCGCAACTCCCGGTCCAGGGACGGGAAGTCGTCCTGGACGAGCTTGGCCAGCTCCCAGGTGAAGTGGCGGCGCAGCACGGCGTCGCGCTCCGGGCCCGCCTCGATGAGGCCGGCCGTGAAGTCCATGATCTCGGCCGCCGCCCGCAGCCGCGCCAGATGGTCGGCGCGGTAGGTGATGTTGCTGGCGTCGCCCCGCTTGACCGCGTAGTAGCAGGTGTAGTCGCCCACCACCGAGATCTTCCGGGCGCGCACGCACGCCTCGATGGTGAACGGCTGGTCGCTGCCCACCGGCAGGTGCTCGGGGAAGCGCAGCTTGTGCTTCTCGACCATGTCCCGCCGGAACAGCTTGGTGTTGGCGAGGGTGAACGGCAGCGCCGAGTCGGTCAGCCCGACGTGCACGGCGTTCTCCTTGTAGAGCGCCTGGTGCACGTACCGGCCGTTGGTGCCGACCATCTTGCCGACGACGACGTCCGAGTCGTTCTCGTCGGCGCACCTCACCATGCGCTCCAGCGCCTCCTCGCCGAGGAAGTCGTCGGAGCCGATGAAGTACACGTAACGGCCGGTGGCCACGTCCAGCGCACGGTTGCTGGGCGCGGCCGGGCCGCCGGAGTTCGGCTGGTGGATCACCTTGACGGTGTCCGGGTACAGCGCCGCGAACCGGTCCAGTTCGCGGCCGCTGTCGTCCGTGGAGCCGTCGTCGACCGCGACGACCTCCAGGCGCTCTCTGCCGATGCTCTGCCCGATCAGGGAGTTCAGACACTCCGTCAGGTAGGGCATCGTGTTGTACACCGCGACGACGACACTGACGTCCGGTGTGCCGCTCATGCGCCCGCCTCCACCGGTCTGCGCTCGGCCGCCGGGCGGACCGCGCTGCCGGGAACCAGCCGGGTGTACACCTTGTCGAGCAGCTCGGCCTGGGCCTCCCAGGTCCACTCCTCGAGCAGGCCGTCCTTGTCGTACACGCCGCGGTAGCGGTCCGCGTCGCCGAGTACCGACTTCACGGCACGCACGTAGTCCTCGATGTCCTCGGCCCGGAACACCTCGCCCTGGCCGGTGCTCTGGACCATCTCGCCCATCGTCTTCACATCGCTCACGATCAGCGGCAGCCGGGCGTGGGAGTACTCGAAGAACTTGGTGATGAGCGCGATCTCGTGGTTCGGCCAGTGGTGGATCGGGATGACCCCGAGGTCCGCGGCCGCCAGGAAGCGCACCACCTGGTAGTGCGGGACGTACGGCAGGATGTGCAGCCGCTCGGAGACGCCCAGCTCCTCGGCGCGCTCGCGCAGCGTCCGCATGTACTCGGACTCGGTGTTGAGCACGACGAACGCGGTGTGCACGTCCGGCAGCTGCGGCAGCGACTCGACCATGATGTCGAGGCCGCGCTGCGGGGCGGCGGCACCGCTGTACACGGTGAGCGGCACGTCGTGGCCGATGCCGCACATCTCGCGCAGGTCCGGGACCGGCTCGGCGGCCTGCTCCGGGGAGACCTCGGCGTCGGGCGCGTTGAGCACGACGGCGGGGCGCTCCTTGAGCGAGTGCCGCTCCTGGAGCATCCCGGCGAGGGTGTCGGACACCGTGGTCACGGCGTCGGCGTGGCGCGAGTACTCCAGCTCGTGCGCGCACTGCGCGATGTGCCAGCGCGGGTGCGAGTTCCACGGCTTGATGCCGGGCAGGAACTCGTGGGCGTCCCAGACCAGCTTGACGTTACGGCCGCGGGCCCGGGCGCGCAGGGTGGCGCGGGCGCCGACGCCCAGCATCCGGAAGTCGTTGGCGTGGATGAGGTCCGGGTCCAGCTCGTCGATGACCTTGCCGTACGCCAGCTCCATGTCCCACAGGTGCGGGTCGAGCCTGCGCCAGCTGCGGGTGCCCATCGTCTTGTGCCAGAACGCGGTGGTGAACCGGTCCAGCGGGCCGTCCATGTCCTTGCGGCGCTTCTCCAGCTTGGAGGTCTTGCGCGCCCGCAGGTTCACCCAGTTCTGCGCGAACCGGGACGTCAGCCGCGGCAGCAGCAGCCGCAGCTTGCCCAGGAAGGAGCCCTCCTGCTGGGCGAGGATCAGCCGGATGTTGAGATCGGCGCGCCACGCCTTGACCTTCTGCCTGCGGTACGCCGCCAGCGGCCCGGGCCGGTAGGCCAGCGGCGAACGCAGCACGGCCCGGCGGTACTCGTGGCGGCGGCGGTGCAGCGGCCCGGGCACCGGCAGCAGACGCACCTGCGCCTCGCCGATCTCCCAGGTCGTCTCCTGCTTCCCCCTGCCCTTGCCGAGCAGGACGACGTCCCACCCGGCGGCGGCGGCCGAACGTGCTTCCTTCTGCACGCGCGAGTCGCCGTTCACCCCGTTGTCGACCAGCATGACGATGCGACCCCGCACCGCCTTGCGCGCCGACGTGTTCTCAGCTGCCATGAGTTGCCAGGTCCTCCACCTGAAGGGAAACGCTACGGTTCTGCGTCGCCGATTCCAGCACCGCGGCCGCCACCTGAACGGTACGCATCCCCTGGCGCAGGGTGCAGATGTCGGCGTCCTTGCCGAGCACCGCGTCCCGGAACAGTTCGTGCTCGACCAGCAGCGGCTCGCGCTTCGGAATGGCGTACCGGATCATGTCGCCCTCGGAGACCCCGCGGAACGCCTGGAGCGCCTCCCACTCGGTGGTCACCGCGGCGTTGGAGTGGAACGTCAGGTCGGCGGTGAGGGTGTCGGCGATGAAGCAGCCGCGCTCACCGGTGACCGACGTGAAGCGCTCCTTGAGCGGGCTCAGCCAGTTCACCAGGTGGTTCACCATGGTGCCGTCGTCGAGCCGGCCGACCGCGGAGACCATGTCCTCGTGGACCCGGCCGCTCTTGGAGACGGTGTGCGCGGCGATGGACACGTACTCGCGGCCGGTCACCCAGCCGGTGAGGTCGATGTCGTGGGTGGCGAGGTCCTTGACCACGCCGACGTCCGCGATGCGGTGCGGGAACGGGCCCTGGCGGCGGGTGACGACCTGGTAGACGTCGCCCAGCTCGCCGGCCTCCAGCCGGGCGCGCAGCGAGCGCAGCGCCGGGTTGCACCGCTCGATGTGACCGACGCCGGCCACCAGACCGCGCGACTCGAACGCCTCGACGAGCCGGCGGGCGCCGTCGACGGACTCGGCGAGGGGCTTCTCGATGAGCGCGCACACGCCGGCCTCGGCGAGCGCCATGCCGACCTCCTCGTGGAGGCCGGTGGGGCAGGCGACGACGGCGTAGTCGACGCCGAGGGCGATCAGCTCCTCGACGGTGTCCAGGATCGGCGCGCCCTGGGCGGCGCCGAACTTGTCGCCCATCGGGTCGACGACGCCGACCAGGTCGACGCCCTCCAGACCCGACAGCACGCGGGCGTGGTGACGCCCCATCGAACCAAGGCCGACGAGTCCCGCCCGCAGCGTCTTCCCGGTGCTCACAGCTGCTCCCCCAGCGCGTTCACGGCGGCGACGATGCGCTCGAGGTCGGATCCGGACAGCGCCGGGTGGACCGGCAGCGACACGACCTCGGCGGCGGCGCGCTCGGTCTCGGGCAGGTCCCAGGTGCGGCCCGCCTTCTGGTCCGGCTCCCAGTACGGCTTCAGCCGGTGGATGGGAGTCGGGTAGTACACGGCGTTGCCGACCCCGGCCTCGGTGAGGCGGGCCATGGCGGCGTCGCGGTCGCCCTGGATGCGCACGGTGTACTGGTGGTAGATGTGCCGGGCGCCCTCGGCGACCTTCGGCGTGACCACGTTCGGCGCGGTGATGTGCTCGGTGAGGTACGCGGCGTTGGCGATGCGCTGCTCGGTCCAGCCGTCGAGCTTGCGGCGCTGGACGCGGCCGATCGCGGCGGAGACGTCCGTCATCCGCACGTTGGCGCCGACGATCTCGTTGGCGTAGCGCTGCTCCATGCCCTGGTTGCGCAGCAGGCGCAGGGTGCGGGCGACCTCGGCGTCACCGGTGGAGATCATGCCGCCCTCGAGGCTGTGCATGTTCTTCGTCGGGTAGAAGCTGAACGTGCCCGCGGCACCGAAGGCGCCGACCGGGGTGCCGTTCAGCGCGGCCGCGTGGGCCTGGCAGGCGTCCTCGACGACGGCGAGGCCGTGCTTCTGAGCGATCGCCATGATGCGGTCCATGGCGGCGGGGTGGCCGTACAGGTGGACCGGCATGATCGCGGCGGTGCGCGGCGTGATGGCCGCCTCGACCGCGGCGGGGTCCAGACAGAAGGTGTCGGCCTCGATGTCGGCGAAGACCACGTCCGCGCCGACCAGCCGTACGACGTTCGCGGAGGCCGCGAAGGAGAACGACGGCACGATGACCTCGTCGCCCGGGCCGATGTTCAGCGCCATCAGGGCCAGGTGCAGGGCGGAGGTGCCGGAGTTGACCGCGACACAGTGACGCCCGTCGACCAACTCCGAGAACTCCTCCTCGAAGGCGGCCACCTCGGGACCCTGGACGACCATGCCACTGCGCAGCACGCGCACCGCGGCCTCGATCTCCTCCTCGGCGATCACTGGTCTGGCTGCCGGTATGAACTCATGGGCGTCGGTCATCGACATCCCCTCCTCTACGGCGACCTCGAAGGCGCACCACGTCATGCAGGGTCGGGAAGGGGCCCTGCCGATGCTCAGCACGACCGCATCCCTGTGTCCACCGACGCCTGTGGGCCGGTGGACGGGTTGTACACAGGAGCCCGCCCCCCGTGGGTTCCTGGCGGGAAGTCAGCCGTGTCCAGGCCGGAAGACCGGATGTGCTCATCGGCTGTGGTCACGGTGTGCATGTCTTTGGCCACCGGGACCAGACTGCACGTTACCAGCACGGGGACGGCAATTTTCCCGAGTGTTACCACAGAGAAACCCAGGGCTCAGGTGCGCTCCATCACAAACAAGACACAGAGTAACTCCCCGGTGAACACACTGCGACGCGAGTACGTGGGGGGCGTACGGCAGCTCGAACACAGCAGCTCGAAAGGGGTGTCTCAAACACGGTGGCTCGAATCCGACGGCGGCTCGGATCCGACGGCCGCTCGGATCCGACGGCCGCTCGGATCCGACGGCCGCTCGAACGCGACGCCCCACGCGCAACACCCCACGCGCGACGGCGCGGGCGCCCGGTGGTGTCCGGGTGCCCGCGCCGTCAGCGGGATGTGCGACCGGGTCAGTCCTCCGTGGAGGCCGACACCGACGGCGCGCTCTGCTGCGCCGCCGCGGTCTTCTTCGCCGTGGTCGCCTTGGCGGCCTTCTTGGCCGTCGTCTTCTTGGCGACGGTCTTCTTCGCGGCCGTCTTCTTCGCGGCGGTCGCGGCCGTCTTCTTCGTGGCGGCCTTCTTCGCCGTGGCCTTCTTGGCCGTCTTGCGGGCGGCGGTCTTCTTGGCCGGAGCGGCCTCCGGGGCCTCGGCGGTCACATCGTCCGCGGCCGCCTCGGCCGGAGCCGCCGCAGTCGTGACCTCCGCAGTCGTAGCCTCCGCCGCGGCCGACGGGACGACCACGACGGCCGTCTCCTCGGACGCGGTCGGCGCGGTGGCCTTGCGCACGGCGCGACGCCGCGGGCGGGCCGGGGCCGCGCTCTCGACGACGGGCTCGGCGACCGACTCGGCGACCGCCGGCTCGGCCTGCTCCACCGGAGCGACCGAAGCAACCGGAGCCTCCGCGGGCTCGGCGACCGTCACCACGGCGACGGCGGCCTCCGCCCCGGCGGGCGAACCGGCCGGTGCGGACACCTTCCGGGTGGCACGCCGACGCGTACGCCCCTTGGGCGCGGCCTCGTCGACGACCGGAGCCTCGACGGCCGGAGCCTCGGCGACCGGAGCCTCAGCAGCCTCCGGCGCCTCGACAACCGGGTCCTCCACGGCGACCGGCTCCGCGTAAGCGGCGACCGCGTCGGCCGGCTGCACCGGACGCTCGGCCTCCGCCTCGGCGGTGAAACCGCCCGCCCGCCTCGACGCACCCGCCCTCGGCGCACCCGCCGGAGCGGACGCCCGGCGGCTCGCCCGACGGCGGCCCCGCCCGCGCGAGGCCGCGGCCTCCGCCTCGGCGACGCTGCTGTACAGCTCCTCGTCGAGGGCGAACTCGGGGGCGGAGAGCGCGATCGGCTCGGCCGCCTCGGCGGCGACCTCGGCCTCGGTCTCGGCCTCCTCCTCGACGCTCACCACGGACTCGACCAGTTCGGCGGCCACCGTCTCGTGCTCGTGCTCGTGGTCGGGGGCCTGCGCGTCACCGCCACGGCCGCGCTTCTTGCGCTTGCCGCCGCCACCGACGGAGGTCGGCTGCTCCATGTGGACGATGACACCGCGCCCGTTGCAGTGCACACAGGTCTCGGAGAACGACTCCAGCAGACCCTGGCCGACCCGCTTGCGGGTCATCTGCACCAGGCCCAGCGAGGTCACCTCGGCGACCTGGTGCTTCGTACGGTCACGGCCCAGGCACTCCAGCAGACGGCGCAGCACCAGGTCGCGGTTGGACTCCAGGACCATGTCGATGAAGTCGATGACGATAATGCCGCCGAGGTCGCGCAGCCGCAGCTGACGCACGATCTCCTCGGCCGCCTCCAGGTTGTTCCTGGTGACCGTCTCCTCGAGGTTGCCGCCCTGGCCGGTGAACTTGCCGGTGTTGACGTCGACGACGACCATCGCCTCGGTGCGGTCGATCACCAGCGAACCGCCGCTGGGCAGCCAGACCTTGCGGTCCAGCGCCTTGGAGAGCTGCTCGTCGATCCGGTAGGTGGCGAAGACGTCGACCTCGGAGGTCCACTTCGACAGCCGCTCGGCCAGGTCGGGCGCGACGTGCGAGACGTACCCGTGGATGGTCGACCAGGCGTCGTCGCCGCTGACGACGACCTTCGAGAAGTCCTCGTTGAAGATGTCGCGGACGACCCGGACGGTCATGTCCGGCTCGCCGTACAGCAGCGTCGGCGCGTTGCCGCTCTTGGCCTTCTTCTGAATGTCCTCCCACTGCGCCTGGAGCCGCTCGACGTCACGGCGCAGTTCGTCCTCGCTCGCGCCCTCAGCGGCGGTGCGCACGATGACACCCGCGTCCTCGGGGACGATCTTCTTGAGGATCGTCTTCAGCCGGGCGCGCTCGGTGTCGGGCAGCTTGCGGCTGATCCCGGTCATCGAGCCCTCGGGCACGTACACGAGGTAGCGGCCGGGGAGGGAGACCTGGCTGGTCAGTCGGGCACCCTTGTGACCGATCGGGTCCTTCGTCACCTGGACGAGCACGGACTGACCGGACTTCAGGGCCGCCTCGATCCGGCGCGGCCCGTTGGCCATGCCCAGCGCCTCGAAGTTGACCTCACCGGCGTACAGGACGGCGTTGCGTCCCTTGCCGATGTCGATGAAGGCGGCCTCCATCGACGGCAGCACGTTCTGGACCTTGCCCAGGTAGACGTTGCCGACGTACGAGGTGGCCTGCTCCTTGTTGACGTAGTGCTCGACGAGCACGCCGTCCTCCAGGACGCCGATCTGCGTGCGCTCGCCGCTCTGGCGGACGACCATCACGCGCTCGACGGCCTCACGGCGGGCCAGGAACTCGGCCTCGGTGATGATCGGGACGCGGCGGCGGCCCTGCTCACGGCCTTCGCGGCGGCGCTGCTTCTTGGCCTCCAGACGGGTCGAGCCCTTGATGGACTGCACCTCGTCGGACGGCTCGGACGGCTTGCGCGGCTCACGGACCTTGACGACCGTGCGCTCCGGGTCGCCGTCACCGGGCTCGGCGTCGGTGGAGCTGTCACCGGCACGGCGACGACGGCGACGGCGGCGACGGGAGCCGGCGGTGGAGCCCGCGGAGTCGTCCTCGGCGTCCTCCTCCTCCTGCTCGGCGGTGTCCTCGGCGTCCTGCTCGGCCTGCTCGGCGGCGAGTTCGTCGGCGTCGTCCCCGGAGTCGCCCTCGCCCTCGGCGGCCTCGCCGCGACGGCGACGGCGGCCACCGCGGCGGCGGCGACGACGGGAGCCGGTCTCCTCGGCGTCGTCGTCACCCTCGACACCGTCCTCGGCGCCCTCGTCGGGCTCTTCCTCCGGCTCCGGCTCCTCCTCTGCGACGGGCGCGGCGGCGGGCCGGGCGGCCTCGGTCTCCTCGCCGGAGGGGGCGCCCCGACGGCGACGGCGGCGGCGCGAGCCGGCCGGCTCCTCCACCACGGGCTCCTCGGTCTCCTCGACCTCGGCGGGCTCCTCGACCTCCTCGGCCACGGCGGCGGCCGCCTCGGCGGCGGCGCGCTGCGGCGTCTGGAACTGCGGCTCGGCGAACACGGGCGCCTGGAACACGGCGACCGCGGGCCGCGCCGGGCGACGCGGGGAGTCACCCTCGTCGCCACCCTTCGCGGGCGCGGGCTCGGAGAACCCACCGGCGGCACGCCGCACCACACGCCGGCGCGGGCGCCGGGAGCCGGTGTCCTCGTCGGCGGCGGCCTCGGGGGCGGGGGCCTGGACAGCGGGCGCCTCGGCGGCGACGGCGGGCACGGGCACCTCGGCCTCGGCCTCGGCGGGCACACCGGCGGGCGCGGTCACCCGACGCGTGGCCCGACGACGGGCACGCGGCGCGGACACGGGCTCGTCGGCGGCGACCTCGGCAGAGACCTCGGCGGCGACGGCGGCGGTCTTCTCGGCGTCGTCGGCGCTCACCGGCGCCACTGCCTCCACGACCTCTTCGGCGGCGGCGGGCGCACCGGCGGGCGCGGCCGCCCGACGGGTGGCCCGACGGCGCGTACGCGGCGCGGGCGCCGCCTCGGCGGCATCGGCCGCCACGGCCTCCTCGTCGGCCACGACCACCGTCTCAGCGGCCTCGACGGTCTCGGCGGAGGCCGGAGCCCCGGCCGGGGCGGACGCCCGGCGCGTGGCCCGACGGCGCGTACGCGGCGCGGGCTCGGCGACGACGGGCTCCTCGGCGACGACGGCCTCCTCGGCTTCGGCGTCCGCGAGGGTCTCATCGACCTTGATGTCCTCGAGGTCCTCGACCTCTTCCTCCGCCAACGCCTCGACGGACTCCGCGGCCGGTATGGCCGGCGCGGTGATCTCGGCGGAGGCCTCGGCCCCGGCGGCCGGCGGACCGGCGGGCCGGGAAGCGGCACGGCGCCGACGACGCGGCGGCAGGGTGTCGCTGGGGCTGTTGTTCTGTTCTTCGGAACCCTGGGTGGGTTCGGTCGGCTCGAGCATGCGGGTGTGTCTCCCGTCAGGCTCCCGGGCGCCGCGCTGGTTCCGGCGCCGATCACTGGGGATCGGTCACCGCTGACGTCCGCGGCTCGCGCGTTGCGCGGTGCCGCCGTCCGGGGCGCGGCCGCCGCACGGGAGCTCTCTGTGTCTTGTCTCGCCGGTTCCGTACGCCGTGTTGCGTACGGCCTGGCGAAAGTCTTCTGGTCGGTGCGCTGCCCGACCCAGGTGGCTCCCGAGTACGAGGGCGGCGCTACGACGTCCGTCCCTGTGCGGAGCCTTCCTTACGCCGGCGCCTTCGCGGCGGCAGTCGGATCGGCCGTAAGGGCCGCGGCTGCCTCGCGGTCGGGCGCGAGCGGGTCGGTCACCGCGCCGGTCTCTTCATCGAACAGCCCCTGCGCCAGCCTGGTCACCGCTGCGGGGACCGGCGGCGCCAGGTCGGCCACGGCGCGGAGACCGGACAGGACGTCGTCGGGTCGTACGGCAGGCGTCACGTGCCGAACAACCAGGCGCAGTATCGCACAGGCCTGGTCGGTCGGCCTATCAGCCGGTTCAGTGTCCGTTTCGAGTTGTACGACCGCCGGGCGGGCGTCGAAGGTGCGCACGCCGTTCTTGGTCATGCGCTGGACCTCGACGGACTCGGCGGCGTTGAAGGCCTGGACGGCCCTTTCGGCGTCGGCCGCCTCCACTCCGTCGAGCCGCAGCTCCCACACGGAGGCCGTGAGGCGGTCGGCCAGGCCCGAGGTACGGGCCTCGACCGCGTCCACGATGTCGAGCCCGGTCGGCAGCGACTCGTCGAGCAGGGCTCTCAGCTTCTCCGGGTCTCGCGCCGCGGTGAGCGCGATCTCCAGGTACTCCGCCTCACTGCCCGTGCCGGTGGGTGCGGCATTGGCGTACGACACCTTCGGGTGCGGCGTGAACCCCGCCGAGTAGGCCATCGGCACCTCGGCACGGCGCAACGCGCGCTCGAAGGCACGCTGGAAGTCACGGTGGCTGGTGAACCGGAGGCGGCCGCGCTTGGTGTAACGCAGTCGGATGCGCTGCACCGCGGGTGCGGGCGGCGGGCCTTCGGGCTGTCGCTTGCCCAGTGTCGTTCAGTCCTTCGTGAGAGCGGTCGTACTGCTATCAAGAGTACGTGTGCCGAGCGGCGTCGGTTCCCGCCGGGCGACCTTCTCCCTCTCCCGGGGCACTCCGAAGAGCGCCCGCCGCACGTCGGCGCGGGTCTGCCGGACCGTTTCGCGGGCGGCGGCCAGGGCCTCCCGGGTGCTCCGGCCCACGGCGCGCACGGCCTCGGCGACCGGCCGCAGGACTGCGTCACGCACGGCGTGCCCCACGGGGGTGAGGACGGTGCGGTACACCCAGCGCACGGGCTCCACGAAGATCCACCGGAAGAGGGTCGCGAGGAACCGTCCGACAGCGAGCGAGATCCGTCCGGCGACCCGCCAGGCGTGCCCGAGCGCCTCCCCCACCTCACGTGCGACGACGGCGAGGAAACGGCCGACGGGGGCCAGCACCCAGCGCCACAGGGCGAGCGCCGGCAGCACGAGCAGCACCCGGACCGTCCAGTACACGGCCAGGCCGACGCCGGTGACCAACGCCCCCACGCACCACGCGGCCGCCCGTCCGGCGGGCGCGAGGATCCACTCGTACAGCCATCGGGCCGGTACGACGACGAGATGGTGCACCAGCCAGAGCACCGCGTGTCCGACGGGCGTCAGCACGCGCGCGTACACCCACGCCAGCCCGGCCCCGATCCCCCGCCCCAGCCAGCTCACCCCCGCCCAGAGGCCGAGCGCCAGCCAGGTCACCCCCGCCCGGAAGCCGCGCGCCAGCCAGGTCAGGCCGGCCCAGATCCCCCGCCCCAGCCAGGCGAGGCCGTGCCCGATCGGCGTCAGAACGGTCCGGTGGAACCAGACGGCCGGGACGACCAGGAGCACCTTGCCGAGCCAGGCGAGCGCCGTGCCGACGGGGACGACGACGTACCGCCACAGCCCCACCAGCGGCCAGACGAACAGGGCCCGCCCCAGCCACAGCAGGGCACGGCCCAGCGGCCGCAGCAGGGTGTCCATGAGGAACCGGCCCACGACGACGAGCGCGTCCCAGGCCATCCGTACGGGCACGACCAGCACCAGCACCACGATCCGCACGGGCAGCCGGATCGCGACGACGAGACACCCCTCCGGCTGCCGGGGTTCGACGGGGCGTTTCTCCAGGTCCATACCGGTGTAGACGCCACGACGGCCCCCATGGATGCACCGAGCCCCCGTCCCGTCCGGGAAGGGGGCTCGGCGACCTCCGGCTCAGTGGTTGTGCGCGCCACTCCCCGCCGGCTGCTTCACCGTCAGCGGCAGCAGCTTCTTGCCCGTCGGGCCGATCTGGATGCTGGTGTCCATCGCGGGACAGACACCGCAGTCGAAGCACGGCGTCCAGCGGCAGTCCTCGACCTCGGTCTCGTCGAGGGCGTCCTGCCAGTCCTCCCAGAGCCACTCCTTGTCGAGGCCCGAGTCCAGGTGGTCCCAGGGCAGGACCTCCTCGTAGGTGCGCTCGCGGGTGGTGTACCAGTCGACGTCGACGCCGAACTCGGCCAGCGCCTTGTCGGCGCAGCTCATCCAGCGGTCGTAGGAGAAGTGCTCGCGCCAGCCGTCGAAGCGGCCGCCGTCCTCGTAGACCGCGCGGATCACCGCGCCCACCCGCCGGTCGCCGCGCGACAGCAGGCCCTCCACGATGCCGGGCTTGCCGTCGTGGTAGCGGAAGCCGATCGAGCGGCCGTACTTCTTGTCGCCACGGATCCGGTCCCGGAGCTTCTCCAGGCGGGCGTCGGTCTCCTCGGCGGAGAGCTGGGGCGCCCACTGGAACGGCGTGTGCGGCTTGGGCACGAAGCCGCCGATCGACACCGTGCAGCGGATGTCGTTGGAGCGGGAGACCTCGCGGCCCTTCTGGATGACGCTCATCGCCATGTCGGCGATCTGGAGGACGTCGTCGTCGGTCTCCGTCGGCAGGCCGCACATGAAGTACAGCTTCACCTGGCGCCAGCCGTTGCCGTACGCGGTCGCGACGGTCCGGATCAGGTCCTCTTCGGAGACCATCTTGTTGATGACCTTGCGCATGCGCTCGGAGCCGCCCTCGGGGGCGAAGGTGAGGCCGGAGCGGCGGCCGTTCCTCGTCAGCTCGTTCGCCAGGTCGACGTTGAAGGCGTCCACGCGGGTCGAGGGGAGGGACAGGCCGATCTTGTCCTCCTCGTAGCGGTCCGCCAGGCCCTTGGCGATGTCGCCGATCTCGCTGTGGTCCGCGGAGGACAGCGACAGCAGGCCGACCTCCTCGAAGCCGGTCGCCTTCAGGCCCTTCTCCACCATGTCGCCGATGCCGGTGATCGAGCGCTCGCGCACCGGGCGGGTGATCATGCCGGCCTGGCAGAAGCGGCAGCCGCGGGTGCAGCCGCGGAAGATCTCCACGGACATGCGCTCGTGGACCGTCTCGGCGAGCGGGACCAGGGGCTGCTTGGGGTAGGGCCATTCGTCGAGGTCCATGACGGTGTGCTTGGACACACGCCACGGGACGCCCGACTTGTTGGGGACCATGCGGGCGATACGGCCGTCGGGGAGGTACTCGACGTCGTAGAAGGCCGGGATGTACACCCCGCCCGTCTTGGCGAGGCGGAAGAGGACCTCCTCGCGGCCGCCGGGGCGGCCCTCGGCCTTCCACTCCTTGATGATCCGCGTCATGTCGAGCACGGCCTGCTCGCCGTCGCCGATGACCGCCGCGTCGATGAAGTCGGCGATCGGCTCGGGGTTGAAGGCCGCGTGGCCGCCCGCGAGGACGATCGGGTCGTCGATCGTGCGGTTCCTGGACTCCAGCGGGATGCCCGCCAGGTCCAGGGCGGTCAGCATGTTGGTGTAGCCCAGTTCCGTGGAGAAGGACAGGCCGAACACGTCGAAGGCCTTCACCGGGCGGTGGCTGTCCACGGTGAACTGGGGGACGCCGTGCTCCCGCATCAGCGCCTCCAGGTCCGGCCACACGCTGTAGGTGCGCTCGGCGAGGACGCCCTCCTGTTCGTTGAGCACCTCGTAGAGGATCATGACGCCCTGGTTGGGCAGGCCGACCTCGTAGGCGTCCGGGTACATGAGCGCCCAGCGGACGTCGGAGGCCTCCCAGGGCTTGACCGTGGAGTTGAGCTCGCCTCCGACGTACTGGATCGGCTTCTGCACGTGCGGGAGCAAGGCTTCGAGCTGCGGGAAGACCGACTCGACAGACATCGCGGCGTTACCTTCGTGAGCTGACGGGAGTGACCATCTAGCGTAACCCGCCCGGAGCACTCCCCCGCCCCGGAAATTTCCGGTTCTAAACCTCCATGGACTTTCGGATGGACTTCCAGGCGTCCGGCACCTGGGCCTCGACGGCCGCCGACCGTCGCTCCTCCCGGCCGAACAGCAACCCGTACGTGAAGGTGTTCTCCCCCGCCGCGTGCGCCACGGCGGACAGCTCGCGCAGGGTGGTGCGGGCCATCACGCTGTCCTGGTGGTCGCCGAGCAGGCTCTGGAGCGACTTCATGGACTTGACCAGGGTCTTGGCCGCCCCGCCCAGGGCGGGGGCGGTGGCCTCGGCCGCGTAGCGGGTGCGCTTGGCCTTCTTGCGGGCCTCGTGCAGCGCGAGGTCGCGGTCGTGCCCGGGCGGCTGCTCGATGGCCTCCTCGACCAGCGCGGACACCTTCCCGAAGCCCTTGCGTACGGCCTTGGGGAGCACCTTCTCCGGCTTGCCGGCGGCCGCCTTGAGCACCGGCGGGTCGGCGACCAGGGCGTCCAGGGTGTCCAGGAGCGTCAGATAGCGCGCGGAGTCCAGGACGGCGAGCAGCCGGCGCCGCGATCCGCCGTGGCCGGCCTTCGCCCAGGTGTGCAGCCGCTGGGAGACGGGGCCGTCGACCAGGGTGGCGGGCAGTTCGTCGAGACCCGCGGCGAGGCGTTCGGCGAGCACCTCCTGGTCGCGGCCCACGCCCAGCTCGCCGGCGAGCCACTTCAGCTCGTCGGCGACCGGGTCGGTGACCTCCCGGTCGAGGACCTTCCCGAACGAGCGGAAGGTGGAGCGCAGCCGCCGGGTGGCGACCCGCATGTCGTGCACGGACTCCTCGGCGTCCCGGCGCACGGCCGGGTCCAGCGCCACGATCGCGTCCCGCTGGGCGCGGACGTACGCCAGGACGTGGTCGCCGGCGGTGACGGGCTCGGCGGGCCCCTCGTCCTTGCGTCGCGGGTGCCCGCCCTTGGTCTCGGCGAGCGCCCGCGCCAGCTTCGAGGGGGACTTCGACGGGCGTACGCCCGCCTTGCGCAGCCGCTTGTCGACCTTGTCGAGGAAGGCCGGATCACCGTCGTCGGCCAGCTCCACCTCGATCTCGGTCCACTGAGTGCGGCCCTTGCCGCCGAACAGCCGCTGCGCGCGTACGGTGTCCACGCCGATCTCGGCGAGCTGCCGTCCGTCGGCGTCGACCAGGTCGCGTACGTCCCGCGCGGAGCGCAGCCGCACCACGGGCACCAGCTGTCCCTCGCGCACCCGGGCGCGGACCAGTCCGGCCAGTTCCTCGGGGAGGTCGTCGGAGAGCGGGACCTGGATCTCGTCGCGGACGCCGGGGCCGACCGGGAGTTTCAGGTGCCAGCCGGCGTCGGAGCCGCCGGTCCTGCGGCGCAGAGTGATGGAGGCCGTGGCCAGGCGCAGGTCCGAGGTGTCGTAGTAGGTCGCGTCCAGTTCCGCGGTGCCCTTGTCGAGGACATCGGCGACCCCGGCGACGCCGGTCAGGTCGGGCAGCCCGCTGTCGTCGGCTTCGTACTTGCGCTCGATCTCGCGTTTCGTCTCCGCCATGAATTGAATCTAGTCGCACTCGGGCCCGGAGGGCAGTGCCCGCCGGGCCCGATTGGCTGTTTGACGCCGGTGAACGACGAGGTGTCCGTCGCCCCAAGCTCTCTGTTCGCGCTCTCTGCTGACGCTTCCTACGCCGACATCGGCCGCTGCACCCGGATGGACTGCAACAGGCCCACGGCCACCCACACCGCGAACATCGACGAGCCGCCGTACGACACGAACGGCAGCGGAAGGCCGGTCACCGGCATGATGCCGAGGGTCATGCCGATGTTCTCGAACGACTGGAACGCGAACCACGCCACGATCCCGGCGGCCACGATCGTGCCGTACAGCTCGGTCGTCTCGCGGGCGATGCGGCAGGCGCGCCACAGGACCACGCCGAGCAGCAGGACGATCAGTCCCGCGCCGACGAAGCCCAGCTCCTCGCCCGCGACCGTGAACACGAAGTCCGTCTGCTGCTCGGGGACGAACTGGCCGGTGGTCTGCGAGCCGTGGAACAGGCCCGCGCCGGTCAGTCCGCCGGAGCCGATCGCGATGCGCGCCTGGTTGGTGTTGTAGCCGACGCCCGCCGGGTCGAGGCTCGGGTTGGCGAAGGCGGCGAACCGGGCGATCTGGTACTCGTCCAGGATGTGCAGCTGCCAGACGGTGATCGCGCCGGCCGCGCCCGCGCCGAGCAGCCCGAAGATCCAGCGGTTGGAGGCGCCGGAGGCCAGCAGCACGCCCAGCACGATCATCACCATGACCATGACCGACCCGAGGTCGGGCATGAGCATCACGACCAGCATGGGGACCGCCGCCAGGCCGAGCGCCTGGACGACCGTGCGGTGGTCGGGGTACGGCTTGTCCCCCGCGTCGACCCGGGCGGCCAGGAGCATCGCCATGCCCAGGATGATCGTGATCTTCACGAACTCCGAGGGCTGGAGCGAGAAGCCGCCGCCCAGCACGATCCAGGAGTGCGCGCCGTTGACCGTGGAGCCCAGCGGCGTCAGCACCAGCAGGATCAGCAGCACCGACAGGCCGTAGAGGAACGGGACCGCGTTGCGCAGGGTGCGGTGGCCGAGCCAGACCGTGCCGATCATCAGGGCGACGCCGATGCCGGTGTTCATCAGGTGCCGGATCAGGAAGTAGTACGGGTCGCCCTGGTTGATCTCGGTGCGGTTGCGGGTCGCCGAGAAGACCAGCAGCGAGCCGATCAGCGACAGGGCGACGGCCGACAGGAGTATCGGCCAGTCCAGCCGCCGGGCCAGCGAGTCACGGGCGAAGACCCGGGTCCAGCCGGCCCGCTCGGGCCCGTATCCGGAGACGGAGAAGCTGTTCGCGCCGCTCATGTGCACATCCTCCGGCTTCCCCGCCTCCGCCGTCGCCTGCGGGTGTCACGGTTGCTGGTGCCGGTCTGCTGGACGGTGCCGGCCGGCTGCGACTCGTCCGGCTCGGGGGCGCCCTCCTGGCTCAGGCGCTGCTCCTTGGCCGGGTCCTTGGCGACCTTCGGGGACTTGATCGTGCCGTCCGTGCGGACCTTCGGCAGGTCCTTCTGCGGGGTCGGCAGCAGGGCGTTCTTCTTGTCGATCGCGCCGTCGTCGGAGACGCCGTACAACGCGTCGTATATGTTGCGCACGGCCGGGCCGGAGGCGCCGGAGCCCGTACCACCCTGGGAGATCGTCATCACGATCGCGTAGTCCTTGGTGTACGTGGCGAACCAGGACGTCGTCTGCTTGCCGTAGACCTCGGCGGTACCCGTCTTGGCGTGCATCGCGATCTTGTCCTGCGGCCAGCCGACCTGGGCGAAACGCCAGGCGGCGGTACCGCGGGTGGCGACGCCCGCGAGGGCCTCGTCCATCTGGGCCAGCGTCTGCTTGCTGACGGGCAGTTTGCCGTGCGCCTTCGGCTCGATCTCCTGGACGGTCCTGCCGTCGGCGCTGACGATCGCCTTGCCGACCGTCGGGTCGTACAGGGTGCCGCCGTTGGAGATGGCCGCGTAGATCGTGGCCATCTGGATCGGGGTCACGAGGGTGTCGCCCTGGCCGATGGAGTAGTTGATCTCGTCACCGGCGCGCATCTTGTTGCCTTCGAGGCAGTTCTCGTACGCGATCTTCTCGACGTAACTGCCGTCCTTCTTGCCGGACTTGCACCAGGCGTCCTTGTTGGCCTGCCAGTACGACTGCTTCCACTGGCGGTCGGGGACGCGGCCGGTGACCTCGTTGGGCAGGTCGATGCCGGTCTCCGCGCCGAGACCGAACTGGTGGGCGGTCTTGTAGAAGTAGTCGTTGGGCTTCTTCTTCGGGTCGATGCCGCCGTCCTTCTGCCACTCGCGGTGCGCGAGTCCGTAGTAGACGGTGTCGCAGGAGACCTCCAGGGCGCGGCCGAGGCTGATCGGGCCGTGGTTCTGGGACTCGAAGTTCTTGAAGACCTGGCCGCCGACCGAGTACGAGCTGGAGCAGTTGTAGCGGCCGTCGAAGTCGTAGCCGGCCTGGACCGCGGCGGCCGTCGAGACCACCTTGAACACGGAGCCGGGCGCCGCCTGCCCCTGTATGGCCCTGTTGAGCAGCGGGTAGTTGGAGGACTTGCCGGTGAGCCGCGTGTAGTCCTTGGCGGAGATGCCGCCGACCCAGGCGTTGGGGTCGTAGGTCGGGTTGGACGCCATGGCGACGATCCGGCCCGTCTTCGCCTCCATCACGACGACGGCGCCGGAGTCGGCCTTGTACTTCTCCTGGGTGTTGCGGTCCCACTGCTTGCGGGCTTCTTTCATCGCCTCGTTCAGCTCGTACTCGGCGACGCGCTGGACGCGGGAGTCGATGCTGGTGACGAGGTTGGAGCCGGGCTCGGCCGCGTCCGCCTCGGCCTGGCCGATGACCCGGCCGAGGTTGTCGACCTCGTAGCGGGTGACGCCGGCCTTGCCGCGCAGCTCCTTGTCGTACTCCCGCTCCAGGCCGGAGCGGCCGACCTGGTCGGAGCGCAGGAAGGGCGAGTCGGTGTCCTGGGCCTTGGTGATCTCCTCGTCGGTGACCGGGGAGAGGTAGCCGAGGACCTGGGCGGTGTTGGACTTGCCGGGGGCCGGGTAGCGGCGGACGGCCTCCGGCTCGGCGGTGATGCCGGGGAAGTCCTCGGCGCGCTCACGGATCTGGAGGGCCTGCTTGGCGGTGGCCTCGTCGGTGATGGGGATCGGCTGGTAGGGCGAGCCGTTCCAGCAGGGCTGGGGGGTCTCGGCGTCGCACAGGCGGACCTTCTGCCTGACCTCCTCGGGGTCCATGCCGAGGACGCCCGCGAGCTTGGTCAGTACCGCCTTGCCGTCGTCCTTCTGCTTCAGCAGCTCGGTGCGGGAGGCGGAGACCACCAGGCGCGTCTCGTTGTCCGCGAGGGCGACCCCGCGCGCGTCCAGGATGGAGCCGCGGACGGCGGGCTCGACGACCTGCTGGACGTGGTTGCCGGAGGCCTCCTTGGCGTACTCCGCGCCCTCGCGGATCTGGAGGTACCACAGGCGTCCGCCGAGGGTGCCGAGGAGGGAGAGGACAAGGATCTGGATCACGACGAGCCGGGTCTGGACCCGTGGGGTCCGTCCGGTCTCCGGAATGTTAGTCATGGGCGAAGCCCATTCCTTCAAGGGTGGTGGTGGGAGACGGGTGGGCATTGGTCACTGGTGCTGCCTCCCCCTCTCAGAACTGTGCAGGTGTCATATCCGACGGACCTGTGAGGCCCGGCCACGGTGTGGTCACAGCCGCTTGACCCCCTTGATGCGACCGGCCCGGGCCACCCGGGCCTTGGTGACCTTCATCTTCAGTCCGCCGCGCTGGCCGCCGATCCGCAGCCCGGTACCGGAGGAGAGCCAGCCGGAGGAGAGGTCCGAGGCCTTGCCCGCGGAGCCGCTCTCGCCGAGCGGGTCGTTCTCGGCGCGCCGGGCCAGGAACATCACCCCGGGGACGATGAACGGGGCGAGCAGCAGGTCGTACAGGGCGGCCGTGAACAGCAGGCCGGTCAGGCCGACATGGCGGGCCGCGGTGTCGCCGACCAGGGCGCCCACGCCCGCGTAGAGCAGGGTGGAGCCGATCGCGGCGCCGACCACGACCAGCATCGGGCCGGTGGCCGACTTGATCTGCCCGTTCTCCGGCTTGATCAGTCCGGCGAGGTAGCCGATCACGCACAGCACCAGCGCGTAGCGGCCGGCCGCGTGGTCGGCGGGCGGGGCGAGGTCGGCGAGGAGACCGGCGCCGAAGCCGATGAGGGCGCCGCCGACATGGCCGTAGACCATGGCGAGGCCCAGGACCGTGAGCAGCAGGAGGTCGGGGACGGCGCCGGGCAGATGGAGACGGGCGAGGACGCTCACCTGGATCACCAAGGCGACGACGACCAACGGGACGGAGAGCAGGATCCGGTTGACGCGCATGGGGTGTGTCAGCTCCTACTGCTGCTCTTGCTGCTGGCCGTCGGCGTTCGGGGTCACCGTGACGGTGACCGTCGGGGTGGGCACCGGCTTGGGCTTGGCCGGCAGCACGGTGTCGCGCGGGTCCTTCTTCGGCGCCTGGACGACCACACCGACGACGTCGAGCTGGGTGAAGCTGACGTACGGCGTGACGTAGAGGGTGCGGGTGAGGTCGCCGCCGGAGGGGTCGACCCGGGAGACCACGCCCACGGGAACGCCCGGTACGAAGGGCCGGTCGGCCTGCGAGCCGAAGGTGACCAGCCGGTCTCCCTTCTTCACGTCCGCCTTGCCGTTGAGCAGTTCGACCCGCAGGGGCTGGTCGCCCTGCCCGGAGGCGAAGCCCAGTTCGTCGGAGGCTTCCATCCGGGTGCCGACGGTGAAGTCGGGGTCGTTGGCGAGCAGTACGGTCGCGGTGTTCGGGCCGACGGTGGTGACCCGCCCGACCAGCCCGTCCCCGTTGAGGACCGTCATGTCGCGGGTGACGCCGTCGCGGGCGCCGACGTCGATGGTGATCGTCCAGGAGAAGCCCTGGGCCGCGCCTATCGCGATGACCTCCGCGCCCTTGATGCCGTACTGGCCGGCGCCCGCGACCTTCAGCATCTTGTCGAGCTGGGCGAGGCGGCTGCGGTTGCGGTCGTCGCTGCCGAGCTTCGCCTTGAGGGCCGCGTTCTCCGTCTCCAGTTCGGCGAGCCGGTCGTGGCGCTCGTTGGAGTCACGGACGGCGGAGACGGCGTTGCCGACGGGGTTCACCGCCGACGACACGCCGTCCTCGATCGGGCCGAAGACCGCGGCCGCGGCCTGCCGGGCACCGTCGACCGGGGAGTCCTCACCGCCCCGGATGTCGACCGTGATCAGCGCGAACGCGACGGCGACCAGCAGCACCAGGAGCAGCCGGCTCTCTCGTGTGTCCCTCACGTGCGGCGGCCGTGCCCTTCCTCGATAGGAAATCAGGAACCAGGATTCAGGAATTCGGGTAGCCCCTGGCCGGAACGGCCAAGGGCGCTGTGTCGGAGCCTATGCCTCGATATCAACGATCCGCCGCACGAGGAGAGATCATCTCGTACGGCGGAATCGAAGCGTTACGTCATCTGCGGGGCGCGGCGTCCAGGACCTGCTGGAGCGCCTCGAACTCCTCGACACACTTGCCGGAGCCGAGCGCCACGCTGTCCAGCGGGTCCTCGGCGATGTGGATGGGCATGCCGGTCTCCCGGCGAAGCCGCTCGTCCAGACCGCGCAGCAGCGCTCCGCCGCCGGTCAGAACGATTCCGCGGTCCATGATGTCGCCGGACAGCTCCGGCGGACACTTGTCGAGGGTGGTCTTCACGGCGTCGACGATCGCGTTGACCGGTTCCTCGATCGCCTTGCGCACCTCGGCGGCCGAGATCACGACGGTCTTGGGCAGCCCGGAGACGAGGTCCCGGCCGCGGATTTCGGTGTGCTCGTCGGAGTCGAGGTCGTACGCCGAGCCGATGGTGATCTTGATCTGCTCGGCCGTCCGCTCACCGAGAAGAAGGCTGTACTCCTTCTTGATGTGCTGGATGATCGCGTTGTCCAGTTCGTCGCCCGCGACGCGGATGGACTGCGCGGTGACGATGCCGCCGAGCGAGATGACCGCGACCTCCGTGGTGCCGCCGCCGATGTCCACGACCATGTTGCCCGTGGCCTCGTGGACCGGCAGGCCGGAGCCGATGGCCGCGGCCATGGGCTCCTCGATGATGTGCACCTGACGGGCGCCGGCCTGGGTCGACGCCTCGATGACGGCACGGCGCTCGACGCCGGTGATGCCCGAGGGCACACAGACGACGACCCGCGGCCGGGCGAGATACCGCCGCTTGTGGATCTTCAGAATGAAGTAGCGGAGCATCCGCTCGGTGATCTCGAAGTCGGCGATGACGCCGTCCTTCAGCGGACGCACGGCGACGATGTTGCCCGGCGTCCGCCCGATCATCTTCTTCGCCTCCGCGCCGACCGCGAGGATGCCACCGGTGTTGGTGTTGATCGCGACGACGGACGGCTCGTTGAGTACGATCCCGCGACCCCTGACGTACACCAGCGTGTTGGCGGTCCCGAGGTCGACAGCCATGTCACGGCCGATGAACGACATTGAGTTCCCCATCAGGATTCGACTGGCCTTCCCATGAGCTTGAGGGCTTTTCAGGTCGGCGAGGTGGGTGCTGTGACGTGAAGGGTTCCATCGTAGACGCGCCTTCCCGAACACTGCGCGAGGGTCTTCGCCATTGTCAGCATGCGCTGGGCCGCCCCGCTTCTGCAGACGGTCCATCGGGGGCACACGTTCCCCCGATCGGCACGCATATGCCGAGGGACGGCCGAAAAGGTACGGCCGCCCCAGGTCAGACGGAGGAGCGAGCTGACAGGCACTCAGAACTTTCCACGAAAGATTCTCGGAGGCCTCGGCGGGAGGCCGACCCCGACGTGCTCAGCGGCTCAACCCCCGGACAGGCCCTCAGGGCCTGAACGGTCCTACGCGCGGCCCGGGAAGAAGATCTTCACCTCGCGCTCGGCGGACTCCTCGGAGTCGGAGGCGTGGATCAGGTTCTCCCGGACGATGACGCCGAAGTCACCGCGGATCGAGCCCGGCGCGGCGGCGATCGGGTCGGTCGGGCCGGCGAGGGCGCGCAGGCCCTCGATGACCCGCTCGCCCTCGACGATCAGCGCCACGACCGGACCGGAGGCCATGAACTCCACCAGCGGCTCGTAGAACGGCTTGCCCTTGTGCTCGCCGTAGTGCTGCTCCAGCGTGTCCTGGTCCAAGGTGCGCAGCTCCAGCGCGGTGATCTGCCAGCCCGCCTTGCGCTCGATACGGCTGATGATCTCGCCGGTCAGGCCACGACGGACGGCGTCGGGCTTGAGCAGGACGAGGGTGCGCTGGCTCACGAGGGGCTCCTTACGACTGCGGGTGTGCACTACTGCCGGGGTGCGGTGGGACGAGATTACAGGGCGTGTCCGCGCCCCTGTCACACAGCGTCAGCGGTATCCGCGGAGGAGGCTTCGGCCTGTGCGGCGAAGCGGGCCTTCGCCTCGTCGATCTTCCGGCCGTAGTGCACCGACGCCCACCACAGGGCGCCGAAGAGCACGCCCAGGACGAACATCATGGGGACGACGAAGCCGGCGGCGACCAGGGCGACCTGGAGCGCCCAGCCGAGGGTCACGCCCGCGGGCCGGGTGACCACACCGCACAGCAGCACACAGAAGAACATCGCGACCCCGCACACCGTCCACACCGTGGACATGGCCAGGTCGGGGTCCTTCATGGCGACCAGTCCGGCGAAGCCGATGATGAAGAACTCGCCGATCAGGGTCGAGGAGCAGAGCGTACGCATGTCTGGGGCCTCAGCCCTTCCCGAGGAGCAGTCGGGCCTCGCCGACCGTGATGACGGAACCGGTGACCAGCACACCGCCGCCGGTGAACTCGCCCTCCTCCTCGGCGAGCGTGATCGCCGCGTCCAGAGCGTCGGGCAGCCGCGGCTCGACCTGGACCCGCTCGTCGCCGAACACCTCGACGGCGATCGCGGCCAGCTCGTCCGCGTCCATCGCGCGATGGCTGGAGTTCTGGGTGACGACGATCTCCGCGAAGATCGGCTCGAAGGCCTCCAGCAGCCCTCGTACGTTCTTGTCGCCGCTCGCGCCGACGACCCCGATCAGCCGGCTGAAGTCGAAGGCCTCGCCCACCGCCTCGGCGGTGACCCGGGCGCCCGCCGGGTTGTGGGCGGCGTCCAGCACGATCGTCGGCGAGCGGCGCACGACCTCCAGCCGGCCCGGCGAGGACACGGCGGCGAACGCCTTGCGGACGGTGTCGATGTCGAGCGGCTCGGCCCGCTGGGCGCCCACGCCGAAGAACGCCTCGACGGCGGCGAGCGCGACGGCCGCGTTGTGCGCCTGGTGGGCGCCGTGCAGCGGGAGGTACACCTCGGGGTACTCGCCGCCCAGCCCGCGCAGGGTCATCAGCTGGCCGCCGACGGCGACCTGCCGGGCCACGACGCCGAACTCCAGGCCCTCGCGGGCCACGGTCGCGTCGACCTCGACGGCCTTCTTCAGCAGCACCTGCGCCGCGTCCACCGGCTGCTGGGCCAGGATGACCGTCGCGTCCTGCTTGATGACGCCGCCCTTCTCGCCCGCGATCTCGGCCGGGGTCTCCCCCAGCCGGTCGGTGTGGTCGAGGTCGATGGGCGTGACCACGGCGACATCGCCGTCGATGACGTTGGTGGCGTCCCAGGAGCCGCCCATCCCCACTTCCACGACCGCCACGTCGACGGGGGCGTCCGCGAACGCGGCGTACGCCATGCCCGTGAGCACCTCGAAGAAGGACAGCCGGTACTCCTGCTGGGCGTCGACCATCTCGACGTACGGCTTGATGTCCTGGTAGGTCTCGATGAAGCGCTCGGCGGAGATCGAGGCGCCGTCCAGGCTGATCCGCTCGGTGATCGACTGGACGTGCGGGCTCGTGTAGCGCCCGGTGCGCAGCTCGAAGGCGCCGAGGAGGGCCTCGATCATGCGGGCCGTGGACGTCTTGCCGTTCGTCCCCGTGATGTGGATCGAGGGGTACGACCGCTGCGGCTCGCCCAGGACGTCCATCAGCGCGGCGATCCGGCCGACGGAGGGCTCCAGCTTGGTCTCGCCCCAACGGGTGGCCAGCTCCGTCTCGACCTCGCGCAGGGCCTTGTCGACCTCGGGGTCCTCGGGACGCGTGGGGACGTCCGCGCTCGGCGCGGCGCCCTGGGAGCGCAGGGTGCGGCTGCCGGCCTCGATGACGGCGAGATCGGGGTCTCGGTCCGTCTCGGCCTCGATGATCTCGTCGAAGGGGTCGTGGTTGCCGTTCTGGGGGAACTCGGTCACGGGGCCAGTCTACGGAGCCGCACCGACAGACAGAGGCAAAGGCCCCCGGAACCGTCCTGGTCCCGGGGGCCTTCCGCGTTCTACCGGCCGCTACGCCTGCGGCAGGCGCTCCAGCTGGGCCTCGATGCGGGCGATGTCCTCGTCCGCCTTGGCGAGCCGGCCGCGGATGCCCTCCACGACGTTGTCCGGGGCCTTCGCGAGGAACGCCTCGTTGCCGAGCTTGGCCTGAGCCTGCTGGCGCTCCTTCTGCGCGGCCGCGAGGTCCTTCGCGAGGCGCTTGCGCTCGGCGGCCACGTCGATCGTGCCGGACAGGTCCAGCGCGACCGTGGCGCCCGCGACCGGCAGGGACGCCGTGGCGGAGAAGGCCTCGCCCTCCGGCTGGAGGCGGAGCAGCTGGCGGATGGCCGCCTCGTGCGCCGCGAACGGCGTGCCGTCCAGGTCCAGACGGGCCGGGACCCGCTGGCCGGGCTGGAGGCCCTGGTCGGCGCGGAACCGGCGGACCTCGGTGATCACCGACTGGAGGCTCTCGATCTCCCGCTCGGCGCTCGTGTCCCGGAAGCCCGAGTCCGTCGGCCACTCGGCGACGACGACCGACTCGCCGCCGGTCAGCGTGGTCCACAGGGTCTCGGTGACGAACGGGACGACCGGGTGCAGCAGCTTCAGCGTGACGTCGAGGACCTCGCCCAGGACCCGCTTGCTGACCTCGGCCGGCGCGCCGCCCGCCTGGAACGTGGTCTTGGACAGCTCGACGTACCAGTCGAAGACCTCGTCCCACGCGAAGTGGAACAGCGCGTCGGAGAGCTTCGCGAACTGGAAGTCCTCGTAGAGCGCGTCGACTTCGGCGACCGTGGCGTTGAGGCGGGAGAGGATCCAGCGGTCGGTCGCCGACATCTCGGCGGCGTCCGGCAGCGGGCCCTCGACCGTGGCGCCGTTCATCAGCGCGAAGCGGGTGGCGTTCCAGATCTTGTTGGCGAAGTTGCGGGAGCCCTGGACCCAGTCCTCGCCGATCGGGACGTCGACGCCCGGGTTGGCGCCGCGCGCGAGGGTGAAGCGGAGCGCGTCGGAGCCGTACTTGTCCATCCAGTCCAGCGGGTTGACCGCGTTGCCGAAGGACTTCGACATCTTCTTGCCGAACTGGTCGCGGACCATGCCGTGCAGGGCGATGGTGTGGAACGGCGGGGTGCCGTCCATCGCGTACAGGCCGAACATCATCATCCGGGCGACCCAGAAGAAGAGGATGTCGTAGCCGGTGACCAGGACGGAGTTCGGGTAGAACTTCGCGAGCGACTCGGTCTGTTCGGGCCAGCCGAGCGTGGAGAACGGCCACAGGCCGGAGGAGAACCAGGTGTCGAGGACGTCGGTGTCCTGACGCCAGCCCTCGCCGGTCGGGGCCTCGTCGTCGGGGCCGACGCAGACGACCTCACCGTTCGGGCCGTACCAGACCGGGATGCGGTGGCCCCACCACAACTGCCGCGAGATGCACCAGTCGTGGAGGTTGTCGACCCAGTCGAAGTACCGCTTCTCCATCTCCTGCGGGTGGATCTTGACGCGGCCGTCGCGGACCGCGTCACCGGCGGCCTTCGCCAGCGGGCCGACCTTGACCCACCACTGCATCGACAGGCGCGGCTCGATGGTGGTCTTGCAGCGCGAGCAGTGGCCGACGGAGTGGACGTACGGGCGCTTCTCGGCGACGATCCGGCCCTCGGCGCGCAGCGCGGCGACGATCGCGGAGCGGGCCTCCAGGCGGTCCAGGCCCTGGAAGGGACCGTGGGCCGTGATGACCGCGTGCTCGTCCATGATGGTCAGGGACGGCAGGTTGTGGCGCTGGCCGATCTCGAAGTCGTTCGGGTCGTGGGCCGGGGTGACCTTGACGGCGCCCGTGCCGAACTCCGGGTCGACGTGGGTGTCGGCGACGACCGGGATGAAGCGTTCGGTCAGCGGGAGGCGGATCTCCTTGCCGACCAGGTGGCGGTAGCGCTCGTCGTCGGGGTGGACGGCGACGGCGGTGTCACCGAGCATCGTCTCGGCGCGGGTGGTGGCGACGACGATGGTGTCGTCCCCTTCGCCGTACTTCATCGAGACGAGCTCGCCGTCGTCGTCCTGGTACTCCACCTCGATGTCCGAGATGGCGGTCAGACAGCGCGGGCACCAGTTGATGATGCGCTCGGCGCGGTAGATCAGCTCGTCGTCGTAGAGCCGCTTGAAGATGGTCTGGACGGCCTGGGAGAGCCCCTCGTCCATGGTGAAGCGCTCGCGGGACCACGCGACGCCGTCGCCGAGGCGGCGCATCTGGCCGCTGATCTGGCCGCCGGACTCGCCCTTCCACTGCCAGACACGCTCGACGAACGCCTCGCGGCCCAGGTCGTGGCGGGACTTGCCCTCCTTGCCCAGCTCGCGCTCGACGACGTTCTGCGTGGCGATACCGGCGTGGTCCATGCCGGGCTGCCACAGCGTCTCGTACCCCTGCATGCGCTTGCGGCGGGTCAGGGCGTCGATGAGCGTGTGCTCGAAGGCGTGCCCGAGGTGCAGGCTGCCCGTGACGTTCGGCGGCGGGATGACGACGGTGTACGGAGGCTTGTCGCTCTTGGCGTCGGCCTCGAAGTAACCGCGCTCTACCCAGCGCTCGTACAGCGGCCCCTCTACATCGGCCGGCGCGTACTGGGTCGGCAGTTCGGTGTGGGGCGCTGATGGCTGCTGCTGAGCGTTCTCGGTCACGGAGCCAGTTTAGGGGTGTCACGGCGCCGTCCCGAAACGTGTTTGCTCTGTAACGGTGGGGGCCCCGCCGCTCTCCGGGTGTTGCCTTTGAGCCAGGATGTGAAAATCACATAAGCATCTGGAGGGGAACCCAGAGATGAGTCACAACCAGCCGGGCCCGTACGGCGGTCAGCCCCAGCAGCCCGGACCGTACGGCCAGCCCGGCCCGTACGGCCAGCAGCCGCAGGCCCCGCAGCCCGGCTACGGCTACCCCCAGCAGCCCCCGGCCCCCCAACCCGGCTACGGCTACCCGGGCCAGCCCCCGCAGGGCGTCCCGCCGCAGACCCCGCCCTACGGCCAGCAGCCGCCGTACGGCCAGGCCCCCTACGGTCAGCCTCCCTACGGCGTCCCGCAGCCCCCGGCACCGAGCAGTGGCGGCAAGAAGGTGGGCATCATCATCGGCGCGGTCGCGGTCGTCGCCGCGATCGGCGTGGGCGCGTACCTCGTGCTCGGCGGAAGCGGCGGCGGCGGCCTGGAGGACGACGGCGCGCACAAGCTGGACACCCCGGCGACCGTGATCACCGAGTACAAGCAGGTCGGCAAAGGCGCCGAGAGCGGCGACTCGGACACCACCCAGTATCTGACGGCCAGCGGCGTCAAGGGCGGTAAGGCGGTCGTCGGGCAATGGTCGACAGCCGACTTCGGCGACTACGACCCGGAGAACCCCGACGCCGCCGACCTGCCCGACGAGGCGGAGCTGCTCACCGCCAAGGGCATCACGATGCTGGGCGGTTACGGCGAGATCGCGGACCCCAAGACGGCCCTGGACAGGTACTTCGCTGCCATCCAGAAGGAACTCGAGGACAGCAACTCCTCCAGCTCGTCGAGCAGCACCCAGGGCAAGACCGAGCTGATCGGCCAGCCCGAGGAGGCCGACATCGACGGCGCGCTCATGAAATGCCAGTCGGCGAAGAGCACCAACTCGCTGACCAAGAAGGAGTCGACCGACTGGTTCTGCGTCTGGTCCGACTACAGCACGATCGCCATGGTGTCCCCGGGCGACAACACGAAGAACATCACCAAGGACGCGGCTATCGACATCACCACGAAGCTGCGCGAGGAAGTCCGGGTCAAGGCCTGACCCCGCGACCGCCAAGGGGCTCCGATCGCTCGACCGGGGCCCTTTCGCATGCGTACGACGGAGACGGCCGCGCCGTCGTCGGCGGAAGTCGGTGACCGCAGCGACACGGCATCTGGACTCTCCCGAAGGACATCGATGCCGGAATGCGCCAGCGGGCTCGTTCTCGGCCATGTTCTCCGGGACGCCCGAGTATCCCGTCGGTCGACTGTTAGATTCCCGTCCCGTCATGATCATGACGTCATGAGCTGTTGGACAATCGAGGAGATCTTCATGCTCAAGCGAGCAATCGCCGTCACCGGGCTCATCATCGCAGGGGCCATCGCCCCTCTGGCGATGGCGACACCCGCATCCGCCACGGTCGCACAATGTACGGGCGTCCTGCACAGCTTCGGGTACGCGGTAGGAGCCAAGTCGACCACTGCCTGTGGCTACCCGCACAGTGTCGTCTTCGGGACGTCCGTACCCCACTCCCTCTGCGTGACCAAGCTCATTGGCATCGGCGTGACCAACGCGCACGCGATAAGGGCTTGTGAGTGGGCGTAACCGCGCTCATGTGCTAGACGCAGAGGCCGCCCGCGGCACATTTGCCGGGCGGTCTCCCATTTTGCAGGCCACGAAGGGGCCCCGGTCGGTCGACCGGGGCCCCTTCGATGTCTCGTTCGGTGTGTCGGGCTGCTCGCCTATGCCGTCTTCTGCTCGCCCGGGCCGCGGCCGCCGCGGGCCTCGCGCGGGATCAGGGTCGGGTTGACGTTGGAGTGGACGACGTCGGCGGTGATGACCACACGGGCCACGTCCTTGCGGGACGGGACCTCGTACATCACCGACATCAGGACCTCCTCCATGATGGCGCGCAGGCCGCGGGCGCCGGTCTGGCGGAGGATGGCCTGGTCGGCGATGGCCTCCAGGGCCTCGCGCTCGAAGTCCAGCTCCACGCCGTCGAGTTCGAAGAGGCGCTGGTACTGCTTCACCAGCGCGTTGCGCGGCTCGATGAGGATCTGGAGCAGGGCCTCGCGGTCCAGGTTGTGCACCGAGGTGATGACCGGGAGGCGGCCGATGAACTCGGGGATCATGCCGAACTTGACCAGGTCCTCGGGCATGACGTCCTCGAACTGGTCCTTGGCCTCCAGCTCGCGCTTGGAGCGGATCGTCGCGCCGAAGCCGATGCCCTTGGCACCGGCCCGGGTCTCGATGATCTTCTCCAGACCGGCGAACGCGCCGCCCACGATGAACAGGACGTTCGTCGTGTCGATCTGGATGAACTCCTGGTGCGGGTGCTTGCGTCCGCCCTGCGGCGGGACGGAGGCCGTGGTGCCCTCCAGGATCTTCAGCAGGGCCTGCTGCACACCCTCGCCCGAGACATCACGCGTGATCGAGGGGTTCTCGCTCTTGCGGGCGACCTTGTCGATCTCGTCGATGTAGATGATCCCGGTCTCGGCCTTCTTGACGTCGTAGTCGGCGGCCTGGATCAGCTTCAGCAGGATGTTCTCGACGTCCTCGCCCACATAGCCCGCCTCCGTCAGCGCGGTGGCGTCGGCGATGGCGAACGGAACGTTCAGCATGCGCGCGAGGGTCTGGGCGAGGAGCGTCTTGCCCGAGCCCGTGGGGCCGAGCAGGAGGATGTTGGACTTCGCCAACTCGATGGCGTCCTCGCGGCTTTGACCACCGCCGTTCTCGCCGGCCTGGACGCGCTTGTAGTGGTTGTACACCGCGACCGACAGGGCCTTCTTGGCGGCCTCCTGGCCGACCACGTAGCCCTCGAGGAACTCGTAGATCTCGCGCGGCTTCGGGAGTTCCTCCCAGCGGACCTCGCTGGTCTCCGCGAGTTCTTCCTCGATGATCTCGTTGCAGAGATCGATGCACTCGTCGCAGATGTACACACCGGGCCCTGCGATGAGCTTCTTGACCTGCTTCTGGCTCTTGCCGCAGAACGAGCACTTGAGCAGATCGCCGCCGTCACCGATGCGTGCCACGGTGTGCTTCCCCTTCGCCTGGGAGACGCCTGGACACTTTCGAGTCCAGCGGCTCCTGGTGCTGCCTTATTCCGACGGTACCTTGCCGGGACCCCCGTTCGGGCCCCCCTTGGCACGGTTCACTTCCACGTGGACCGTGTCACACCGTGCCAAGGGGTACGGACGAGAGTGCCCCGCGCGTCAACGCAGAGAGTTGTTGTTCATCTTGCGGGTGGAGATGATCTGGTCGATCAGGCCGTACGAGAGCGCGTCCTCGGCCGTGAGGATCTTGTCGCGCTCGATGTCCTCGCGGATCTTCTCGATCGGCGTGGTGGAGTGCTTGGCCAGCATCTCCTCCAGCTGCGCGCGCATCCGGAGGATCTCGTTGGCGGCGATCTCCAGGTCGGAGACCTGGCCGCGGCCCGTCTCACTGTACGGCTGGTGGATCAGCACGCGCGCGTTCGGCAGCGCCATGCGCTTGCCCGGCGTACCGGCGGCGAGCAGGATCGCGGCGGCGGAGGCCGCCTGGCCCATGCAGACCGTCTGGATGTCGGGCTTCACGAACTGCATCGTGTCGTAGATCGCGGTCAGCGCCGTGAAGGAGCCGCCGGGGCTGTTGATGTAGACCGAGATGTCCCGGTCGGGGTCCATCGACTCCAGGCACAGCAGCTGTGCCATGACGTCGTTGGCGGAGGCGTCGTCGATCTGCACGCCGAGGAAGATCACGCGCTCCTCGAAGAGCTTCGCGTACGGGTCGTACTCGCGGATGCCCTGCGAGGTGCGCTCGACGAAGCGCGGGATGACGTAGCGGGACTCGGCGCGGGGGCCGGTGTACTCGGCCTCCGTACGGGCGTAGAGGCCGCTGCCGGGGAAGTCGTTCACGGTGTCTCCTGGAAAAGGGGCTGGGGCGGTGGCTGGAGGGGCTGGGCGGAGCGTTTGACGGCGGGGTCCGGACGGGTCCTTGCGAGTCCCTGCGGGGCTTTGGCCGGCTTCCGGGGCCCTCGGGTCCCGGAGGTCCGGATGCCCGAGGCCCGAAGACCTCTGCCGGGGCCTCGCGGCCTCTGCGGGGCCCTGAGACTCCGCGGGGGCCGTGCGGCCTCTGCGGGGCCTGGTGGCCGCTGCCGGGCCTCGTGAGCCCTGTGGGGCCTCCGGGGCGCTTGCGGGGGCCTGGCGGGCCCTTGCAGGTGCCGTGCGGCGGCCTCGCGGGGTTCGCGGGGTCCGGCGGGCGGGCCGTGGCGATCCTTGCGGGGCTGCGACGCCCGTCCGGGGGCGCTGCGATCCCGTCCGGGCCGCTCGGGCCCGCCGGGCCGGTGCGCCCTCTGCGGGGCTTCGCGAGCCCGCCGGGGCCGCGAGGCCCTGCGGGGCTCTCACAACCCTGCCTGACCGGTCCGACCCGCGGGGGCTGCACGGCCTTCGCGGAGCCCTACGGCCCTGCGGAGCCCTACGGCCCTACGGGGCTTGCGACCCTGCGGAGGCTTGGGACCCTGCGGGGCTTGCGGCCCCTGCCTGGTGGGCGGCCCTGCCGGAGGGGGTCGCTCGGGTCCCCGCTCGGGGACCTGTGCGGCCCTGCCGTCGTGCGTGGCTTACGCCGCCCCGGTGCCGCCGCCGCCCGGCATGCCGGCGGCCGTCGGGATGACGTCGTCGATGAGGCCGTACTCCTTGGCCTCGAACGCGTCGAACCAGCGGTCGCGGTCCGAGTCACGGGTGACCTGCTCGACCGTCTGGCCGGTGTGCTGCGAGGTCAGCTCGGCCATGCGCCTCTTGGTGTGCAGCAGCCGCTCGGCGTGGATCTTGATGTCCGAGGCCGAACCGGCCAGACCCGCGGAGGGCTGGTGGATCAGGATCTCGGCGTTCGGCAGCGCGAAGCGCTTGCCGGGGGTGCCCGCGCTGAGCAGGAACTGGCCCATCGAGGCCGCGAGGCCCATGGCGATGGTCACCACGTCGTTCTTGATGAACTGCATGGTGTCGTAGATCGCCATACCCGCCGTGATCGAACCGCCGGGGCTGTTGATGTAGAGGTAGATGTCCTTGTCCGGGTCGGCGGCAAGGAGCAGCAGCTGTGCGGTGATCTTGTTCGCGATGTCGTCGTCGACCGGCTGGCCGAGGAAGATGATCCGCTCGTTGAGCAGCCGGTTGTAGACCTGGTCGCCGAGGCCACCACCGATGGAAGGCTCGCCGGCGGCGGAGGGCATCAGATTCGTCACGTATCCACCTGCTCGTCTTACGACGGCGCCGGGCCGTCTCACGTGTACTGCCGGGGGCAACGGGGACTCCCCTGCCCTCGTATTCATGGACCCTAACGCGCGGGTCCCTTCGGGGAATCCCGGAGAGCTGGGTGTTCGCCGGGGGCGTAGCGGCCGGAACGGGGACGGGCCCCGGAACACAGGGTTCCGGGGCCCGTCGCACAAGCGTCGGAGACGAGGCTCAGGCCTCGTTCTTCTCCTCGCCGGTCTCGGCGGCCGCGTCGGCCTCCGGGGCGGCCTCGGAGGTCTCGGTGGCGGCCTCGGCGGCCTCCTCCGTCTCCTCCTCGTCGTCCAGGTCGATGACCTCGCCGTTGGTGTCCTTGACCGTGGCGGCCTCGACGACCGTGGCCAGGGCCTTGCCGCGGGCGACCTCGCCGACGAGCAGCGGAACCTGGCCGCCCTCGACGACCGCCTGGGCGAACTGGTCGGGGGACATGCCCGAGGAGGCGGCACGGCGCATGAGGTGCTCGGTGAGCTCCTCCTGGTTGACGTTCAGCTTCTCGCGCTTGACCAGCTCGTCGAGGACGAACTGGGTCTTGATGCCCTTGACCGCGGCCTCACGGGTCTCGGTGTCGAACTCCTCGGCGGTCTTGCCCTGGATCTCCAGGTACTTGTCGAGGTCGAGGCCCATCTGGCCGAGCTGGTGGTGCTCCAGGTTGTGCTTGCGGGTGTTGATCTCGTCCTCGAGCAGCTTCTCGGGGACGGGCACCTCGACCAGCTCCAGCAGCTTCTCCAGGACGCGCTCCTGGGCCTGCGTGGCCTGGTCGTACTGCTTCATGTTCTCGAGGCGCTTGCGGCTGTCCGCCTTCAGCTCGTCGAGGGTGTCGAACTCGGAGGCGAGCTGCGCGAACTCGTCGTCCAGCTCGGGCAGTTCGCGGGCGGCGACCTGGGTGACCTTGACGGTGACCTCGGCCTCCTTGCCGGCCGCCGAGCCGCCCTTCAGCTCGGAGGTGAAGGTGGCCTCGCCACCGGCCTCCAGGCCCTTCACGGCGTCGTCGATGCCGTCCAGCAGCTCGCCGGAGCCGATCGTGTAGGAGACGCCGCTGGCGACGCCGTCCTCGAGGACCTCGCCCTCGACCTTGGCCTCGAGGTCCACGGTCACGACGTCGCCGTCCTCGGCGGCGCGCTCGACCGGGGAGGTGGAGGCGAAGCGCTCACGGAGCTGCTCGACGGACTTCGCGATGTCCTCGTCGGTCACCTCGACGGCGTCGACCTCGACCTCGATGGAGGAGAAGTCCTCGGGAAGCTCCAGGGCGGGGCGGACGTCGACCTCGGCGGTGAAGTTCAGCGTCTCGCCGTCCTTCAGCTCGGTGATGTCGACCTCGGGCTGGCCGAGGACGTCGATCTCCGCCTCGTTGACCGCCTCGGTGTAGAACTTCGGAAGGGCGTCGTTGACCGCCTCCTCCAGAACCGCACCGCGGCCGAACCGCTGGTCGATGACGCGCGCCGGGATCTTGCCCTTACGGAAGCCCTTCACCGTGACCTGCTGGTTGATCTTCTTGTACGCCGCGTCGAGGCTGTCCTTGAGCTCCTCGAAGGGCACCTCGATGCTGAGCCGAACCCGAGTCGGGTTCAGGGTCTCCACGGCGCTCTTCACGGTTCGGTCTCCTTGTGGCTGACATCTTGGTGTTCGCCGGAGCCTGACAGGTCCGGTGATTCGCCGCCCGGAGGTGTTCGTGGGGCTATCAGGCCGGACACGGACACACGGGCGCGCAGCTTGCATAGTAACCGCAGCCGCCGGGCCGCCCAAAAGACGATCACCGGCCAGGCGCACAACGTGATCGCGCAGGTGGTCGGGGTGGCGGGATTTGAACCCACGGCCTTCCGCTCCCAAAGCGGACGCGCTACCAAGCTGCGCCACACCCCGTCTGGTGCGACACGTAGGGTACATGGCCACAGGCCGCCTGACCGCCGCTTTCATGGAGCGCACGGGGGCGCGAGGGCGCGGGCGGCGGCGCGGGCCGCAACGGGTGTGCGGGCGAGGGTGCCGACCCGCTACGATGCGTGCAGTGCCGCGGTCGCCCGACGCGCGGCGCACCTGTGCGGGCGTAGCTCAATGGTAGAGCCCCAGTCTTCCAAACTGGCTACGCGGGTTCGATTCCCGTCGCCCGCTCCACACGCCCGGGGCCCGGGCGGAGGTCAGCTCCTCCGCCCGGGCCTTCGGCGTTCCTCAGGAGCCGATCGGAGCTGATCAGCTTCTGATCGGACCGATCAGGAGCCGATCAGAAGCTGATCGAGTTGATCGTGTCGGCGAGCGAGTCGAGGAAGCGGTTGATCGACGGCGCCATGCCCGTGGAGGCGAGGAAGAAGCCGAACAGGATGGCGACGATGGCGGGGCCCGCCTTGATGTTCCCGCCCCGGATCAGCACCACCAGGATGATCGCCAACAGCAGCACCACTGACAGTGAAATGGCCACACTGATCACACACCCTCGGTCGGTCCGCACTCCCGGCCCGGGGACGCAGTGCTGCGCACCCCCGCCAGAGTCCATCGTGCCACCAACCCGGCCTCCCTATGCGGCCCGTGACACATCATTGCCACGGCCTCCCGCGCACCCGTACCCCGCACAGCAATTCGAAACCGTACTCCCACAGGGAATTGAGGGAGCTCGTTTCCCTCTCCACACAACACGCCCGCAGGGAATTCGAATTGTGGGCACAGGTACGACAACAGCCCATCCCCAGAGGCCGTTATGTACCTTTTAGTGTGGATGAATCGCGACATCACGGACAGCAACTTCCGTAAATCTCGGGGCACCCGCAGCCAATAGCCAGAATGACCTCGGCTGTTTTACGCATAGCCACAGACAACGCTAGGGTGCCTCAAATGTTCCACGCCGCTTCGTCTCCCGTGCCTAGTCCGCGCTCCTCCGAGAGCCAGAAAGATCAGCACCCCGAGTCCCCGGACAGACGGTCCAAGCAGCGTGACGCGTTCTTCGACAACGCGAAGTACCTGGCGATCGTGCTGGTGGCCGTGGCCCACTCCTGGGAGCCCCTAAAGGGCGACAGCCGGGTGCTCCAGGCCGCCTACATGGTCGTGTACGCGTTCCACATGCCGGCGTTCATCGTCGTCTCCGGGTTCTTCTCCCGCAGCTTCGACGCGAGCCCCGGCAAGGTCAGGCGGCTGGTGACCGGGATCGCCGTGCCGTACGTCCTCTTCGAGGTCGCCTACTCGCTCTTCAAGCGGTACGTCGACCACTCCCCCGGCCAGGAGATCAGCCTCCTGGACCCCTACTACCTGACCTGGTTCCTGGTCGCGCTGTTCCTCTGGCGGCTCACCACCCCCCTGTGGAAGATCGTCCGCCACCCGCTGCCGCTGGCCCTGGGCATCGCCGCGCTGGCCTCCGTCAGCCCGGCCATCGGCGACGACCTCGACCTCCAGCGCGTCCTTCAGTTCCTGCCGTTCTTCGTGCTCGGCCTGGGCCTGCGGCCCGAGCACTTCCGGCTGGTGCGCCGCCGCTCGGTGCGGATCGCGGCCGTGCCGGTGTTCGCCCTCGCGCTGGCCTTCGCCTGGTGGGCGGTGCCGCGGATGAACGGCGCCTGGTTCTACCACCGCGACTCCGCGCAGGAACTGGCCGCGCCCTGGTGGGCCGGGCCCGTCATGCAGCTCGCGCTGTTCGGCTGCTCCCTGGTGCTGACCGCCTGCTTCTTCTCCTGGGTCCCGGGCCGCACCCTGTGGTGCACGGCCCTCGGCGCGGGCACCCTGTACGGCTATCTGCTGCACGGCTTCCTGCTCAAGGGCGCCGACTACCGCGGCTGGTTCGACCACGCCTGGCTGCACCGGCCGCTCGGCGAGATCGCCGTCAGCGTCGCCGTGGCCGCCGCCGTGACCCTGCTGTGCACCCGGCCGGTCCAGCGGGTCTTCCGGTTCGCCATGGAGCCCCGGATGGAGTGGGCCTTCAAGCGGGACGCGGCCGAGCTGGCCCGGGAACGCGAGCGGGCGGGCAAGCGGGAGCAAGGACAGGAGCAGGAGCAGGAGCAGGGCCAGGAGCAGGGGCAGCGCGAGAAGGTCGGCGCCTGACCCTACGGAACGTCCTGCGGTGACAGACCGAGGAGTGCGCGCATCCGGGCGTACTTCTCGGTCAGCCGCGTCCGGGTCGGCCCGTCGAGGACGGCGAGGCGGGCCGGGTCCGCGTTGTGCGCCAGGTCCGCCTCCTTCACCAGCAGCGCGCCCGGGGTCGCGAGGATCCGGGCCGCGTACGCCTCCGGCGGCTCCCCGGCCCGCTTGGTGACCGCCAGGACGATCGCCTTCGTCCGGTCGCTCAGCGCGGCGTCGCGCAGCCACGCGCCGGTCAGGGCGTCGTCCTCGACGGCGTCGTGCAGCCAGGCCGCGGCGATCTGCTCGTCGTCACCGCCCCGGGACCGTACGCCCTCGGCGACCGCCCGGAGGTGCTCGGCGTAGGGGCGGCCCGCCTTGTCGGTCTGGCCCGCGTGGGCGGTGCGGGCGAGGGACTCCACCTCGGCCAGGGTGAGCATGCGGACCCGCCTCTCAGACGAGCGAGGCCGTCTGGGCCGTCGGGCCCTCGCGGCAGACCAGCAGCAGGGCGCGGTCGTCGTTGACGTCCTTGGCGACGGCCTCGATCAGATGCCAGGCGGCGCCCTGGAAGCCGCCGGCGACATAGCGGTCGGCCTCGCCGGTGAGCCGGTCGATGCCCTCGACGATGTCCCGGTCGGAGGTCTCCACCAGGCCGTCGGTGAACAGCATCAGCACGTCGCCGGGGCGCAGGGACCCCTTCACGGGGTCGAACTGCGCGCCTTCGTACACACCGAGCAGCGGGCCCTCGGCCGCCTTCTCCTCCCAGCGGCCGCTGCCCGCGCTGAGCTGGAGGCCCGGCGGGTGGCCGGCGGAGTACAGCTCGTAGTCCCCGGAGTCGAGGTCCAGGACGAGGTGGATGGAGGTCGCGAAGCCCTCGTCCCAGTCCTGGCGGAGCAGATAGCCGTTGGCGGCCGGGAGGAAGGCGTGCGGCGGCAGCGAGCCGAGCAGGCCGCCGAAGGCGCCGGACAGCAGCAGGGCACGGGAGCCCGCGTCCATGCCCTTGCCGGAGACGTCGGTGAGGACGACCTCCATGGTGCGGCCGCCGTTGGTGCGGGCCGCGACGACGAAGTCACCGGAGAACGACTGGCCCCCGGCGGGCCGCAGCGCCATCTCGCGGTGCCAGCCCGTCGGCAACTTCGGCAGCTTGCTCTGCACCCGGATCCGCTCGCGCAGGTCGAAGAGCATGGTGCCGCCGCGCCGCCAGGGCACGCCGACCCGGCTGCGGAACTGGGCGATGAGCAGACCGAAGAAACCGCATGCCGCGACCACCAGGACGACACCCGGTGTCACCCGCGACGGGCCCTCCGTGTAGGGGCCCAGCTGGACCGACTCCACGATCAGGGCGGTGGCCGCGGCGGCGTAGAGCCCGAGCAGGCTCGACGGGCGCAGCAGCAGACCGCCGGCGACGATGGGCAGGACCAGGGCGGCCGGGGAGCACCACACCGAGTTGGCGAGGGTGGTCGCGGCGATCAGCGGAACGGTGAGCAGCAGCAGGGCCAGCGCGATCCAGTCCGAGCCGTCGCCGCGGAAGTAGTCCACCGCGCTTCTGCGCACGCCGGTGCGGACCCGGTGCATCCAGTGCTTCAACCGGGCCGTCGACGTCTCGGCTTCCGCGCGCCGCTGTCGTCCTGATGCCATTAGTTCGGGACCCTATCCATCCAACCCGCCGCTTGGCACGGGAGGTCCCACTTGTCCCCCGTCCGAGCTTCAACTTCACAGTGAACTTCACGGAAAGCGCTCGCGTCGCCGAGAGAGAGAAATTCCCTGGCTCGCCCCGCAATGTGCTGCTAGGCATGGATCCATGACGACTGGTGCGACGACGGCGGGGGCGACGGCAAGGCCGACGGGGCGGGCGACCTCTTCCGCGGCCGAGGTACGGATCCTGCGGCAGGACGAATGGGACGGCTGGTACGACACCCTGCTGCGGGCCTTCGGAGGGGTCGCGGAGTCGGCCGACGAACGGGAGCTGTGGCGGACGCTGACCCCCTGCGAGCGGTCGGTCGGCGCGTGGGACGGCGAGCGGGTCGTGGGCACCGCCGGGGCGTTCGACTTCCGGCTGACCGTGCCGGGCGGGGCGTCCGTACCGGCGGCCGGCGTGACGATGGTCGGGGTGAGCCAGACGCACCGGCGGCGCGGGCTGCTCACGGCGATGATGCGGCGGCAGCTGGACGACGTACGCGCGTGGGGCGAGCCGCTGGCCGTCCTCACCGCCTCCGAGCCCATGATCTACGGGCGGTTCGGGTACGGCGCGGCGACGTTCGGGCTGCACGCCGAGATCGACACGAGCCGGGTCCGGCTGTCCGTGCCGGACGGCGTGGACGACGTAGGACTGCGGTACGCCGATCCCGTCGCGGAGCTGGACGCGTGCGAGGCCGTGTACGCGCGGACGGTGGCCGGGCGGGCCGGGATGCTGGCGCGGCGGCCCGGGTGGGAGCGGCTCGGGGTGCTGGAGGCGGAGACCGAGCGGGACGGCGCGTCGGCCCTCCAGTGCGTGGTCGCCGAGCGGGACGGGGAGGTCACCGGGTACGCCCGTTTCCGGGTCCGTCCGGAGTGGACGGACGCCGGGCACAACGGTCAGGTGCTGCTCCAGGATCTGGCGGGAGCCGACCCGGTGACGGAGGCGGCGCTGTGGCGGTTCCTGTTCGGGATCGATCTGACGACCTCGCTGAAGGTGCGGGGGCGGCCGCTGGACGAGGCGTGGCAGTACCTCGTGTCGGACATCCGGCGCTGTCAGCTGCGGGTGCGGGACTCCCTGCACGTGCGGCTGGTGGAGGTGGGCGCGGCGCTGGAGGCGCGCACCTACCAGGCGCCGGTGGATGTGGTGCTGGAGGTCGAGGACGCCTTCTGCCCCTGGAACGAGGGCCGTTGGCGGCTGACCGGCGACACCAAGGGGGCGGCCTGCGGGCGTACGGCGGACGCGGCCGATCTCGCCCTGTCGGTACGGGAGTTGGGCTCGGCGTACCTGGGCGGCGTGAGCCTCGCCGCGCTGGCCGCGGCGGGTCGGGTGCGGGAGTTGCGGCCGGGGGCGCTGGCGGAGGCGGCCGTGGGGTTCGGGGCACCGACGGCACCCTGGCTGCCGCACGGCTTCTAGGGCGCCGCCGGTCAGGGCGCGCCGTCGGTCAGGGCGCCGTCAATGGGGGCGGCGCCGGTTGGGGTGCCGTCAATGGGGGCGGCGCCGGTTGGGGTGCCGTCAGTTCCGCTGGCAGGTCGGGCACCAGAAGAGGTTGCGGGCGGCGAGGTCGGCGGTGCGGATCTCGGTGCCGCAGAGGTGGCAGGGCTGGTGCGTGCGGCGGTAGACGTACACCTCGCCGCCGTGGTCGTCGACCCGGGGCGGGCGGCCCATGGCCTCCGGGGTGTGCTCCGGGCGGACCGTGTCGATGCGGTTGTTGCGGACGCCCTCGCGCATGAGGGCGACGAGGTCGTGCCAGATCGCGTCCCACTCGGCGGGGGTGACGTCCCTGCCGGGGCGGTAGGGGTCGATGCCGTGCCGGAAGAGGACCTCGGCGCGGTAGACGTTGCCGACGCCGGCGATGATCTTCTGGTCCATGAGGAGGGCGGCGATCGTCGCCCGGCTGCGGGAGACACGGACGTAGGCCTGGGCGGGGTCGGCGTCGGCGCGCAGCGGGTCGGGGCCGAGGCGGGCGTGCACGGCCCGCTTCTCGGCGTCCGTGATCAGGGCGCAGGTGGTGGGGCCGCGGAGGTCGACGTACCCGGTGTCGCCCGCGAGGCGCAGCCGGACGGTGTCCGTGGGCGGGGGCGCCGGCGCGTCGCCGAAGGCGACCTTGCCGAAGAGGCCGAGGTGGATGTGGACCCACTCGCCGTCCCGGAAGCCCAGGAAGAGGTGCTTGCCGTGGGCCTCGGTACGGGTGAGTCCGACGCCGTCCAGGAGCGCGGCGGCGTCGGAGAACTTGCCCTGGGGGCTGGTCACGCGTGGTGCGATACCGGCGAAGCGGTCGGCGTAGTCCGATGCCAGCCGGTGGATCGTGTGCCCCTCTGGCACGATGCGTGTTCCTTTCCGGGCCCCGCCGGGGGGCCGGCCCCCACCGGGAGTCCAGCCCCCGCCGGGAGCGGTCAGTCCTGCTGCGGGTGGTGGGCCGGGATCGCCGGGAGGTCGCCGGTCGTCTCGTAGTCGGCCAGCATGTCGATCCGGCGGATGTGCCGCTCGTCACCCGAGAACGGGGTGCCCAGGAAGGTCTCGACGAACTTCGTCGCCTCCTCGGTGGTGTGCATCCGGGCGCCGACGGCGACGACGTTGGCGTTGTTGTGCTGGCGGCCGAGGGACGCGGTCTCCTCGCTCCAGGCCAGGGCCGCACGGACGCCCTTCACCTTGTTCGCCGCGATCTGCTCGCCGTTGCCGGAGCCGCCGATCACGATGCCGAGGGAGTCGGGGTCCGCGGCCGTCTTCTCCGCCGCGCGGAGGCAGAAGGGCGGGTAGTCGTCCTGGGCGTCGTAGATGTGGGGGCCGCAGTCGACCGGGTCGTGGCCCGCCGCCTTGAGCCATTCGACGAGGTGGTTCTTGAGTTCGAAGCCGGCATGGTCCGAGCCGAGATACACGCGCATGGGATGAGTGTGACATGGGTGTTGCGGGGCAGCAGCGCGGGGTGGACGGCTCGAAAAACCCGGGCAACACCATGGAACCTCAGGGAAACCTCAAGTAACGATCCGGATTCAGAGGTTCACGAATCCCTTCGCCTCCGTTTCACTGGACCGACTTGTTACACGGCGCAAAGGAAATCCATCCCCATGACTTCGCAGCCGACCCTCACCAAGGCCGACCGCGGCCCTGAAGAACCCGGAGAACCCCGCTCCGGCCTCCAGGCAGGTCTCAAGAACCGCCATCTGTCGATGATCGCCATCGGCGGTGTCATCGGTGCCGGACTCTTCGTCGGGTCCAGCTCCGGTATCGCCACCGCCGGACCCGGCATCCTGCTCTCCTACGCCCTCGTCGGCACGCTCGTGGTGCTGGTGATGCGGATGCTGGGCGAGATGTCCGCGGCCAACCCCACCTCGGGCTCCTTCTCCGCGCACGCCGACCGGGCGCTCGGCCCGTGGGCCGGCTTCTCCATCGGCTGGCTCTACTGGTTCTTCTGGGTGGTCGTGCTGGCCGTCGAGGCCACCGCCGGTGCCGCGATCCTCGAAGGGTGGATCCCCTCCGTACCGCAGTGGGCGTGGGCGCTCATCGTGATGGTGGTGCTGACCGCCACCAACCTGGTCTCCGTCGGCTCCTACGGCGAGTTCGAGTTCTGGTTCGCCGGGATCAAGGTCGTGGCGATCGGCGCGTTCATCGTCATCGGCGGACTGGCCGTGTTCGGCGTGCTGCCGGGTGTCGACAGCGAGAAGGCGGGCCTGGCCAACCTCACCGGCGAGGGCGGATTCCTGCCCCACGGGCCGGGCGCCATCCTCACCGGCGTCCTGCTCGTCGTCTTCTCCTTCATGGGCAGCGAGATCGCGACCCTGGCGGCCGGCGAGTCCGAGGACCCGCAGCGGGCCGTCACCAAGTCCACCAACAGCATCATCTGGCGGATCGGCGTCTTCTACCTCGGCTCGATCTTCGTCGTCGTGACGCTGCTGCCGTGGAACGACCCCGCCATCAAGGAGCAGGGCTCCTACGTCGCCGCCCTCGACTCCCTCGGCATCGCGCACGCCGGTCAGATCATGAACTTCATCGTGCTGACCTCGGTGCTGTCCTGCCTGAACTCCGGCCTCTACACCGCCTCCCGCATGGCCTTCTCGCTCGGCGAGCGGGGCGACGCGCCCAAGGCGTTCGCCCGCACCACCTCCCGCGGTGTGCCGATGACGGCGATCGTCGCGTCGGTGGTGTTCGGATTCGTCGCCGTGTTCTTCAACTACAAGTTCCCGGACTCGGTCTTCCTCTTCCTGGTCAACTCCAGCGGCGCGGTCGCCCTGTTCGTCTGGCTGGTCATCTGCTTCTCGCAGCTGCGCATGCGGAAGATCATCCAGCGTGAGGCGCCGGAGAAGCTGGTCGTGCGGATGTGGCTGTACCCGTACCTGACCTGGGCGACGGCCGCGCTGATCGTGTTCGTCCTCGGCTACATGCTGACCGACACCAAGGGCGAGAGCAGCGGACGCACGACCGTGCTGCTGTCGCTGCTCGTCGCGGCGCTCGTCATCGCCGTCGCCGTCGTGAAGCAGCGGCTGGCGCCCCGTGAGCGGGCGGCCGCGCCGGAGGCCGTGACCGCGGACGCCGCCGCCGAGTAACACCCGGTCACCTGTGCGAGGGGCCCGCCGTATCCCTGACATCGGCGGGCCCCTTCTTCATGTGCTCTCAAGGGGTTCACAGGGTTCATAGGGTTCACAGGGTTCACAGGGTTCACAGCACGGTGAAGCTGTCCTTGACCGTCTCGTAGATCTTCAGCGCCTCGGCCTCGATCCGCGGCTGGTACCAGGTGTTGATCTGGTACGACTTCCCGCGCTCGTCGAAGCCGAGGAGCCGGGCGTGCCAGCGGGTGCCCCGGAGGGTGAAGGTGTACTCCCAGAGGACCGCCGGGCGGCCGTGGAACGTCGTCTCCTCCAGCCGGATCTTCTCGTAGTCCTCGCCCTGGCGGGCGTTGTGCTCGGAGGTCTCCCAGGTGTCCATCAGGTCGCCGCGGGCCAGCGAGGACTTGGCGACCAGCTCCTGGGTGCCGTCGGGGGAGGTGTAGTGCACCTCCGCGCCCGTCTTCACGTCCCGCTGCCATCCCCGGGGCGTCGCCCACGCGAACCCGCCCGCCTCGGGGTGTGTGCCCGGCGGCAGGCTCCGGGGCCGGGAGGTGCCCTCGACGGTGGACGACGGGGTGACCGTGCCGGGCGTCGACACCGTCGTGGACGGCTGGGGCGTGCCCCCGGCCGTGTCCTCGTCGCCCCCTCCTCCGGGGGCGAGGGCCAGCACGACCGCGACGACCGTGCCCACGGCGACGACGACGGCCGCGGCCGCGACGGCTCCCCTGCGACGACCGGTGCGGGTCGGGGCGGTGGCGGGGAACGCGGGGAGCGGGGGGCCCGGCGGCTCGCCCGGCGCGGGCCGGCGTTCGGTCTCCGCCCCGGCCCGGGTGAAGGAGACACCGGAGCGGCGCGGCCCGGTGCCGCCGCCCGCCGGGCTGGGGGACGGCGGCTCGGCACCGGCCTCCGAACGCATCTCCGAGACGGCCTCCGCCGGGGCCCCGGATGCGGCCGGCAGCCGGGGATCGTAGGGTCCGGCCGCCCGGGTGGGGGTGCGCAGGACCCGCGTCGGAGACTCCCGCGGACCGGGTTCCTCCGGTGCGGCGCCCGACTCGCCGTCGCCGTTTCTAGCGGTCGGCGCGGGCGGCGGCGCCGGGAAGGCCACCGGCCGCAGGGCCGCCTCGACGTCGGCCAGGGACGCCCGGACCGTCGGTTCCTTCTCCAGCAGCCGCGCCAGGATCTCCCGCAACGGACCCGCGCCGGGCGGGAGTACGGGTTCCTCGTAGAGGACGGCGTGCAGGGTGGCCAGGGTGGTGTCGCGGGAGAAGGGGGAGTGGCCGGCCAGGGCGGCGCAGAGGGTCGCGCCGAGGGACCAGACGTCGGACGGCGGACCCTGGGGGCGGCCGGAGACCCGCTCGGGGGCCATGTAGTCGGGGGAGCCGACCAGCATGCCGACCATGGTCAGCGCCTTGGCGTCCTGGATCGCGGCGATGCCGAAGTCGGTGAGGACGACCCGCCCGACACCGGCCGCTCCGACACCGGCTCCTCCGACACCGGCCTCTCCGACACCGGCCTCTCCGGGGCCGGACGCCCCGGCACGGGACCCCCCGAAGCCGGACCTCCCGCCGCCGGACCCCCCACCACCAGCCCCCTCACCGCCGGACTCCCCGCCGCCCGTTTCCTCCACCAGGACGTTGCCCGGCTTGATGTCCCGGTGCAGGACGCCCCGCGCGTGCACCTGGCGCAGCGCCGCGACCAGACCGAGGCCGATGCGGGCCGTCTCCCCCGGCGCCAGCGGGCCGTCCTCCGCCATGACCCGTTCCAGCGAGCGGCCGGCCACCAACTCCATGACGATCCACAGGCGTTCGCCCTCGTCGACGACGTCGTAGACGCGGACGACGTTCGGGTGGTCGATGCGGGCCGTGGCCCTGGCCTCGCGCAGGGTGCGTTCGCGGCGGGTGCGGGTGTCCTCCGGGTCGAGGCCGTCGATGCGCATCTCCTTCACGGCGACCGGCCGGTCGAGCATCTCGTCGGTCGCCCGCCACACCCGCCCCATTCCCCCCTGGCCGATGCTTTCGACCAGCCGGTAGCGCCCCGTCACCAGAAGACCTGGAACACCGCCGCTCTCCGAATTCCCCGGCAATTCGCTACACCCCCTCCATTGCCCGGCCCTACCAATTCATGCCGCACCAGCATAGTGCGGAGAAATCTTGTGGTACCTCTTCAAGTACTGCGAATTCAGGCGCAGCCAAGGGGGACGAACATGAGTTCTCGTCGTACGACGACCATCACCGGATCACTCGTCGCGGCATCTTTCTCGGCCGTGATGATCCTCTCCGCCCCGGCCGGGGCGGACGACGAGGGGCCCGGCAGCGGCAAGGGGGGAAAGGCCGTCGACGAGGCACCGGCCGGCGTGAGGCTGACCACGCTGCTGCCCGAGCGGATCTCGGTCGACAACGGCTCACAGGAAACGGCGATCACCGCCACGGTGAAGAATGAGGGAACCAAGGAAAGCGGAGACATCAGGATGCTCGTCGTCGGTTTCGACGGGCTGACCGTAAAAAGCGTCCAGGGGTGTGCCGCGATCGCAAAAGCGGATCTCCCGGAGGGTTCGAACAGCGGTTTCTCCTGCCCCGTCGGAAATCTCGCGGCAGGCGCCTCGAAATCGTACGACGTCGACGCGGCCTTCGATCTGAGCAAGACCGGAAAGATCTGTCTGCCCGTCCAGACCACGGACGGGAAGAAGACGTTCTGGCAGCAGGGCCCGGTGCCCTTCGGTACGACGAACCCGTCGCCGAACGCGCCGGCCACCCCGCTGCTCCTCGGCACCGACAACACCCCCGTGGCGCCGGGCGAACTGCCCAGGACCGGCGTCGAACGCGACCTGCTGCCGCTGGGCGCGGCCGGTGTCTCGCTGCTCGCGGCGGGCGCGGCCGGGCTGTGGCGGGCCGGGCGCCGGCGTCCGGAAGGGGAGGCGGGCCAGGGCCTGTCCGGCGGATCAAGTCGGAGGAAACCTGCGGCGCCTGATCAGCGCACGTGAGCGGGGCATGGTGCGTCCAACCGCAAGGCGGAGGAGGGCGTCGACGCGATGGGGGTCCCCCCCGCGCGAGCGCAGCCGAGCGTGGGGGAGTCGGCGACCGACGACAACGCCGCTGGGGGTACCCCCTCTGGGGGAGGGCGTGCCAGGCCCCGCGCCTCCGGCATGATCCGCCGGACAGGCCCTGAGCGCCGTACGACCTCGAAAACGCGCGGGAGGCCCGCCGGGATCATCCCGGCGGGCCTCCCGCACGGCGGCTGAGCGTGTGTCAGCGCTTGGCGAACTTCCAGGCGCTGGGCAGCAGACCCATCGCGAGGGCGGCCTTGAGGGCGTCGCCGATCAGGAACGGGGTGAGGCCGGCCTCGATCGCGGTGAAGGCGGAGAGGTCGGCGGCGTAGGCCAGGTAGGGGACGCCGACGGCGTAGATGATCGCCTCGCCGAGCAGCATCGCGCCCGCCATCCGCCACATGGTGCGGTCGGCGCCGCGGCGGGCCAGGGCGCCCACGACCGTGGAGGCGAGGATCATGCCGAGGATGTAGCCGAAGGAGACGGCGCCGGCGCCCGAGGTGCCGCTCGCGAACCACGGCACACCGACGACGCCGGCCAGCGCGTACAGGGCGAGGGAGAGGAAGCCGCGGCCGGCGCCGAGCGTGGTGCCGACGAGGAGGGCGGCGAAGGTCTGGCCGGTCACCGGCACCGGGGAGCCGGGGATCGGGACCGCGATCTGGGCCGCGAGGCCGGTGAGCGCGGCGCCACCGAGCACGAGCGCGATGTCCCGGACTCGGGAGGCGGGGATCAGGTCGGCGAGGACCTGTCCGGTGCGAGCGGGGGTGGCGACGGCGGTGCTCATGGGGACTCCGCGGGAGGGGGACGGTTCGGAACACCGCGACGCTATCCCAGCGTCGGCGGGCCGCTCACCGTCAGCGATCGACAAAGGCGGGAACGTGACCTTGGTCGGCTCCGGACAAAGGATGCCGGTTACACCCGGTACGGCGTGACACCGATCACTGAGGTGGGGATGTTTCGCTCACCTTTCCGCGGGACGACGGCATTGTGTGTTCTCACCAAAGGAATCCTAGTGCTCTGGTCGGATTCACCTTTCCTGCCCTACCCTTCCAGCCATGACCGCCCAGGCCCGGAACTTCACGTCGCGTCGCTATGTCGACCTGCGACGCCAGGGCACGGCCACCTGTCGCCGCCCGGCCTGAGGCGCGGACCCGGCGCGCCTCGGCTCCCGAGACGTGTCGGCCCCGTTCTGGAGGACGGTCAACCATGCCCCGCACCGCGGCACTTCCTGTCCGTACGACGTCCCCGGTCCCCCGTGTCGCCGACAGCGACCGGCGGCGCACCAGCGCCAGTGTGGTCCTGCGATCCGTGCTGGAGCACGGACCGGTGGCCCGCTCCACCATCGCCCGGCTCACCGGGCTGTCCCCGGCCGCCGTCACCGACCACTGCGCCCGGCTCAGCGGCCTCGGGCTGATCCGGGAGTCGGCCGCCCCGCGCCGGTCCAACGGGGTCGGCCGGCCGCATGTGCCGGTCGACCTGGACGACTCGCGGTTCGTGGTCGGCGGGGTACACGTGGCGGTCCCGTACACCACGGTCGCGCTGCTCGATCTGCGCGGCCGGGTGCTGGCCCGGCGGGAGTTGAAGCACCGCGGCACCGAGCCGTACGAGGTGCTGGCGCGGGCCGCCGACGGGCTGGCGGAGCTGCTCGCCCGCTCCGGGCGCGGCCGTCCGCTCGGCGTCGGTCTGGCCGCCGGCGGCTGGGTGGACCGGGACTCCGGGACCGTGGTCGAGCATCCGCTGCTCGGCTGGCGGGACGTGCCGGCGGGGGACCTCGTCGCGGCGGGCACCGGGCTGCCGGTCCGGGTGGACGGGCACGCGCGGGCGCTGGTGAACGCGGAGCGGCTGTTCGGGCGGGCGCGCGGCAGCCGCAGTGTGCTGCATCTGTTCGTCGGGAACGTGGTCGACGCGGCGTTCGCCACCCATGACGAGGTGCACCACGGCCCCCGCTCCCAGTCGGGGGCCGTCGCGCATCTGCCGCTGGCCGGCGGGACGGAGCCGTGCGACTGCGGGCGGGTGGGCTGCCTCCAGGTGGAACTGAGCGAGCGGACGTTGTGCCGGCGGGCCCGGGAGGCGGGGATCGTCGACGGGGTGAACCCGATGCACGTCCTCGCCGCGGCGGACGCCGGGGACCCGGTGGCCGCGCGGCTGCTGCGGGAGCGGGCGCGGATGACGGGGCGGGCGGCGGGGCTGCTGCTGGACGTCCTCAATCCGGAGCGGGTCGTCGTCACCGAGGTCGGTGTCCTCCACCGGGAGGACTGCCTCGCCGCGCTGCGGGAGGAGGTCGGGGCCGAGCGGGCACGGTCCGTGGTGCCGACGAGTTTCGGGGACTCCGTGCTGGCCGTGGCGGGCGGTGCGGTGGCCCTGGACGTCCTCTACCGCGATCCGCTCACCGTGTCCCCCGACCCGAATTAATTCAGAAACTCCGAATGTTGACAGGCCCCGCACGAGAACAGGACCATCGTTCCATGAGCTGTCGCACTCTCTGTTGCTGACGCCCCGGTGCGCCGGGAGCGCACCCTTCTGCCTGTCTTCTCACGCGTGAATTCCCTTGGCGCTGCCCGGAATTACGCCTGCCTTTTTTCACCGCTTCCCCCTAGGGGTTCTCCATGCCTTCGACCTATGACCGTCGGCTTTTCCTCACCTCTGTGCTCGGTGCCGCGGCGGGCGTCGCCGGTCTCAGCGGCTGCGCCGAGAGCAGCGCCGCCACGAGCGCCAAGGGCGCTTCCTCCGCCCCGCTCGCCGGCAAGGTGCCGGCCGGCACCAGCCTGAAGATCGCCTCCTTCCAGAACGTCCAGCAACTCCAGTTCAAGCTGGCGAAACTGCCCGAACTGCCTTTCACGGTGTCGAGCTGGCTGAACATCGGCGCCGGACCGGACGTCATCAACGCCTTCCGCGCGAAATCCCTGGACCTGGCCAACAACGCCGGCATTCCGCCGATCCAGGCGCATTACCAGGGTTTCGACGCGAAAATCGTCGCGATCAACGTCACCCGTAAGCCGAACTATCTCTTCGCCACCAAGCCCGGCAGCGACATCCGTTCGGTCGCGGACTTCGAGGGAAAGCGGCTCGCGTTCTCCCAGGGACAGGCGCAGGGTGTCGTCCTGCTGCGGGCGCTGAAGCAGGCGGGCCTGGCGTACGACGACGTGAAGCTCGTCCCGCTGACCAGCAACCAGTTCCTCACCGCGCTCCAGTCCGGGCAGGTCGACATCGCCCCGCTCGGCAACAGCCAGGCGCCCGCCTACCTCCAGCAGTACGCGTCGAAGGGCGCCCGCACCATCACCACCGACGTCGTCGACCTGCTCAACCTGCTGTGGGCGCCGGTGTCCGTGCTGAACGACCGGGCGAAGGCCGCCGCCGTCGCCGCGTACATCCCGCAGTGGGCGCGGGGCCAGGTCTGGCAGTACGAGAACCCCGACATCTGGAACAAGGAGTTCTACGTCGGGACGCAGAACCTGACCCTCGCCCAGGCCGAGGCGATCACCGCGCTCGCCAACAAGCCGCTGTTCCCGCCGAGCTGGGACGAGGCCATCGCCTGGGAGCAGGAGACCGCGGATCTGCTCGCGGAGGGCGGCTTCGTGAAGAAGTTCGACGTGTCCTCCCTCTTCGACCACCGCTTCGAGGCCCTCGCCGCCGAGGCCGTGCCGGCCGAGTACCGGAAGTGACGCCATGACAACGACCGTGACCGCCGAGTACCGGAAGTGACCGCCATGACAACGACCGTGACCGCGGCCGCCCCGGTCGCCGCCCCTCCCGAACCCTCCCGGAAACGCCGGCGCGGACTGGCCCCCGGCAAACGCCTTCCCGCCGCCCGGCTCGTCGGCCCGCTCGTGGTGCTCGTCCTGTGGGCCGGCGCCTCCGCCGCCGGCCGGCTGGACCCCGGCGCGATCCCCTCGCCCTGGACCGTGCTGGACACCGGGGTCCGCCTGTGGACCGACGGGACCCTGCCCACCGACATCGTCACCTCGCTGGAACGCGCGGGATACGGTTTCGCGATCGGCCTCACCGCCGGTGTGGCGCTCGCCCTCGCGTCCGGGCTCAGCCGGACCGGGGAGGCGCTGATCGACGGGACGGTACAGCTCAACCGGGCGATCCCGACCCTGGGTCTGATCCCGCTGTTCATCCTCTGGCTGGGCATCGGCGAGACCTTCAAGATCGCGATCATCGCGATCGTCGTCTACATCCCGATCTATCTGAACACGCATGCAGCGCTGTCCGGCATCGACCACCGGTTCGTCGAACTCGCCGAGGTGCAGGGCCTGTCGAGGGTCCGGTTCATCCGGGAGATCGTGATCCCCGGCGCGCTGCCCGGATTCTTCGTGGGACTCCGGCTCGGTGTCACCGGATCCTGGCTCGGCCTGGTCGTCCTGGAGCAGATCAACGCCACCAGCGGCCTCGGCTACATGATGTTCCAGGCCCAGAACTACGGCCAGTCGGACGTCATCCTGGTCGGCCTCCTCATCTACGGCGTCTTCGGCCTGATCTCCGACAGCGCGGTCCGTCTCGTCGAACGGAGGGTGCTGTCGTGGCGCCGCACACTGAGCAGCTGACCCGTCCGGCCGTCCAACTGCGCGGCCTCACCCGGTCGTTCGGGGGACGCACGGTCCTCGACGGTATCGACCTCGACATCCCCGCCGGACAGTTCGTCGCCCTCCTCGGACACAGCGGCTCCGGCAAGTCCACCCTGCTGCGGGCGGTCGCGGGCCTCGACCACGAGGTCGCGGGCCACGGGAAGCTCACGGCTCCGGAGCGGGTGTCCGTCGTCTTCCAGGACTCCCGGCTGCTGCCCTGGCGCCGGGTGCTGGACAACGTACTGCTGGGGACGGGCGGGGAGGAGAAGGGGCGGGCGGCCCTCGCCGAGGTGGGGCTCGCCGGCCGTGAGCGGGCCTGGCCCAACGAGCTGTCCGGCGGTGAGGCGCAGCGCGCCGCGCTGGCCCGCTCGCTCGTCCGGGAGCCCGAACTCCTGCTGGCCGACGAGCCGTTCGGGGCACTGGACGCGCTCACCCGGATCAAGATGCACGCCCTGCTGCGGGAGCTGTGGCAGCGCCACCGGCCCTCCGTGCTGCTCGTCACCCACGACGTGGACGAGGCGATCGCGCTCGCCGACCGGATCCTCGTCCTCGACCACGGCCGGATCGGTCTCGACCTGACCGTCGACCGCGACGCGCATGCGCGCGGCGAGTACCGGTCGCGGCTGCTGGCGGCGCTCGGGGTGACCGAGGACATCCGGTGACCGTCGGCCGCCGCCGTCCCCCGGGGGCCGCCGCCCCCGAACCCCCGCTTCGGCCCTGAACGGGCCTCGTCCTCAACCTCCCCCAGAGGGGGCACCCCCAGACGGGCTGAGTGATACCGGCCGGCGCCCCTCGTCACCCTCCAAGGACACCGCATGCCCCGCACGCTCCACCTCAACGCCTTCCTGATGAACACCGGTCACCACGAGGCCTCCTGGCGGCTCCCCGAGAGCGACCCGTACGCCCATGTGGAGCTGGACCACTACGTCCGGCTGGCCCGGGCCGCCGAACGCGGCACCTTCGACTCGCTCTTCCTCGCCGACGGCCCGCACCTGTGGGGCAGCGTCGCGCAGCGCCCGGCCGGCGCGCTGGAGCCGCTCACGCTGCTCACCGCACTCGCGACGGCGACCGAGCACATCGGTCTGATCGCCACCGCGTCCACCTCCTACAACTCCCCCTACAACCTGGCCCGCCGGTTCGCCTCGCTGGACATCGTCAGCGGCGGCCGGGCGGGCTGGAACATCGTCACCACGGCCGGCGCGGAGGCCGCCCGCAACTTCGGTCTCGACGCGGAACCGGCGCACGCCGAGCGGTACGCCCGCGCCGCCGAGTTCCTCGACGTGGCCCTGAAGCTCTGGGACAGCTGGGAGGACGACGCGATCCTCGCCGACAAGGCCTCCGGCGTCTGGGGCGACGACTCCAAGATCCACCCGCCCCGGCACAAGGGCACGTACTTCAGTGTCGAGGGCGCCCTCAACGTGCCCCGTTCGCCGCAGGGTTACCCGCTGCTGGTGCAGGCGGGCTCCTCGGCGGACGGCAAGGCGTTCGCGGCCCGGTACGCGGAGGCGGTGTTCACCGCGCAGCAGACCCTCGGCGACGCACAGGCCTTCTACGCCGACCTCAAGGCGCTCACGGCGGCGGCCGGCCGTGACCCCGAGCACCTCAAGGTGCTGCCCGGCATCGTGCCGGTGATCGGTTCGACCGAGGCCGAGGCGCGGGCGGAGGAGCAGGTGCTGGAGGACCACATCGTGCACACCCACGGCGTGGCCAACCTGGAGCGGCTGCTGCAACTGCCCGCCGGAACACTGGAGCTGGACGGCCCGCTCCCGGCCGATCTGCCGCCCGAGGACGCCGTCGAGGGAGCCAAGAGCCGCTACACCCTGGTGGTGGAGCTGGCCCGGCGCGAGCGGCTCACCGTACGGCAGCTGATCGGCAGACTCGGCGGCGGGCGCGGTCACCTCACCTTCGCGGGCACGCCCGAGCAGGTCGCCGACGCCATCGAGACCTGGTTCACACAGGGCGCCGCCGACGGCTTCAACATCATGCCCGCCGTCCTGCCCTCCGGCCTCGACGCCTTCGTCGACCACGTCGTCCCGATCCTGCGCGCCCGCGGCCTGCTGCGTACCGAGTACGGCCCGCGCCGCACCCTGCGGGAGCGCTACGGCCTCCCCCGCCCCGTCAACCAGCACACCGCTGCCCTCGTCTGAAAGGTCCAGGTCATGACACTCGACATCCGCAAGGTCACCGCCCACATCGGCGCCCAGGTCCTCGGCGTCGACCTCTCCGAGCCGCTGGACGCGGACACGGTCGCCGCGCTGCGCGAGGCACTGAACGTCCACAAGGCCCTGGTCTTCGACGACGTGCGCCTCGACGACGCGGGCCAGCAGGCCTTCGCCCGGCACTTCGGGGACCTCACCACCGCCCACCCGACCGTCGCCGCGGTCGACGGCGCCCCGAACGTGCTGCCCGTCGACAGCGAGCAGGGCAGCGCCAACCACTGGCACACCGACGTCACGTTCGTCCTCAACCCGCCGCAGGCCAGCACCCTGCGCAGCATCACGCTCCCGCCGTACGGCGGCGAGACGCTGATCGCCAGCTCGGCCGCCGCGTACCGGCAGCTCCCGGAGCCGCTGCGCCGGCTGGCGGACACGCTGTGGGCCGAGCACAGCAACGACTACGACTACGCGGTGCCGACCGAGGAGATCGACGAGGAGCGGGCCGCCCAGCGCGCCCGGTTCACGTCCATCACGTACCGCACCGCGCACCCGGTCGTGCGGGTCCACCCGCTGACCGGTGAGCGTGGGCTGTTCATCGGCGGGTTCGCGCAGCGGATCGTGGGCCTGTCGGTCGGCGAGTCCCGCAAGCTGCTCGATCTGCTCCAGTCGTACGTCGTCCGGCCGGAGAACGTCCTGCGCCACCGCTGGTCGGAGAGCCAGCTGGTCCTCTTCGACAACCGGATCACCCAGCACTACGCCGTCGACAACTACGACCGCCGGCCGCGCCGCCTGCACCGGGTGACGGTCGCCGGTGACGTGCCGGTCGGTGTCGAGGGCAGGGAGAGCTACTCGATCGAGGGGGACGCGGCGCACTACACGCCGGTGGCGGCGGCCTCGCCCGTAGCGGCGTAGGCACGGACCGTACCGGGCGATTCCGGATCGTGGGCGGCCCCTCCGTGGAAGCGGCGGGGCCGCCCAGACTGTGGGCGTTTTTGCCCGTCTCACGCATTGGACGAACCGCGCCCATGCCCAGCACCACCGTCAAGGCTCCACAAGAGCCGGACGCCTCTCTGTCCCATGGCCTCAAGCAGCGCCATCTGTCGATGATCGCCCTCGGCGGTGTCATCGGCGCGGGTCTCTTCGTCGGTTCGGGCGCGGGCATCGCCGCCGCCGGACCGTCGATCGTCCTCGCCTACACCCTCTCCGGCCTCCTCGTGATGCTGGTGATGCGGATGCTGGGCGAGATGTCCGCCGCGTACCCCTCCTCCGGCTCCTTCTCGGCGCACGCCGAGCGCGCCTTCGGCCCCTGGGCGGGCTTCACCGTCGGCTGGGCCTTCTGGATCCTGCTGTGCACGGCCGTCGGCCTGGAGGGCATCGGCGCCGCGAAGATCGTCACCGGCTGGCTGCCGGGCACGCCCGAGTGGCTCTGGGTCGCCCTGTTCATGCTGGTGTTCTGCGGGACGAACCTGGCCGCCGTGAAGAACTTCGGCGAGTTCGAGTTCTGGTTCGCGGCGCTGAAGGTCGCCGCGATCACCCTCTTCCTGGTCCTCGGCGTCCTGGCGATCGCCGGCGTCCTGCCGGGCACGGACTCCCCGGGCACCGACAACCTCGGCGACCTCCTGCCGAACGGCACCGAAGGCCTGGTCGTCGGCCTGCTCGCCTCCGTCTTCGCGTACGGCGGCCTGGAGACCGTCACCATCGCCGCCGCCGAGTCCGAGGACCCGGTGCGGGGCGTGGCGAGCGCGGTCCGGACGGCGATGTGGCGCATCGCGCTGTTCTACATCGGCTCGATGGCGGTCATCGTCACCCTGGTCCCCTGGGACTCCGCGGCGGTCGTCGAGAAGGGCCCGTACGTCGCCGCCCTCGACCACCTCGGCATCCCGGGCGCCGGCCAGGTGATGAACGTGGTCGTGCTCGCCGCGCTGCTCAGCGCGATGAACGCCAATGTCTACGGTGCCTCGCGCATCGCGTACTCGCTGGTGGAGCGGGGGCACGGCCCGAAGGCGCTGGGCCGGGCGCCGGGCGGGGTCCCGCGCCCCGCCGTCCTCGCCTCCTGTGTCTTCGGCTTCGGCTGCGTGGTCCTCAGCTACTGGCGGCCGGACGACGTCTTCCCCTGGCTGCTGAACATGATCGGCGCGGTGATCCTGGTCGTCTGGATCTTCATCGCGGTCTCCCAGCTGCGGCTGCGCGGCCGGCTGGAGCGCGAGACCCCCGAGAAGCTCACGGTCCGGATGTGGGCGTTCCCGTTCCTGACCTGGGTCGCCCTGGCGGGCATGGCCGCCGTCTTCGTGCTGATGCTGCGGGAGCCGGGGACGCGGGTGCAGGTGTACTCGACGGGCGCGATGACGGTGGCGCTGGGGGTCGTGGGGTACGGGTGGCAGCGGAGGCGCTCCGCCTGACCGCTCGTCCGTCGCCCCGGAGAGGCCCTCGTGCGCGAGACGCGCGGGGGCCTTCTTCATGCCATCCTGCAATTGCGAGCAATGTGCAATAAGGTGGTGGGCAGGCGCCCCGCCTCGTGATCGTCTTCTCACCCTTCACGGCGGCGGGCGGAAGGAAGGAAGCCCCCGCGAGGACATGACTCGCGGGGGCTTTCCCGTCGCCGGGTTTCCTGGGGGCGGCCAGGGGTGCGGGTCAGGGCTTGCGGCCCAGGCCGCCGTGCTGGCCGATCGGCTGGGGGTGCGTGCCCGGCTCGGGGCGCCACAGCGGGACGGAGACCACACCCGGCTCGACGAGCTCCAGGCCCTCGAAGTAGCCCTCGATCTGCTCGATGGGGCGCAGGAAGTAGGGGACCGCGCCGGTCTCGTTGTAGGCGTCCTGGGCCGCCTCGTAGGCGGGGTCGGTGCCGCGGGAGCCGTCGTTGACGCAGAGGTAGCTGCCGGCGGGCAGGCCCGACAGCAGGGCGCGGACCAGGTCGCGGGCCCGGTCGTAGCCGTCCACGTGGCCGAGGATGCCGCTGAGGATCAGGGCCGTGGGCCGGGAGAGGTCGAGGGTGCGGCCCGCGGCCTCCAGGATGCGGTCGGGCTCGTAGAGGCTGAGGTCCTCGTACGCGGTGACGCCCTCGGTGCTGGAGGTGAGCAGCGCGCGGGCGTGGGCGAGGACCAGGGGGTCGTTGTCGACGTAGACGATCCGTGCCTCGGGGGCGAGGCGCTGGGCGACCTCGTGGGTGTTGTCGACCGTGGGCAGCCCGGTGCCCACGTCGAGGAACTGGCGGACGCCCGCCTCCTGGACCAGGTGGCCGATGCTGCGGCCCAGGAAGGCGCGGCTGCTGCGGGCGATGGTGACGATGCCGGGGAAGACGGCGGTGTAGGCGTCACCGGCCGCCTCGTCCACCGGGTAGTTGTCCTTGCCGCCCAGCCAGTAGTTCCAGATGCGGGCCGAGTGCGGCACCGAGGTGTCGATCTTCGTCATGCCGTCCATGGTGCCCCCGCGAACGGGGTTCGCGGGGGCCTTCCCGTGCAGGACGTGTCACAGATTGCTGAAGTCCGGGCCCTTGGTCCGGGTGCGCTTGATCTCGTAGAAGCCCGGGACCGAGGCGACCGCGAGGGTGCCGTCCCACAGACGGGCGGCCTCCTCGCCCTTGGGCGCGGGCGTGACGACCGGGCCGAAGAAGGCGATCTGCTCGCCGTCGGGGCCGGGAACGGCGATGACCGGGGTGCCGACGTCCTGGCCGACCTTCTCGATGCCCTCCTTGTGGGAGGCGCGCAGCTGGGCGTCGAACTCGAAGTCCGTCTGCTCGGCGTAGTCGATCAGGGAGGCCGGCAGGCCGACGTCCTCGAGCGCGCCCGCTATGGCCTCCAGGGTCGGGCCCTCGCCGTTGTTGTGGAAGCGGGTGCCGAGCGCGGTGTAGAGCGGGCCGAGGACGTCCTCCCCGTGCAGCTGCCAGGCGGCGGTGACCACGCGCACCGGCTGCCAGGCCTTGACCGCGAGCATCTCGCGGTACTCCTCGGGCAGTTCGTCGAGCTTGTTCTCGTTGAGGACGGCGAGGCTCATGATGTGCCAGCGGACCTCGATGTCACGGACCTTCTCCACTTCCAGGACCCACCGGGAGGTCATCCAGGCCCAGGGGCACAGCGGGTCGAACCAGAAGTCGACAGGGGTCTTCTCGGACATGTGTCTCCTCAAGAGATCCTCAGCGATAAGGCTTTCCCAGGTGAACACCACCGTCGGCGCAGCTCATTCCCTGCTGCCCGGGGTCAGGGGCGCGTGGCAGGATCGGTCCTGTCCACGACCATGCGCACCGCCCAGAGGGAGACCCGCGTGCCCGGTGAGAATCTTTCCCGCGACGAGGCCCGGGAGCGGGCCGCCCTGCTGTCCGTCGACGGGTACGACGTGTCCCTCGACCTGCGCTCGGCGGTGGGCGACCGGGCCGACGAGGACGAGGACGAGGCCGGCCCGCGCACCTTCCGCTCGGTGACCACCGTCCGCTTCCGCTGCAACGAGCCCGGCGCGTCCAGCTTCGCGGACCTGATCGCCCCGAGCGTGACGGCCGTCTCCCTCAACGGCCGCGATCTGGACCCCGGCGAGGTCTTCGACGGCTCCCGGGTCCTGCTGGAGGACCTGGCCGCCGAGAACGAGCTGGTGGTGGACGCGCGGTGCGCCTACTCCCGCACCGGTGAGGGCCTGCACCGCTTCGTCGACCCGGAGGACGGCGAGGTCTACCTCTACACGCAGTACGAGCCCGCCGACGCCCGCCGGGTCTTCGCGGGCTTCGAGCAGCCCGACCTCAAGGCCCCGTTCCGCTTCGAGGTGCGGGCGCCGGAGGGCTGGACGGTGTGGAGCAACGGGGCCGGCACGGAGGCGGACGGCGTCTGGCGGTTCGCGGAGACGAAGCCGATCTCGACGTACATCACCTGTGTGGTCGCGGGCCCGTACCACCATGTGACGGACTCCTACACCCGGGACCTCGGTGACGGTACGACGCTGGAGATCCCGCTCGGTGCCATGTGCCGCAAGGGCCTCGCGCCGTACTTCGAGGCCGACGACGTCTTCCTGATCACCAAGCAGGGCCTGGACTTCTTCCACGACCACTTCGACTACCCGTACCCCTTCGGGAAGTACGACCAGGCGTTCGTGCCCGAGTACAACCTGGGCGCGATGGAGAACCCGGGTCTGGTGACCTTCCGGGAGGAGTACGTCTTCCGGGGCAAGGTGACCCAGGCGTCCTACGAGGCGCGGGCGAACGTCATCCTGCACGAGATGGCGCACATGTGGTTCGGCGACCTGGTCACCATGCGGTGGTGGGACGACCTGTGGCTGAAGGAGTCCTTCGCGGACTTCATGGGCGCCTTCGCGCTGGTCGGCGCGACCCGCTTCACCGACGGCTGGATCACCTTCGCCAACCGCCGCAAGGCGTGGGCGTACCGCGCCGACCAGCTGCCCTCCACCCACCCGGTCACCGCCGACATCCGCGACCTCCAGGACGCCAAGCTCAACTTCGACGGCATCACCTACGCCAAGGGCGCCAGCGTGCTGAAGCAGCTGGTGGCGTACGTCGGCCAGGACGCGTTCCTGGAGGGCGCCCGGCGCTACTTCAAGCGGCACGCGTACGGCAACACCCGGCTCGGCGACCTGCTGTCGGTGCTCGCCGAGACCAGCGGCCGGGACATGGGCGCGTGGGCGCGGTCCTGGCTCCAGACGGCGGGCGTCAACGCGCTGACCCCGCAGGTGCTGCTGGACGCGTCGGGCCGGGTCGGGGAACTGGCGGTGCTCCAGGAGGCCGCCGAGTCGCACCCGGAGCTGCGCCCGCACCGGGTGGCGATCGGCCTGTACCGGCTGGAGGAGGGGCGGCTCGTGCGGTACGCGCGCGCCGAGACGGACGTGGACGGCCCGCGTACGGTCGTGACTGAGCTGGTCGGCCAGGACGCCCCGGAGCTGGTGCTGGTCAACGACGACGACCTGACGTACTGCAAGATCCGGTTCGACGCGACCTCGCTGGCCACGCTGTTGGAGCACCTGGGCTCGATGACCGACCCGCTGGCCCGTGCCCTGTGCTGGTCGGCGCTGTGGAACCTGACCCGGGACGCGCTGCTGCCCGCGTCCGACTTCGTGGACCTGGTGGTGCGGTTCGCGCGCGGCGAGTCCGACATCGGCGTCCTGCAGATGCTGCACGCGCAGGCGGGCTCGGCGCTGGTCCACTACGTGCCGCGGGACCGGCGGCCCGCGGGCGAGTTGTTGCTGGCCGGGACCGCCCTGCGGGATCTGCGGGCGGCCGAGCCGGGCAGCGAGCACCAGCTGGCCTGGGCCCGGTTCTTCGCCTCGATGGCGTCGGCGCCGGACGATCTGGCGCTGCTGCGCGGCCTGCTGGACGGCACGGAGAAGATCGAGGGTCTGGTGGTCGACCAGGAGCTGCGCTGGGCGTTCCTGGAGCCGCTCGCGGCGCACGGCGCGGCGGACGAGGGGGTGCTCGCGGCGGAACTGGCCCGTGACGACACCGCGTCCGGCAAGCGCCACCAGGTCCGCTGTCTGGCCGCCCGTCCCTCGGCGGCGGTGAAGGCGCAGGCGTGGGCCCAGCTGGTGGAGTCGGACGCGCTGTCCAACGCCCTGGTGGAGGCCACGATCGCGGGCTTCGGGCAGTCCTCGCAGCGGGAGCTGCTGGCGCCGTACGCGCAGAAGTACTTCGCGGTGATCGGCCGCGTCTGGTCCGAGCGTTCCATCCAGATCGCGATGAACGTGGTCAGGGGGCTGTTCCCGGATCTCCAGGACTCCCCGGAGACGCTCGCGGCGGCGGACGCCTGGCTGGCCGCGCACGCGTCGGCGCCGCCGGCGCTGCGCCGACTCGTGCTGGAGGGGCGGGACGATCTGGCGCGGGCGCTGCGGGCCCAGGAAGCTCTGCCCATGGATTGAGCCGCCGGTCACCGTTACGCAATTCGTTCAGTCATACCCGTAACCCCTGGACCGCCCCCGGCGGACCAGGGGTTTTCCGCGCGCTATCGGCACCCGAACACCCGTCCTTTAGTGCGGTCTTGTCCGCATTTGTCGACGAGCGCGTAACAGTGGTTACAGGGCGGATCGGATGCGGAATCCCCGAGTCATGAACCACAACACCCCGCTCCCCCCGGTCCCCCCGCTCCCCCCGGTCCCCTCCGCCTCACCCTCCCCCTGCCCCCGCCCGCTGCGCCACCTGGCGCGCGACGGCGGGCGCCGCGTCCTGACGACCGCCCAGCTCCGCTCGCACGGCGTCGCGCCGGCCGAGACCGCCGAGCAGTGCCGTCCCGGCGGCCCCTGGCAGCAGCTCCTGCCGGGCGTGTACGCGCTCCACCCGGGACCGCCGACCAGCGAGGAGCGGCTGCACGCGGTGCTGCTGTACGCGGCCCGCGAGGTGCCGCCGGCCGCCGGGGTGCCGGCCCAGCCGGACGCCGAGGGCCCGCACCGCCCGGTGTACACGGAGGCCATGATCACCGGCCTGGCGGCGCTCACCCTGTACGGCTTCACCTCCGCTCCCCCGCTGCCCTCCCTGGAGCGCATCGACGTCCTGGTCCCGCGGCTGCGCAGGCTGCGCTCGACGGGCTTCGCGCACGTCGTCCGCACGACCGGCCTGCCCCACCCCGAGCAGGCGACGGGCCTCCCGGTCGCCCCCGTGCCGCGCGCCCTGGCCGACGCGGTCGCCGGACTGACGGACGCGGGCGTGGTACGGCGGCTGCTGTCGGAGGCCGTGCGCGGGGGCCACTGCGAACCGGCCGCGGTGGTACGGGAGTTGAACAACGCGAAGCTGCTGAGCCGGCCGCACGTGGTGGACGCGGTGGACTCACTGCTGGCCGAGGGCCGGGCGATCGCGGAGGACCGCCTCTACCGGATGGTCGCCGAGTACGGACTGCCCGACCCGGTGTGGAACGTCGACCTCCGGCTGCCGGGCGGGCCCCACCTGGGCGGTCTGGACGCGTACTGGCCGGAGCAGGCGGTGGCGGTGGAGCTGGACACGCGGGCGCCTCGCCAGGAAGACGACGCGCTGTGGTCGGAGTACGCCCGCAAGCGGGAGCACCTGGAGCGGCTGGGCATCACGGTCGTCCACATCACGCCCAGGAAGCTGCGGGACGCGAGGGAGCAGCAGGCGGCGGTGATCCGCACGGCCCTGATGGCGGCCGGGGACCGCGACCCGGCCGCGTATGTCGTGGTGCTGCCCCGGTAGTGACGGACCGGGGCGGAACCAGGAGGGGAGAGGAGGGGTCGCCAGGGCCCGGTGCCGGCGGCCCCTCCTCGTGTGCTCGGGCGGCCGCGGGGGCTCAGCCGTCCTCGGGCAGGGGGACCCGGTCTGCGGTGCCCGCGTAGACCTGGTCGATCAGGGCCGCGTACGAGGCGATCATGCGGGTGCGGCTGAACCGTTCCCGGTCGGCGGCCAGGGCGGGGGCCCAGGTGTCGCGGTGGGTCACCGCCTCCGTCCAGGCCGCCGCGATCGCCGTCGGGTCCTGCGGGGTGAGCAGACCGTGGCCCGCGACGATCGCCGCGGTGTCACCGACGTCCGTGGCCACCGGGACCGCGCCGCACATCATGCCCTCGATCAGGCACAGCGGGGCCGCCTCGCCCCAGGAGGAGGTCAGCGACACCACGTCGGCGGCCGCGTAGACGGCCTCCATGTCGTGGCGTACGCCCAGGCGGTGCAGACGGTCCGGGGAGCCGGCCGCCGCGTCGCCGAACGCGGTCGCGAGGTCCGCCGTCAGGCCCGGGTTGGCCGCCGTCATGCCCGCCCCGCACATCAGGACATGGCCGCCGGGGACCGCGGACAGCCACCGCGCCGCCGCCCGCAGGAACAGCGGAACGTTCTTCATCGCGTCGTAGCGGGCCGCGAAGACGATCACGGGGGCGTCGGCCGGGACCGCCAGGGAGGTGCGGACCGCGAGGCGGCGGGCCGGGTCCGGGCGGAAACGGATCAGGTCGACGCCGTTCGGGATGACGTGCAGCAGGCCCGCGGGGACGCCCGCCGCCTCGTACGCCGCCCGGGTCGACTCCGCGCAGCACACGCACGCCGCGACCGTGCCGTCGGCGATCGCGGCCTTGAGGTCGTCGAGGGCGCGGCCCTGGTTCCCGGGGTCGGAGCGGTGCAGACAGACCACCACCGGGCGGCGGGGCAGACCGGCCTGGCCGAGCAGGGCCAGGGGCTGTTCCTTGAGGGAGAGGATCACGTCCGCGTCGGCCGTGGCCCTGGCGGTATCGGCCAGTTCCGGGCCGGTGAAGACGGCCGGATCCGTACCCCCGGGACCGAACGTACGGCCGAGGGAGGTGACGCCCACCCCGGCCGCCGTCAGATTCCGGTAGCAGGCGTCGTCCTCCATCCGCTGCCGGGTGGCCTCGCGGTGGACCTCGCCGTGGACACTGAGCACACGGTGGTGCTGGCCGCCCTCGCGGAGCCCCAGCACCACATCGCTGTGCACGATCCGGGCGCCTCCGGAAAAGAAACCGTCGTACACCGACAGCACACGCAGTCCGTTGCCTCTGCGCACACGATCACCCGCCTTGGACCGATATCAAGCCATCCCCGTGAAGTGCGGGTTAGCCGATATGAGGCGGTACGGACGTTTCCCTTGCATGAACGTGACGTCACAGGTCCTCGTACGGTCGGCGACACCCCCGGACGGACTACCTCCTCTTCAGCAGCAGCTCCGTGTTGCGGTCCTTGCCCTCGCCGCTCAGGCGGGCTCCGTCGAAGCGGGCGTTCGCCGACAGCTCCCGGTAGAGGGAGGCCAGACCGGTCTGGGAGAGGTCGCCGAAGTCCGTGCGGTGGGGGGCGGCCGACTCGATCAGGGTGGTGTGGAGCGAGAGGGTGCCGTCCTTGTTGTCGACCAGCTCGACCACCCGCGCCAGCTGCGGGAACTCCACATGGGAGGCGGTGGAGATCTCCCAGAAGGAACCCGCGGAACCCTGGTGCGGGGTGATGTCGTTGCGGTGGATGTGGCCGTTCACCCACGCCACCACGTTGCGGTGCCGGCCGAGCAGGGCCACCAGCTCGGCGCCCTCGTGGCGGCGGTCGCCCGGGTGCGCCGGGTCCGGGCGCGTGTTGGACATGCTCTCGCTGGTGTGGTGGCTGAAGACGACGGCGTACTGATCCCGGTGCGCCCGCAGGGTCGCGTCCAGCCACTTCAGCTGCGCGGTGCCGATCGAGCCGTTGTAGTGGCCGCCGGGGTCGGTGGTGTCGAGGCTGATGCCGAGCACGTTCTCGGCGATCGGGAAGGTGTAGTACTGCGTGCCCGCCTCCAGGTTGGCCCGCGTGTAGCCGTGGCCGACCGGACCCGCGCCCCGGTACGCCGGGTCCAGGTGGGCGCCGACGTGCTCGGCGGGCGTGTAGGGCGCCCGGCGCTCGTCCGGCGTGACCGCGCGCATCGCGCGGGTCTTGGACTTCAGCAGGTCGCGCAGGACCGTGCCGCGGGGGTCGCGGTCCTTGCTGATGCTCTGCTGGAGCCGCACCGCCTCGGCGGGGGTCAGTTCCATCAGCTTGCGGCCGCCCACCGCGTACTCGGCGAGCCAGCTGTCGCCGTGCGCGTAGCAGCCCAGCGGCATGGCGTCGTGGTTGCCGACGGTGGAGTACCAGGGCAGGGTCAGTCCGGGGCTGCGCACCTCACGGATCGCGGCGGCCAGGAAGCCGTCCAGGTGGGGGAAGCCGCGCTGCTTGTAGACGTCGCGGGAGGCCGAGTCGGGCTGCCAGTACAGGGGGACGCCGCTGTTCTGGACGCCCTCGTAGTGGCGCGGGTCCCCGGAGTTGGGGGTGACGCGCCCGCCGCTCATCACCGTCAGGTACCAGTCCAGCTCGGTGTGCGCGTTGTTGTCGGTGTTGTCGCCGGTGGTGACGACGAAGTCCAGCGGCGCCCCGGTCACCGGAGCGGCCCGCAGCGCGTTGACCCGTTCCACGAGCGAGATCGCGCCCTGCACGGTCAGCGCCTCGTGCGGACGCCAGGAGATGTCGCTCGCCGCCCGCAGATACTCCAGGCGCAGCGGATGCTGACTGTCGATCAGATGCAGGTCGGTGAGCTGCACGAAGGCCGCGAGGGTCGTACGGCGGCCCGCGCGGCCGGACTTGGGCGCGGCCAGCTCGCCGCGCACCACGCGCCCCCAGCCGGGCGCGCTGCCCATGCGGCGGTAGCCGGAGCCGGCGCGCGGGGCGGCGACGGCGGCGAGCGTGGTGCCCTTGGTGAAGGGGGCGAGCGGTGCGGCGGCGGGTGCCGCAGAGGCCCGCGGACCGGCGGGCTGGGGCTCCTGACGGGCCGCGGGCACCTGCGCGGCGGGCGCCGCCTCGCTGTCGGTGGGCCGCAGGGCGTAACCGACGCCCACGGAGACGGAGACGGCCGCGGTGGCGGCGAGGACGGTACGACGGTCGACCCCCAGCACGGAGGACGTGACAGAGCGTGTGCGCGACATGGCGCCATCTCCCCGAGTGCGAACGCGTCGGCAGTGGACGCGGGTCGATCGCAGCCGCGAACGTCCCGCTCGTACCGGATGCTCGACACCGGGGGTGGCCTGCGCGTGAACGCCCCAGCAACGCGAAACGCCGATCGCCGGACGTGGATCTAGGGCGCCGTGGACGCCCCTCGGCTGCTCCCCGGGTGCTCCTCGGGCGGCCCGGAGCCGGTCACTCGCCGTTCATCTGACGGGGTAGGGGGCTCTTCCCCGCGCCCTGTCCCGCACCCTGCCCCGTCACCCTTCCCGTCGCTCTTCCCGTCACCCAGTCCCCGCCTGGTCCTCCGGCGGTACGAACACCCGTCCGTCCACCGGCCGTTCGCGCCACAGCTTCAGCGCGACGTCGACCAGCCGGATCCGGGTCAGCGCGGGCACGTCGGCCAGGTCGTGCCAGGCCGCGAGGTCGGTGGAGCCGTTCACCTCGTTGCGCAGTTCACCGCCGACGATCCTGGCCTCGTAGACGATGCGCACCCCGTGGTGGTCGACGGGGCCGCGCAGGCCCTCGCGGCGGAAGACGCGGTGGGCGGAGTCCATCCCGAGCAGGCCGGTGACCTCGACCCGGTAGCCGGTCTCCTCGTCGAGTTCGCGCACCACGGTGTCGAGGGGGTCCTCACCGTGCTCCATGCCGCCGCCGGGCAGCACCCACTCCGGCGTGCCGTCGGGGGCCGGTGAGCGCGCCAGCAGGATCCGGTCGTCACGGACGCAGACAGCGTAGGCCGCCACCCTCAACTTCTTGCGCACACAACGACGTTAGCCGGTCGAGACCGGACAGGGGGGACACAGGGGGTCGACAGCCCTCATACAGGGTTCGCGTAGAGGGTTTTCCCCATACATCCATTTCGATTCGGTCAACACTCCCCAAACAACCTCCTCTTGCGTAAAGCTTTGCGGTCGTCCGGGACCACATTCCGGACGTTCGCGATCGGGTATGACCAGCCCGGTTGCCCGACGCTCGTTCCTTTACGTACGAGGGATGCCGATGACCTTCACCCCCCAGCGCGAGCCCGTTTCGGGCGCCGGACGCGTGGCCCGCATCGCCGTGGCCGCCGGCCTGGTGGCAGCGCTGTCCGCGGCCGCACCCATACCCATGGCCTTCGCCGCGGGCGCCGACCGGACCCCGGCCGCCGCCGACCCGGGCGCCAAGTCCGCCCCCGAAAAGCTCGGCTCCGACGACGCCGCCCTCCTCGCCGAGGCCAAGGCCGACGGCGACAAGACCGTCACGATGATGGTCGCGACCGCGCCGGGCGGCACCGAGCAGGTCGCCGAGCAGCTGGACGCCGTCAAGGGCGGGCTCGTGGGCCGGACCTTCGACAAGGTCGGCTACGTCCGTGCCACGGTCCCCACCGCCAAGGCCGACGCGGCCATCGCCGCCGCCGCGAAGCTCTCCTCCGTGCACGCCATCGACCTGCGGGAGGACATCCCGCTGGACGACCCGACGCCGGGCGCGGACACCGCCAAGGGCGCCAAGGGCACGTCGAGCGCCAGGACCGCGAAGGCTCCGGACAAGAACACCCCCGCCGAGAACCCGTACAACCCGTCCTTCGAGACGGGCGCCGTCGACTTCGTGAAGAAGAACCCGAAGGCGGACGGCCGCGGTGTCACCATCGGCGTCCTCGACTCCGGTGTGGACCTGGCGCACCCCGCGCTCCAGAAGACCACCACCGGCGAGCGCAAGATCGTCGACTGGGTCACCTCCACCGACCCGGTCTCCGACGGCGACCTCTCCTGGCGCCGGATGACCAACGTGGCCGACGGTCCGCAGTTCACCCGGACGCCCGTGAACACCGGCGTCGCCGAGACCTTCAAGGCCCCGGCCGGCTCCTACCGGTTCAACTACTTCTACGAGTCCGCGACCGCGGGCGGCGACCAGCTGGGCGACGTCAACCGCGACGGCGACACCACCGACGCCTGGGGCGTGCTCTACGACCCGGCGACCGGCACCGTGCGCGTCGACACGGACGACAACCTCGACTTCGCCGACGACGCCGCCATGAAGGCGTACAAGGACGGCTTCCAGGTCGGGTACTTCGGCACGGACAACCCGGCGACCGACGTCGCCGAGCGCATCCCGTTCGTCGTGGAGACCCGCAAGGACGTCGTCTACGACGCGGCCGGCAACAAGGCCGACTACGTCAACATCGGCATGATCTCCAGCGAGCACGGCACCCACGTCGCGGGCATCACCGCCGCGAACGGCCTGTTCGGCGGGAAGATGGACGGCGCCGCCCCCGGCGCGAAGGTCGTCTCCTCCCGCGCCTGCGTCTTCGGTCCGGGCTGCTCCAACGTCGCGCTCACCGAGGGCATGATCGACCTCGTCGTCAACCGCGGCGTCGACATCGTCAACATGTCGATCGGCGGTCTGCCCGGCCTGAACGACGGCAACAACGCGCGCGCCGAGCTGTACACCCGCCTGATCGACACCTACGGCGTCCAGCTGGTCATCTCGGCCGGCAACGAGGGCCCCGGCGCCAACACCATCGGTGACCCCGGCCTGGCCGACAAGGTCATCTCGGTCGGCGCGGCCATCTCCAAGGAGACCTGGGCCGCCAACTACGGCTCGCAGGTGACCAAGAAGTACGCGCTGCTGCCCTTCTCCTCGCGCGGCCCGCGTGAGGACGGCGGCTTCACGCCGACCCTGGTCGCCCCGGGCGCCGCGATCAACACCATCCAGACCTGGCTGCCGGGCGCCCCGGTCGCCGAGTCCGGCTACACCCTGCCGGCCGGCTACGCCATGCTCCAGGGCACCTCGATGGCCTCCCCGCAGGCCGCGGGCGCCTCGGCGCTGCTGATCTCGGCCGCCAAGCAGAAGAACATCGCCCTCACCCCGGCGACCCTGCGCACCGCGCTGACCTCGACCGCCGACCACATCAAGGGTCTGCAGGCCTACGAGGAGGGTGCCGGCGCCATCAACATCGTCGACGCCTGGAAGTCCATCAAGAAGGGCGCCACCGCGCACGAGTACACGGTGAAGGCCCCCGTCGACACCGCGCTCGACTTCGCGCTGAAGACGCCTGGCTTCGGCACCGGCATCTACGACCGTGAGGGCGGCCTCAAGGCCGGCCAGAAGAAGACGTACGAGGTCACGATCACCCGTACGACCGGCGCCGACAAGGCGATCCGCCACGAGCTGCACCTCGAGAACAACGCGGCCGGCGCCTTCCGGATCGTCGGCTCGGACGAGGTGAAGCTCGGCCTGAACAAGCCGGTCACCGTGAAGATCCAGGCCAAGCCGAAGTCCGCCGGGCTCAAGAGCGCGATCCTCGAGGTCGACGACCCGAAGACCGAGGGCATCGACAAGCAGGTCCTCAACACGGTCGTGGTCTCGACGCCGGTGGCCCACACGTTCTCCGCGAAGAACACCGTGCAGCGCAACAGCTCGCAGCACTACTTCCTGACCGTCCCCGAGGGCGCCACCTCCCTCGAGGTCGCCATGAGCGGGCTGAAGGACAAGAGCCAGACCCGGTTCATCTCGATCCACCCGTACGGTGTCGCCGTCGAGGACAGCGCCACCATCTACTGCTACAACAACTACCTCGACGGCAACGGCTGCAAGCCCGACGCCCGCTCCTACGCCGACCCGCAGCCGGGCGTCTGGGAGATCGAGGTCGAGTCGCGCCGCACCTCGCCGCTGCTCGACAACCCCTACAAGCTGGACGTCACCGTGTACGGCGCCGCGTTCGACCCGGCGACCGTGACCGTGCCCGAGGCGAAGGTCGGCACCCCGGCCCCCGTCTCCTGGAAGGTGACGAACAACTTCGCCGCCATCGACGGCAAGCTGGCCGGCGGTCCGCTCGGCTCCTCCAAGTCGACCCGGCCGACCATCGCCAACCACGAGAACCAGACCACCACGGTCGAGGTCCCGGCGGGTGCCAAGTCCCTCGACGTCTCGATCGGCAACGTCTCGGACGCCGGCGCCGACCTCGACCTGACGGTCTACGACTCCGAGGGCAAGCAGGTCGCGCAGCAGGCCGACGGCGACTCGGAGGAGGCGGTCTCCATCCCGTCGCCCGCCGCCGGTACGTACACCATCGAGGTCGCGGGCTACTCGGTCCCGGCCGGCACGACGGCGTACGACTACGTGGACGTGTTCTTCTCGTCCTCGCTCGGCACCGTCGCCGTCGACGCCTCGACGCCGGTGAAGCTGGCCACGGGTGCCTCGACGTCGGTCGCCGCGACCGTCACCGCCGCGGCCCCCGCGCCGGAGGGCCGGGCCTTCTTCGGCCAGGTCCAGCTGGTCAACGCGCGCGGCACCGTCGCGGGCGTCGGCAACGTGGCCATCGAGAAGGTCACGCCGTAACGGCACAGGGCTGAGGGGGCGGGCGTCCGTACGGGCGCCCGCCCCTTCGTCGTGTGCGTCACTCGCAGGTCATGTCCGCCGCCTGGGGCAGGGCGCGCAGCAGCACGTACCGGTCGGCGGCGACGGCGGCCTCGCCGACCGTCCAGACGTCCGGGGAGGACGACCCGCGCGGCAGGGCGACCAGGACATGGTCGCCCTCGGCCACCAGCGGATCCATGCCCTCCGCCAGGACGAAGCCGACCTCCTTCCCCGTCTTCTCCGGCTTGTACGAGCGGGTCACGCGCAGGGTGATCCGCTCGTCGCCGGTCCCGGGGACCGGTTCGACGGCCGTCACGTCACCCTCGACGACCAGCCGGGCGCAGGCCAGGAAGCCGGGGTCGCCGAACGGGCCGACGGCCGCCTCCTCGCTCACGCTCTTGTCGGCGGCGCTGGCGGCACCGCCGTCGGAGGCGCCCCCGCCGGCCTGGAGCAGCAGCCAGCCCGACCCCGCGACCAGGGCGCCGGCGGCGGCGACACCGACGGCCCGCAGCGCGAAGGGGAGCAGCCGGCGGGGTGGCCGCCGCAGGGGCCGTACGACGGCCGTGGCCCGTTCCACGGGCGTCGGCGCGGACTCGGGCGCGGCCTCGGGCTCGGGCCCCGCCAGGGTGTCCGCGAGGACGGCGAGCTGTGCGCGCAGCACCGCCACGTCGGCGGTCGCCGACCGGTGGGCGGCCAGGTAGCCGGCGTCGGCGCGGGCCTCGGCGGACAGGGGCGCGTCGGTGAGCGCGGCCATGAGGGCGTCCATGCCGTCGTAGGTGTCGCGCGCGGACCCGTTCACGTGCCCGGGGCCGGGGCCGTGGTCCTGGCCGTGTTCGTGGCCGTGTTCGTGGCCGTGTTCGTGGTCCATCTCGGCGGGCATCTCACACCACCTCGTCCTCGTGCAGGCGGGCGCGCAGGGCCCGGACCGCCGTGTGCAGACGGCTCTTGACCGTGCCCTCCGGGACACCCAGCTCCTGGGCTATCGAGCGCACCGGCAGATCGGCGAAGAAGCGCAGCACGACGACCTGCCGCTGGGCGTCCGGCAGATCGTCCAGCCCCTGGGCCACGGCGAGCGAGAGCACGCTGGTGTCCTCCCCGGAGGGGTGCTCGTGCTGGCGCAGCGAGGCCAGCCGTTCGCCGAGGCGTTCCTGGCGGCGCTTGGCGCGGTGCCAGTCCATGGCGAGGTTGGAGGCGACGACCGCCGCCCACGCGGAGACGTCACGCGGGGCCTCGTACCCCTTCGCCGCACGCTCCAGCAGCCGCAGCCGGACCTGCTGCACCCCGTCCGAAAGGTCCGTCTGCGGTACCCCGCCCAGGGCGAGCACCGCCCGCACCCGGCGTTCCTGCGCCGCGTCCAGGGGGTCACCGTGGTCCTCCCCCTGGACGCGGCGGGCGATTCTGCGCAGCACAGACACCCCTCCCCTCGCCGCGTCACCTCTACGACGCCGGGGCGCGCCAAAACGTTCGGCGCAACCGAGGGGAATCGTTCAGAGGCGTACGTCACACCGCGGCGCGGGGCAGCACAGCTTGCGGCACGGGGTGGCCGTCGGGCGAATTTCTCCAGCTCAGGGGGTGTGCGGGCGGGAGTTCCGCAACCGGGACGGGCGCCGGGGCGTCCCAGCCCTCGGGCATGCAGGCCAAAGAATTGGACAGGTGGGCCGGTGTCGGCCGCATGATGGAAAAGCCACGGCCAGGCAATACGTACGTAACGAGACAGAGGGAGTCGCCGTGAGGGTCGGAATCGTCGGAGCCACCGGTCAGGTCGGCACGGTCATGCGCAGGATCCTCAAGGAGCGGAACTTCCCGGTCACCGAGCTGCGGCTGTTCGCCTCGGCCCGTTCCGCGGGCACGGAACTGGACGGCGTGACGGTGGAGGACGCGGCGACCGCCGACTACACCGGCCTGGACATCGTCCTGTTCTCGGCGGGCGGCGCGACGTCGAAGGCGCTGGCGGAGAAGGTCGCCGCGCAGGGCGCCGTGGTGATCGACAACTCGTCGGCCTGGCGCAAGGACCCGGAGGTCCCCCTCGTCGTCTCCGAGGTGAACCCGCACGCGATCGCGAACCGCCCCAAGGGCATCATCGCCAACCCGAACTGCACGACGATGGCCGCCATGCCGGTCCTGAAGCCGCTGCACGCCGAGGCCGGCCTTCAGGCGCTGGTCGTCGCCACCTACCAGGCGGTGTCCGGCTCGGGCGTCGCGGGCGTGGCGGAGCTGCACGGCCAGGCGCAGAAGGTGATCGCCGACGCGGACAAGCTGACGCACGACGGCGAGTCGGTCGACTACCCCGAGCCCCACGTCTACAAGCGCCCCATCGCCTTCAACGTGATCCCGCTCGCGGGCTCGATCGTCGACGACGGCCTGTACGAGACCGACGAGGAGCAGAAGCTCCGCAACGAGTCCCGCAAGATCCTGGAGATCCCCGAGCTGAAGGTCTCCGGCACCTGTGTGCGTGTCCCGGTCTTCTCCGGCCACTCCCTCCAGATCAACGCCCGCTTCACGCGTCCGCTGTCCGTGGAGCGCGCGACGGAGCTGCTGACCGGTGCGGAGGGCGTGGTCCTCACCGACATCCCGACCCCCCTCCAGGCGGCCGGCAAGGACCCGTCGTACGTGGGCCGCATCCGCCGCGACGAGACCGTCGAGCACGGCCTCGCCCTCTTCGTCTCCAACGACAACCTCCGCAAGGGCGCGGCGCTGAACGCGGTGCAGATCGCGGAGCTGGTGGCGGCGGAGCTGAAGGGCTAGAGCCGGCCGACCTCGTAGAGGAAGCAGCCGTACTCGACGGCCCTGACGTGGACGAACGCCACGTCGGGGCCGTCGAGCGCGTCGCGGACCCCGTCCTCGATGCCGCCGGCCGCGACCAGCGCGCCGCCCAGGATGTGCCCGTCGCGGGAGTAGCGCCGCAGGACCCGGTGCGCGCCCCCGAAGGGATACGGGTCGTCCCCGTCCGGCCCCGCGCACGCCTGGGCGTGCACGAACACGGGCCCCTGTTCGTCATAGGCCCCCGGATCGACCCCGGCACCCGCCGCCCAGCGCCGCAACGGCGCGTAGCTCACCAGGGCGAGGCACTCCCCGGGCACGCTGCGCCGCAGACAGCACCGCAGCGGCGCCCCGCCCTCCCGGTCGACGAAGGGAGCGGCGGGACGTCCGGCGTCGTCGAGTTCGAGCAGCTCACGGACGGCCTTCGGCGCGACGGCACGTACGACATGGTTGATGGTCATGCGCTCCAGCGTCCCGCCGGCCGCCGCGCGCCACCGGCGGATTCCGGACGCCGTGTTCGTCAGTCGTGGCGCGCCGCCAACGGCAGGGACAGCAGCGCCAGCCCCGCCCCCAGCCACAGCACCCCCGTCACCCCCACCGCGTCTGCCACCCGGCCGCCGGTGAACGCGCCGAGGGCGATCGCGGTGTTGAAGACGCCGGCGGTCAGCGCGGACACGGCCTCCCGTGCCCGGGGTGCCGCGGCCGAAAGCCAGGTCTGGGCGGAGACGGAGACACCGCCGTAGGCCAGTCCCCACAGGACGAGCAGCAGAGCCGACGCGCCGAGCGATCCGCCCGCGGGGACGAGCAGGCCGGCTACCGTCCCCACGCCCGCCGCGACGGCGCACACCGTCCGCCGCGGGTCCCGCGCGGCCGGTAGCCCCGCGGCGAAGGTGCCGACGACCCCGGCGACGCCGTAGCCGAGGAGCAGGGTGCTCACCTCCCCGGCCCCGAGCCCCGGTGCCCGTTCCAGCACGGGCCGCACATAGGTGTACGCCGCGAAGTGTCCGGTGACCAGCAGGCCCACCACGGCCAGTCCCCGCCGTATCCGGGGAACGGCGGCCACCCGTCCCAACTCCCGTAAGCACACGGCGTGTTCGGCGGGCAGCGGGGGAAGTGCGAGGGCCAGCGCCGCGGCCACCGCCACCGCGAGCACGGCGAGCCCCCCGAAGGCCCACCGCCAGCCGGCCGTCGCGCCGAGGACCGTTCCGGCCGGCACGCCGAGCACGGACGCGACGGCGATCCCGCTGAACACCACGGCCGTGGCCCGCCCGACGGAGGCCGCCGGCACCAGCCGTACCGCCAGCCCGGCCGCGACCGCCCACACCCCGCCGATGCACACCCCGACCAGCGCCCGGGCGACGAGCAGCACGACGACGTCCGGGGCGAGCGCGGACAGCAGATCGGCCACCGCGAGCAGCAGCAGCAACGCGCACAGCACGGGCCGCCGGTCGGCCCGGCGCACGGCGACCGGCAGCAGCGGCGCCGCGACGGCGGCGACCAGCCCGGGCAGGGTGAGCGCGAGCCCGGCCGTCCCGGCGGAAACGCCCAGCCCGTCCCCGAGCGAGGTGAGCAGTCCGACCGGCAGCATCTCGGTGGTGACGACGGAGAAGGTGGCCCCGCCGAGCGCCAGCACGGCGGCCCAACGGCCCGCGGGAGTGGTGGAGGTGTCAGGGGAGACCGAGGTGGGGGTGGTGGAGGACATGCCTCCACCATTCAGCGCCGGACGGACGCTTCCCACCCCGTCCCGGAGAGCGGACACCGATCCCCGCCAGGAACGTCGTCGCCCCGGGCGGCCGTCCCGTGGAAGGATGGCGCAACCCACACATATCGAGGAGATGACCGCGTGCCTGGCACAAACCTGACTCGCGAAGAGGCGCAGCAGCGGGCGAAGCTGCTCACCGTTGACTCGTACGAGATCGATCTCGACCTCTCCGGCGCGCAGGAGGGCGGTACCTACCGGTCCGTGACCACGGTGCGCTTCGACGTCACCGAAGGCGGTGCCGCGTCCTTCATCGACCTGGTGGCCCCGGCCGTCCACGAGGTGACGCTCAACGGCGACGCGCTGGACGCGGCCGAGGTGTTCGAGGACTCCCGGATCGCGCTGCCGGGCCTGCTGGCGGGCCGTAACGTCCTGCGGGTCGTCGCCGACTGCGCCTACACGAACACCGGTGAGGGCCTGCACCGGTTCGTCGACCCGGTCGACGAGCAGGCGTACCTGTACACGCAGTTCGAGGTGCCGGACGCCCGCCGCGTGTTCGCGTCCTTCGAGCAGCCGGACCTCAAGGCCACCTTCCAGTTCACGGTGAAGGCGCCGACCGGCTGGACCGTCATCTCCAACTCCCCGACGCCCGAGCCCAAGGACGACGTCTGGGTCTTCGAGCCGACGCCGCGGATCTCCACGTACATCACCGCGCTGATCGTCGGCCCGTACCACTCGGTCCACAGCGTGTACGAGAAGGACGGGCAGAGCGTCCCGCTCGGCATCTACTGCCGTCCGTCCCTCGCCGAGTTCCTCGACTCGGACGCGATCTTCGAGGTCACCCGGCAGGGCTTCGACTGGTTCCAGGAGAAGTTCGACTACGCATACCCGTTCGAGAAGTACGACCAGCTGTTCGTGCCGGAGTTCAACGCGGGCGCGATGGAGAACGCGGGCGCGGTGACCATCCGCGACCAGTACGTGTTCCGGTCGAAGGTGACGGACGCGGCGTACGAGGTGCGCGCCGAGACCATCCTGCACGAGCTGGCCCACATGTGGTTCGGCGACCTGGTCACCATGGAGTGGTGGAACGACCTGTGGCTGAACGAGTCGTTCGCCACGTACACGTCCATCGCCTGCCAGGCGTACGCGCCCGGGTCGCGCTGGCCGCACTCCTGGACGACGTTTGCCAACTCCATGAAGACGTGGGCCTACCGGCAGGACCAGCTGCCGTCCACCCACCCGATCATGGCGGAGATCCGTGACCTGGACGACGTCCTGGTCAACTTCGACGGCATCACCTACGCCAAGGGCGCGTCCGTCCTCAAGCAGCTCGTCGCGTACGTCGGCATGGACGAGTTCTTCAAGGGTGTGCAGGCCTATTTCAAGGCGCACGCGTTCGGCAACACGCGCCTCTCCGACCTCCTCGGCGCGCTGGAGAAGACCTCCGGCCGCGATCTGAAGGCCTGGTCGAAGGCGTGGCTGGAGACGGCCGGCATCAACATCCTGCGCCCGGAGATCGAGACGGACGCCGACGGCGTCATCACGTCCTTCGCGATCCGCCAGGAGGCCCCGGCCCTGCCCGCCGGCGCCAAGGGCGAGCCGACGCTGCGCCCGCACCGCATCGCCGTGGGCCTGTACGACCTCGACGACGACAGCGGCAAGCTGGTGCGCGAAGAGCGGATCGAGCTGGACGTCGACGGCGAGCTGACCGCCGTACCGCAGCTGGCCGGCCGGCGCCGTCCGGCGGTGTTCCTGCTCAACGACGACGACCTGTCGTACGCGAAGGTCCGCCTGGACGAGCAGTCGCTCGCGTTCGTCACCGAGCACCTCGGCGACTTCGAGTCCTCCCTTCCGCGCGCCCTGTGCTGGGCGTCGGCCTGGGACATGACCCGGGACGCCGAACTGCCGACCCGCGACTACCTGTCCCTGGTGCTCTCGGGCATCGGCAAGGAGTCCGACATCGGCGTGGTCCAGTCGCTGCACCGCCAGGTCAAGCTCGCCATCGACCTGTACGCCGACCCGACCGCCCGCGAGGCCCTGCTGACCCGCTGGACCGACGCCACGCTGGCCCATCTGCGGTCCGCCGCCGCCGGCAGCGACCACCAGCTGGCCTGGGCCCGCGCCTTCGCGGCCACCGCCCGCACGCCGGAGCAGCTGGACCTCCTGGAGGCCCTGCTGGACGGGTCGCAGACGATCGAGGGCCTGGCCGTCGACACCGAGCTGCGCTGGGCGTTCGTGCAGCGCCTGGCGGCGGTCGGCCGGTTCGACGAGACGGAGATCGCCGGCGAGTACGAGCGCGACAGGACGGCCGCCGGTGAGCGTCACGCGGCCACCGCGCGGGCCGCGCGTCCGACGCCGGAGGCCAAGGCGGAGGCGTGGGCGTCGGTCGTCGAGGACGACAAGCTGCCCAACGCGGTCCAGGAGGCCGTCATCGGCGGCTTCGTCCAGACCGACCAGCGCGAGCTGCTGGCCCCGTACACGGACCGGTACTTCGAGGTCGTCAAGGGCATCTGGGACAGCCGTTCGCACGAGATCGCCCAGCAGATCGCGGTCGGCCTGTACCCGACGATCCAGGTCTCCCGGGAGACCCTGGACAAGACGGACGCCTGGCTGGCCTCCGCCGAGCCGAACGCGGCCCTGCGCCGCCTCGTCTCCGAGTCCCGCTCGGGCGTGGAGCGCGCGCTGCGGGCCCAGGCGGCCGACGCGCGGTAGCGCTTCCGACAGCTCGTTACGGCGACGAGGGCGCCCGGTGTCGCACCGGGCGCCCTTTCTCACGCCCTCGTGAGGTGGGTCCGGGCGACCTTGCGGAAGGCCGCGACCAGCCGGCCGCGGTCGCCGGTGCGGGTGGCCACGGCGACCTGACTGGGTTCGACGCCCCGCAGCGGGACGGTGGTGAGGTCGGGGCGCAGGCGGTGACTGCGCACTCCGGCCGTGATGATGAGGGCCTGTCCGTCGGCGACGACCTCCAGCTTGTCCTCCAGGTCGTGGACGACGGGCCCGTCGGGCGCCGGGCTGCCGTCCGGCCGGGGGTCGATGCGCCAGAAGGCGTTCCAGGCCGGGTCGGCACCGGGCACCCGGGGCAGGGGTTCGTCCGCGATGTCGTCCAGCGTCACGAACTCCCTGCCGGCCAGGCGGTGATCGCGGGGGACGACCAGGACCCGGGGCTCGTCGTAGAGGACCGTCACGTCCAGGTGGTCGCCGGCGAACGGCAGCCGGATCACGAGCGCGTCCACCCGGTGGTCGAGCAGGGCCCGGCGCGCCTCGCTCCAGTCCAGGTGAACGGGCCGTACGTCCGCGTCCGGATGGAGGCGCCGCAGTTCGCGCACCGCCGGGGTGACGATCAGCCCCGTCGTGTAGCCGACGGTGATCCGGGCCGGCGCGGCAGCCGCCCGGGTCTCCGCGGCCGCCTCGGCGGCGGACCGCAGCAGCGTGCGGGCGCGGGGCAGGAACACCTCGCCGGCCTCGGTGAGCCGGGTGCCCCGCGGGGTGCGGTCCAGCAGTCGGGCACCCACCTGCTGTTCGAGGCGGCGGATCTGCCGGCTCAGCGACGGCTGGGTGATGTGCAGCGCCTCGGCGGCCCGTCCGAAGTGGCGGTGCTCGGCGACGGCGGCGAAGTACCGGACGAGGCGGAGGTCGAGGTCCGGGACGGATACGGCCATCCGAGCAGCGTACTCCCGTCCGGCCTGCGGTGATGCCCGAACCGTATGGCGCGATGCGGAACAGGCTTTGGACGCGCGGGGCCACCCCTTCCGAGGATGGAGACACCTCCGCTCGCCTCACTCGCATTCCATGCGCATTCCACTCGCATTCCTCTTCGAAGGGCTTCACCATGCGTGTTTTCGTCACGGGTGCCACCGGGTTCATCGGCTCCGCCGTGGTCCGTGAACTGCTCGACGCCGGGCACCGGGTCACCGGGCTCGCCCGCTCGGACGCGGCCGCCGCGTCGCTGACGGCGGCCGGGGCCGAGGTGCACCGTGGGGACCTCGCCGACCCCGACGGTCTGCGCGCGGGCGCGGCAGCGGCCGACGGTGTCGTCCATCTGGCGTTCGTCCACGACTTCGCCGACTTCGCCGGTTCCTGTGCGACGGATCTGCGCGCCGTCGAGACGATCGGGGCGGCGCTGGAGGGCTCGGGCAAGCCGTTCGTGGTCTCCTCGGGGACGGCGGGGCTGGCGCCGGGCAGGGTCGGCACGGAGGAGGACACGGTCGCGCCGGAGTCGTTCGGGATGATGCGGGCGCGGTCGGAGGACACGGCCGTGGCCCTGGCGGGACACGGGGTCCGGTCCTCGGCCGTGCGGTTCGCGCCGACCGTGCACGGCCGGGGCGACCACGGCTTCCTCCCCGGGCTGATCTCCATCGCCCTGCGGACGGGCTTCTCGGCCCAGGTCGGGGACGGGACCAACCGCTGGCCCGCCGTGCACCGCTCGGACGCGGCCCGCCTGGTCCGGCTCGCCCTGGAATCGGCTCCGGCGGGCACCCGGCTGCACGCCGTGGACGACGAGGCGGTGCCGTTCCACGACATCGCCGCCGTCATAGGCCGCCGGCTGGGCCTGCCGGTGCGGGACCTCTCCCGTGAGGAGGCGGGCACCCACTTCGGCTGGCTGGCGAACGTCGTCGGTCTCGACGTGCCCGCGTCAAGCGCGCTGACCCGGAAGTGGCTGGGCTGGGAGCCGACGGGCCCCGGTCTCCTCGCGGATCTCGAGGAGGGGCACTACTTCAACTGACCGGGTCGCGCCATCGACTGGCAGGGTCGCGACTTCAACCGACCGCGTCGCGACTCGGCCTGCCCGCCGCCGTAGCGGCCGCTCGGGGCGACGGTCGTACGGCCGTGCCGCCGCCCGCCCCCAGCTGTTCCGCCACCGTCGCGCCGAACGCGAGGGCCATGCCCGCGAGTTGGACCGGGGTCAGCTCCTGGCCGAGGGCGGCCCAGCCGACGACGGCCGCGGTCAGCGGGGAGAGCGGGCCGAGGAAGGTGACCTGGGTGGCGGTGAGCCGGCCGATGCCGCGGAACCAGAGCCAGTACGAGACCGCGGTGTTGGCGAGCGCCAGGTAGAGGTAGCCGGCGGCCGCACGGCCGTCCAGGGCGGGCGGGGCGCCCTCGACGAGGAAGGCGACGGGCGCGATGAGCAGGCCGCCCGCGGTGAGCTGCCAGCCGGCGAGGGCGAGCGGGCCGACGCCCTCGGGACGCCCCCACTTCTTCGTCAGGACGACGCCGGCCGACATGGAGGCGGTGGAGGCGAGCGCGGCCAGCACACCGAGCCCGTCCAGCGCCCCGGCCGCCTTCAGGACGACCAGGCTGACGCCGAACGCGGCGGCCACCCCGGTCAGCAGGGTCCGTACGGTCGGCCGCTGCCCCAGCAGCAGCGCCGAGAGGCCGACGACGAACAGGGGCCCGACCGAGCCGACGACCGCCGCCATGCCGCCGGGCAGCCGGTAGGCGGAGAGGAAGAGGAGGGGGAAGAAGGCGCCGATGTTCAGCGCGCCGAGTATCGCGGCCTTGCCCCACCAGATGCCGCGCGGCAGCACCCGGCCGAGGGCGAGCAGCAGCAGTCCGGCGGGCAGGGCGCGCATCAGGCCGGTGAACAGGGGGCGGTCGGGCGGGAGGAACTCGGTGGTGACGGCGTAGGTGGTGCCCCAGGAGACGGGGGCGAGGGCGGTGAGCAGGACGGTCGTGATCCTCTGCATGAAGATAGCTTAGCAGTAAGCAACTTACCTTCAAGCTACTTTCTTGCGGGCGACCGGAAGCGGACGGATACTCACCGCATGAACACCCCGCAGCCACCGCAGCCCGCGCAGCCGTCGCAGCTCGCACAGCCCGCGCGCAAGGACCCGGTCGACGCGATCATCGAGCAGTGGGCGGAGGTCCGGCCCGACCTCGACACCGCCGCCATGGAGGTCTTCGGCCGGATCCACCGGATCTCGCGTGCGATGGGCGACCGGTCGGAGAAGGCGTACGGCGCCCTCGGCCTCGGTCGCGGCGAGTTCGACGTCCTGGCCACGCTGCGCCGCTCCGGCGCGCCCCACACCCTCTCGCCCCGCCAGCTCTCGGCCACGCTGATGCTCACGACCGGCGGGATGACCGGCCGGCTCGACAAGCTGGAGCGCGCGGGGCTGCTGCGCCGTTCGCCCGACCCGCACGACCGGCGGGGCCTGCGGGTGACGCTGACCGAGGAGGGGCTGGCCCTGGTCGACCGGGCGGTCGGCGCGGGCCTTGCCGCCCAGACCGAGACCCTCTCCGCCGCCCTCACCCCCGAACGCGCCGCCCAGCTGGCCGAACTCCTGCGGGAGGTGCTGTTCGCCGCGGAGACGACGGAGCGGTAGGCGGGCGGGGGGGCCTGGCAGGGGCGCCCGGCCGGCCGGGGTGCCTCAGCCGACGTGTGTCGCGAGGGCCGCTTCGACGGTGTCCGGGTCGGCGGTGTCCGACGCCCAGGCCACGTATCCGTCGGGCCGCACCAGCAGGACCGTACGGCGGTCGCTCGCCCAGCGCTCCACCGCGAGGCGGCCCTTGCGGGCGGCACCCCCGTCCTCGTACGCCTCAGGGGTGACCAGGACGAACCGGCCGCCGCGCAGGGCCTCGTAGAGCCGGCCGCCGTCGGCCAGGGCGACGTCCGGGACGCGGGTGCCGGTGAGGCGGTGGGCGCCGCGGGGCGCGGGGTAGCGGTAGCCGATGCCGGTGATCTGGCCGGTCGCCCGGCGGCGGGCGGGGGCGGCCGCACCGAGGAACGTGGTGAGGGCGGCGCGCAGGGCCAGGGTCCAGGGGCGCTTGGCCATCGCGAGGCGGACGATACCGCCGCTGCTGCGGAGCACGGCCTTGCCGACGGGGTGGCGTTCGGCCTGGTAGGTGTCGAGCAGTTCCGGGCGCGCGTGGCCGTGCAGCACCTGGGCGAGCTTCCAGCTCAGGTTGGCCGCGTCCTGGAGGCCGGTGTTCATGCCCTGGCCGCCGGCCGGGGTGTGCACATGCGCGGCGTCACCGGCCAGGAAGACGCGGCCGACGCGGTAGGCGGGCGCCTGGCGTTCGTCGCTGTGGAAGCGGGACATCCAACGAGCGTCGTGCATCCCGAAGTCCCGGCCGAGGGCGAGCCGGGTGACCTCCCTGACCTCGTCGAGGTCGAGGGGCTCACTGTCGGGGACGTTCCGGGCGCGGTTCCAGCCGATCACCCGGTAGTAGCCGTCACCGAACGGCGCGAGGAAGGCGAACGCGTCGCCGGCCGTGTTCACGGTGAGCAGCGACTCGGGCTCCTCCGCGAGCCGGACGTCCGCGAGGACGACGGAGCGGATCACCGAGTGGCCGGGGAAGGGCAGCCCGATCGCGTCACGTACGGCACTGCGCATGCCGTCGGTGCCGACGACGTACGCGGCGCGCAGCTCCTCGGTCACCCCGGCGGCGGTCCGGACGGTGACCGTCACGCCGTCCGCGTCCTGGGCCAGCCCCGTGAGCTCGGACTCGTACCGGAACCGCACCCCCGCCTCCGCCGCCCGCCGGTACAGGGCCTTCTCCACCTCGTACTGCGGGATGACGAGGAGGTGGTTGAAGCGGGAGGGGAGGGTGTCGAGGGCGATGGTGAGGCGGCCGAAGAGGCGGAGGCGGTCGAGGGCGCGGCCGGCCTCCTCGATCCCGTCGGCGAGGCCACGGGCGTCGAGCTGCTCCAGGGTGCGGGCGTGCAGGACGAAGGCGCGGGAGAGGTTGCTGATGTGGTGCGGGCGCTTCTCGAGGAGGGTGACGGGGACGCCGGCGGCGGCGAGGTCGCCGGCCAGGAGGAGACCGGTGGGGCCGGAGCCGACGACGATCACGCTGCGGGTGGTGTCGGTGTTCTGCGTGGTGCCGGTGCTGTCCGTGGTGCCGGTCATCTTGGCCTCCTGGATGCCAACGCTTGTTGGTCAACGCGTGTTGGTCAACGCTTGTTGGCACAACGGTAGAGCACCCGCCGCGAGGACGTCAACACTTGTTGGCCAACGCATGTTGACCTACTCTTGTCGATATGAACGGCACAGATTCCGCCCCGGGCACCCGCCGGCGCTCCGAGGCCACCCGCGACGCGATCCTCACCGCCGCCCGCGAACGCTTCGCCTCCGACGGCTACGAGCGGGCCACCATCCGCGCCGTCGCCAAGGACGCGGGGATCGACCCCTCCATGGTCATGCGCTACTACGGCAACAAGGAGGGCCTGTTCGCGGCGGCCGTCGCCGTCGACCTGAAGCTGCCCGACCTCGGCGCACTCGGCCGCGAGGACATCGGCCGCGCCCTGGTCACCCACTTCCTCGACATGTGGGAGCAGAACGAGGTGCTCACCGCACTCCTGCGGGTCGGCGTGACCAACGACGCCGGGGCCGAGCGCATGCAGTCCATCTTCCGCGACCAGCTCCTGCCCACGGCCCGCGCGGTCTGCCCGGACCCGGAACAGGTCCCGACCCGGGCGGCCCTCTGCGCCACCCAGCTCCTCGGCCTCGCCCTCACCCGCTACGTCCTGCGCATCCCCCCGGCGGTGGCGCTCCCCCGCGAGGAGGCGGTGGCCTGGCTGGCCCCCACGATCCAGCGCTACCTGACAGCACCGCACCCGGCGGCCATCTGACGACGAGCTGCGAGCATCGCCCGCATGTCACCGCACGAAGCGGCAAGGCCGGCCACCGCACACAGGAGGAGGTCGCCGTGAGCGACAGCACGTGGGTCAGCACCTCGATGCCGTACCTGATCCCACGGGAGCAGGGGCGGCCCGACGCGTGGGGAGCCGAGGCCGCAGCTCGCGGGGGCAAGGGCGGCCGGCGCATCACCCACGCCGGTGAGGTGCCCGCGCCGGACGACGTCGCCGCCCTGCTCGGCCTGGCCGCTACGAGACCCGGATCGGATGACCGTGGGGTTCCCACCCGAACGAACCCCGGGTCAACCCAAGACAAAAGCGCCACCCCCGTCGCCGTACGGCGCGAGGTGCGCGTACAGCGGGTGGGGACGGCGCCTTCGGGGAGGGTGCTGTCGGGTGGGAGGCGTCAGGCCTTGGGCTTGACCACGCGGTGCTCGGGGCTGGACTTGTCGAGCACCATCACCAGCCCGGTGATGACCGCGAAGATCACGATCGGAAGCACGACGAAGAGGCCCAGCGTGTCGACGACACTCAGGCCCGAGCCGGGGTCGTCGCCGTCGTCGCGGGTCAGCGCGAGCGCGGGGGACGACATGAGCAGCATCATCAGCGTCGTACCGGCAGCCAGGGCGCCGGCGCGCAGGGCGTTCTTCTTGTCCACAGAGCAAAAGTAGCGAACGCCCGGAAGAGCCGCGCGTCCGGGGTGCCCGTACGGGTCCCGGCCGTGCGCGCCCCGTCCCCCGGCCTACTCCGGCGGCGCCTCCCGCAGGACGTCGACGAGCCCGTGCAGGCGCGGTGAGGCTGTCAGTTCCTCCAGGGTCACCGGACGGCCGTCCGGGTCGGCGATCGGCAGGCGCCAGTTCGGGTACTGGTCCCAGGTGCCGGGGAGGTTCTGCGGGCGGCGGTCGCCGACGCCGTCCGGGAGCCAGACGCCGATCATGTGGGCGGGGGTGCGTCCCAGGAAGCGGTGGACGGCCTGGACCTCGGCCTCCTCGGAGGCGGAGTCGCCGCCTCCGGCGCTGCCCGCCAGCAGCCCCAGCCGGGCGAGCAGCGCCAGCCACTCCGCCGTGTCGGCGGCCGCCTCGGCGCGTTCCTTCTCCACCGGGCGGGTCAGCAGGCCCAGCCGGTCACGGAGTTCGACGTGTTCGCCGGTGAGACGGGCGGCGGTGGACGGCAGGTCGTGCGTGGTGGCGGTGGCCAGGCAGTCGGCGCGCCAGCGGTCGGGGGGCAGCGGGCGCCCGTCGCCGCCCCAGTCCCGCTCGAACCACAGCACGGACGTGCCCAGCACCCCGCGCTCGCGCAGCGCCTCGCGCACGCCGGGCTCCACCGTGCCGAGGTCCTCGCCGATCACCAGCGCGCCCGCCCGGGAGGCCTCCAGCACCAGGACGGCGAGCATGGCCTCGGCGTCGTAACGGACGTATGTTCCCTGGGTGGGCGGTTCTCCCTGAGGGACCCACCAGAGCCGGAAGAGACCCATGACGTGGTCAATGCGCAGCGCGCCCGCGTACCGGAACAGGCCCCTGAGCAGCCGCCGGAACGGGGCGTAGCCGGAGGCGGCGAGCCGGTCCGGGCGCCAGGGCGGCAGGCCCCAGTCCTGGCCGCGCGCGTTGAAGGCGTCCGGCGGGGCGCCGACCGACATCCCCGCGGCGAAGTACTCCTGCTGCGCCCAGGCGTCCGCTCCCCCGGGATGCACACCGACCGCGAGGTCGTGCACGATGCCGACCGGCATGCCCGCCTCGCGCGCGGCGCGCTGGGCGGCGGTGAGCTGGGCGTCGGTGAGCCAGGCGAGACGGGAGTGGAAGTCGACGCGGTCCATCAGCTCCCGGCGGGCCCGGGCGGTCTCGGCGGACCGGGGGTCGCGCAGCCCTTCCGGCCAGCCGCCCCACTCCGGGCCGTGCGCCTCGGCGAGCGCGCACCAGGTCGCGTGGTCCTCCAGCGCCTGGCCCTGCTCGGCGAGGAAGTCGCAGTAGGCGGCGCGCCGGCCGGGTCCGAGGGGCACCCGGGCGAGCAGTTCCAGCGCCTCCCGCTTCAGCGCCCACACCGCGTCCCGGTCGATCAGCTCGCCCTTCTCCAGCACGGCCTCGCGCAGCCGCCCGGCCCGCTCCACCAGGGCACGCGTGCCGTCGTCGGCGTACGCGAACTCGGGCACGTCCTCGACGCGCAGATGCACCGGGTCGGGGAAGCGGCGCGAGGACGGCCGGTACGGCGACGGATCGGTGGGCGCCCCCGGCACGGCCGCGTGCAACGGGTTGACCTGCACGAACCCGGCCCCGAGCGCCCGCCCGGCCCACCCGGCCAGCTCCCCCAGGTCACCGAGGTCGCCCATGCCCCAGGAGCGCCGGGAAAGGAGGGAGTAGAGCTGGACGAGGAGTCCGTACGAGCGTCCCGCGGGCGTGGGCAGCCGGGGCGGGGCCACGACGAGGTGGGCGCGGGCGGTGCGGCCGTCGGGCGCGGTGGCGGTCAGCCGGTGCACCCCGTGCGGGAGCCGCCCGATCGCCTCCCGGATGTCCCCCCGCTCGAACCCTTCCGGGATCTCCCCCGGGCCGGTCTCGAACCCTTCCGGGATCTCCCCCAGGCCGGTCTCGAACCCTTCCGGGATCTCCCCCAGGCCGGTCTCACTCCCCTCCCTGATCTCGCCCTGCTCGGTCTCGACCCGGAGTTCGGTCCCCTCGGGGAGGGCGGCGAGCGCCTCGCACGGGCCGCCGCTCCAGCACACCACGGTCGGCGGCAGCAGCCGCTCGCGCAGTTCCGCCTCCCGTGCGGCGAGCGCGGCCCGCACGGCCTGCGGGTCGCCCGCGTCGACGCCGAGCGCGGCCAGGACCCGGGTGACGGCGGTCGCCGGGGCGGTGACCGTACGGTCCGGGGACGGCTGGTAGGAGACGGCCACACCGTGCAGCGCGGCCAGCCGGGCGAGGTCCTCGCCGAGGGGTGCGGTCATCTACGGCCTCGTGGAGTCGGAGTCCGCGGCGGCGAGCGGCGGTTCGCTGGTGAGCGGCTCGGCATCGGGCAGCGGCGGCTCACTGGTGAGCGGCGCCTCGGCACAGGCGCCCTCGGCGCTGAAGGCGCACAGGTGGGGCTCCGCGAAGGGCGCTTCGAGGGTGGCGGACGGCTCCGCCGGGCGTTTGGAGTGGGCCGGTGCGATCACGGTGGCTCCTTGTCGCGTGGGGGACGGCTCACCCGCAGCCCTACCCAGCGGACGCGACGGCAGACGTCCGGGGCGCCGACCATGCGCATCTCGCCACATTCCCCACCTCGACATTTCTCACGAAACGGACTGATCGCACTTTATCGGCCACCCCTGCCGCCGTCCCGTGAACCGGCGGCGCGCGGCCGTCCGACAGAGAGGGTGTGAGACGGTTCCGCCCCATGAGGGGCCACGGGGAGAGCGACACGGACGCGGCGCTGCTGCGGGCCGTGGCGGACGGCGACGCGGCGGCCCTGGCCACGCTGTACGACCGGCACGCGGGATGGCTGCACGCACGGCTGGCCCGGCGCTGCGCCGACGCCGAGGTGGTCCGGGAGGTCCTGCAGGACACCTTCGTGACCGTGTGGCGGTCGGCGGGCGGGCACCACGGCGGGGAGGCGGGCGGCTGGCTGTGGACCATCGCCGCCCGGCGGCTCGTCGACGCGCGCCGGGCGCAGGAGCGCGCCGCGCGGGCCGAGGCGGCGCCGCCCCCGGAGGCCGGACCCGTCGAGTCCGCCGAGGAACGGGTGCTGGCCGGGCTGGAGTTCGGCGACGTCGGCACCGCCCTCGGCCGGATCTCGCCCGAGCTGCGGGAGGTACTGCGCGCGACCGTCGTCGACGGGCTCACCACCCGGGAGACGGCCCGCCTGCTCGGCATTCCCGAGGGCACCGTCAAGACCCGCGCGATGCGGGCCCGCGCCGAACTCCGCGCGGCCCTGGCCCAGTTGAACCCCACCCCGGCGGGAGGCCCGGCATGAGCGACTCGCCCTGGCACATCACCGACACCCTCGCCGCCCGCTACGCCGACGGCACGCTGCCGGAGTCCGACGCCTGGTCCCTGGAGAAGCACCTGGAGCACTGCGGGGGCTGCGCGAGGCGTGTCTCCCAGGCGGTGGGACGCACGGACACGGCGGCGATCCTCGCGGAGGTGCGGGGGGCTGTGCTGTCGGAGGTGCGGGGGGCTGCCCTGGCGGACGTGACCGGCGCCGCCCCGCTGCCGACGCCGGTCGCGAAACCCGCCCCCGCCCCCACGTCCACGTCCATGCCCACACCCCGCGTCCACGGCGCCCGCCTCTGGTCCTCCCGCGTCCGGTCCTCCCGCGTCCGGTCCTCCCGCCCCGGCGGGCTCCGCGTCTCCCGCCTCGCCCGCGCCCTCTGGGCCGCCGGTCCCGCCGTACGCGGCGCCTGGCCGGCCGCCGTCGTGACGGTCGCGGTCGGCGCCCTCGGGCTCGCGTACGGGGCCGGCGTCGACGGAGTACGTCCGCTGCTGCTGGCGATCGCACCGCTCGTGCCGGTCGTCGGGGTCGCCCTGTCCTACGGGCGGCACGCCGATCCGCTGTACGAGATCATCGCCTCGACCCCGTCCGGCGGGCTGCGGCTGGTGCTGACCCGGACGGCCGCCGTGCTCGGCGTCAGCCTGCCGCCGCTGACCCTCACCGGCCTGCTGCTGCCCGCCTCCGGCGCCCCCGGCGCGGCCGCCTGGCTGCTCCCGGGACTCGCGCTGACCCTGGCCTCGCTGGTCCTGGCCGGGTACGTCGGCACCCGTGCCGCGACCGCCGTGACCGGCGGCGGCTGGCTCGCGGCCGTCCTCCTCCCGGCGCTCGCCGGCCCCGGCGGGACGCCCGTCGCCCGCCTCGCCGCACCCGGCGACACCCTCGCCGCCCGCCTCGCCGAACAGCTCTCCCGCTACCTCGACGGCCCGCTCACGCAGGGCGCGTGGGCGGCCGCGGCCGTGCTCTGCGCGACCCTGCTGGCCGTCCGCCGCTCCGCCTACGACCGGCTGGACCAGCGGTGAACCCCTCTTCCTCCGAAATCCCCTCTTCCTCCGAAGTCCCCTCTTCCTCCGGAGTCCCCTTGAGCACGATACGAGTGACCGGTCTGTACGTCCGGCACCGCAGAACCGTCGCCCTCGACACCGTGGACCTCGACCTCGGCCGGGGCGTGCACGGTCTGCTCGGTCCGAACGGCGCCGGGAAGACCTCCCTGATCCGGGTCCTGTCCACCGTCGCGCGGCCGAGCGCCGGCCGGGTGGAGATCCTCGGTGAGGACGTGGGCGACCCGCGTCGGCGCGGCCCGGTGCGGGCCCGGCTCGGCTATCTGCCGCAGGAGTTCGGCTACTACCCGGGCTTCACGGTCCGCGAGTTCGTCGCCTACGTGGCCTGGCTGAAGGAACTGCCCGCCGCGGACACCGCGGCCGCCGTCGAACGCGCCGTCGCACGCGTCGGCCTCGCGGACCGCGCCGACGCGAAGGTGCGGACGCTGTCCGGCGGCATGATCCGCCGGGTCGGCATCGCGCAGGCCATCGTCAACGACCCGGACGTCCTGCTCCTCGACGAGCCGACCGCCGGCCTCGACCCCGAGCAGCGCGTGGAGTTCCGTGCGCTGCTGCGCGAACTGGGCGCCTCCGCCACGGTGATCGTCTCCACCCACCTGGTGGAGGACGTGGCCGCCGCCTGCACGGAGGTCACCCTCCTGGACGCGGGCCGGGTCGCCTACCGCGGCTCCCCCGCCTCGCTCAGCGCCCTCGGCGAGGGGACCGGTGCGGACGGCGTCGGCGACAACCCGATCGAACGCGGCTACACGACGGCCCTGCGCACCCACCGCACCGGAGCGGAGGCCACCCGATGACCCTCGCAAAGACGAAGGCCGAGGCGAAGACACAGACAGAGACACAGACAGAGACAGAGACGGGGACGGGAACGGGGACGGGGCCGGAGAAGCCCCCCGCACCCGTACGGCGCGTACGCGTCCACCCCCTGCGCGCCGAGAGCGTCCGCGGTCTCGCGCCCCTCGCCGGGGCCGCCGTCACGCTGACCGTGGCCGTGGTGCTGGGCGGCTCGGCCGACCGGTGGCAGGGCGGCTGGGCGGAGACCCGGACCCAGCTGCACGACACGCTGCTGATCCTCCTCCCCCTCGCGGCGGCCGCCGGCTGCCGGCAGGGCGGGCGGGAGCGCCGGCGCCGTACGGAGGAGCTGTGGGGGACGGCCGTCCGCGGGCCGCTGGCCAGGTTCCTGGTGTCGGCGCTGCCTCTGGCCCTGTGGGTGGCCGCGGGATACCTGGTCGCGGCGGCCGGCGCGCTCCTCGCGACCTGGCCGTACGCCCGGGGCGACCGGCCGTCTCTCGCGCTGCTGCCGGCGGACGTGGTGGCGCTCGCGGCCGCGGCGGTGGCCGGGCAGGTCGTGGGGCGGCTGGTGGCCTGGCGGCTGGCACCGCCGCTGCTGGCGCTGGCCGGGTACGGCGTGCTCGGCGTGTCGATGTCGGCGCGCGAGAGCGCCGGCCGCTTCCTGAACCCGGCCCTCCCGGTCGCTGCCGACGAGATCCCGGTCGGCTGGCAGCCGGTCGCGGTGACCGTGTGGACGGCGGGGCTCGCGGCGGCCGCCGTCCTGGCGTACGCGGCCCGTCCGCGGTACGCGGCGCTGCTGCCGCTGGCGGCCGCGGTCGCCGCGGGCGGGCTGCTGGTGGCCGCCGGCGACGGGCTGTGGCGGACGGACCCGGTCACGGGCCGCCAGGTCTGCGACACCTCGACCACGCCCCAGGTGTGTGTGAACGCCCGCTACGGCGAGCTGTTGCCGCAGGTCACGGCGGCCCTCTCGGGGGTCACCGGCCGCCTGGAGGGCGTTCGGAACCTGCCGGTCCGGTTCGAGGACCGGACCGGTGAGCCGCGCGCCGACGAGGCGCAGCTGCCCATGCTGACGCCGTTCGGCTGGTCGGTGGTGCGGGGGCGGCTGACCGATCCGGAGCAGTACGCGTGGGAGGCGGTGGCGGCGCTCCAGCGCCGGGGCGACTGCGACAGGCTGGACCCGCGCGTGAGCCTCGCGGACGACGCCGTGGAGAACCTCCTCGCGCCGAGCCCCGCACAGAAGACCTTCGACGGGCTGGACGCGCGGGGTGACGAGGAGCGCCGCAGCGGTCTGGCGCAGCGGACGACCGCCCGGGCCCGGCTCGTGGCGATGGGCGAGGAGGAGCGCCGCGCATGGCTGTCGGCGTACTTCGCGACGGCGGGCTCCTGCGACGCGAAGGGGGTGCCGGCCCTGTGAAAGGAGTCCTGCTGTACGCCCGTTCCCGCGCCGTCCCCGCCGCCCTGGCCGCGCTCGCCGGGACCGCCGCCTTCGCGGTCTGGGCAGCGGGCCGGACGGACACCTACCTGGACCCGCACCAGAAGCCGGTCGTGGCGCTGGCCCCGCTGCTGGCCGCCGCCGTGATCGGGAACGGCCTGCACACCGCGTCCGACGAGCTGGACCGTACGGCCGTACGCCCGTGGTGGCCGCGGCGGCTGGCCCAGGTGCTGGCCCTGACCGCCGTGGCGGCGGCGCTGTTGTCGCTCGCCGTGCTCGGGGACGGGACCGGCTACGGCCCGCCGGCCATGCTCCGCAACCTGCTCGGCTGCACCGGGGTCACGGCCGCCGCGGCGGCCGCGCTGGGCGCCCGGCTGAGCTGGCTGCCGGCCTTCGCCTACGTCAGCACCGTGTACCTGGCGTCGGACGGGGTGCGCGGGCGGGCGGTCACGGTGTGGGCGTGGCCGATGCGGCCGGAGCAGGAGGCGGGGGCGTGGGCGGCGGCCGGGGGCGCGTTCGTCCTGGGGGCGGCCCTGTACGTCGTTCGGGGCGCGCGGCCGGAGGGGCCACGCGGCTGAGCCCGTGACCCGTTCCGTGCCCCGTGCGCCGCCCCGATGCCCCGTGGCCGGGCCGGTCGGGCCGGCGGCGCCACGGGGCAGGGAACGGGGCAGGGAACGGGGTATGAAGAAGCCCGGATCGTCAGGCGGAGATGCCGTCGATCCGGGCCAGGGCGTCGTCCGCGCCGTACGGTTGCAAGTACGGCAGCCAGCGCGGGTCCCTGTGGCCGGTTCCGATGATGCGCCAGGCCAGGCCGGTGGGCGGAGCGGGTTTGTGGCGCAGCCGCCAGCCGATCTCGACGAGGTGGCGGTCTGCCTTGACGTGATTGCAGCGACGGCAGGACGCCACCACGTTGTCCCACACGTGCTTGCCCCCGCGGCTGCGCGGGATGACGTGGTCGACGCTGGTTGCGACGCCACCGCAGTACATGCACCGGCCCCCGTCACGCGCGAAGAGGGCGCGCCGGGTAAGAGGAACGGGCCCCCGATAGGGAACCCGGACGAATCGCTTGAGCCGGACCACGCTGGGTGCGGGGACTGTGACGGTCGCGCTGTGCATGAAGGCGCCTGACTCTTCCAAGGAGACCGCCTTGTTCTCCAGGACGAGGATGAGCGCGCGGCGGAGCGGTACGACGCCGAGCGGCTCGTACGACGCGTTGAGGACCAGGACATGCGGCACGGATGCCTCCTTGTGCGTCGGCGGCGCGTGGCTCGCGCCGGGACGATCTGAGGTCAGTCTCTCCTCTTGCCTGGTGGACGCGCCACCATGTCCCGGTAACGGGCTGGGAGTGTTTTCGACCACACCCTGATTCATCCCCAGGACCGTGGCCAGTTCAAGCGCGGGTGAGGCCCGTCTCTCCTTCACGTATCTCGCCTAAGCACACACAATGCCCCGTTAGTGTGGTGACCCTGCCCGTCCGGTGACCTTTTCGTGACCTTGAAGACCTTGACCACCGCACCGGGGGTGGACCGCTGCACCTGGAGGTACCTGCCGTGTCCTTGTCCGCCGTCCTGCTGGCCGCCGGTTCGTCGCCGTCGCCGACTCCCTCGGGGTCGCCGACCGTGACGGTCCCGACCCTCGAGGACGCCCAGGAAAGCGCGACGAACGCGGCCAGCTGGGTCGAGCAGAACTGGTCGACGTGGCTGGCGATCGGTCTGCGGGTTCTGCTGATCCTGGTGATCGCCGCGGTGCTGAGAAAGTTCGTGCTGCGGGCCATCACCAAGCTCATCGACCGGATGAACCGGACCGTGGAGTCCGTCGACGGCTCCACCCTGGGCGGTCTGCTGGTCAACGCCGAGCGGCGGCGGCAGCGCTCGCAGGCGATCGGCTCGGTGCTGCGGTCGGTGGCGAGCTTCCTGATCCTGGGCACCGCGGCCCTGATGGTGCTGGCCACCTTCGAGATCAACCTCGCCCCGCTGCTGGCGTCCGCCGGTGTCGCGGGCGTGGCGATCGGTTTCGGTGCCCGCAACCTGGTCACGGACTTCCTCTCCGGCGTGTTCATGATCCTGGAGGACCAGTACGGCGTCGGCGACCAGATCGACGCGGGCGTGGCCAGCGGCGAGGTCATCGAGGTGGGCCTGCGCGTGACGAAGCTGCGCGGGGACAACGGTGAGATCTGGTACGTCCGCAACGGCGAGGTCAAGCGGATCGGCAACCTCTCGCAGGGCTGGGCGACGGCCGGGGTCGACGTCACCGTCAAGGCGTCCGAGGACCTGGACCGGGTCAAGGCCACGCTGAGCGAGGTCGCCGAGAAGATGAGCAAGGAAGAGCCCTGGAACGAGCTGCTGTGGAGCCCGATCGAGATCCTGGGCCTGGACAGCGTGCTCCTGGACTCGATGGTCGTCCGCCTCTCGGCGAAGACGATGCCCGGCAAGTCCCTCTCGGTCGAACGCGAACTGCGCTGGCGCGTCAAGCGCGCCTTCGACGCGGCGGACATCCGCATCGTGGGCGGCGCGACGGTTCCTCCGGAGGAGGACCCGGACGTGGACCCGACGGCCGCCGTCGCGGCCCCGTCCGTGTACGCCAACACGGCGTCTCCGCAGGCCATGGCGGCCACGCCGATCACTCCCGCCGCTCCGGCGGCGCCCGGGACGCCGATGAAGTAGGGGCGGGCCAGCAGGCGAACGGTTTTGATCGAGCCGGAGACCGCGCCGGTCTGCACCACGACGGCCACCACCAGCACCACGGTGACCGAGTCGTGCGCGGAGACGCTCGTCATCGACCCGTGGGACAGCCTCTACGAGGCCGCGGACGCCGGGACCTGGAAGGTCGCCGGGCTCTACGGCCACATCGACCAGGACCTCGACGACTCCGACAACCAGGTCAGCGTCGAGTACGGCTACTCGATCTGGGGCGGCCTCGGCACCGCGAAGCTCCAGCGGGCCGCCAAGCTGACCGTGAACGCCACCCCGGAGCCCGCGCGCGCCGGCAAGACGCTCACCGTCAAGGGCAAGCTGAGCCGCGCCAACTGGGAGTCCGGCACGTACACCGGCTACGCGGGCCAGAAGGTGACCCTCCAGTTCAAGGCCAAGGGCGCGAGCGCCTACACGACGGTGAAGACGGTCACCACCGGCACCGGCGGCGCCCTCTCCACCACCACGAAGGCGACCAGGAGCGGCGCCTACCGCTTCGTCTTCGCCGGCACGTCCACCACCGCCGCCAAGTCGGCCGTCGGTGACTACGTCGAGGTGAAGTAGCCCCAGCCGCCCCACCCGCCGTCCCATCCGCCGCCCCCGAGGTAACGACTCTGTTGCCTCGGGGGCGGTATCCGTTTTCCCTCCTTGACTCCCCCTTCGCACCGGGCTTACCTTCCCTTCCAGCCGATAGGAAACTTTCCTAACAGTGGCGGAAGCGAACCCGAAGTGGACTCGCGTCCCGCGTCACTGAAAAGCTGGGCAGTTCAGAAAGGCAGGTGTCGACCCATGGCAGGAACCGCCGGTACGCCGGGCACCCCGCGCGTCCTGCGCGCCATGAACGACCGCGCCGCCCTCGACCTCCTCCTGGCGCACGGACCCCTGTCCCGCACCCGCATCGGCAAGCTCACCGGCCTGTCCAAGCCGACCGCCTCCCAGCTGCTGGCCCGGCTGGAGGCGGCGGGCCTGGTCCTGGCCACCGGCACCACCGAGGGCCGCCCCGGCCCCAACGCCCAGCTGTACGAGGTCAACCCGGCCGCCGCGTACGCCGCCGGGCTCGACGTCACCCCCGAACGCATCCTCGCCGCCGTCGCCGACATCACCGGCCGGACCGTGGGCACGTACGAGGTGGCGACCCCCGCGAGGAAGGCCGCGGGGGCCGTCGTACGGCAGGTGACCGAGGCCCTCGACGGCGCGGTGAAGGCCGCCGGCCTCACCCGGGACGACGTGCGCCGGCTCGTCGTCGCCACCCCCGGCGCCTTCGACCCCACCACCGGCCGGCTCCGCTACGCCTCCCACCTCCCCGGCTGGCACACGCCCGCGCTGCTCGACGACCTCGCCGCAGCCCTGCCGATGCCGGTCGAGTACGAGAACGACGTCAACCTCGTCGCCGTCGCCGAACAACGGCTCGGCGCGGCCCGCGGACACGAGGACTTCGTCCTGCTGTGGAACGAGGGCGGTCTCGGCGCCGCGCTCGTCCTCGGCGGCCGGCTGCACCGCGGCTGGACCGGCGGCGCGGGAGAGGTAGGTTTCCTGCCGGTTCCAGGAGTCCCGCTGGTCAGGCAGGTCACGAAAGCCAACAGTGGTGGCTACCAGGAGCTGGCCGGCTCCCAGGCCCTCCCCCAACTGGCCCGGGAACTGGGCATGAACGACGTCCCGTCCGGTCCGTACGCCGAGGCGGCCGCCGCCCTCGTCGAACGGGCCGCCACCGAGGACACCGTCCTGAACCGGCTGCTGCTGGAGACGTACGCGACCCGGCTCGCCACCGGTCTCGCCTCGCTCGTCTCCGTGCTCGACCCCGAACTCGTCGTCCTCAGCGGCGCCTCCCTGACGGCCGGCGGCGAGGTGCTGCGCGCCCTCGTCGAGGCCGAACTGGCGGAACTGGCCGCGTCCCGGCCCAAGCTGGTCATGGGCGACGTCACCGAACACCCCGTGCTGCGCGGCGCGCTGGAGAGCGCGCTGGCGGCCACCCGCGACGAGGTCTTCGACACCTCGCGCTGACGCACCCCCGTAGCGACCCCCCGCAGCAACCCTCGCAACTCCCCTTCTCGCACGTCACCTCACCTCACCCCGCCCTGTCCCTGGGAGGCTCCGTCATGCCCACACGCATCCCCGCAGCGGTCCGAAAGGCGGCTTTCGCCCTCGCCGCGTCCACCGCCCTCTTCCTGAGCACCACCGCCTGTACCGGCCAGTCCGCCACCGGCGCGGACGACGACGCGTCCAAGGAGACGACCCTCACCTTCTGGCACGCGTGGAGCGCGCCGAACGAGGTGAAGGCCGTCAAGGCGCTGGTCGTCGGCTTCGAGAAGGCGCACCCCGACATCCACGTGAACGTCGTCGGCAACATGACCGACGACAAGATCAACCAGGCGCTGCGCGCGGGCGGCAGCAAGGCGCCGGACGTGATCTCCTCCTTCACCACCAACAACGTCGGCAAGTTCTGCTCCTCCGGCGCCCTGGTCGACCTCAACCCCTTCTTCGAGAAGTCGGACATCGACCCGGACACCACGTTCCCGAAGGCGATGAACGAGTACACCCAGTTCGACGGCAACCGCTGCGCCGTACCGCTGCTGGGCGACGCCTACGGCCTCTACTACAACAAGACCGCGTTCGAGAAGGCCGGCATCACCAGCCCGCCCAAGACCTGGTCCGAGTTCGAGGCCGACGCCAAGAAGCTGACGATCGCCCAGGGCGACACCTACAAGCAGCTCGGCTTCATGCCGAACTACCACGGCTGGGAGACCACCACCGAGCACTACATGGGCCAGTTCTCGCCGACGTACTTCGACCAGGACGGCAAGTCCACGATCGGCACGGACCCGGCGGTCGCGGCGGCCTTCACCCTCCAGAAGAAACTGGTCGACGACCTCGGCGGCTTCAAGAAGCTGGAGAAGTACCGTTCCGGCCTCGGCGACGAATGGGGCCCCAAGCACCCCTTCCACACCGGCCAGGTGGCCATGCAGCTCGACGGCGAGTGGCGCCTGGGCATGGCCCTGGACGCCGAGCCGGACTTCGAGATCGGCGTCGCCCCGCTGCCCGTGCCCGACGACCAGGCCGACCAGTACGGCAAGGGCTACATCACCGGCACCATCGCCGGCATCGCCGCCACCAGCCAGAAGCAGAACGCGGCCTGGGAACTGGTGAAGTACATGACCACCGACACGGACGCGGTGGTCGCCTTCTCCAACGCCATCCACAACGTGCCCTCGACGCTGGCCGCGCTGAAGTCCCCGGACCTGACGTACGACCCGCGCTTCAAGACCTTCCTCGACATCGCCGCGAACCCGAACTCGACCACCTCCCCGGCCTCGGTCAACGGCGGCGTCTACCTGACCACCGTCCAGCAGCTCGGCTACGACTACGAGAGCGGCAAGGTCACCGACCTGAAGGCGGGTCTGGCGAAGGCGGCCGCGCAGATCGACACGGACATCGCGCAGGCGAAGTAGCGATGAGCGCCCTCACGTCGAGGGCGAGGCGCCCGCGCTCCGGCCTCGCTGCGAAGCAGCGGAAACAGGCACTGCGCACCCTCGCCTTCCTCTCGCCCTGGCTGATCGGCTTCGCGGTCTTCTTCGCGTACCCGATGATCTCGACGGTCTACTTCTCGTTCATGCACTACGACGGCTTCAGGCCGCCGACCTGGAGCGGAACGAAGAACTGGACGTACGTCTTCGAGTCCTACCCCTTCTTCTGGCCCGCCCTGCGCAACACGCTGTGGCTGGTCGTGATCATGGTGAGCCTGCGAGTCCTGTTCGGACTCGGGATCGGCCTGCTCATCACGAAGATCAAGACGGGTACGGGCGTCTTCCGCACCCTCTTCTACCTGCCCTACCTGGCCCCGCCCGTGGCGGCCACCATGGCCTTCGCGTTCCTCCTCAACCCCGGTACGGGCCCGGTCAACTCGATGCTGGAGACGATCGGCATCCCGGCGCCCGGCTGGTTCAACGACCCGACCTGGTCCAAGCCGGCCCTGACCCTGCTGGCCCTGTGGGGCGTCGGCGACCTGATGGTCGTCTTCATGGCCTCGCTGCTCGACGTACCGAGGGAGCAGTACGAGGCGGCGGAGCTGGACGGCGCGTCGGCCTGGCAGCGGTTCCGGTTCGTCACCCTTCCCAACATCTCGCCGATCATCATGTTCGCGGTCGTCACGGGCGTCATCCAGGCGATGCAGTACTACACCCAGCCCCTGGTCGCCGGGAAGGTCGCCTCGGGCGTGATCCAGGGCGCGGGCACCATGTTCGAGCCCGGCTACCCCGAGCACTCCACGCTCACCCTCCCCCAGCTCGTCTACAACCTCGGCTTCCAGCGCTTCGACTACGGCTCCGCCTGTGTCGTCGCCCTGGTCCTGTTCGTCCTGTCGATGGCGTTCACCGCGCTTCTGATGCGGCGCCGGGGCGGTCTCATCCAGGCAGGTGACTGACATGGCCCAGGACATCGCCCCCGTGCTGGAGCGGCCGGTGGAGACGAACACCCCGGCCTCACCCGCCGAACGCACCGCGCGCCGCAAGGCGCTCCTCGAATGGATCGCGATCCACTCCCTGGGCGTCGCGGCGGCCCTCTTCTTCACCCTCCCCTTCGTGTTCGTGTTCCTGACGTCCCTGATGAGCGACTCGCAGGCGCTCAGCCGGGACCTGATCCCGCACACCTGGGAATGGGCCAACTACCGGAAGGTCTTCGACACCCCCGGCTTCGTCACCTGGTGGAAGAACACGCTGCTCTACGCGGGACTGGGAACAGTCCTCACCGTCGTCTCCTCGATCCCCGTGGCGTACGCGCTGGCCAAGTTCCGCTTCCGGGGCCGCAATCTGACGCTCATGCTGGTGATCTCGATGATGATGCTGCCTCCGCAGGTGGTCGTCATCCCGATGTACCTGTTCTGGGCGAAGCAGCTGGACCTGTCGGGCACGCTGTGGCCGATGATCATCCCGATGGCGTTCGGCGACGCGTTCTCGATCTTCCTGCTGCGCCAGTTCCTGACGACCATCCCGAACGAGTACGTGGACGCGGCGAAGGTGGACGGCTGCGGTGACCTGCGCACCCTGCTGAAGGTGATCCTGCCGATGGCGAAGCCCGGCATCGCCGCCGTCACGCTCTTCCAGTTCTTCTACGCCTGGAACGACTACTTCGGACCGCAGATCTACGCCTCGGAGAACCCGGCCGCGTGGACCCTGTCCTACGGCCTGGAGTCCTTCAAGGGCGCCCACCACACCGACTGGAACCTCACCATGGCCGCCACCGTGCTGGTCATGGCCCCGGTGATCCTCGTGTTCTTCTTCGCACAGAAGGCGTTCGTCGAGGGCGTCACCCTGACCGGAGTAAAGGGTTGAACCTCCTGTGAAACTCACCGTGGTCGGCGGCGGCTCGACCTACACACCCGAACTGATCGACGGCTTCGCACGGCTGCGGGACACCCTCCCCGTCACGGAGTTGGTCCTGGTGGACCCGGCGGCCGAACGCCTCGACCTGGTCGGCGGCCTGGCCCGGCGCATCTTCGCCCGGCAGGGCCACCCCGGCCGGATCGTCACGACGTCCGACCTGGACGCGGCGGTGGACGGCGCCGACGCCGTCCTGCTCCAGCTCCGCGTCGGCGGCCAGGCCGCCCGCGAGCGGGACGAGACCTGGCCCCTGGAGTGCGGCTGCGTCGGCCAGGAGACCACCGGCGCCGGCGGTCTGGCCAAGGCGCTGCGCACGGTCCCGGTGGTCCTGGACATCGCCGAACGGGTCCGCCGCACCAACCCCCGGGCCTGGATCATCGACTTCACCAACCCGGTCGGCATCGTCACCCGCGCCCTCCTCGAGGAGGGCCACCGCGCGGTCGGCCTGTGCAACGTGGCCATCGGCTTCCAGCGGAAGTTCGCCGCGCTGCTAGGCGTCTCCCCGTCGGACGTCCACCTCGACCACGTGGGCCTCAACCACCTCACCTGGGAGACGGCGGTACGGCTCGACGGCCCCGAGGGCGAGGACGTCCTGCCGGACCTGCTGGCCGACCACGGCGACGCCATCGCCGCCGACCTCCACCTGCCCCGCCCCGTCCTCGACCGGCTGGGCGTGGTCCCGTCGTACTACCTGCGCTACTACTACGCCCACGACGAGGTCGTACGGGAACTGCGTACCAAGCCGTCGCGGGCGGCCGAAGTCGCCGCCATGGAACGGCAGCTGCTGGAGATGTACGGCGATCCGGCCCTGGACGAGAAGCCGGAGCTGCTGGCGAAGCGCGGCGGGGCCTTCTACTCGGAGGCGGCCGTGGACCTGGCGGCGGCGCTGCTCACCGGGTCGGGCAGCCCGTACCAGGTGGTGAACACCCGCAACGAGGGCACGCTCCCCTTCCTCCCCGACGACGCGGTGATCGAGGTCCAGGCGGCGGTCGGTCCCAAGGGCCCCTCCCCCCTGCCGACGGCCTCCGTGGACCCCCTGTACGCGGGCCTGATGGCCAACGTGACGGCGTACGAGGACCTGGCGCTGGAGGCGGCGCTGCGCGGCGGCCGTGACCGTGTCTTCCGCGCCCTGCTCGCCCACCCCCTGGTCGGCCAGTACGCGTACGCCGAGCAGCTGACCGACCGGCTGATCGCACACAACAGGGAGCACCTGGCGTGGGCCTGACGGCAAGTGTCCTCGCCATCGACGCGGGCAACAGCAAGACCGACGTGGCCGTCGTGGCGGCGGACGGGGAGGTGCTCGCCACGGCCCGCGGCGGCGGCTTCCGGCCCCCGGCGGACGGTGTCGAAGCGGCGGTCGACGCCCTCGCGGACACCGTCACGCGCGCGTACGCCGCCGCCGGTGTCGGCTCGGTCGCCCATGTCTCGGCCTGCCTCGCCAACGCCGACCTGCCCGTCGAGGAGGAACAGCTGGCGGCGGCCCTGCACGCGCGCGCGTGGGGCGCCTCCGTCGACGTCCGCAACGACACCTTCGCGATCCTGCGGGCGGGCGTCTCCGAGCCCCGGGGCGTGGCCGTCGTCTGCGGTGCCGGCATCAACTGCGTCGGCATGCGTCCCGACGGCCGCACCGCCCGCTTCCCGGCCCTCGGCCGTCTCTCCGGGGACTGGGGCGGCGGCTGGGGCCTGGCCGAGGAGGCCGTCTGGCACGCGGCACGCGCGGAGGACGGCCGCGGCGAGGCGACCGCCCTGTCCGAGGCGCTCCCGGCCCACTTCGGCCTGGCCACCATGTACGCGCTGATCGAGGCCCTGCATCTGGGCCGGGTCCCCGACGTGCGCCGGCACGAGCTGACACCGGTGCTCTTCGCGACGGCGGCGGCCGGCGACCGCGTGGCCCGCGCGATCGTCGACCGCCTGGCCCAGGAGGTGGCCACGATGGCCCTGGTCGCCCTGACCCGCCTGGACCTCCTGGAGGAGGAGACCCCGGTCCTGCTCGGCGGCGGTGTCCTGACGGCGGGTCACGGTCAACTGGACGACGGGGTACGGAACCTGCTGGCGGAGAAGGCACCCAAGGCGGAGACGAGGGTGGTAAAGGCCCGCCCGGTGCTGGGGGCGGCGCTGCTGGGCATGGACCACGTGCGGCTGGGACCCGAGGCGCGGGAAAGGACACGGGAGTTCTTCGAAGCGTGAGGTGAACCGGCCCGAGGGGCACATATCCCCACCCCTCGGGAAGGAACCGAACACACGCCCACCGCGTATTCATGAGCGGAGGGTCACTGCGATCTGATCAAGATCCAGCCAACCGGGTTCGCATTGTCACTCCCGCCAGCGATACTTGCGGCGAGACATGACCATGGGGGAGGTCAGAGACGTGGCAAACCCGCCAACGACCAGCACGGCACCACCGCCGACGCCCGCGGTGGTGCCCGCACCCGCGCCACCGCGCCGTACGGCCTTCGCCGAGGGCGTGGACAAGGCGCGCGCCGCCGCGACCACGGAACCAGGCCGCCTCCGCATCATCGGCGCCCTCCTCGCCCTCCTCGTGGTCGCGTTCGGCGCGGTCACCGCCTGGCAGACGGCCGACCGCGAGGCCGCCGCCGACGACGTGCTGCACAAGAGCCAGCCCCTGAGCACGGCCGCCGCGGACATCTACCGTTCCCTCGCGGACGCCAACACCGCGGCCTCCAGCGGCTTCCTGGCGGGGGGCCAGGAGACCGCGGAGTCCCGGCGACGCTACGAGGAGGACATCGACGAGGCCGCCGCCAAGCTCATCACCGCGGCCAACAACGCCGACCCCGGTTCCCCCTCCGCCGCCGCGATCACGAAGCTGAACAAGCTGCTGCCCGAGTACAAGGGCCTGGTCGAGCGCGCGCGGACGTACAACCGGCAGGGCTTCCCGGTCGGCGGCGCCTATCTGCGGTACGCCAACCAGAAGATGCAGGACGAGATGCTCCCGGCCGCGGAGGACCTCTACAAGAAGGAGAACCAGCGCCTGGAGGACGACTACGCGGACGCCACGCCCTACCCGTGGGCGGCGATCGCGCTGGGTGTCCTCGCGCTGGCCGGCCTGGCCTGGGCCCAGCACCGCAACTACCGGCGTACGAACCGGGTCCTGAACCACGGCCTGGTCGCGGCCACGGCGACCGCCACCGTCGTCCTGCTCTGGCTGGTGATCGGCCACAGCGTGGCCCGCGCCGGGCTGAACGACTCCTACGACCACGGCGTCCGCTCGCTGAACGTGCTGCACGACGCCCGGATCGCCTCCCTCAAGGCGCGCGGCAACGAGAACCTCACGCTGGTGGCGCGCGGCGCCGAGACGACGAAGGTGACGGCCGACGGCAAGGAGCTGACGGTCGACAAGTACGACCACGAGTTCACCTCCGACATGGCCACCCTCGGCAAGGGCCTCGCGCAGGCGGCGAAGCTCGCCGACGACAAGGCGGGCGAGCAGCCGGTCACCTCGGCCGAGGGCAACATGGCCGAGTGGAAGAAGCGGCACACGGCGGCCCGCGCGCAGGACGACAACGGCAACTACGAGCAGGCGCTGGACCTGGTGATCGGCGGCAAGGGCGCGACGGGCGAGTGCTTCGACAGTGTCGAGACGAACCTGGAGAACGCGCTCGCCCACGAGCAGACCGAGTTCCGGCAGGCGGCCGGGGACGGTCTGGACGCGATGACCGGGCTGTCGATCGGCGCGGCCGTCCTCGCCGTCCTGGGCGCGGCGGGCGCGGTCCTCGGCATCGGCCGCAGGCTGTCGGAGTACCGGTGAGAGGGGGCGTGACGATGCGTGCACGACGTGTGCGGGCCGGTCTGAAGGGCTGGGGCGGCGTAGGGGCGATGGCGGTCATCTGCGCCCTCGCGCTGGCCTTCGTGATGCTGCTGCCGCTGACCCAGTCCCACGGGGAGGGCCCGGCGGGCCTGGGCGGCCCGGGGGTCGCCGAGGGCACCCGGGCGGCCGACGCCTCCTGTGAGGCCCCGGAGAAGCAGACGCTGTCGCCGTCCGGCGCGGACGGCCCGACGATCGCCGCGATCAAGGCCCGGCAGGGCGAGAAGCGCAAGCTGGTCGTCGGCGTGGACCAGAACAGCTACCGCTGGGGCTACCGCGACCCCAACAACACCACGGCGGAGCTGGAGGGCTTCGACATCGACCTGGTCCACCGGATAGCCCAGGACATCCTCGGCGACCCGGACGCGGTCCAGTTCAAGGCCATCCCGACCAACCAGCGCATCCCGGCCATCCAGGAGGGCCGGGTCGACATGGTCGTCCGCACGATGACGATCACCTGCGCCCGGCTGGCCGATGTCTCGTTCTCCGCGCCCTACTTCAAGACGGGCCAGCAGCTCCTCGCCCCCAAGTCCTCGACGATCAAGGGGTACGACGACACGCTGGCGGGCAAGAAGGTCTGCACGGCGGCCAGTTCGACGGCCAACGCCCAGCTGACCGAGGACCGGGACGCGGGCCGGATCCCGAAGAGCGTGGACCTCGGCACCGTCGTGCCCAACCAGCTGGACTGTCTGGTCCGGCTTCAGCTCGGCGAGGTCGACGGGGTCGTCACCGACGGCGCGCTCGCGGCGAGCCAGGCCGCCCAGGACCCCACGGTGGAGCTCAAGGGCGACCCGTTCACGACCGAGTACTACGGCGTGGCGATGAACAAGGACGCCGACGACCTGGTACGCCGGGTCAACCGGATCCTGGTGGAGTACCGGGCGAGCGGCTGGCAGGCGTCGTACGACACATGGCTGTCGGCGACACTGGGAAGCGACGCGGCGACGTCGCAACCGCCCACGCCCGCGCAGTACCTGCGCAAGAGCTGACGGAGCGCCGGCAGGAAGCGAACGAACGACCACACAGCGACGAGAGGTGATCGATGGGCGTCACGGGACCCCCCGGGCCGGTGATGGACCGGGACGAGGTCGACCGTGCGCTGGCGCGGCTCGGCGCGGAGCACGAGGCGATCGAGACCTCGCTCCTCGCCCTCCAGGACCACGCGGGCCGCCGACTCCTCGAAGGCGCCGAACTGACCGGTGTCACCAGAGAGCGCTGGGCGGGCGCGGAGGCGTCGATCACCCTGCTGTGGGCGTACTTCGACGCGTACACGGACGCGCTGCGCTCCGCGCGGGACATCCGTTCGCGGCGCCGCTGGTCCAGCCGTGAGGATCTGGTGGAGCTGACGGAGCTGCTGCGCGGCGAGTCGGTGACGGTCGCCGGGTCGGCGCTGGCGAGCGCGCCGACGATGCACGGCACCGGCAAGCTCAGCGAGAGCTTCTCGCTCACCTCCCTCGTCGACCGGATGAACGACCTGTACGCCTCGTCGCTGGACATGGTCGTCGCCGCCGACGCGGTGTGGTCGGCGCTGCCCGCACGGATCGATTTACTGGCCGCGGAACTCCAGCGCACCCACCGGCTGGCGCACTCGGTGGGGGTGCGCCCGGGCGAGCACCCGGCGGGTGACGACCTGGAGCGCATCACGCGCACGCTGACGCGCCTGCGCGAGCAGGTGGTGTCCGACCCGCTGGGGTACTGGGTGCCCACGCAGGGCAGCTCGGCGCCGGGCGGCGGCCGTCCGGACACCACCGTGTACGACCGTGAGGCACGCGCGCTGGAGGACGTACGACGGGAGATCGACGCTGTTCTGACGGTCCGTCAGGACGCGGAGCAGCGGCTGGTGAAGCTGCGGGACATCCTCAGCCGCGCGGACCGTACGCTCGCCGAGGCGCGCACCGCGCGCGGCGAGGTGCTGGCGAAGATCGCCGCGACGGAGGTGCCGGTGGTCAGCGGTCCGCCGACCGTGCTCCAGGAGCAGCTGGCGACGGCCGCCGAGTACCGCAGACACGCCCAGTGGCACCGGCTGTCCCCGCTCCTGGAGTCCCTGGAGGAGAAGGCCGAGGACGAACTGCTGCGCGCCCGCGAGTCGTTGACGGCGGTCACCGCGCCGCTGGCGGTCCGCGCGGAGCTGCGCGGCCGGCTCGACGCGTACAAGGCGAAGGTCGCCCGGCACGGCCTCGCCGAGGACCCGTTCCTCATCGAGCGTTACGACGCGGCGCGTCGCATGCTGTGGAGCGCGCCCTGCGATCTACGCGTCGCCGAACAGGCCGTCCTGCGCTACCAGCGGGCGGCCGCCGAACTGCTGACCGCCCCGCGCGCGGCGGAACAGGGCGGACCTCAGGACCACAGGGGGGAGCGGTAGCCATGAGTCAGGCAGGACAGTCGTGTCAGCGACCGGGCTGCGAGGGATCGTACGAGGACGTGGGCGGCGGCGAGCTGTACTGCGACACCTGCGGTCTGGCGCCGGTCGTCTCCGCTGGGGGTCCCCCCTCTGGAGGAGGGCTGGTCGGTTCGCCCGCCACCGGCATGACCGGCGGCGGCAAGGGCTCGGCGGGCAGCGGCAGCTCCCGCTCGGCCCGCAGCGCCCGCAGCTCCCGTACGTCGTCGCATTCGTCGAAGTCGCGCCGCTCGGTGTCGGGCCGGCTCTCGCGCTCCCTGTCGGGGAAGTCGACGGGCCGTTCGGTGTCGGTGCGCAGCTCCGGTTCGACGGCCGGCTCCTCCGGGCGGGCCCGGCTCGGCGTCGGCCTGGTCTCGGTGCCGCAGGTGCCGAAGCCCGACCCCCGCGAGATGGTCCTGGAGAACCCGGAGGTGCCCGAGCGCAAGCGGTTCTGCTCGCGCTCCGACTGCGGTGCCCCGGTGGGCCGTTCGCGCGGCAAGCAGCCGGGGCGCACGGAGGGCTTCTGCACCAAGTGCGGCCACCCGTACTCCTTCGTCCCGAAGCTGAAGGCCGGGGACGTCGTGCACGGGCAGTACGAGGTCGTGGGCTGCCTGGCGCACGGCGGCCTGGGCTGGGTCTACCTGGCGGTGGACCGGGCGGTCTCCGACCGCTGGGTGGTCCTCAAGGGCCTGCTGGACACCGGCGACCAGGACGCGATGGCCGCCGCGATCTCCGAGCGGCGCTTCCTCGCCGAGATCGAGCACGCCAACATCGTGCGGATCTACAACTTCGTCGAGCACCTCGACCAGCGGACCGGCTCGCTCGACGGCTACATCGTCATGGAGTACGTCGGCGGCAAGTCCCTCAAGGAGATCGCCAACGCGCGCCGCACGTCCGACGGCAAGCGGGACCCGCTGCCCGTGGAGCAGGCCTGCGCGTACGGCATCGAGGCCCTGGAGGCGCTCGGTCATCTGCACAGCCGCAACCTGCTGTACTGCGACTTCAAGGTCGACAACGCGATCCAGACCGAGGACCAGCTCAAGCTGATCGACATGGGCGCGGTGCGCAGGATGGACGACGACGAGTCGGCCATCTACGGCACGGTCGGCTACCAGGCGCCGGAGGTGGCCGACGTCGGCCCGTCGGTGGCGAGCGACCTCTACACGGTCGGCCGGACGCTGGCCGTCCTGACCTTCGACTTCCAGGGCTACACGACGGTCTTCGCCGACTCGCTGCCCGACCCGGACAACATCGAGGTCTTCCGCCGGTACGAGTCCTTCTACCGGCTGCTGGTACGCGCCACCGACCCCGACCCGGCCCGCCGGTTCGCCTCCGCGCAGGAGATGGCGGAGCAGCTGACGGGTGTGCTGCGGGAGGTCGTCTCGCTGCAGAGCGGGCGGGCCCGGCCCGCGCTGTCGACGCTGTTCGGCCCCGAGGTGAAGGTCACGGACACGGAGCTGTTCCCGAGACTGGACGCGGAGGTGTCACGGCTCGGGGCGCGGGTCGTCGCGCCCCGCCGCGCCAACGGGAGTTCGGCCCCGGCGGCTCCCGCGCCCGCCGTGACGGCGGGCCTGGTGCGGACCGTGCCCGCGCCGGCCGCCGCCCTCGCGCTGCCGGTCCCGCACGTCGACCCGTCCGACCCCAACGCCGGCTTCCTCGCCGGTCTGCTGGCCTCCGCGCCGGCCGAGCTGATCACGGCGCTCACGGCCGCGCCGGCGCCGTCCGTGGAGACCCGGCTGCGGCAGGTCCGCGCCCTGCTGGAGAACGGCGACCAGCAGGCCGCCCAGCTGTCCCTGGGGGCGCTGGAGGACGAGCGGGCCGACGACTGGCGGGTCGTCTGGTACCGGGGCGTGGCCTCGTTGGCCACCGGCGACCACGAGGGTGCCGCGCTCGCCTTCGACGCGATCTACGACGCCTTCCCGGGCGAGCCCGCGCCCAAGCTGGCGCTCGGTCTGTGCGCCGAGGTGCTGGGCCAGTTGGACAACGCGGCCGAGTACTACCGGCTTGTGTGGTCGACCGACCCGAGCTATGTCAGCGCGGCCTTCGGGCTGGCGCGCGTGCAGCTGGCGGCCGGGGACCGGCGGGGGGCGGTGAAGACGCTGGAGTCGGTGCCGGAGTCCTCCATCCACTACACCGCGGCCCGGGTGGCGGCGGTCCGCGCCCGGCTGCGGCAGCGGACCGCGGTCGCCTCCGACGTACCCTTCCTGGAGGACCTCACCGCCGGCGCCGCGCAGGTCGAGGCGCTGGACGCGTACGGTCTCGACCCGACGCGCCGCGAGCAGTTGTCCGCGGAGGTGCTCGGGTGCGCGCTGGACTGGATACTCTCCGGTGGCCAGGGCGCGGGTCCCGGGGCCCGTCGGGTGCTGCTCGGCAGCGAACTGGACGAGCGGGGGCTCCGCTTCGGCCTGGAGCGCTCGTACCGCACGCTCGCCCGGCTGGCGAGTGGCGGTGAGGAGAGGATCGACCTGGTGGAACGTGCCAATCGTTACCGCCCCCGGACGTGGGTGTAGTTGATGTCGCAGATCCCCCGGCAGGCAGCGCTGCCGACGTGTCCGAGCTGCGCGGAGCCGCTCGATGCGGGTGACCGTTTCTGCGGAGCGTGCGGATACGACCTGTCGGTCGTACCGCCCCACCCGGACGACCATCCCACCCTCACGATGAACGGCTCGGCGCCACCGGTTCCCGCGGAGACGGCGGCCTGGTCGACGGCGGCGCCCGCGCAGCCGGTGCCGCCGTCCGGCGGGGCTCCGTCGGTGGCGGGCCCGAGCGGTGCCCTCCCGCACCCTTCGGGCGCGCCCGTGCCCCCGCACTCCGGTGTTCCCGTCGTCTCCCCCGACACCCCCGACATCCCCGCCACCGGTGTCCGGTTCGACCGGCCCGCGGAGCCCGAGGAGTATCCGTTGCAGGCTCCGGATCCGCGGGTGGCCGCCGAGGCCGCCGTGGTGGCCGAGCCCGCCAAGGTGTGTGTGGCCTGCCGCGCCGGGCGGGTCGACGACGACGGGTACTGCGAGAACTGCGGGCACGCCCAGCCCCGCGAACGCGACCACATGGAGCTGGAGTCGGGCCCGCTGGCCGCCGTCAGCGACCGCGGGCTGCGCCATCACCGCAACGAGGACTCCTTCGGCCTCGGCACCACCGCGCTGCCCGACGGCTCGCCCGCGCTCGTCGCGATCGTCTGCGACGGCGTGTCCTCGGCGACCCGCCCCGACGACGCCTCCATGGCCGCGTCGAGGGCGGCGAGCGAGTCGCTGCTGGCGGCCCTGCCGCACGGCACCCACCCGCAGGCGGCCATGCACGAGGCGATCGTCGCCGCCTCGCACGCGGTCAACGCGCTGGCCGACGAGCCGGCCACCGCCCGCGAGCACGCCCCGCACCAGAACGCCCCGGCCTGCACCCTCGTCGGCGCGGTCGTCACCGCCGGTCTGCTGGTCGTCGGCTGGGTCGGCGACAGCCGCGCCTACTGGGTCCCGGCGGACCGCAGTTCACCCCCGGCCCGGCTCACCGAGGACGACTCCTGGGCCGCCCAGATGGTCGCCGCGGGCCTGATGAACGAGGCCGAGGCGTACGCCGACGAGCGCGCCCACGCGATCACCGGCTGGCTCGGCGCGGACGCCTACGAACTGGAGCCGCACACCGCTTCCTTCAAGCCGGACCGGCCCGGTGTCGTCGTGGTGTGCACCGACGGCCTGTGGAACTACGCTGAGGCGGCCGACGAGATGGCCGACGTGGTCCCTCTCGACGCCGCAGTCCGTCCGCTGCACGGCGCCCGCGTGCTCGTCGGGCACGCCCTGGACGGTGGGGGCCACGACAACGTAACAGTGGCCGTCGTGCCGTTCCCCGCGCCGCCGCAGGGGGCAGGATCCGCCTGAGGCCGCACAAAAGCCGTACCTGAACACAGCTCACGGGGAAGCCTCGACGGACCGGAGGGGACCGGTCCGTCCACAGTCTTCGCCTCGCTTCAACGAGGCGCACGAGGGGGATTTGAGTACGTATGGCCAATTTCTCGAAGTCGAACGTGCCGCAGTTCTCGGTGGACGTCTACCAGAACGAGTACCTGCCGGAGGGCGGCCGCGAGGTCAACGCGATCGTCACGGTGACCGCCACCGGCGGCGGCACCGTGGGCACGGCGGTCGCCGCGCCGCACCTCTACGCGCCGGGCGAGAGCCCGTCCGCCGCCGTGGCGATCATGGTGGACTGCTCCGGCTCGATGGACTACCCGCCGACCAAGATGCGCAACGCCCGGGACGCCACGGCCGCCGCCGTCGACACCCTGCGCGACGGTGTGCACTTCGCGGTGATCGGCGGCACGCACGTGGCCAAGGAGGTCTACCCGGGCGGCGGGCGGCTCGCGGTCGCCGACGCCACCACGCGCGAGCAGGCCAAGCAGGCCCTGCGCCGGCTGAGCGCGGGCGGCGGCACGGCGATCGGCACCTGGCTGCGGCTGGCCGAGCGGCTGCTGTCCTCGGCCGATGTCGCGATCCGGCACGGCATCCTGCTCACCGACGGCCGCAACGAGCACGAGTCGCCGCAGGACCTCAAGGCCGCCCTCGACGCGAGCGCGGGCCGGTTCACCTGTGACGCCCGTGGTGTGGGCACCGACTGGGAAGTGAAAGAAGTCACAGGCATCGCCTCCGCGCTGCTCGGCACCGCCGACATCGTCGCCGACCCGTCCGGCCTCGCCGCCGACTTCACGCAGATGATGGAGACGGCGATGGGCAAGGAGGTCGCGGACGTCGCGCTGCGGCTGTGGACCCCGGTCGGCACCACCATCAAGTTCGTCAAGCAGGTCGCCCCGACGGTCGAGGAGCTGACCGACCGCCGCACGGAGGCGGGCCCGCGCGCGGGCGACTACCCCACGGGTTCCTGGGGCGACGAGTCCCGCGACTACCACGTCTGCGTCGAGGTCCCGGCCGCGAACATCGGCCAGGAGATGCTCGCCGCGCGCGTCTCGCTGGTCGTGCCGCAGCCCGAAGGCACCGTGCAGGCCCTGGGGTCCCCGGGCCTGGTCAAGGCCGTGTGGACCGACGACATGGCCGCCTCGACCTCGATCAACCCGCAGGTCGCGCACTACACGGGACAGGCCGAACTGGCACAGGTCATCCAGCAGGGGCTGGATCTCCGCAAAGCGGGCGATATGGACGGAGCAACGGCCAAACTGGGCAGGGCGGTTCAGCTCGCGAGCGTCTCGGGGAACGCGGATACTGCGAAACTGCTTGCGAAGGTGGTGGACGTGGTCGATGCCCCGACAGGTACTGTGCGACTGAAGGCGAAGGTCGCGGACGCCGACGAGATGACGCTCGAGACCCGGTCCACAAAGACTGTTCGTGTAAAGAAGTGACCTGAGCGACCCATTTGGGACACCGAAGGAAAGGGGGACGCGCCGACATGCCGACCTGCCCGAACGGACACCAGTCGGGTTCCGACGACTGGTGCGAGGTCTGCGGTCACCGCATGGCCGGTGCCGTACCTCCGCCCCCGCCGCCCGGCGGCTACGGTTTCCCGCCCCCGCAGGGCACCCAGCCCGGGGGCCGGCCCCTCTCCTCCGTGCCGGACCGCGAGCCCGAGCTGTGCCCGCAGTGCCGTACGCCCCGTGAGGGCGGTGCGCCGTTCTGCGAGGAGTGCCGGTGGAACTTCCTCACCAACACGGCGACCTCGTACACACCGGCCGCCCCGCGCCCGCCGGCCGGCGGCCCGGGTGCGGGCGCGGGCCCCGATCCGCGGTTCCAGGCGCCGCCCCCGTCCTTCGGCGGCAGCGACTCCTTCGACTACCAGAGTTCACGTCCGTCCCAGGTGAACCGCCCCGCCGAGCCGATCCCGCCGGGCCCGCCGTTCGGCGGCGACCCGTCGTCCCGACCGGGCGGCCCGCCGCCGTTCGGACGCGAGGCGTCGGGTCCGGGCGGTCCCGGCGGTCCCGGTGGCCCCGGTGGTCCCGGTGGTCCGGGGGCGTTCGGCCGTGACCCGTCGGGTCCGGGCGGTCCTGGCGCTACGGCCGGTGGTCCCGGAAGTCCGGGCGCTTTCGGGCGTGAGCCCTCCGGTCAGGGCGGTCCCGGTGCCTTCGGGCGCGACCCGTCGGGCCGCGGCGGCACCTCCGGTGGCCCCAACGCCTTCGGTCACGACCCCTCCGCTCCTCCCGGCCCGCCCACCGGCCCCGGCGCCTTCGGACAGCCGCCGTCGGGCCCATCGTCCGACCCCTTCCGACGTGACCCCTCGGGACCGGGCGGTCCCGGTGGGCCTGGCGGCCCCGGTGGTCCCGGCGTCTTCGGTGGCGACCCCTCGCGGCCGGTTCCGCCGCCGCCCGGTCCGGGCGCGACGGGCCCCGGCGGCCCCGGCCGTCCCGGTGGTGGCCCTGGTGGCCCCGGTGGTCCGGGCGCCCCGCAGGCGTTCCAGCCCTCCGGTCCCACCGCCCCGCCCGGCTTCCCGCAGGAGACGGGTCGGCCGCCGCAGTCCGGCGGTCCGTCCTTCGGCGGCGGTGACGACGACTGGGTGCTCTCCCCGCCGTCCCACCAGGCCCCCGGCGGCCCCGGTGGTCCCGGCGGCCCGGGCTCGCCCCAGGGCGGTGGCTACGGCTACCCGCAGCCCGGCGGCCGGCAGGCGCCGCCGCCCGGCCCGGCGTACCCGCAGCAGCCGGCGACCTGGACGGCGACGATCGGTCCCGACCGCGCGTACTTCATGGCGATGATGCACCGCTCGGGCCCGGAGGCCGCGGGGCTCAACCTGCCCGCGTACTCGCCCGAGCAGCAGCGCACGCTCACCGGCAACCAGGTCACCATCGGCCGTCGCCGCCACTCCACCGGCGAGACCCCCGACATCGACCTGTCGGTGCCGCCGGAGGACCCGGGCGTCTCGCACCAGCACGCGGTGCTGGTCCAGCAGCCGGACGGCACCTGGGCGGTCGTCGACCAGAACTCGACGAACGGCACGACGGTCAACGGCGGTGAGGAACCGATCCAGCCGTTCGTCCCGGTACCGCTCCAGGACGGCGACCGGGTGCACGTGGGCGCCTGGACGACGATCACCGTCCGCCGCGGATAGGGATCCGGGGACCCCGGACAGGGGCTCGGGACACAGACCCCGGTCAGGAGGCCGGCAGGGGCCAGGAGTACGGCCCCTCCGGCTCGTCCAGCCACGCCCACACGGCCCCGGCACCGACCGTGATGCCGTACCGCTCCCGGCCCGGCCTGCCCTCGCGCTCCCACAGGGCGTACGCCTCCTGGGGGTCGAGGGTGCCCCGGGTGAGCGCCAGCAGGAAGCGGAACAGGTCACTCTCCCTGGCCCGCCGCGGCACCCCGCCGCACGCGGCGGGCTCGGAGTCGGGCCGGCTCTCGCCGCGCAGGGGCACGAAGTAGGCGGGGGTGTGCAGGAACGTGCCCTCGGCGTTCCCGGCGTCCCGTACCGTCAGCGCGATCAGTCCGGTGGCCATGGGCGCCAGGATCAGCGCTCCGGGGCGGCACTGGGCGACCCACGCGCGCGGGATCGACGCCAGCGTGCAGGTCGCGATGATCCGGTCGAACGGCGCCCGCTCCGGCACCCCGCGCGCCCCGTCCCCCGTGACGACGGCCGGGTGGAACCCGGCGGCGGCGAGGTGCCTGCGCGCCGACTCCGTGATCTCCGGGTCCAGGTCGACGGTGGTGACGCAGGAGTCGCCGAGCCGGTACGACAGCAGCGCCGCGTTGTAGCCCGTGCCGGCGCCGATCTCCAGGACCCGGTCGCCGTCCTCGACGCGCAGCGCGGCCAGCATCAGCGCCATCAGGGAGGGCTGGCTGCTGGAGGAGAGCAGTTCGCCGTCGCGCAGCCGGGTGGCCAGAGGGGTGTCCTCGTAGGCGCCGCGCAGCCACCGTTCCCGCGCGCGCGGGTCGGGGCTCTCGCCCCAGCGCCGCTCATGGCCGCCGACGCCGCCGACGTAGTAGTACGGCACGAAGAGGTGGCGCGGGACGGCCATGAAGGCCTCCCGCCAGCGGGGGTCGGGGGCGAAGGCCCCGCTCGCCTCGATCTCGCGCACCAGCGCCGCACGCTCCGAGACGGCGAGAGCCGCGAGGTCCGGGAGATCCGCGAAGTCCGGGAGATCTGCGAGGCCCTTGTCGTCGCGGCCGGGATGGTGGGCGCTCATGTCTCCACTGTGCGGCGCCGGGCCCCGGGAAGCGAGCACCCCGCCCTGCCCAGTGTGCCGGTACTGGTGGTCCTAAGCCTGGAGACCTCCGTCTTCGCGTCTGAGACCATGGGGAGGTGAAAGAGATTCGGCGCGGCACGCTTCAGGAGCAGACCTTCTACGAGCAGGTCGGCGGGGAGGAGACCTTCCGCCGGCTGGTGCACCGTTTCTACCAGGGAGTCGCCGAGGACCCGATCCTCAAGCCCATGTACCCGGAGGAGGACCTGGGCCCGGCCGAGGAGCGTCTCGCGCTGTTCCTCATGCAGTACTGGGGCGGTCCCACGACGTACAGCGACAACCGCGGCCACCCGCGCCTGCGGATGCGGCACGCCCCGTTCGTGGTCGACCGGGCCGCGCACGACGCCTGGCTGAGGCACATGCGGGACGCGGTCGACGAGCTGGGTCTGTCCGAGGAGCACGAGACGACGCTGTGGAACTACCTGACGTACGCGGCGGCGTCGATGGTGAACACCCCGGAGTGATCCCCCGGGCCGGACGCAGCAGACTCAGCGGACGCGGCGGACTCAGCGGACGCTGAGGGCCGGCATCCCGAGGCCCGTCCCGGTACGCCGTACGACGATCGACCCGTACGGCGTGCGCAGCCGCAGCCACGCGCCCGACGAGAGCAGTGCCAGCTCCTCGGCGGCCGTCGCCGCCCGCAGGAACCCCAGGGACTGGGCGGCGTGGACGGCCCGTACGGGCAGCCCGGTGTCCCCGACGGTCCGGGACCAGATCTCCCGCCCGATCCGGTCGAGTGCGGCCCTCGTACGGCCCTCGGGCGCCAACTCCTCGGTACGGCGCCGGAATTCACCGACGGCCGCGCCGACCATCACCCGCAGCGCGTCCGGCGCGGGCAGTCCCGGCTCGGCCCGCCAGCCGCCGCGGGGCGGCAGCACTCCGGCCCAGGGCGGCCCGGTGACCGCCGCCGGGACGGCTGCCGTGGCCGCGGACTCGTCCACGCTCTCCAGCAGCTCTCCGGCGGACACGGTCGCGTCCAGCGTGACGTCGAGCCCGTCCTCGTACGGCTTGGCGAGCCGGACGGCGCGGACCGCGAGCACCTCGAAGGAGGGCGGCCGGCCGAAGACGGCGAGGGCGGTGCCGGCCGCCTGCACCCGGACCGCGGCTCCACGGTCGTAGTGGAGCAGCCGGGAGAGGAAGGCCGCGAGATCCGCCGCCTCCCCCTCGTCGGCGAGGTGGAGCACCGTCATGCGGCGACGGCCTCCTCCACGTCGTCCTGGTACTCCTCGAGGAACTCGCGTTCCTCCGCGGTGATCCGGCGCGGCCGTTGCGTCGCGAAGTCGAACGGCACGATGACGGTGGAGGCCCGGACGTACACGACGTCCCCGTCCTTCACCTCGTAGGAGATGGTGAAGGACGCGGCCCTTATCTGCGTGACCCACAGCTCGATGTCGACCGGCTTGTGCCGGTGGACGAGCTGCCGCTTGTAGTCGATCTCGTGGCGCGCCACCACGGACCCCTGCTTGAAGTCCTTCTCCGGGCGGAACAGGAAGTCGATACGGGCTTCCTCCAGGTAGCGGAGGAACACCACGTTGTTGACGTGGCCGTACGCGTCCATGTCCGCCCAGCGCAGCGGGCAGTGGTAGATGTGCCGCAAGATCGATCAGCCCCGGGTCAGCTTCTTGTAGGTGGCGCGGTGCGGACGCGCGGCGTCCGCGCCCAGCCGCTCGATCTTGTTCTTCTCGTACGACTCGAAGTTGCCCTCGAACCAGAACCACTTGGAGTCACCCTCGTAGGCGAGGATGTGCGTGGCGACCCGGTCGAGGAACCACCGGTCGTGGGAGACGACGACGGCGCAGCCGGGGAACTCGAGCAGCGCGTTCTCCAGGCTGGAGAGGGTCTCGACGTCGAGGTCGTTGGTCGGCTCGTCGAGGAGCAGCAGGTTGCCGCCCTGCTTGAGGGTGAGCGCGAGGTTGAGGCGGTTGCGCTCACCACCGGAGAGCACACCGGCCGGCTTCTGCTGGTCGGGGCCCTTGAAGCCGAAGGCGGAGACGTACGCGCGGCTCGGCATCTCGACCTGGCCCACGTTGATGTAGTCCAGCTCGTCGGAGACGACGGCCCACAGCGTCTTCTTCGGGTCGATGTTCTCGCGGCTCTGGTCGACGTACGAGATCTTGACGGTCTCGCCGACCTTGATGGCGCCGGAGTCCGGGGTCTCCAGACCCTGGATCATCTTGAAGAGGGTCGTCTTGCCGGCGCCGTTCGGGCCGATGACGCCGACGATGCCGTTACGCGGCAGGGTGAAGCTCAGGTCGTCGATGAGGACCTTGTCCCCGAAGGCCTTGGAGAGGTTGTTGACCTCGACGACGATCGAGCCCAGGCGCGGGCCCGGCGGGATCTGGATCTCCTCGAAGTCCAGCTTCCGCATCTTGTCGGCCTCGGCGGCCATCTCCTCGTACCGGGCGAGACGGGCCTTGGACTTGGCCTGGCGTCCCTTGGCGTTGGAGCGGACCCACTCGAGCTCTTCCTTGAGCCGCTTCTGCCGCTTGGCGTCCTTGGCACCCTCGACCTTGAGACGGGTCGCCTTGGTGTCGAGGTAGGTGGAGTAGTTGCCCTCGTAGGGGTGGGCCCGGCCGCGGTCGAGCTCCAGGATCCACTCGGCCACGTTGTCGAGGAAGTACCGGTCGTGGGTGACCGCGACAACGGTGCCGGGGTACTTGGCGAGGTGCTGCTCCAGCCACTGCACGGACTCGGCGTCCAGGTGGTTGGTGGGCTCGTCGAGCAGCAGCAGGTCGGGGGCCTCCAGCAGCAGCTTGCACAGCGCCACGCGGCGGCGCTCACCACCGGAGAGGTTGGTGACCGGCCAGTCGCCGGGCGGGCAGCCCAGGGCGTCCATGGCCTGCTCCAGCTGGGTGTCCAGGTCCCACGCGTTGGCGTGGTCGAGGTCCTCCTGGAGCTTGCCCATCTCGTCGAGCAGGGCGTCCGAGTAGTCGGTGGCCATCAGCTCGGCGACCTCGTTGAAGCGCTTGAGCTTGCCCATGACCTCGGCGGCGCCGTCCTGGACGTTCTCCAGGACCGTCTTGGCCTCGTCGAGCGGCGGCTCCTGAAGCAGCATGCCGACGCTGTAGCCGGGCGACAGGAAGGCGTCACCGTTGGAGGGCTGCTCGAGCCCCGCCATGATCTTCAGAACGGTGGACTTACCGGCACCGTTCGGCCCGACCACACCGATCTTCGCGCCGGGCAGGAAGCTCAGCGTTACGTCGTCAAGGATCACCTTGTCGCCGTGTGCCTTGCGCGTCTTGCGCATGGTGTAGATGTACTCAGCCAAGAGAAACCGTCCGGCAGCTTGAAATCTGGCAGTGGGCAGTACATCCCATCTTGCCTGAGGTCCACCCCTTGGTGTTAACCCGTTCGGTCGGGGAGCTGTGAGCTGGGGGTTCGCGGTCGACGGCCGGGGCTCGTCCGTCACTGTCGGTGGTCGCGTGCGGGTGACCACGGATCGCCGTCGACGCGTCGCCGCTGGGCTAGGGCCGGCGCCGGGACGCCGCGTCCAGCGTGGTCGTGCTGGTCTGCCACATGTTGTCGGCGATGTTGACCGTGTGTCCGGGGGGCACGATCTCGTCGATGCGGTCGAGCAGGTCGTCGGGGAGGTCGACGCCGTCGGCAGCCAGGTAGGAGTCGAGGTGCTCCATGGTGCGCGGGCCGACGATCGCGGAGGTGACCGCCGGGTGGCGGGTGACGAAGGCGACGGCCATCTGTACGAGGCTCAGGCCGGCCTCGTCGGCGAGCGCCCCGAGGGCGTCGGCGGCGTCGAGCTTGGCCGCGTTCGCCGGGGACGTGACGTCGAAGGCGCCGGGGAAACGGTCCCGGCGGGCCGCCGAGCCCGGGCCGGCGACCTCCCGGCCCTTGCGGTACCGGCCGGTCAGCCAGCCGCTGGCCAGCGGGCTGTAGGTCAGTACGCCCATGCCGTGACGGCGGCAGGCCGGCAGCACGTCGTACTCGACCGCGCGGACCAGCAGGGAGTACTGCGGCTGCTCGGTACGGAAGCGTTCACGGCCGCGGCGTTCGGCGGTCCACTGCGCCTCGACGATCTCGGAGCCGGAGACCGTCGACGCCCCGAACATACGGATCTTCCCGGCGTGGACCAGATCGGACAGGACGCCCAGGGTCTCGTCGATGTCGACGGACGCGTCGAGCCGGTGGATCTGGTAGAGGTCGATCCAGTCGGTGCCCAGCCGGCGCAGCGAGCCCTCGACCGCCCGGGTGATCCACCGTCGCGAGGCCCCGCGCCGGTTGGGGTCGTCGCCGAACGGCAGGCCGCCCTTCGTGGCGAGGACCACGTCGTCGCGCCGGCCGCCGACGAGCGCCTTGCCCACGATCTCCTCCGACTCCCCGCCGGAGTAGACGTCGGCGGTGTCGACGAAGTTGATCCCGGCGTCCAGGGCCCGATGGATGACCTTGATCGAGTCGTCGTGGTCAGGGTTGCCGAACGAGCCGAACATCATCGCGCCGAGGCACAACTGGCTGACGGAGACGCCCGTGCGCCCCAGAGGTCGGTAGTCCATGGAGGCTCCTCGAGTCACCGCGAACGCGTCGCGGCAGGTGAGTAGAATCAGGGCCGCGGAAGAAGCGGACACCCTGTCCGGTTAACCGTAACGGAAAGCCTATCCACTTAGGAAGTCATGACCCCGGACCCACCGCCGTCACCGTCGAGGCGCGCCGACGCCGAGCGCAACCGCGGCAAGATCCTCGCGGCCGCCCGCGCCGCCTTCGCCGAACCCGGCGCTCAGGTGTCGATGGCCGAGATCGCGCGCCGCGCCGGGGTCGGCATGGCGACGCTGTACCGCAACTTCCCCGGCCGCCGAGAACTGCTGGAGGCCCTCTACGTCGACGAGGTCGACGCCGTCTGCGAGGCCGCGGCGGCCGCCCACGGCGAGACACCGGGCGCGGCGCTCATGACCTGGCTGCACCGGTTCTTCGACTTCTTCACCAGCAAGCACGACATCGCCTCCGCGCTGCTGACGGACTCCGACCGCGATGCCCCCGTCTTCAGCGACAACCGCGCCCGGGTACTGGCCGCCGCCCGGCCGCTGCTCGTCGCCGCCCAGGAGGCGCGCGAGGTCCGCGACGACCTCACCCTCGAACAGATCTGCGACATGGTCACCTCCATCGCCGCGATCCACGGCGACCGGGACTATGTCGAGCCGATCCTCCGTGCCGCGCTCGACGGCCTGCGCCCGACGGCGGGGAACCGCCCAGGAGCCCCCTGAAGCCCCCTGAAGCCCCCGGCCAGGACCTATCGGTCCGGTCGGACCTACAGGTCCGGTCCCCCGGGCCCTACAGGTGTCGCCCACCCGGGCCCCCACCGAGCCGCCCGGCGACACGGCCCTCGGCCCCTCGGCCGCGGGCGGCAACCCGCCGGTGAGGGGCCTGTCCGCCGCGTCCGGCGGTGGGCGTGCGCCGGCCTCAGGCGCGGTAGCCCAGGACCGTCATCATCCCGGACTCCGAGTGGTACTGGTTGTGGCAGTGCAGCATCCACAGACCCGGGTTGTCGGCGTTGAAGTCGACCACGAGCTTGCGGTGCGGCAGGACCAGCGCGGTGTCCTTGCGCGCTCCGGCCGAGTCGATGCCGGCGAGGGCGAAGGTGTGGCCGTGCAGGTGCATCGGGTGCCACATGTCGGTGCCGTTGACGAGGGTGAGACGGACCCGCTCCCCCTCGCGGACCGGGTGCCGGCGGTCCATGGAGTACGGCTGGCGGTCGAAGCTCCAGTCGAACCGCTTCATACTGCCGGTCAGCCGGAGCCGCAGCTCACGGTCCGGAGCCCGGTCGCAGAGGGCCACGGAGTCGTCCGGCACGAGCCGCCTCGCCGGTACGACCCGGCCGTCCAGCTCCTGCGGGTGCACCCCGGCTCCGGGGCGCCGTCCGCCGCCGGTGCGCAGGACCGCCAGCGCCTTCGCCTTCTTGCCCTCGGCGAGCGCGACCAGCGGGAACACCCCGTCCTTCGCGGTGACCAGCACGTCGTAGCGCTCGGCCATGCCCAGCAGCAGCGCGTCCGTGCGGGCGTGCCGCACGGGGTAGCCGTCGGTGTGGGTCACCGTCATCTGGTGGCCGCCGAGCGCCACCCGGAACGCGGTGTCGCCCCCGGCGTTGATGATCCGCAGCCGGATCCGGTCCCCGGGGCGGGCCCGGAAAACCGAGGGCGCCTCCGGCACCCGGCCGTTGACCAGGTAGTACGGGTAGTCGACATGGCCGCCGGGGCTGCGCAGCATGCGGCTGCGCGCGCCGTGCAGGACACGGGAGGGGCCGGCCGACCTCCGTCCGCCCGGCTCGTGCGCACCGCCGCCGGACATGTCGTGCCCCTCGCCCATGTCCACCGCCCCTCTGCCGTGGGTCAGCTGTGCGAGCACGCCGTCGGGGGTGGAGCCGTCCACGCCGTCGACCCAGTCGTCCAGGACGACGACCCACTCCTTGTCGTAGGAGAGCGGCTCCCTGGGGTCCTCGACGATCAGCGGGGCGTACAGGCCGCGGTCGAGCTGCATGCCCGAGTGGGAGTGCACCCAGTGCGTGCCCGGGTGCGAGACCGCGAAGCGGTAGGTGAAGTCCGCGCCGGGCCTGATGGAGGGCTGGGTCAGGCCGGGGACGCCGTCCATGTCGCAGCGCAGCCGGATGCCGTGCGAGTGCAGCGTGGTGGCTTGCGGCAGGTGGTTGGCGAGCCTGACCTGGAGGATGTCGCCCTTCGTGATGCGGATCTCCCGGCCCAGCATGCCGTCGTACGCCCATGATCTGACGGTCGGTCCGCCCAGGTCGAGGGATGCCTCGGTGGCGGTCAGGGTGAACTTGCGCAGCGGGCCGGACCCACGCTCCCGCTCGGCGGCCTCGACCTCGGGGCCGGACGGGGTCACGTACCCCCCGGACCCGTGGGGCGCACGGCCACCGTCACGGCCGCCACCGCGGCCGCCGTCGTGGCCACCGTCATGGCCGCCGCCGCGGTCGGCGGGCCCCGCCTCGGCGTCGGGGCCGGGCCGGGGCTGCGAACCGGACAGCGTCCGGGAGCCGGACCCGGAGGGCGAACCGGACGCCGTGAGGGCGCCGGACCCGGAGGGCGAGCCGGAACCGGCGCAGGAGGCCAGGGCCCCCGCGCCCACGGCCGCGATCGAGGCACCGAGCACGGTGCGCCGCGTATGTGTGTGCATGCCTTAAATAAGACATGTCATATCGCCACATTCGGAGCATCCAAGGCGGCGCGTCTCGTGAATCGCGCGCGCCGGCGCCCGCCGGGGCACGCGGCGGGGTCAGTCCCGGCCCGCGTGTTCCTTGCGGCCCACCAGCACCAGCGCCGCCCCACCGATCATCACCAGGCCGATGGCGGTGCCCGCGATGATCGGGGTCGCGCTGGAGCCGCCGGTCTCGGCGAGGTTGGTGTCGCTGGGCGAGGTGCCGCCCACGGTGGCCGGGCTCGGTTCGCTGAGGGTCTGGGTGGTCAGGTCCCTGGTCTCGGCGGCCTGGGTCCGGCAGTCGAGGACGCCGGTGAAGCGGTACTCGGCGCCCTGCGGGCCGGTGATCGTGAAGTCGTAGGCCTGATCCTCCTGGAGCGGGATCGTCACCGTCTGCGCGTCGGCCGCCGGGATCGTGTACTCGGTGCCCATCAGCTCGAAGACGAAGGCCTCGTCGCCCTCGTTGACGGCGGTGATGTCCACGCCCTGCTCGGCGCAGTTCTTCGCCGCGGACAGGGCCGGTACGGCACCCTGCTTCGCCCAGCCGGCGCTCGCCGTCGCCGACACGGTCGACTCGCTGGAGCCGGCCAGGATCTGCGTCTGGCTGCGGCTCTCGGAGGTGAACGCCCGGCCGACGGGGACGGTGGTCGACGCCTGCACGGTCAGCTCCGCGGTCCCGGCCTCGGCGTCCTCGGGCACGTCGAAGAAGAGCTGGGTGCCGTCCTTCGCGGTGGTGATCGCCGCGCCGTCCTGGTCGACGATCCGCACGCCGCCGGCGGAGCCCAGGGCGTCCATCGGCGGGGTGACCGTCACCGTGTTCGCGTCGGTGCGCACCGTCACCGGGCCGAGCAGCTCGCCGGGGTGGCCGGAGACGGCGGGCGGGTCGAGGGTCAGGGACGCCTCGGGCTCCGCCGTGTCACGGGCGGCCTTCTGGAGGTAGTCCGCGAGCTGTTCGGCCTGCGGGTCGACGGCGTCGACGTCCGCGCCGTCCGAGTGGCGCCAGATGGCCACCTGGGTGCCGGCCGCCGCGTCCTGCTCGGTGAGGGCACCGGCGATACCGGCCTTCCGTGCGAGCGAGGCGAGGTCGTTGACCTGCGGGTAGGAGTTCTGGAGGATCCAACGGATGCGGCCCGCGTCCTTGTTGGCGCCGAGCGAGGTGCCGCTCCAGGGCGTCTCGTGGTACTTGGCATCCTTCTGCGTCGGGTTGTAGAGATCGACGCAGTAGGTCTGGAGGGTGCCGCCGCCCTCGACGGACATCTCGAACAGGCCCGCCGAGACCTCCTGGTCGCCGCTCTCCCCGTGGACCACGGCGGCGCCGTACGTCTCGAGGCCGCCTATGGTCGCGGTGGCTCCGCCCTGACCCTGCGTCGTCCCGTCGGCGACGGCCGTGCCCGCGGTGACGACCACGCCGGCGGCGGCGAGCCCGGACACCAGCGCCGCCACGGCGAGACGGACCGCGCCCCGTCGGCGCGCGAACGGCGTGGAGAACGAAGAAATCAACGCAATTCCCCTTCGAGCAGGACCCGTTGATGTGGGGGGAACGGTCCCACCAGCAGAATCAGAAGCCCCATGAGCTATGTCCGGCATCCTAGAGACGCGGGCACACCACCCTTCCCGGTCATCTCATCGGATGGACGATCCGACTCGGAATCGTTATCCCCAAGATCGTCCCGGGGCGGGGCTTATCGACAAATCCACCAGGTCACCGGGGGTGAACGGGCCGGTGGCGCGCGCTGATCGGCCGATAAGCCGCACTTCGCTCAGCTCGGGGCACTTCCCGACATCACGTCACTGTGACGGGCTCGCACGGGTGTTGGACCCCCGCCGGAGCGGACTCCCCGGGCGGTGTCTCCCAGTTGGGTTCCCCGCGAGGGGGCGCGCCCGCGGCGGCCTCGGGCCTGGGCGCCCGCCGGAAGGCGGACGTGCCCCGCGCCAGATCGTGGCCGATGGCCACGGCGTCGATGTCGGCCGACGTCCAGTTCTGCTGCCCCTCGCGCCCGTCCGTGCGCACCTTCAGCCGGCCCTGCACGATCACCGGGTCGCCGACGTTCAGCGAGGCCTGTGCGTGGGTGGCCAGTTGGCGGTTGGCCCACACCGTGAAGAAGTTGGTGTGCCCGTCGGTCCACGTGTTCTTCTCGCGGTCCCAGTAGCGCGAGGTCACCGCCAGCCGGAACCTCGCCGACGGGCCCGCCGCCAGCTCCCGGTAGACCGGCTGCGTCGCCACGTTGCCCACCGCGCAGACCATCGTCTCGTTCATCGCGAACCCCTCCCGTCGCCCGGACGGTCACCCGGGCGGATACGCGTACGGGCCCGTCCCGTACGGCTGCGTCCGGCGCGTCGGCCGCGGTGACATCCGCACCACGTACCGCCGCCGCACCGGCGACCGCGTCCGTCGCGATCGCCGTACGGCCAGACTGCCTCCGCCGGGCCGGGCCCGCTGAGCCCTGTGGATCACCACGCCCCTGTGGAAAACCCCACCACCCGCACGAGTGATCCACCTCCTGCCGACTGTGGATCACCCACGGCACCGATGGGCCCGACGGGTCCGACGGCGCCCACTACGCCCCCTCCCCCGCAACTCACTGCACCTCACCGCACACCGGCCCCCACCCCCGTGACCCTCCCGTACTGCTCCCGTACCTCCCGGTACCGCAGCAGTTCCGAGGCCACGGGATCCAGCACCCGGGCGCGGCCGCACCCGGCGGCCGCCTCCCGCAGCCGTCTCTCCGCGTCCTGCCCGTAGCGCCGGGCCGGACCGCGGGCCGCCATCCGGCAGCTCCACTCCACCAGCGGGCCCCCAAGGATGCCCGCCACCATCAGCAGCACCGGAACCCCCAGGTTCGGGGCCATCAGCTGGGCGATCTGCCCGACCAGCCACAGCCCGCCGATGATCTGCAGGAGTGTCATGGCGGCCTGGGCCAGGACGGCCACCGGCCACCACCCCGGCCGCGGTGGCCGCCCCGGCGGCAGCCCGGCCCGCGCGGCCAGCTCGTCCAGCGCCTCGGGCAGCCCCTGAGCACCCCGTACGGCCGCCTCCCGCACCGCCATCGCCCACGCCGCGGGCAGCCCCGCCGACGCCCGGTCGGACACCGTCCGCACCGCCTGCTCCACCCGCTGGCGCGCCGTGGCCTCCTCGTCGGCCTGGGTACGGAGCTGGATCCGGCCGGTGACCGGCTCGCGCTGGTCCTGGCACCACCGCCACAGCCGCAGCCACGGCGTGCCGCACGCGCGGTTGGCGTTGCGCAGCCAGGCGCGTTCGGCGGCCTCGCCCGCCGCGGTCGCGCCCACCGCGTCCGCGAGCCGGCCCGCGAACTCGTCCCGGGCCTCCTCGCTGAGCCCGGTGCGCTGTCCGGTGACGTAGACGGGCCGCAGCCGGACCGCCGCGCCGTCCACATCGGCCGACACCCGGCGCGCGGCGGCCCCGCGCTCGGCGACGAACTGGCCGAGCAGCTCGCGCAGTTCGGCCACGCCGTCCCCGGTGAGCGCGGACAGCGCGAGCACGGTGGCGCCCGGTTCGCCGTACTCGCCGAGCGCGATGCCGTCCTCGTCGAGGAGCCTGCGCAGGTCGTCGAGGACCAGGTCGGCGGCCTCGCCGGGCAGCCGGTCGACCTGGTTGAGGACGATGAACATGACCTCGGCGTGGCCCGCCATGGGCCGCAGATAGCGCTCGTGGAGGACGGCGTCGGCGTACTTCTCGGGATCGACGACCCAGATGACGGCGTCGACCAGGTCCAGGATGCGGTCGACCTGCTCGCGGTGCTGCACGGCCGCCGAGTCGTGGTCGGGCAGGTCGATCAGGACGAGCCCGCTCAGCTGTTCCTCCGCCTCCGCGCTCTGCACGGGGCGCCGCCGCAGCCGGCCGGGGATGCCGAGCCGGTCGATGAGGGTGGCGGCGCCGTCGCTCCAACTGCACGCGATGGGCGCGGCGGTCGTGGGACGCCGTACGCCGGTCTCCGAGATGGTGACCCCGGCGAGGGTGTTGAACAGCTGGGACTTGCCGCTGCCCGTCGCGCCCGCGAGGGCGACGACCGTGTGCTGCCCGGAGAGCTTGCGCCGGGCCGCCGCCTCGTCCAGGACCCGGCCGGCCTCGGCGAGCGTCCTGTTGTCGAGCCGCGCGCGGGACAGGCCCACGAGTTCGCGCAGCGCGTCGAGCCGCGAGCGGAGGGGGCCGTTGTAGGCGAGCGGTCCGGCGGGGGCCGGTACGGCACCGACCCGGGTCTCCAGAACGACGGCTGCCTGCTCGCCGCCGGAGCCCTCGTTGACGCGGCGCGCGATGAGCCCGTCGTCCCACGCGCCGGCGGAGTCCGTACGGTCGCCCGCGGGGACGTCGGTTTCGGGCCGGCGCCGCACGCGCGCGGGGGCGTCGGTTTCCGCGTCGCCCGCGGCACGCGCGGGGGCGGGTTCGGCGCGTTCCTCCGTACAGCTCGCTCCGCCAGGTTCCCCTCCCGCACCCCTTTCCCTGCCCCTGTCGCTCTTCTCCGCACTCCTGTCCGGACTTTCGTGCCGCGTGTCCTCGGGGTCCATGGCCGTCCCCTCCCCCGACGGTTCTCCGGCTGAGGCGTCCGTCATGGCGTGGTCGCCCTCCTTGTGCCCCTGGTGGTCCGCCACGTCGTCGTTGTTGTCCGTGCGATCCGTGCGATCCGTGTGATCGGTGTGATCGGTGTGATCGGTGCGGCCCGTGTGGTCCGTGTGGTCCTGGTCAGTGACGGCGGTCACCGGTCACCTCTCCTTCTGAAGTACGGACAGCGCGGCAATCAGCTCGGCCTGGGGTTCGGGGTGGACGTCGAGTGCTTCGAGGGGGGCGAGCCGGCGCTCGCGTTCGGTGTGCATCACCCGGTCCAGGTGTTCGGCGAGCAGCCGTCCACCCCGGTCGCGCAGTCGTAGCGCGCCGTGCGCCCCGATCCGTTCGGCGAGCCCCTCGCCCGCGGAGCGCGCCCTGCGGCCGCTCAGCAGGGCCGTGGCGACGAGCGCGGCGACCACCTCGGGGTCGGGCGCGGCCCCGCGTTCCAGGGCGCGCACCTCGTCCTCCGCGTACTCCTCCAACTCGCGCCGCCACCGCCGTACGGCCAGGCCGATGCGGTGTTCGGCGCTGTCCGGCGACAGGTCTCGGTCCGTCAGGGCCGGTGCGGCGGAGGCCGGTTCGCGGCGCCAGGAGTCGTCGACGCGCTCGTCGGCGGCGGTGACGGCGCACAGCAGCAGCGCGCCCAGGCTCTCCACGAGGGCGTCCAGGAGTTCACCGGCGGTGCAGTCCAGCGGGAAGGCGCGCCAGCGCTTGAGCGCGTCCCCGGCGAGCACGGCGCCGCTCTGCAATCGGCCCCGCACGCGCGCGTACTCGCTGTCGTACGCCCCGTCGACGGCCGAAGTGAGCCGCAGCGCGGCCGCGTACTGCGCGGCGGCGGCACTGGCCAGTTCGGGCATCCGGGACTTGAGGGAGTCGAGGACGCCATGGGCGGTGCGGGCCAGCACATGGTGGCGGGCGCCGGCGTCCTGGGCCTGGTGGACCAGCCAGGTCCGCAGCGGGGCCACGGCGGTGGCCGGCAGCAGCCCTCCGCCCCAGGCGGACTCGGGGAGTTCGGGCACCGTGAAGCGCGGTACCTCGCCGAGGCCCGCCTTGGTGAGGAGGGCGCCGTACTGCCGGGACACCTCGCCGATGACCTGATGGGGCACGCGGTCGAGGACGGTGACGAGGGTGGCGTCGTACTCCTTCGCGGTGCGCAGCAGGTGCCAGGGCACGGCGTCGGCGTAGCGGGCGGCCGTGGTGACCATCACCCAGATGTCGGCGGCGCAGATCAGTTCGGCGGCGAGGACCCGGTTGTCGGCGAGGAGGGAGTCGACGTCGGGCGCGTCGAGGAGGGCGAGTCCGGGCGGGAGCGTCTCGGCGGTCTCGATGCGCAGCACGCGCCGGCCTTCCGCGCCGGGCAGCAACAGGTCGTCGGACGGCTCCTGATGGGGCATCCACACGCGTGTGAGGTCGGGCAGGACGCGCATGCCGCTGAACCAGTGCTGGTCCTCCGGATGGCAGACCAGTACGGGCGTCCGGGTCGTCGGCCGCAACACGCCCGCCTCGCTGACGCGCCGCCCCACGAGGGAGTTGACGAGCGTCGACTTGCCGGCGCCGGTGGAGCCGCCCACAACGGCCAGGAGTGGCGCTTCGGGCTGTCTGAGGCGGGGCACCAGATAGTCGTCGAGCTGGGCGAGCAGTTCGTCGCGGTTGGCACGCGCGCGTGGCGCCCCCGCCAGGGGCAGCGGGAAGCGTGCGGCGGCGACACGGTCGCGCAGGGCGGAAAGTGCGTCGAGCAGCTGAGGCCGTACGTCCAAGGTCACCACATGCGAAGAATGCCCAATTTTAGGGGATTTATGAAGCATATAGGCATGTCTGCGCGCCGATAGGACACAAGGGACGGAAGGTGCGACTGGGACACAGGCACAGCCCAGGCATAACGAGTGCACAACACCCGGGGTTCGAGGCGCCAAAAGCGATGCACGATTCGCACCTGCCTGCGATTATCAGGACCGCTTCACTGAACCTCCACATTGAGCCACGGAGGCGAAGCAACCAGGACAAGGAACCGGGAGCCCTATCCTTGTCCCCGGCAACGTCACGGATCAGCCCACACCCGGGCAGCACGTACGAGGCCACCACACCGGCCCCCGTAGCTCAGTGGATAGAGCAGGCGCCTTCTAAGCGCTTGGCCGCAGGTTCGAGTCCTGCCGGGGGCGCAAGTCTCCGCCCTCCCTTCGGGAGGGCATTTTTGCTGTTCAGAGCACGTTTCGCGCGACACGGCGAAGCCCCGGACACTCCCCCGACGATCAAGGGGAGGTTCCGAGGCTGTCCGGCTGTCACCGGGTTTTCGCGGATGGCCGTGTCGAATACGCGTCGAAGTTCGCGGCAAGAAGCTTCCGTCTCCGTCGGCCCGCTCGGGGAGATCTCCGGCGACCTCCAGGCGCCTTTTCAAGTCAGGCAGCTGCCCCTCGACACACCGAGCGTAAGTGGCCAGTCACAAAACGATCTTGGACGCCCTGTCTGCGGACACCGGGGCCGGCCCCGTCCGCATCCGCCAGTCGCCCCCGGCTGTGCCGCTGAGCGGCCGGTTCGACGACGTGGCGCAGCGCGCGCCGTCCTTTCCCGGCCTCTGCGCCCCGCGTGCCGTGGCTGCGGGAGCGGGGTTCGAAAGAGACTTCGGCCCGAGGCGAATCCTTTTCGGTTCTCCCCGCCTCTTGTCTGCGTACCGGCCGAACGGGCCGGCAGAACCGGGAGGAACCACCAATGATGGTCACCAGCCTCGTAGTGATCGGAGCCCTGCTCGTGGGTGCGTGCAGCTGGCACCTGATGCGGCGCTACAAGAGCCGAAGCTGACCAACACCTGCCCGTAGGGCGCCTTCCGGGTAGGAGTCTCAGATGAACCGACGCTTCACTTGGCCGGACGAGCGGCTGATCAAGGCCGCTCAGGACGGCGACGTCACTTCGCTCACCACCGTCGTCATGGAGTCGCAGCCTCATGTGCGCAGGTTCGCCATATCGCTGTGCTCCTCACCGCAGGACGCGGAGGACGCGGCGCAGGAGGCGCTGATCATCCTCTACCGGAAGATCGGCACATTGCGGGCCACTGGCGCGCTTGCCTCATGGATGTTCCGGATCGTGCGCAACGAATGCCTCCGGCAGGTACGGCTGCTCGTCTCACGGAGCGACGAGGCGACAGCCGAACCGGAGGCGACTGCGGAACCGTCCGCCGAGGACGCGGTGCTGCACAGGCTGGAGGCGGAGCGGATCGCGGCCGCGGTCAGCGTCCTTCCCCGTGACCAGCGGCAGGTTCTGATCATGCGGGACGTACAGGGCCTGCCCGGCAAGACCGTTGCCCATTCGCTCGGTCTGAGCAACGCCGCGATGAAGTCCCGGCTGCACAGAGCACGCGCGGCACTGCGTCACTCTCTGGCAGTGACGGACCAACCACTCGGTCAAGCCGCCGATCAGGCGCGCGATCGAGCTATCGACCAACCAGTCGGAGGAGTCTCACGACCGTGAACACCGTGAACACCGTGAACGTCGCGAACACAGTGAAGCCCGCGCAGGGCGCGAAGGCCCAGGCCGCCGCGCCCGAGATGAACTTCGCCAGCAAGTCCGTCCCGCACCATCTGGCGCGCGGCGGCATCGGCTTCGGGCTGATCATCGGCTCGATCGCCCTGGTGCCCGTCGCCGGCCCGGCCACCCTGCTGGCGGCCCCGTTGGCCCTGATTGCCTTCCGCGGCTGCCCTACCTGCTGGATGGTCGGCCTGGCACAGACCATCTCCCTCGGCCGTCTGGAGCGCCAGTGCGTGGACGGCGTTTGCACGCTCACCGAGGCGCACCCGGCGGCGAAGGCCACGGACGAGCCGACAGCCCCTGTCAACGTCCAGGCTGCTTCCCGGTGACCACGACCACTGATCATTCGGAATGACTCGTCTAGGGTCCGCCTCATGACCAACGACGCCCCGGCCTGCCCTGATTGCGGCCAACCCATGAAGTTCGGTGGCCTCGTACTGTGCGGTCGGGAGGACGACGGCCGACGGGCCTGCCGGTCGCTGTGGAAATGCGCCGGTCGGCATGTCTGGTGGGGCTGGGCCGACCGGCCGGAGGAGCCATTGGAGGCCTGCCCGGTGCCACAGCTGTTCCGCTGACGTCCAACCGCGCCCAGGATGCGACCGGGCGTTTCGCATGCCCAGCCGGCGGCCCGCCGGGACGGCCGGCGCATCTACGGAACCACCGTGGGAACCGCCGCCGGAACCGCCCTTCAGCGCCCGTACCCCGCCAGCGCGGCCGACCCGTCGTGCCGAAGCAGCCGTACGCCACGCCGTGCTCCGCTCGTCCCGAGCACCGCGACCGAAGCCGGGTGCCTCCCGGCCACCGTCAGGTCCGCCATCGCCGTCCGGGGTGGCCGGGCAGCCAGGCGGGGCGGCCAGGCGAGCACCGTCGGCGGGGCGTCGGGGGCGGACATCCGCAGGTCGCGCAGGGGCAGGGCCAGGCCCAGGCCGAGGGCCTTCAGCACCGCTTCCTTCCGGGTCCAGGTACGCAGGAAGGCCGCCTTCCGCTCGGCGGGCGGGAGGGCGTCCAGAGCGGCGAGTTCGGGCTCGGCGAGGGCCGTACGCGCCGCCGTGTCGACGTCGACGGCACCGTCGGCCTCCTCGACGTCCAGCCCCACCTCGGCGCCCCGGCACACGGCGACGCCGATCACCTCGCCGCTGTGGGTGACGGAGAAGCCGTACGGCGGTGTGCCCGGCGTGTCGAGCCGGACCTTCCCGTGCGGCCCGCCGCAGCGTGGGCACACGCGCCGCAGGGGCACCTCCGCGGGAGGTACGTCGAGCAGCGCGCCCAGGAGGAGGCGGCTGAGGGCGCAGCCGACGAGGAAGCGGCCCCGGTCGGCGGGCCGGACGGTCACCTCGTACCGGCCGCGCTCCACGGGGTCCAGCAGGGGCAGCAGGCCGTCGCGGGCGTCACCGAGACGAGCCCACGACACCTCGACCGGCGGGAAGGCGGCAGCCGGGACGGCCGGAGCGGTCAGTGCACCGCGCGCAGCATGCGCGTCACATTGATCTTCGTCGGCGAGAGGCCCAGCTCCACGCTCTGCATCATCCGCTCGCCGTTCAGCCGGCCGTAGGCGAGCAGATCGACGTTGGCCAGGCTGAATTCCGGCCAGGTGTGAATACTCAGATGCGATGCGGAAAGCAGAAGAATGGCGGTGACCGCACCATTCGGGAATACGTGCGACGCCTCGCCGAGTACCGTGGCGTTTCCCTTTTCGGCGGCCGTGCGCAGAACCTGGAGGAGGCGCTCCTCGTCGGTGAGGATGCTGTGGTCGCTCACCCATACGTCGACGGCATAAGAGCAGAGATCGTCGACGTTTATACCCTCGGTGGCGAGGTTGGCAGGATTGGTCATGGGGAACCGGGAGCGACGAACCGTTGCCCCCGTCTCCTTTCACATAGATCCGCGCTGGTCCGCGCGGCCGAAGAGGAAGGTCGCGAGGCCGGTGACCGGCGCTCGGTGGAGCCCAGCGTAGCATCCGGGGCGCTCTCGGGCTCGCGCGCGCACGGCGTCAAGGGGCCGGGAGGGCATCCGGCGGATTCGGCCGACAACCACCGGGACGGAATTTCGTAAACCGGTCCGGTAACCCGCCGCGAATACACCCAAGGAATTGCTCGGCACCTCCCTCGACCCGCCTCTCAGCACACCGCCCAGAACACCCACCAGAACACCGCTCAGAACACTTCGCGGCACACCTTTCGGCACACCCTCGGCACAGTCGAATTCTACGGCGACTCACCGATCCTGATCCCCGCCAGATCCCCGTCGGACCACCGCTCGTTCGCCACTCGATCGCCGTTCGATCACCCCCTCACCAGCCCGTATACTCGATACTCCCAAATCCATCGGCTGGCCTGGAGCAGCATTGTGACGAACGCGCGTCGGCACCCTCGGAGTACCACCGCCGATCAAGTGCTCACGGAAGTCGCGGACGCCGTCAGGCTCCAGGAGGGCCCGCCCGGAGTTCGGTCCGTCCTGCGCGCCCTGCGCCGGCTCGCCCCCGCCTCCACGAAGGACCTCAGCCGCGCCACCGGCCTGCCGGTCCCGATCGTGGCCGCCCTGGGCAACGAACTGCGCCGCCGGGGACTCGTCACCACGGAGCGCCCGTCCCGGCTGACCGAGGCCGGCCAGGACGTCGTCGCCCAGCTCGGCATGGACCTCTCCCTCGACGCGACCTGCCGCACCTGCGACGGCCGCGAGCTGGTGATCCCCGACGTGCTGGACGAGGCCGTACGACGGCTGCGCGCCCTGATGGAGTCCGGACCGGCCGCCGACATGGCGATCGACCAGTCGCACTGCACGGCCGAGACCAAGGTGCGCCGGGTGCTCGCGCTGCTGAAGGCGGGCGCGCTGCCGGGCGGCTCCCTGCTGCTCATCGGTGACGACGACCTCGTGTCGCTCGCGGTCGCCGTCGTGGGCGACGTGCTCGGCGGGCCGATCGTCGAGCGGGTGACCGTCGTGGACATCTCCAGCGAGATCCTCGACTACATCCAGAAGGTGGCGGCGGGCCTCGGCACCCGTGTCGAGACCGTCCAGCACGACCTGCGGCAGCCGCTGCCCGCCGGGCTGCACGGCCGGCACGACGTGGCGATGACCGACCCGCCGTACACCCCCGAGGGCGCCCGGCTGTTCCTCTCCCGCGCGGTGGAGGGGCTGCGGCCCGGTCCCGCGCACAGCGTCTTCTTCTCCTTCGGCGGCAAGAGCCCGGACGAGATGCTGGAGGTCCAGCGGGAGATCATGGCCCTCGGCCTGGTCACCAACGGCTACATCCGCAACTTCAACGAGTACGAGGGCAGCGGCATCCTCGGCGGTGTCGGCTTCTTCCAGCACCTCCTCACCACCACCTCTACCGCCTCCGCACAGGGCGACTACGGCGGTCCCCTCTACACCGGCGACAAGCGGACCCGGCAGCGCGCGTACGCGTGCGTGGCGTGTGGCGAGATCGTCCCCGTCGGCCCCGGCGCCCGCTGGGCGTCGGTCGCCGCCCTGCGCGAGGACGGCTGCCCCAAGTGCGGCAAGGGCCCCTTCCGCCCGGGCCGCCTGCTGCCGACGGAAGAGGCACAGGCGGAATTTGCACAGGCGGAACCGGCACAGACGGAACCGGCACGGACGCAACCGGCACCGGCATCCGTACAGGAGCCCCGGCAGGCCCCGGTGCAGAAGCCTCAGCAGGCAGCCCCCGCCGAGTCCCCCTCCCCCCGCGCCATCGGCTGGCACCCCCCGACCCCCGAAGCCCGGGCCGCCCTCGAACAGCGCTCCCACCCCTACGTCACCCGTCAGGCCGACGAGCGCGACCTCCCGGCGATCGGGGCGTTCGAGGCGGAGATCGCCCGGGTGTCCTTCGGCGAGGACGCCATCGACGACCCGGCGCGCTGGGCGGCCCGTCTCGGCCGGGCCATGGAGAAGTCGAAGGAGGGCATGATCGTCGCCCACCGCGCGGGCGAGGACCCCGTCGGCTGGTGCTGGGTGTCCATCAACCAGAACGCGATGACCGGCGACCGCTACGCCAACTTCCGCTCCCTCGCGGTCTCCCCGCTGGACAACCGCGGTGACGTCGCCGAACTCCTGCTCACCGCGGGCCTGGAGTTCTGCCTGGCGAACGGCATCACGGAGGTCGTCGGCCGGGTGCACGTCGGCAACGTCCCGATGCGCACGGTCTACCGCAAGTTCGGCTTCGACCCCACCAGCCTGTCGATGAAGCTCTTCCTGCCGGAGGCGGAGAGCGGCGGCACCCGATGACCGGTTACGACCCCGACAGCGTCAAGTGCGTCGTCTGGGACCTCGACGGCACCCTCTGGGACGACATCGCCGTGGAGACCCTCACCGACGAACTCCCCACGCCCCGCCCCGAGATGCTCGCCGCGATCGACGCGCTGGCGGCCCGCGGCGTGCTCAGCAGCATCGCGAGCCGCAGCGCGCCGACGGTGCTCGACCGGCTCGCGGGCCGCCCGGAGGTGCGTGAGCGCTTCCTGGCCCCGCAGGTGTCCTGGCAGGACAAGAGCGAGTCGCTGCGCCGGATCGCCAAGGATCTCGGGATCGCCGTGGAGGCCCTCGTCCTGGTGGACGACTCCCCGTACGAGCGCGCGGAGGTCGAGGCGCTGCTGCCCGGCGTCCGCACCCTCGCCCCCGAGGACGTGCCCGGGCTGCTGGCCGCGTTCGAGGGCCGCGAGGTCACCCCCGAGTCGCGCGAGCGGGTGCGCCGCTACCGCACCGAGGAGACCCGCCGGGCCGAGGGCGAACGCTTCCGGGGCAGCCGGGAGGAGTTCCTGCGCTGGTGCGACATGCGGCTCACGGTCGGCGCGGCCACGCCCGACGAGATCCCCCGCGCGCTGGAGCTGGCCGCCCGCACCCACCGTCTCAACTCCTCCGGCCTCACCCCGGACCGCCTGCGCGAGCTGGCCGCCGCGGAGGGCCACGAGCTGTACACCGCCCGGATGACGGACCGCTTCGGCACATACGGCGTCATCGGCGCCGCCCTCGTCGACCGCACCGCACCGGCCGCCTGGTCGGTCCCCTTGCTCGCGCTGTCCTGCCGGGTGGCCGGCCGGGGCGCGGCGGCGGCCTTCCTGTTCCGGCTGATGGAGCGGGCCCGGGAGGCCGGCGCCGACGCGTTCCGGGTGACCCTGCGCCCGACGGACGCCAACCTGGAGATGCGCATCCTGCTCCGCCAGGCCGGCCTGCGCCGCACGGACGACACCCCCGGCGCCGCTCCCGACGCGGCCGTCCTCGGCCGGGCGCTCTCCGGCGACCTGCCCGAGCCGCCCCCCTATCTACATGTATCCGACCGAGAGGACGCCGAGGCGTGACGGACACCCTGGACCGCGCCGCCGTGGAGCGCGAGCTGCGCTCGATGATCGCCGAGGCGGCCCGGCTGGACGCGGACGTGGTGGCGGAACTCCCCGCGGACACCGACCTGTTCGGCCCGCGGATCGCCCTCACCTCGCTGGCCGGCGTGACCCTGCTGGGCGCCGTCGACGCCCGGTTCGGGGTGGACGTCGCCACGCTGGACCTCAGCCTGGACAGCCTCCAGTCCATCGCCACGCTGACCGACTTCGTCACGGCACACCTCCGGCCGGATCAGAGCCTCTCCTAGACGCCCTGGCCGGCCCCGGCCGCCCATCCGTACGTCACGCCTGTTCAAAAAGGGTGATCCGGACGGACGTGCCGTGACCCGCCCCGGGCGGCGGCGTTGAACGGGGAGTGCGGCGGCACCTCTTGCCGCCGCGCGAACCGATTCACTAAAGGAGAACGTGATGTCTCGCATCGCGAAGGTGGCCGCTGTCGCCCTCGGCACCAGCGCCGTGGTGGTCAGCGGGGCCGGCCTGGCCATGGCGGACGCGGGTGCGCAGGGCGCGGCCGTGGGCTCGCCGGGTGTCCTGTCGGGCAATGTCTTCCAGGCCCCGATCCACGTGCCGGTCAACGTCTGCGGCAACACCATCAACATCCCCGGGCTGCTGAACCCTGCCTTCGGCAACACGTGCGCCAACGTCAGCCACCACGACAAGGGCGGCTACGACAAGCACGGCGACGAGGACAAGCACGGCGGCGGCCACGGCGGCGGCCACGAGGGCGGCAACGGCTACGGCGACTGACACGCCTACCGTACGGACGCACCACCAGAGAGCCCCGGCACCTCGAGCGCCGGGGCTCTCCCCGTCTCACGCGTACCGGGTCTCACGCGTACCGGTAGATCCGCCCCACGTCCTCCAGCTGATCCGGGGTCACGCCCCACGGCGGGAGCTTCTCGTGGCGGGCGACGACCCGGCGGTACTGCCGGGTGCCCGGGCCCGGCGGTTCGGCGGGCAGGTAGCGGTGTTCGCGGTGGCGCCGCTGCCAGCGGGTCCACACCAGGTCGATGAAGGCGTGGTGCAGCCAGAACACGGGGTCGTTGACGGAGGCGCCGCCGAGCATCTCCCCGCCGACCCACCGGTGCACCCGGTTGTGGGTGCGCCAGGCGGCCGCGCCCCGGCCGGTCCCCCACCCCTCCAGTCGGTTGCGGAACCCCCGGGTGGACGTCGAGTCCCAGGGCGAGACGTCGTAGACCGGGTCGCTCAGCGCCCCCTCCAGATCGTTCTTGGTGGGCAGGTCGATCGGGTTGGCGGCGCGGCCGAGGTCCCGGGTGAGGAATCTGCCGTCCGTGATGTTCTCCTTGAGGGTCCAGTTGCCGGTGGAGTAGGCGAACGGCCCGGTCGTCACCTGGCGGTCGGAGCGGCGTCCGTTGCCGCCGAGGAGGTCCTTCGTCCAGGGCGAGGCGCCGGCCGAGCGGGCGCGCGTCCAGTCCCAGTACGGCACGGTCACCGAGGAGTCGACCCGGCGCAGCGCGTTCTCCAGGTCGAGCAGGAACCGGCGGTGCCAGGGCAGGAAGGAGGGCGCCATGTGGGCCGTCCGCAGTCCGCCCTCGCCGTCGGAGACGTAGTACTCGATGTGCATCCGTACGAACTCGTCGTACTCGCCCCGTCGTTTGATCTCCAGCAGCGCGTTGACGAAGCGGCGCCGCTCGCCTGTGGTGAGGGTGGTGACGTCCTTACGCGTGTAGGCCATGGTGTCCTCCCAGGTCCGTACCGCCGTCTCCCTGGCCGGTGTCGCGCAGCTGCTCGCCGGGGCCCAGCTCGTCGACGGCGGCGCGGGCCGCCTCCAGGGGGGTGGGGTACGAGCGGTAGTGGTCGACCATGCTCAGCCAGCTACCGTCGGCGCGGCGCATCAAATGCAGCGGGCGGCCGTCGACCGTGACCTGCCAGCGGGGGTCCGTGACAGCCGCGCGGTCGCCGGTCACGGTGAGGACGCCCTGGATGCGCCGGCCGCGGTACACCTCGTCGAAGCGGGAGCCGGGACCCGATCCGAAACCGGGGTCCTCCGGGTTGTCCCGCGGGTCCGTGGGCCAGGAGGCGGCGACCACGGGGGTGAGCGCGAGGGCGGCGGCGGGGGCGAGCAGGCCGCGCAGCAGGTCCCGCCGGCTCCTGGGTCTTGCTGGGCCCGCCGTCACCGCGGGTACGGGTACGCCGTCGACACTTGCGGCCATGATGTGCTCCTCGTCCGGTTCGGATGTCCGTACCGGTAACCGCCGAGCGCCCCGCCGGGTCACCGCCCGGCCCCCGAACGGCCCGCCGGAAACACACCGGCGGGCCCGGGGAAGGGAAGTCCGGGCCCGCCGGGTGTCGCGCGGAGGGCGCGCTACAGCCCCTGTCCCATCCCGAGGTTCCCGCCGGGCACCAGCTGGAGGGCCGGGGTGATCACGCCGGCCTGGGGCAGCTGCGGGTCCGGGAGGCCGAAGTTGTCGGCGTTGGGGGCGGTGAGCGGGGCGTCCGCCGCCAGGCCGGGGCCGAGGGTGCGCAGGTCGGAGGCGGGGGCGTCGAGGCCGACGTGGTCGAAGCCGTCCCCGAGGACCTCCGGCAGGGGCGCGCGCAGGCCGGCGCCGGGCAGGCCGGCGCCGACGGGCAGCCGCGGGACGGCCCGCTCCGGGATCAGACGGCCCTCGACGTACCGCGGTCCGTCGGGTGAGCCCGGCATCGGCAGCGGGATCTCGCCGCCGGCCGTGGGGAGTTCCATGTCGAGGGACTTCTCGACGCCGTCCAGCGGGACGGGGACGGGGACCGTTTGGACCGCGGCGGCGGGGGTCGCGGCGGCGGCACCGGCCGCGGCCGCGGCCGCCACACACGTGAGCACTGCGGCGAGGGTTCCTCGGGTGGTCGGCTTCATCTGGGGTACGGGCCCTTTCGGAAGAGTGCGGGGCGGTGCGTCCGTACCGGGTAACGAGCCGGAAAACGCCTTCAGTTCAAGATTCCCCCGGGTGCAGCAATGGGCGGACAGCGACATTGTCAGCTCGTCCAGAAATCCCACCAACGCGTCAGGACCAGCATGCCGACGACCCCGATGTGCAGCACCGGCAGCACCCAGGTGAAGTCGGCGAAGAACGCCCTGACCGGGGCCGGCGCCGGGAGGAAGCGGTGGCGTACGTCGAAGGAGACGGCGTACCAGAACATCAGGATCGTGGCGACCCACGCCAGACAGCACCACAGGCAGAGCGCGTTGATCCGGTACAGCGACTCGAACTGGAGCCAGGACACGAACCCGACACCGAAGAGGCAGCCGGCGGTGAAGGTCAGCCAGTACCAGCGGGGGAAGACGGCACCGGCCAGCAGGCTCACGCCGACGCAGACGACGATGCCGTAGGCCACCAGGCCCAGCATCGGGTTGGGGAACCCGAACGCCGAGGCCTGGTCGCTCGTCATGACGCTGCCGCAGGAGACGACCGGGTTCAGGCTGCACCCGGGCGTGAAGCCGGGGTCCTCCAGCAGCTTGAACTTGTCGAGGGTGATGACCCAGGAGGCCAGCAGCCCGGCCGCGCCGGTGAGGACGAGCAGCAGGGCGTAGGCGCGGCTGCCGCCCACCGCCGTCGTCACGGGCGTCAGCGGCGCAGCCTGCGCGCGGGCAGGACGATGTGCGCCGCCGCCGTGAGGGTCTCCTCGGCGCCCGCGAAGGCGGCCAGCGCCTCGGCCTCGACGGGCTTCCCGGGGACTGCCTCGGGCCATGGGCGGGTGGTGAAGACGAGGTAGGCGTAGCCGCGCTCCTGGACGGCGGCGATCCACTCGGGCGGCGGAACGCACTGCGCGTGGAGGCCGCCCGGCATGTTCAGGACGGCCTGCCCGGACTCGACGAGCAGGGTCACCGGCAGGCTCGGCCGGACTTTGCCGTCGACGAGGTCGCCGCCGACGGGCAGGCCGTTGTCTCCGAGGAGGTGCTCGATGGCGGCGGCCGTCGTCTCCGCGCCGCCGTCCGCGGCGTCGCCGAGGGAGTAGGCGAGGAGGTAGGGCGTGTCGGCGCCGTCGGGGCTCTCCCCGCTCCACGGCATCACGACGAGGGTGCCCAGGTCGGTCACGCGGAAGGGGCGGGCTGTGCTTGGGGTTGAGGTCACCGCGCGACCCTATCGGCGCCCCGGCGGGCCGCCGCCCGCGTTCTCACCCGTGCGGAGGACGGCACACGGGCGCTCCACACGAACGAGGTACGGGGGTCGAACAGGGCCGTGGGGCGGCATGGTGGCCGGCCCTGAGGGGGGCGGCCGGGGCCGGTCCCGGGGCGCGCCGAGGGCCGGTCCCGCACCCCACGGAACCGGCCCTTCGACGAGGCAAGACGAGGCGAGGCGTCGCTCAGCCCTGGAGCGGCAGTCCGCCGAGGAGCTGGGGGGCGTTCTGGTTGAGCGCCTTGGCCGCACCGTTGACGGTGTGGAGCACGGAGCCCTTGTTCTCGGTGTCGAGCGCGTTGGACTGCTGCTGGAGCGGCATCACGTCGGCGGGCTCGATCTGCCCCTTGGTGATCGTGTTGACGGCTCCGTTGAGGCTGGTGGGCGTCATGTCGGCGGCGTCGTACGCGAACGCGGGCGCGGCGGCACCGGCGAGGACGACGGACCCGGCAACGACAGCGGCAGCCTTCAGGGACTTCATCGGGTTCCTTTCTTCGGCAACTCGGCAACTCAAGTCACCAGGGGGATTTCTGACGCCGTGCCTAACGATCCCCGCCGAATGCGGAAACCCCCTGAAACCCGTGGGGTGCGGAACCGGGGTACGGCCGTCAGTGGGCGGGCAGCAGAACGTCGACGAGCGGGGGCGACACCGAAAGGGTGGGCACGCCGGGCGGGCTCGGCAGCGACAGTCCGGCGCCCGCCAGCACGGAGGCGACCAGCCCGACCAGGCCGCCGGCCACGGCCGTGGCCGCGGGAACGATTCCCGCGGGGTCGCCCGAGGTGGCGGCCCCGAGCAGGGCGGCTACGGCCTGCTGGAGCACGACGAGCGCCTCGGCCACGGGATCGGCGGCAGCCTTGCCGGCCTTGCCGGCCTTGCCGTCGTCACCGCTGCTCGTGGCCGAGATCAGCGTGTTGGAGGCCAGGACCGTACCGCCCGTCAGCGTGCCGTTCGCCACGGACGTCGCCACGGACGTCGCCACGGTGGACGTCGACGCGCTGGACATGGCCACGGTGGACGCCGACAGCGTGCCGGTCGGCAGCACGGCCGTCACCTCGGTCGCCGTGAGCGGCGCCGCCGCCGCCTCCACCGCCGCCGTCACCTTGGCGATGGCGGCGTTCACCGCGTCCGACAACGGGGCCACCTGTTCCGGGGCGAGCTGGCCGTTGTAGGCCTTGAGGACGGCGTTGAGCAGATCGGTGACCGGCGTGAGCACGGTGCCCGGATCACCGAGACCGTTGATCTGGGCGAGGAGCGCGTCCGCTCCGGGGACGGGCGCACCGGGTGCCGCGGTGCCGCGCTCACCCGCCGCGTCGGCCGCGAAGGCGGCGGGAGCGGAGATGCCGAGGACGAGAGTGGCGCAGAGTGCGGTGGAAGCGATACACCGTACGGGCAGACCACGCATGTGGGGGTTCCTTTCGAAGTGCGTCGGGCCTTGAGCCCACCGTGAAAGCGGTTGTCGCACTCCGCACCCGACAGATCGCTTTCCGTGGCCCCCGTTCGGCCGCATCGCCCCAGGTGGGATGGCCCCTCGGTTCGGTCGGCCGGGTCGCCCGCACACGGCCCCCATTCGGGGCACGGGCGAACGGCCGCCCTCCTGGCGGGAGGGCGGCCGTTCGACGAGGAAGCGCCGTGACGTCAGGCGTTGAGGCAGGTGTTGCCGAACGCGGGGTTCAGCAGGCCGCCGTCCGTGAACGTGTTGCCACAGATGTTGATCGGCACGTGGACGGGAACCTGGAGGACGTTGCCCGACAGCACGCCCGGGGAGTGCTCGGCGACACCGTTCGCGCCGCTGTCGGCGGCGGCGATGCCGGAGGCGCCGGCGACGGCCGCGGCGGCAACGGAGGTCAGGACCAGGCCCTTCGCGATACGCGACATGGAGAGGTGCTCCTTGGGGGATGTGACACAAACACCTGGGCGGGATGCCCGGCGCTGTGTCAACGCGCGGCACCCCAGGGGGTTGTGCCGCCATTCGAGTGATCTGCCACCGCACCGGAAATCACCGGCCGAAGACGCTTGACACCGTCCCGGCGGGCTGATCCGGCGCGCCGATCCCCCCGTCCGGGCGGAGCCGGTCACCCACGACGGGACCCATGACGGGACCCACGGCGGCGACGGGCCGGGAACCCGCCAGGGGCCGGGCCGGGGGCTGCTCCGTTCGGGTGACTCGCTCACACGCTCGACCGTCCCCCGGACCGCGATCACGCCGTCCGACCCGGTCCATCCATCTGACGATCTGTTGAACCCAACGATCAGCGGGCCGGGGGCGGCTCCGCGGCGCGTGTACCGGCGTATGTCGACACCCGGGCGGCCACTCCGCCGTGTTCGATCTCGGAACGGGTTTGCGGCAGGGCGGTGACCAGCAGGCCTTCCGGCTCGTTTCGCACGAGGACGCGGCGTGGGCCGGGCGCTCTTCGTCGCCGTCGACACACGGACGAAGCAGGCAGGCGCACTCCCGTCCGGCCCGAGCGTCACCGTGAGCGAGGAAACCGCGCCATGCACCAGCCAGAACCCGTCGGACTGAGGGTCCTGCACCTCACCCAGCCCGTGGACGGCGGGGTCGCCCGTGTCGTGACGGACCTGGCGCGGGCCCAGCTCGCCGCCGGACTGCACGTCACCGTGGCCTGTCCCGACAGCGCCCTCACCGGCGCACTGCGCTCCCTGGGCGCGGACGTACGGCGCTGGGAGGCGACCCGGTCCCCCGGTCCCTCCCTGCCCGGCGAGGTACGGCGGCTCGCACGCGTGATCGACGAGGTACGCCCGGCGCTGGTGCACGCGCACAGCGCCAAGGCCGGGCTGGCCGGGCGGCTCGCGGTGCGCGGGCGGATCCCGACCGTGTTCCAGCCGCACGCCTGGTCCTTCGAGGCGGTCGGCGGGACCGTCGCCGCCCTCGCCCTGAACTGGGAGCGGTTCGGGGCGCGTTGGGCCTCGCGGCTGGTGTGTGTCAGCGAGGCGGAGCGGGCCACCGGCGAGCGTGCCGGGATCGCCGGCCGGTGGAGCGTCGTCCCCAACGGCGTCGACCCCGAGCGCTTCCACCCGGGCCCGGCCGGCCCCGAGCGGGCCGCGCTCCTCCCGGACCTCGACCCGGCCGCGCCGCTGGTGGTGTGTGTGGGGCGGCTGTGCCGGCAGAAGGGCCAGGACGTGCTGCTCCGGGCCTGGGCGGACGTCGTGCACAGCGCACCCGGGGCGCGGCTGGTGCTGGTCGGCGACGGCCCGGACGGGGCGCGGCTGCGCTCCCTGGCGCCGGAGTCGGTGGTGTTCGCCGGTGCGGTCGACGACGCGGCGCCCTGGTACCGGGCCGCCGATCTGGTGGTGCTGCCCTCGCGCTGGGAGGGCATGGCGCTGGCCCCGCTGGAGGCCCTGGCCTGCGGTCGGGCCGTGGTGGTGACCGAGGTGGACGGCGCCCGGGAGAGTCTGCCGGCGGATCTCGCGCCGCACTGCCTGGTGCCCGCCGGGGACCCGGAGGCGCTGGCCGGGGCCGTCACCGCGCTGCTGGCGGACCCTCCGCTGCGGGCGTCGCTGGGTCACCAGGGGCGACGTCACGTCCTGTCCACGCACGACGTGCGGCGCACGGCCGAGACGGTCGCGGACCTCTACCGCGATCTGCTCGGCCAGGTTCCGGCCGCACGGGTCGTGCCCTCCGAGTGCAGGGAGTCCCTTCACCAGTGACTGCGGAAAGCACCGTCCCGTCCCCCGGCACGCAGGCCGGGTACTCGCCCCTCTCCGTTCTCCCACGGCGTGAGACCGGCACGGGATTCCGGTTTCCCGCCCGGCGTCCTCCGGCACGGTCCGTCCCACCCGTGCCGCTGCTGTTCGCCGACGGCCTCGCCGCGCTCGCGGGCGCGGCGGCGCTGCTCACGGCCGGCCATCACCCGCCGCTGGTGGGGTTGCTGGTGGCCACGACGTTACTGCTGCGCCCGGGCCGCCCGGGCGCGGTGACCGGCGTACTGGACGAACTGCCCACCCTCTGCGGCCGGATCGCCGTGGCCTGGCTGGCGCTCGGGGCGCTCGCCGCCGCGTGGCACCCGGCGCACGCGCTCGCGGCGCGCACCCTGCTCCTCGGTTTCGCGGCGCAGACCGCGGCCGCCTGCGCCGGGCGCGCGCTGCTGCATCTGCGCCGCCGCCGGGCGCTGCTGCGCCACCCGCGGGCCGCGCTCGTCATCGGCCCGGCGGCGACCGCGCAGCGCGTGGCCGCCGCGGTGCTGCGCCATCCCCGCTGCGGCGTGATGCCGGTGGGCGTGGTGGCCGAGCGCCCGGACGGCCCCGACGGGCTGCCCGTGCTGCGCACCGGCCAGGAGGTGCAGCGGGCCCTGATCCAGAACGGTGTCCGGGACGTGCTGTGCGTCCACCCGGCGGTGCGCTCCGTGCAGGGCCCGCTGCTGCGGGCGCTGGCCGCCTCGGGCTGCACGGTGTGGGAGGTCGACGCCGACAGCCCGTCGTACGCGAGCCGTGAGCAGCTCGCCGGGTTCGCCTGCCGGCGGCTGGACCTGGGGCTCGGGCAGCCCGGCAGCCTCGGCAAGCGACTGCTGGACATCACGGTCTCCGGGACGCTGCTGCTGCTGCTCAGCCCGCTGCTGGCGGTGTTCGCGGCGGTGCTGCGGCTGACCGAGGGGCCGGGGGTCGTCTTCCGGCAGGAGCGCATCGGCAAGGACGGGCGGCCCTTCACGCTGCTGAAGTTCCGCACCCACCGCCCGGTCGACGAGCACGAGTCGGCGACCCGCTGGAGCGTGGCGGGCGAGGTACGGATGAGCCCCTTCTGCCGCGTCCTGCGCCAGACCTCGCTGGACGAACTGCTCCAGCTGTGGAACGTCCTGCGGGGCGACATGAGCCTGGTCGGACCGCGCCCCGAACGGGCCTTCTTCGTCGGCCAGTTCAGCCAGACCTACCCCGGCTACGCGGCCCGGCACCGGATGCGGACCGGGATCACCGGCCTCGCCCAGGTGCACGGCCTGCGCGGCGACACCTCCATCGAGGACCGGGCCCGCTTCGACAACGCGTACATCGACAACTGGTCGCTGTGGCAGGACGTGTGCATCCTGCTGCGCACCGCGGCCTCGCTCGTGCGACCGACCGGGAGCTGATCCGACCGATGACCCTCGCCCTGCCCCTGCCGCGCTCCCGGACGCTGTCACCGGTGCTGCCGGTCGTCGCCGTGGTCGCCCTGCTCGCCCTGCCCGTCTCCCCCGGCGGCGAGGGCGGCGCGGGACCGGCCGACGCGCTCTCCGCGCTCGTCGTGCTGTTCTGCGCGGTCCGGCTGCTGCGGGAGCGGCGGCGCCCCCTGTCCCGTACAGCCGCCGTGATCCTGGGGCTGCCGGTCGCCGGGATCGCGCTGGCCGCGCTGGGCGCGTCCTCGCCGGGGGCGGGCCTGACCGGCCTGGGCCGCTATCTCCAGGTGTTCGTGCTGGTCCCGGCGGCCGTGCTGCTCCTGATCCGGGGCCGGTCCGACCTGCGCCTGCTGGCCTGGGCGTTCGTGGGGCTCGCCGGGTGGCAGGGGGCGGTCGGTGTGCACCAGTTCGGCACCGGGACCGGCGCCTCGTACCAGGGCGAGACGATCCGCGCGGTCGGCACCTTCGGACCGCAGGACGTGATGGGCATGGCGACGGTGGTGTCGTTCGGCCTGGTCTGCGCGGTGGGGCTGGCCCTGGGGCGGACCTCCGTGCGGCAGCGGGCGGTCGCCGCCGCCGCGGCGCTCGCCCTGCTGGTGCCGCTCGCCCTGTCCTTCAGCCGGGGCGCCTGGATCGCGACCGCGGTGGCCTGCTCGCTCCAGCTGGCGCTGGCCGGGCTGCGGCGGGCGCTGAAGGTGGCCGCGGTGGCGGTCGCGGCCGGGGTGGTCCTGGTCGGCGGGTTCGGGGTCGGCTCGGCGATGCTCCAGGAGCGGATCAGCAGCATCACGCAGGTCGCCGACGCCCCCGACCAGTCGGTCACCGACCGGTACACGATGTGGGCGGCCGCCGTCGGCATGTGGCGGGAGCAGCCGCTGACCGGGGTCGGGCTGAAGGGCTTCCCCGAGCACCGGGACGCGCACGCCTCCCTGGCGCTGTCCTCGGGCAGCGACACCGACGGAGCGGGCTCCGGTTTCGTCCGGCAGCCGCTGCTCTCCCCGCACAACATGTATCTGCTGATCCTCGGCGAGCAGGGCCTGATCGGGCTGCTCGCCCTGGCGGGCGGCTGGCTGGCCCTGCTGGTGTGCGGGCTGCGCGGGTGGTGGGCGGTCCGCCGGACCGGCCCCGGCCTGGACTGCGCGCTCGTCGCCTGCGGTCTGCTGCTGTGGCAGCTCACCGACTTCATGTACGCCGACATCGGCGGGCCCTCGACCGTGCTGACGGCCGTCGTCCTCGGGGTGGTGGCGTGGTGGGCGCTGGTCGGTGGACAGGAGGCCGGGGCCCGGGGCTGCGGCCCGGACACCCCGGCCGTCGACGGCGAGGCCCTGACCCGATGACGGGCACGCCTGCCGGGACGCCCCGCTCCGAAACCGCTTCCGCAACAGCTCCCCGTACGACCCCAGGGACGACCCCCGAGACAACCCCGGAGACGACCCCCGAAACCACTCCCGAAGCGGCCACCGAACTCCCCACGGCCTCCCGCGGCTTCCTCGCCAAGGCCGCCCTGGTCACCGCGGCGCTCTCGGTCGCCGGGGCGCTGCTGGGCTTGGTCCGCGACCAGGCGCTGGCCCGGCTGTTCGGGGCGGGCAGCGACACGGACGCCTTCCTGGTCGCGTGGACCGTGCCGGAGTTCGCGGCCACGCTGCTGATCGAGGACGGGCTGGCGTTCGCGCTGATCCCGGCGTTCAGCATGGCCCTGGCCCGCCGCGCCCAGGGCGTCCCGGGCGACCCGGTGCGCGCGCTCGTCGCCGGCACGCTGCCGCGGCTGTCGCTGGCCTTCGTCGCGGTCGGCGCCCTGCTCGCCGGGATCGCGCCCCAGGTCGTCGGGGTCCTCGCCCCCGGTCTGCCGGATCCCGCGCTCGCCGTCGACTGCACCCGGCTCACCGCGACCTGCGTGGTCAGCTTCGGGCTCGCCGGATACTGCAGCGCCGCCCTGCGCGCGCACCGGCGGTACGTGGCGCCCGCGGCGATCTACGTGGCCTACAACGTCGGCATCGTCACCGGGATGCTCGTACTGGGCGGGCGGTGGGGGGTGCGGGCGGCGGCGGCCGGGGTCGCGGTCGGCGGCGTCCTCATGGTCGTCGTACAAATCCCCTCGCTGCTGGGGCAGTTGAGGCGGCGCGCGGCGGCGGGGGCGGGGGCCGGGGAGGAGTCGCGGCCGCTGGACACCGCGCTGCTGGCGACCGTGCTGCTCTTCGCGCTGTGCCGGCAGTCGCAGGTCCTCGTCGAGCGGTTCCTGGCCTCGTCGCTGCCTTCCGGGGCGATCTCGCACCTCAACTACGCGCAGAAGGTCGCGCAGATGCCGATGATCCTGTCGGTGATGGTGTGCACGGTCACCTTCCCGGTGGTCGCGCGGGCGCTGGCGGACGGGGACACCGAGCGGGCCAAGAGCCGGGTGGAGCGGGACCTGGCACTGGCCGCGTCCATCGTGCTGCTGGGCACGGCCGCGGTCGTGGCGTGCGCCCCGCAGATCATCGAACTCCTCTTCCAGCGGGGCGCGTTCACCGCGCGCGACACGGCGGCCACCGCCGGGGTCATGCGGGTGTACGCGCTCGGGCTGCTCGGCCAGACCCTGACCGGCGTGCTGGCCCGCTCGTACTTCTCGGCGGGCCGCGGCGCCTGGTACCCGGTGGGCGCGATGGCCACCGGGATCGTGGTGACGTCCTGGATCGGCACGCTGAGCGTCACCGCCTGGGGCGTGTACGGGATCGCCGCCGCGAACGCGGCCGGCATCACCGTCACCGCCCTGGTGCTGCTGGCCGGGATGGGCCCGCGCAGCGTCCCGATCCACACCCCGGGGGTACTGAGCGAGCTGGCCAGGCCGGTGCTGGCGGCCGTCGCGGCGACGCTCGCGGGCGGCCTCGTGGCCGCCCGGTCCGGCGGCCCGGTGTCCGCACTGGCCGCCGGGGGGCTCACCGTGACCGCCGTCTTCGTGCTGCTCGGCCGGGCCCTGGGCGCCCAGGGCGTCGCCTCCGCACTCCATTCCGTACGTTCCGTGACCCGAAGGCTGCCGTATGTCCGTTCCCGTTGACACCAGGGTCCCCTGGGTGGCGATGTACCACTCCGTGGGGGACTGCTCCGACGACCCGTACCGCATCACCGTCACCCCCGAGCGGCTGGACCGGCAGCTGTCCTGGCTGACCCGCCGGGGCCTCAGGGGCGTCTCCATGGCCGAGCTGCTGGCCGCGCCCGGCCGCCGGGGCCTGATCGGTCTCACCTTCGACGACGGGTACGCCGACTTCGTCACCGGCGCCCTGCCCGTGCTGCGCCGGCACGGCTGCACGGCCACCCTGTTCGTGCTGCCCGGACGGCTCGGCGGCGACAACGCCTGGGACCCGCTGGGCCCCCGCAAGCCGCTGCTCACCGCCGACGGCATCCGGCGGGCCGCCGCCGAGGGCGTCGAGATCGGCTCGCACGGCCTCACGCACGTCGACCTGACCCGCGCCGACGACCTCACCCTCAAGGCGGAGACCGCCGAGAGCCGGACCGCCCTCACCGAGCTGCTCGGCACCGGGACCGCCGGCTTCTGCTACCCGTACGGGACGATCGACCGACGCGCCATGGACGCCGTACGGGACGCCGGATACGACTACGCCTGCGCGATCGACCCGGGCGAGCTGAACGGACCCTACGCGCTGCCCCGCGTCCATGTCGGGCAGAACGACACGGCCCTGCGCCTCTTCCTCAAGTACCGGCTGCACGCGCTGCGCCGGCGTCCCGTCGAGGGGCTGTAGTGCGGGCGCTGCACATCATCACGGGGCTCGGGGTCGGCGGCGCGGAGCAGCAACTGCGGCTGCTGCTGCGGCATCTGCCGGCCGAGTGCGACGTGGTGACGCTGACGAACCCGGGGGCGGTGGCCGACGGGCTGGCCGAGGACGGCGTGCGGGTGATCCACCTCGGTATGCGCGGCAACAGGGACCTGGCCGCGCTGCCCCGGCTGACCGGGATCGTCCGCTCCGGCGGCTACGACCTCGTCCACACCCATCTCTACCGGGCCTGTCTGTACGGGCGGCTGGCCGCGCGGCTGGCGGGCGTGCGGGCGATCGTGGCCACCGAACACTCCCTGGGCGACTCGCAGTTGGAGGGCCGCAGCCTGACAGCCGGGGTCCGCGCGCTCTATCTGGCGGGCGAGCGGCTGGGCCGCGCCACGGTGGCCGTCTCCCCCGCGGTCGCCGCCCGGCTGCGGGCCTGGGGGGTGCCGGCGCCGCGCATCGGGGTCGTCCCCAACGGCATCGATCTGGCCCGCTTCCGCTTCGACCCGGCCGCGCGCCACCGCACCCGCCGATGGCTCGGGCTGCCCGAGGACGCGTACGTCATCGGCGGCATCGGACGGCTCACGCCCGGCAAGCGCTTCGACGTCCTGGTCCGCGCCCTGGCCCACCTCCCGTCCGACTGCCGCCTGTTGCTGGTCGGCGGCGGCCCCGAGGAGGCCGCGCTGCGGCGCACCGCCCAGGAGGCCGGGGTCGCGGACCGGGTGCTCCTCACCGGCGAGCGGCCGTACGTCCCCGACGGCACGCCGGGCCCCGACCTGCCCTCCCTCGCCGCCGCCATGGACGTGCTCGCCTCCCCGTCCCCGGAGGAGACCTTCGGTCTGGCCGTCGTGGAGGCGCTGGCGTCCGGGCTGCCCGTGCGCTACGCCTCCTGCCCCGCGCTGGAGCACCTCCCCGCGCCCGGCGCGCGTCAGGTGACCGGCGGCGCCGGGGCGTTCGCCCGCGCGCTGGCCGAGGCCCGCGCCGCGCCGCCGGGTCCGCGCACTGCGCCCGAGGCCGCGCACCACTACGACATCGCCCGCAGCGCCGCCCAGCTCATGGACGTCTACGCGGCCACCGTCTCCGGACAGCCCCTGCCGTCCCCCGCTTCCCCGACACCCCAGGGAGTCAGTTCTCCATGACCGAGCACTCTCGCCGTCCCGCCGCCTCGCGCCGCGTCAGGGCCCTGCCGCCCTGGTCGCTGCTCGCCGCCGGCGCCGTCACCGGCGGCCTCCTCGGCGGCGCGTACGGCGCGCTCAAGCCGCCGGTCTACACGGCCACCGCCTATGTCGTCGCCGTCCCCACCGAGAAGTCCGACCCAGCGTCCGCGCTGGGCTTCGCGCAGGCCTACGGGCGGGTCGCGACCCAGCTCGCGGTGCTCGGGAACGCGCAGGAGGCGGCGGGCGTGCCGGTGCGCACGCTCCAGCGCAGTGTGCAGACGGCGACCTCGCCGGACGCCCCGATGGTCGCCGTCACGGCCACCGCCGCGCGCGCCGACCTGGCCGCCGACATGGCCAACGCGGTCTCCGGCGCACTCACCCGGCACTCGGCGACCAGCGAGAAGACCACCAATGTCGAACTCCAGGAGTTCGCCCCGGCGGTACGGCCGACCGACCCGTCCTCGGCCTCTCCGGCGGTGACCGGGCTGGTGGGGGGCTGCGCGGGCGGACTGCTGGGCGGGCTGGCGCTGCTGGTGCGGCCGAGGCGGGACCGGGAGGTGCCGGGCCGCCCGGCCGCCGTCGTACCGGCCCCGGCCCTCGCCGCGGACGTCCACGGGGCGCTGTGAAACCGGCGGCGGCCACGACGGACGTGGTCACCGGACACGGCGCCGGCACCGGACGGGCCGGCGGCCCGGTCACCGAACTCGTCACCGACGAGCGGGCCTTCGCCGACCTCGCCCCCGCCTGGGGCCGCCTGTACCGGCGGTGCGCGACGGCCACCCCGTTCCAGAGCCACGCCTGGCTGCACTCCTGGTGGCTGTCCTACGGCAGACGCGGCCGACTGCGCCTGCTGCTGGTGCGCGACGGCGGTGACCTCCTCGCCGCCGCCCCGCTGACGGCCGTGCGCCGGCCGGTGCCCGCGCTGGTGCCGCTCGGCGGCGCGATCTCCGACTACGGGGACGTCCTGGTCGACGACGAGCACTCCGAGCGGGCCGTGGCCGCGCTCACCGAGGGGCTCGCGGCGGCCGCCCGCACCGCGCTGATCGACTTCCGCGAGGTACGGCCGGGCGGCGCGGTGGAGCGGGTCTACGACCGCTGGCACGGGCCGCGCCGGCGGGTGGACGACTCGGTGTGCCTGGAGCTGCCTGCCGTCTCCATGGAGGAACTGGTGGGCCGGCTGCCGTCGTCGAAGGCCCAGCGGGTGCGCGCCAAGCAGCGCAAGCTGACCGCGCTGGGCGTGGAGCGCCGGCCGGTGGGGCCCGACGAGGTGGACGGGGCGCTGGACCGGCTGCTGGAGCTGCACCGGCTCCAGTGGCAGGGCCGGAAGGTGACGGGCGAGCATCTGCGCCCGAGGTTCCACGAGCACCTGGTGCGCTCGGTCGGGCCGATGGTGCGCTCCGGGGACGCGGTGGTCACCGAGTTCCGCCTCGATGACGAGGTGGTGGCCGTGGACCTCACCCTGCTGTCCCGGCGGCTCGCGGGCGGCTATCTGTACGGCGCCCATCCGCGGCTGCGGGAGCGCAAGGCGGACGTAGCGGTGATGCTGCTGGACGCCTGCGCCGAGCACACCCGGGACGGGGGGCGAGCGGCGCTGAGCCTGCTGCGCGGCAACGAGCCGTACAAGCACCACTGGCGTCCGGAACCGGTCGTCAACCAGCGGCTGCTGCTGGCCCGGCGGCGCACCGCCCCGCTGCTGTCGGCGGCGCTGTGCGACGTGGCCGCGCGGCGCCGGGGCAAGGAACTGCTGCTGCGCCGGGAGCGGCGGAAGGAGCGTGACGGTGGCGGCGGGTCCTGACGCGGGCCCGCCGCCACCGCACCACGCCGTGCCGCCCGGCTCACCCGGTGCGCGACCACCGGTCGAGGAGGACGCACAGCCTGCCGCCGAGCCACCGCTCGATCCATGCGCCGAGGTCCATCGGCGAACAGTTCGACGGGGGCGGGGTGAGGGGCGGGGTCGTGGGTTCCGTGGGCGTGGTGGGATCGACGGGAGCCGTGGGATCGACAGGTGTCGTCGGCCTGTCGGTGCGCCCCGACAGGACCGTGCGATAGACGTCGGAGGCCCTCGGGTTCTGCGAGCACTGCCAGACGCCGTGCGGGCAGTAGTCGGTCACGGTGTTGTAGAGCGGCTGGTGCTCGTCCATCCACGCGAGCATGCGCCGCATGTACTCGGCGTTGTCGCCGTTGCGGAACAGTCCCCATTCGGGATAGGAAACGGGCTTGCCGTGGGCCCGGGCGAAGTCCACGTGCGCCTGGAGCCCGTACGGTTCTCTCACCTGTTCGTCGAAGGACAGACCGGCCGGCTGGTCGTAGGAGTCCATGCCGATGACGTCGACCGTGTCGTCGCCGGGATAGCACTCGGTCCACGGCACCGCGTCCCGGCCGCGCGACGGCGTGAAGTCGAACGTGAACCGCTGTCCCGGCACGGACCGCATCGCCCCGACGATCCGGTTCCAGTACGTCTTCCACGCCTGCGGGTCGGGCCCGCAGCGGTGGGTGTAGGTGGTGCCGTTCATCTCCCAGCCGAGCACGATCACCGTGTCCGGCACCTCCAGCGCGACCAGCCGCTCGGCCAGCGCCCGGAAGTGGTGGTCGAACCACCCCTCGGCGCCCTGCCGCAGCAGGGTGCGCACCTCGGCGTCCGGGACGCCCTCCTCGTTGCGTTCCAGCATGGGCACGTTGAGGACGAGCATCCGGTCGTCCTTCTCCCGCCGCCAGTCCGCCCAGACGTCGAGGAATCCGGGCGGGCCCTCGATGTTCCGCCACCGGTCGCCCGGCAGATAGGTGTGGCCGACCCGCAGCTCGGCGCCACGCAGCCACTCGCTGAGCTGGGCGATCCGGGCCACGCCCCGGGCGCCGTAGTCGAGGTAGGCGCCGAAGGCCGGGGCCTGCCGGGCGGGGGCGGCCGGGCTGGGAACGGGAGGATCGGCGGCCCGCGCCGACCCCGCGCCCGCGGCGAATCCTGGACCGGCCGCGAGGGCGGCGGTCGTCGCGACCGCTGCCGCGACGACGGCCGGCCACCGGGACCGGCCGCGTCGCTGATGTGGGGCCATACCTGCTCCTTTCTCCACTCTCACGGTGTCACGCGTCGTTCGTACGCATTACCGACACCCGGTTATATGAAAGTCATACGAAAAGGACCGCCGCCACCGCCGTTACGGCTTTCGAGTGCCCCTGATCACCCATCTCGGTGACCCGAACATCTGAAAACCCGGAGAAGCCCGTGTCGCTGCTCGACAGCCGTGTCCCCGCCGTTCTGCTGCGGATCGACCGGAACCCCTTTCACCACGGAACGCTGGGTGCCGTGCGCTCGCTCGGCCGAGCCGGGATCGACGTGCACGTGGTCGCCGACTCGACGGGAAGCCCCGTACGCGCGTCGCGATTCGTACGCCAGTTGCACCCTCCGCCCCCGCCCGGCGCCACGCCCGCCGACGTCGCCGCCGTCCTGCTGGGGGTGGCCGCCCGGATCGAACGGCCCGCCGTGCTGATCCCGATGGACGACGCCGGCGCGCTCGCGGTGAGCGGACTGCGCGAGGAGCTGACGCCCGCCTACCTGCTCCCGCAGCAGCCCGGCACGGTCCCCGAACGGGTCGCGGACAAGGCCGAGCTGGCCGGGCTGTGCGCGGCGGCGGACGTGCCGCACCCGCTGACGGTGGTCCCGGACAGCGCCGCCCAGGCCGCCTCCGCCGCCGGCCGGCTGGGGCTGCCGGTGGTGGCGAAATGGAGCCGGCCCTGGCTGCTGCCGACGGACAGCGGACTGCGCAGCACCGCCGTCGTGCGCTCCCCGCAGGAGGCGCGCGAGCTGTATCTGCGCACCGAGGAGGCTGGGAGCCGGCTGCTCCTCCAGGCCTTTCTGCCGCCCGGCCCCGACCGCGACTGGTTCTTCCACGGGTACGCCGACCGCTCCGGCACCCTGCGGGCCGGCGGTCCGGGCCTCAAGCTCTCCGCCTGGCCGCGCGGCGCCGGACTGACGGCGGTGGGCGAGTGGACCGAGAACGCGCGGGTACGGGCGCTCGCCGAACGGCTCACCGAACGGCTCGGCTACCGCGGCATCCTCGACCTGGACTTCCGCCGCTGCGGCACGACCGGCGACTACCACCTGCTCGACTTCAACCCGCGGCCCGGCGCCCAGTTCCGGCTCTTCACCGACACCGCCGGACTGGACGTCGTACGGGCGCAGCACCTGGATCTGACCCACCGTCCGCTGCCGGCCGGGGCGGCGCGGCCCGGGCGGGCGTTCGTGGTGGAGAACTACGCGCCGCTGGCCGCCCTGCGCCGGGCGCCGTACGGCCGCGAACTGGCCTGGCGCGCCGCCGACGACCCGGCTCCCGGGCGGGCGATGTGGCGCCTGTGGTGCGCCCATGTCACCCGCCGGCTGCTGGCCCGCGTCCACCGCCGCGGCCCGGCTGCCCCCGCCGCCGCGGCCCGGCCGCACGTGGGCCGCCAGGCACCGCCCCCGCGCATCGAGATGACGGGACCGACCGACGACGAGAAGGCGGGCAGCCGCTGATGTACGACCTGCTGGTGGTCGGCGCGGGCCCGTACGGTCTGTCCCTCGCCTCCCACGCCGCGGCCGCCGGGCTGAGCCTGCGCGTCCACGGCCGGCCGATGGCCTCCTGGCGCGACCACATGCCCCGGGGCATGTTCCTGAAGTCCGAGCCGTGGGCCTCCCACCTCTCCGACCCGGCGGCCCGCCTGCGGCTCGACGCGTACTGCGCGACCCGGGGGGTGGCGGCCCGGCACGGCGAGCCGATCCCGGTCGAGACGTTCGCCGAGTACGGCCTGTGGTTCGCCCGTCACGCCGTCCCGGAGGTCGACGAGCGCACGGTGACCCGGATCGCGCCCCGGCCCGGCGGCTTCGAGGCGCTCACCGAGGACGGCCAGGTCCTGCACGCCCGGACCGTGGCCCTCGCGATCGGCGTCATGCCCTTCGTCGAGATCCCGGCCGCCCTGCGGGCCCTGCCCGCCGGCCTCGTCTCGCACAGCAGCCACCACGCCGGCCTCGACCGCTTCCGCGGGCGGGACGTCACGGTGATCGGCGGCGGCCAGGCGGCCCTGGAGACGGCCGCCCTGCTCGCCGAGCAGGGCACCCGGGTACGGGTGCTGACCCGCGCCGGCCGGCTCCACTGGAACGATGTGCCACCCGCCTGGGAACGCCCCTGGTGGCAGTCGGCCCGTTCCCCGCACAGCGGCCTGGGCCCCGGCTGGCGCAACTGGCTCTACGCCGAGCGGCCCGGCCTCTTCCACCGGCTCCCCGAGCCGACCCGGGCGCGGATCGCGGCCACGGCCCTCGGACCGGCGGGCGCGTGGTGGGTGCGGGACCGGATCGAGGGCACCGTGGAGGTGCGGCTCGGCCAGGAGGTGACGGCGGCCCGCGCGGCGGCGGGCGGGGTGCGGCTGGAGGTGACGGGCGGCGGCTCCTTCGAGACCGGGCACGTCATCGCGGCCACCGGCTTCCGGGCCACCACCGACCGGCTCGGCCTGCTCTCCGACGAACTGCGCGGGTCGCTGGCCACGGGGGCCGACGGCGCGCCCCGGGTCGGCCGGGACTTCGAGTCCTCCCGGCCGGGCCTGTTCCTGGCCGGCCTGGTGACGGCGGCCGCCTTCGGCCCGGCGATGCGCTTCGTCCACGGCGCGACCTTCACGGCGGCCACCCTGGTCCGAGGCGTACGGCACCGGCTGCGCACCGGCGTGCCGGGCGGGACGCTCCCGGCGCGGGGGCGGGCCGGGGCGGCGCGGGCCCTGCGGGGGTGACCGGACGCGGGTGCCGGGCGCACGAGGCGTCCGGCACCCGGCACGGTCAGCGGCGGGACGCGCGGCCTCGCCGGTAGAGGACGGCGCCACCCGCGATCAGCACGGCACTGACACCGGAGGCCGCCAGCAGCGCCTCCCGCTCACTGCCGGTGTGCGACAGCTGCGGCGGGGCGGAGTGATCGCCGCCGTGCGTCGGTGTGGTGTGGTCGTCGCCGTGCGTCGGGGTGGTGTGGTCGCCACCGTAGGGGGGCGGGGTGGAGTGACCGCCACCGTAGGGAGGCGGGGTGGAGTGACCGCCACCGTGCGGGGGCGGGGAGGTGTGGTCGCCACCGTAGGGAGGCGGAGACGTGTGACCACCGCCGTGCGGGGGCGGAGACGTGTGACCGCCGCCATACGGGGGCGGGGAGGTGTGACCCCCACCGTGCGGAGGCTGGGAGGAGTGACCCCCACCGTGCGGAGGCTGGGAGGAGTGACCCCCACCGTGCGGAGGCTGGGACGTGTGACCCCCACCGTGCGGAGGCTGGGAGGAGTGACCCCCACCGTGCGGAGGCTGGGAGGAGTGACCCCCACCGTGCGGAGGCGGAGACGTGTGACCACCGCCATGCGGAGGCAGAGACGTGTGACCACCACCGTGCGGAGGCAGAGACGTGTGACCACCACCGTGCGGAGGCGGAGACGTGCGACCCCCGCCATGCGGAGGCGGAGAGGTGCGACCCCCACCGTGCGGAGGCAGAGACGTGTGACCCCCACCGTGCGGAGGCGGAGAGGTGCGACCCCCGCCATGCGGAGGCGGGGAGGTGCGACCCCCACCGCCGCAGTCGTCGCCGTACGCCTCGCAGTCCTCGCTCCTGGTCTCGTCCCCGTACCCGGAGCCGCCGTGGCCGGAGTCCCCGTACCCGGAGCCGCCGTGGCCGGAGTCCCCGTACCCGGAGTCCGAGTCCCCATGGCTGGAGCCTCCGTATCCGGAGTCGGAGTCGCCGTAGCCCGAGTCGCCGTAGCCGTGGTGCTTGGTCGGCTTGGGGTCCTTGTGGGTGGGGCCCGAGTCGTTGGCACAGGAGTTCCCGGCGGCGGGGTTGAGCGCGGCGGCGACGTCGATCGAGTTGCCGCAGACGTTCACGGGCACGTCCACCGGGACCTGGACGTTGTTGCCCGACAGCACTCCGGGCGACCCCTTGGCCGCCCCTTCCGCCCGAGAGTCCGCGAACGCGGTACCGCCGGCGCACAGGGACAGAATGCTCGTGGCGGCCGCGGCCGCAACCATTCCCTTACTCAGCGTCTGTCGCAATCTCGTTCGTCTTTCCTGCTGGAAGAAGTGGGAAAAGCCGGCCCCGGAACGCGCAGAGGCTCTCCAAGGCCGGCCTCGACCCAGCCGTACGGCTGGTGGGACGCGTCGTCAGCCGTTGACGCAGACGTTGCCGATGGTGGGGTTCAGTACCCCGGTCTCATTGAACGTGTTGCCGCAGACGTTGATCGGGTTGTGGACCGGATTCTGGATCACGTTGCCGGACAGGAAGCCCGGGGATCCGATGGCCACCCCGTAGGCCTCGGCGTCGGCGAAGGCCGGGGCGGCCCCGCCGAGGGCCAGGATCAGACCAGCGACGACGGCAGCGCTCTTCTTCATGACGTTCCCTTCTCTGCGGTCATGCCTCGATGACGGTCGAAACCGAGCGAGCACAACTGGATCGGCTCGCACCATGCCCGCAGGCTGCAAACGAGAGATAGACAGAAGAAGCAACCGACCAACTGTCGTCGCCCGGGAATTCACTCGAAGGCCCGTGCACAAATCACACTTACGGACCAGGCAAGAGGAAACGCTTCGCCTAGGCGGCGGAAGAGAAATTGACAGCATCACGAACAAATAGGAGTGCCGGCTAAAAAAGCATCGGACGGCCCTTGCGACAGAGGGGCCGTCCGACGGGGTGACGTCAGCCGTTCCGCAGGCCGTTGCCCGAGAGGGCCGAGATGTCGTTCAGGATGTGCGACAGCGGCTCGTCGCCCTTGGCCTGGGTGCTGTTCTCGGCGCACTGCTGGTTCTGCGCGGCCGACAGGATCGGGACGTCCTGGAGGATCGTGCCCGTGACGACCCCAGTGGTGTTGATCGTGGCCGGCAGGCCGACGCAGAGCTTGTTGAGGGAACCCTGGACCAGCGTGGCCTGCGGGCTCATGTCCCCCTTGGTCAGGGAGTTCCCGAACGACTGGTGCGCGCCGTTGCCGCTGGCGGAGGTCGTACCGGCGTCGTCCCCGATGGCAAGCGCCTGGGGCGCTGCCGCCGCCGACGCGCCGACGACAGAAGCGGCGACCGCCGCCGCGGCCAATACCTTCTTCAGCATTTCGCATGTCCTTTCCCTGCCCTGGCCCCGAGGCCAGGACCATGTACCTGCCTCCGACTCAACCGGGCGCTTCGGGAATGGTTGTGGCGCTTCACCCGATAGGAGTTCAAACCTCGTCAGGCCCTCCGCGCATTGGGCCATCGGGGTGAAGGAGGGCAACCAAACACGGTGGGGAGAGTTGACCAGAACGCTCCGGTGGACGGGGTTTCTCCAGAAGGGACTTGCAAGTGATCAAGAAGGTATCGGCCAGCGTCGCGGTCGCCGTTTCCGTCGTCGGCGCCATGGCTGCCGTCGCCACCCCCGCGCTCGCCATCGGCAACGACAGCGGCACCACCTCCGCGAGCGGCAACGGCGCCCGCCAGGAGTTCGGCAACTCGGCCACCTACGGCAACATGAGCCCGCAGCTGGCCCTCATCCAGGGTTCCTTCAACAAGCCCTGCATCGGTCTGCCGGCCAAGATCAACACCACTGGTGCCGTCACGGGCACGATCCTCCAGGACGTCCCGATCCTGTCCGCCCCGCAGAACCAGCAGTGCGTCGAGAACAGCACCCAGGCCAAGGGCGACGAGCCGCTGTCGCACATCCTGGACGACATCTCCCTGCTCGCCGGCAACGGTGCGGCCAACCACTGAGTTCCGTCCCGACTGCGGGTCGCCGGATCACCGGCGGCCCGCTGTTTCGTGCGCAGGGGGCATTCGTGCGCAGGGGGCAAGGGGCGCACTACTCACGCCTGTTGCGCTGCTCCGAACGGGGCACAGCCCGCAACTTTCGTGAGGTCCGAGGCATTAGGAATCATGCAGCTCCTCCCCCGGAGCCCGCTTCTCGAAGGGAAAGAACATGAAGAAGCTGTGGGCAACCGCGGCAGTCGCCGCCTCCCTGGCCGGCGTCGCGATCGCGTCCGCTCCGCAGGCCCTGGCCATCGGTGACGACAGCGGCACCACCTCCGCCAGCGGCAACGGCGCCAGCCAGTCGTTCGGCAACTCGGCCACGTTCGGCGACATGAGCCCGCAGCTCTCGCTGGTCCAGGGTTCGCTGAACAAGCCGTGCATCGGCCTGCCGCTCAAGATCAACACCACTGGGGCCGTCACGGGCACGGTCCTCCAGGACGTTCCGATCCTGTCGGCCGCGCAGAACCAGCAGTGCGTCGAGAACTCCACCCAGGCCAAGGGCGACGAGCCGCTGTCGCACATCCTGGACGACATCTCGGCCCTCTCGGGCAACGGCGCCCAGAACGGCTGAGCCTCACGCCCCGTCACGGCGGGTCACCGGTCCTCCGGTGGCCCGCCGTTTCCGTTGTGTCACCTGCGGTAGAGGTCCTCGATCTGCCGCGCGTACCGGGCCGTCACCGCGTGCCGCTTGACCTTCAGGGAGGGCGTGAGCAGGCCGTTGGCCTCGTATGAGGGCGGGGCGGAGTTCGTCGGGTCTGACGCTCGGGAAGTGGCCGGTCTCGATGCGGGCCATCAGACAGGCGATCTGGAGGGTGCGGCCCATGATGTGGGCGAGCGGGAGGAAGAGGAGGGTCGAGGCGGTCTCGCCGGTGACCTCCTTGAAGATCGGGTGGAGCAGTTCGAGGAGGTTGGCGGCCTCGGCGTGCAGGTTGGCATGGGTGAGGACACAGCCCTTGGGGCGGCCGGTGGTGCCGGAGGTGTAGCAGACGGTCGCGGTGGTGTCGGGGGTGAGGGCGGTGCGGCGCTTGGTGACCTCCTCGTCGGGGACGTCCCGGCCGAGGGCGGTGAGTTCGGCGACGGCGTCCGCGTCGAGTTCGAGGATGCGCGGGGGCCGCGGGTGGTGGGCGGTGCCGGTGGTCGCCGTGCGGGCGTTGTCGGCGTTCTCGACGACGATCAGGGTGGCGCCCGAGTCATGGACGATCCAGTCGACCTGGTCGGCGGAGGAGGTGGCGTAGACGGGGACGGTCTGGCCGCCGGCCGCCCAGACCGCGAAGTCCAGCAGGGTCCACTCGTAGCGGGTGCGGGACATGATCGCGACCCGGCCGCCCGGCGGGAGGCCGCAGGCGATCAGGCCCTTCGCCGCCGCGGTGACCTCGGCGGCGAAAGCGGCCGCCGTCACCGGGCGCCAGCCGCCCCGGCCCTTGCGGCGCAGGAGCACCGCGCCGGGGGCCTCGGTGGCGTGGCCGAAGGGGAGGTCGGCGATGCTGCCCGTGGTGGGCGGCTCCACCAGCGGCGGGACGCGGACCTCGCGCACGGTGCCGGAGGCGTCCCTGGTCAGTTCGACCCGGGTGCGGGACGCCAGGTCCGTGCGCTGTTTCGCCCTCTTCAGATCCCTGCGTACGCCCATGTCGGCTCCCGGTCGCGGTGCGGCGGCCGGCCTGTGTCGGGGAGTCAACTTACCCGGCGGTAAGGAAAATTCAACGCCTTCGGCGGAGCCTGTGGAGGGCTGGAGGGTCAGCCACTCGCCGGGCGCGGATCGTCGTCGTACCCGGCATGGTCCGCCTTGTCGGCCTCGTGGATCGTCTCGGCGAGCGTGCGCACGTCGTCGTCCTCCGTCCGGTCCGCCAGGGCGTCGGCGCGTTCGGCCAGTTCGCGCAGGGACGGGGCGTCCGGGAGCGGGGTGTCCGGGTGGCGCAGGGCGTCGGCGAAGTAGGCGGCGGTCGCGGCGACCTGGAACCGTGCGGGCGCGTCGTCGAGGCCGTCGTGCAGGGCGTCGGCCTCCAGTTGGCCGGTGGCCTCGTGCGGGGTGCGGGTGTCGGGGTCGAGCCAGCGGACGGTGGCGGTGGCGAGGCGGCCGTCGGCGCCCGGCTTGGTGCGGACGGCGTAGAGGGCGGTGACGGTGTGGCCGGGGCCGACCTCACCGCCGTCGACGCGGTCGTCGCGGAAGTCCTCGTCGGCGACGCGGCGGTTGTCGTAGCCGACGAGGCGGAAGTCGGCGACGGTCTCGGGGTCGAAGGCGACCTGGGCCTTGGCGTCGCGGGCGGTCAGGTCGATGTTGCGCGGGAGTTCCTCGCTGAAGACCGTGCGGGCCTCGTCCTCGGTGGAGACGTAGGTGGTGTGGCCGTCGCCCTTGTCGGCGAGGCGTTCCATCAGGGCGTCGCCGTAGTCGCTGCCGACGCCGACGCCGAAGAGGGTGATGCCGTGCTCGCGGCGGGCGGTGGAGATGCGCTGCAGGATCGAGTCGGCGTCGGTGTCACCGGTGTTGGCGAGGGCGTCGGAGATGAGGACGACCCGGTTGGTGGCGCCCTCGCGCAGGCCCTCGACGGCGGTTTCGTAGCCGGTTTCGACGCCGGCGCCGAGGTTGGTGGAGGACAGCGGTTCCAGGCTGTCGATGGTGTCGTGGACGCGGCCGCGGTGCTCGCCGAGGCGGGTCATCGGGAGCACGGTCTCGGCCCGGTCGCTGAAGGTGACGACGGCGACCGAGTCGTCGTCGCGGAGCCGGTCGGTCATCGTGCCGAGGGCGTACCGGGCGAGGTCGAGGCGGCCCGGGTCGGCCATGGAGCCGGAGACGTCGATGACGAAGGTGAGGGCGGCGGGCGGCCGTTCGTCCCGGCTCTCGGCCGGGCGGGTGGCGAGGCCGACGCGGACCAGGGACCAGTCGTCGTCGCCGGTGCGGGTGCCGTCGACGGTGACCGAGAAGCCGTTGCCGTCGGGGCGCTCGTAGTCCTGGCGGAAGCTGTTGACGAACTCCTCGGGGCGGACCGTCGAGGGGTCGGGCAGCTCGCCGTCGGCGAGGGTGCGGCGGGCGTAGCCGTAGGAAGCGGTGTCGACGTCGAGGGCGAAGGTGGAGAGGTGGTCGGGGCTCGCCTCGCGGTCCGTGCCGTCCTCGTCGGTGTCCTGGCCGGTGGTGCCCCTGGGCTGGGCGGGGGCCGGGAAGCCCTCGGCGCGGTCCGCGCTGCTACTGCTGTCGCCGCCCGAGCCGCTCCAGCCGCAGCCGGTGAGCAGCAGCCCGGTGGCCGCGGTCAGGGCGAAGAGATGCCGTATCCGATGGGTCCTCATGTGCCGTGCCCCCTGTGTCCGTCGATGTCTGTGACTGTGACGGGCCAGGGGGCCGGAACGTGCGGTACGGGGTGTTGCGGATACGTCTCGAAGCGGGCACGAACACGGCCCGCCGAGACCGGTGGGTGATCCTCCGTTGACCTACGAGACGATGTCCTTGCGGGAGAAACCCCGGAAGGCCAGGGCGAACAGCACCACGGCGTACGTCATCGAGACGGCGGTGCCCTGGATCATGCCGGACCACTCGGGGGTGGGCTGGACGGCGTCGGCCCAGGCGAACTGCCAGTGCGCGGGCAGGAAGTCGCGCCAGTCGCCGAGGGCGGTGACGGCGTCCAGGACGTTGCCGACGATGGTCAGGCCGACCGCGCCGCCGACCGCGCCGAGCGGCGCGTCGGTCCTGGTGGACAGCCAGAACGCGAGTCCGGCGGTGACCAGTTGGGAGACGAAGATGTACGCCACCACGACCACCAGCCGCTGGGCGGCGGTGCCGGAGTCGAGCGCGCCGCCGGTGGGCAGTTCCAGCGGGCCCCAGCCGTAGGCCGCGGTGCCGACGGCGAGCGCGACGACCGGCAGCAGGACCATCGCGGCCAGGCTGAGGCCGAGGCCGACGGCGAGCTTGGACCACAGGAGGCGGGCCCGGGGCACGGGGGCGGCGAGCAGGTAGCGCAGGGAGGACCAGCCGGCCTCCGACGCGACCGTGTCGCCGCAGAACAGGGCGACCGGGATGACCAGCAGGAAGCCCGCCGACACGAACAGGTTGACCGCGGCGAAGTTGGCGCCGGAGGCGGTCGCCGTGTCCATCAGGGTGATCCGGTCGCCGCGGCCGCCCGGCTCGCCGCCGATGGCGAAGGCGATGAGCAGGACGAACGGCAGGGCGGCGAGGATGCCGCCCATGACGAGCGTGCGGCGGCGCTTGAGCTGGCGGACCAGTTCGACGCGCAGGGGCAGGGTGCGGCCTGCCTGGTAGCCGGAGGCGACCTCGGTGAGCGTGCTCATGCGGAACCTCCGATCAGGGTGAGGAAGGCGTCCTCCAGGCGGCGGTGCGGGCCGACCGACTGAACCGGCACGTCGAGCCGGACGAGTTCGGCGACCAGGCGCTGGGCGGTGCCGTCGGCGTCGAGGCGGACGAGGAGTCCGTCGTCGGTGACGATCGCGGAGGTGATGCCGGGCAGCGCGGCCACCTTCTCGACGACCGGCTCCTCCACGGGGGTGACGGTGCCGACCAGGAGCGTGTCGCCGGAGCCGACGATCTCGGCGACCGGGCCCGCCTGGACCAGCCGGCCCCGGTCCATGACCACGAGGTGGGTGCAGGTCTGTTCGACCTCCGCCAGCAGATGGCTGGAGACGATCACCGTGCGTCCGGCGGCCGCGTACCGGATCATCACCTCGCGCATCTCGCGGATCTGCGGCGGGTCGAGGCCGTTGGTCGGCTCGTCCAGGATCAGCAGGTCCGGCAGGCCGAGCATGGCCTGGGCGATGGCGAGGCGCTGGCGCATGCCCTGGGAGTAGGTGCGCACCGCGCGGGCGAGGGCGTCGCCGAGGCCGGCGATCTCCAGGGCCTCCTCCAGGTGGGCGTCCTCGGCCGGGCGGCCGGTGGCCCGCCAGTACAGCTCCAGGTTCTCCCGGCCCGAGAGGTGTGGGAGGAAGCCGGCGCCCTCGACGAAGGCGCCGACGCGGGAGAGGACGGACGCGCCGGGGCGGATGGCGTGGCCGAAGACGCGGATCTCGCCGCCGTCGGGCGTGATCAGGCCCATCAGCATGCGCAGGGTGGTCGTCTTGCCGGCGCCGTTGGGGCCGAGGAGACCGAGGACCTGGCCCTTCTCGACGCGGAAGGAGAGGTCGCGGACGCTGTAGCGCTCGCCGCCCGCGTACTTCTTGCTGAGGTCGGTGATCTGGAGCGGGACCTCGGCCAGCGCCGGGGCGGGGGCCGGTCCGGCGGTGCGGCGGCGGCCGGTGACCAGCAGGGCGAGGGCGAGCCCGGCGCCGGCCAGGGGCAGCCACCAGACCCAGGAGGGGAGCGGGGCGGCGGCGGTCGTCACCCCGGGGGCGGTCGGGACGGACAGGTCGCCCTTCAGGGAGACGGTGTAGGTCGCCGGGGTGGTCGGGGAGGCGTAGCCGAGGTCGGTGGAGGCGAGGACCAGGCGCAGCCGGTGGCCCTCGTCGATGTGGTGGTCGATCGCCGGGAGGGTGATCGTGACGTCCTGGCCGGCCTTGGCGCCCTCGACGCGGACCGGGGCGACCAGCTGGGAGGGCAGCACCTGCTGGGTGCCGCCGGGGCCGACGTCGTAGACCTTGGCGAAGAGGACGGCGTCGTCGGACGTGGACTTCACGTGGACGGTGGCCGTCGGGGAGCCGGTGATGCGCAGGTCGCCGGTGACGGGCGCGGACTCGAAGGCGGCGAACTGGCCGGGGAAGTCGAGGGAGACGCCGACGCCGAGGGAGGAGAGCTGGGAGAGTCCGCCGCCGCCGAGGCCGGGCAGGGCGGAGACGGCGGGCGGGCTGGCGCCGGCCGGGTTGGCGAAGGACTGCGCGCCGCCGGTGAGCGTGATCGAGCGGTCGTCGCCCGTCAGACCCGGGTAGCTGTCGGCGCTCGCGCCCCTGAGGAGGGCGGCGCCGTCGGTGGAGTCGACGCCGCCGGTGCGGGTGACGCGGAAGGCGGGGCCGGTGTCGGCGGACTTCTCGTCCTTCAGGTACCGGTCGAACCAGGAGGTCACCCGGGCCTGGATCCGGCCGGTCTCCAGGTCGCCGCCGTCGTGGCCGCCCGCGATCCAGTCGACGTCGACCGGTGCGCCGTTGGCGCGGATCGCCTTCTCGGCGGCGTCGGACTGGGCGAGGGTGAAGAGGGAGTCGGTCTGGCCCTGGATGAGGAGGGTGGGGACCTTGATGCGGTCGGCGACGGCGGACGGCGAGCGTTCCTCGAGCAGTGCGCGGGCCGCGGTGTCCGGGGTGCCGGACTCGGCGACCCGCTCGTACATGGCGCACAGCGCGGGCTCGAACCGGGCACAGCCGCCGGCGGTGTTGAAGAAGACGCCGGTCCACAGCTTCTTGAACACGCCGTCCGGGAACAGGGCGTCGGCGAGGTTCCAGTAGGTGATCGCGGGGGCGATGGCGTCGACCCGGTCGTCGTACCCGGCGGCGAGGAGGGAGATCGCGCCGCCGTAGGAGGCACCGGCGACGCCGACGCGCGGGTCGCCCTGCTTGTCCAGCTGGACCTGGGGCTGCCGGGCCAGCCAGTCGATCAGCTTCGAGACGTCGGCGACCTCGGCCTTCGGGTCGTTCAGCCCGATCTTGCCCGTCGATTCGCCGAAGCCGCGGGCCGACCAGGTCAGCACCGCGTAGCCGTCGCGGGCGAGGTCCTCGGCCTGCTGCCGGACGTCGTCCTTGCTGCCGCCGAAGCCGTGGCCGAGCAGGACGGCGGGCCGGCGGCCGGCCGACGCGGAGGTGAAGTAGGAGGTGTCCAGGCGCACGCCGTCCACGGTCGTCACCCGGTCGGTACGGCGCACCGCGGGCGCGTCGTCGTCGGAGGCGACGGCCGTCCACGTACCGGCACCGGCGAGGACGACGACGGCGGCCGCGGCGGCGAGAAGCCGTCGCGACCGCCGTGGTCCACGCAGACCGGGCAGTCGAAGATCCATGCTTCAACGGTACGGGGTCAACCTGTCGCCAAGTTGTCGACCGAAGACCGAACTGCGGGCCATCCCGGGGGCGTACGGGACGGGGGCGGCGTACCGCAGGCGCGGTACGCACACCTCTCCCGTCCCGGCGGCAACTTCCCAGAATGTCCGGATCAGGCCCTCTCGGCGCCTTCCGGTCCTGCCACACTGTCCGGCACCCGAGCGCCCGCTGGACGAAGGCGGAGAAGAACTCCATGACAGGTGGCACCATCCTGCCGGGATCAGGGCCTCTCGACGACCACCAGCACCGAGTACGCCGCAATCCCGTCCTTTTCACCACGCCCGTCGTCCTGCTCATCGCACTGACCGTCATGCTGGTCTGGGAAATGATCAGGAAGAACCTCTCCCCGGCCCAGACGGAGCACTGGCCGTGGCGTCTGGCCCTGCTCGACCAGGAGGCTCTGTGCAGTCTCCTGGCCGTGTCCGTGGCCTTCGTGTTCGCGCGCGCCCAGTTCGCGAGGGTGGTCCGGCCGATCATCGGCTGGAACGGCCGTGTGAACAGCGCCCCGCGCGGGATGACCAGCACGCTCGTCTGGGTCGTCGGCGTCCGCAACGGCGGAATGCACAGCGCCACCCTGGAGAGCATCGAGTACCACGTGCAGCCCAAGGGCGAACGCGTCCTGGCCGCGGATCAGCGCTGGCAGGGGTACGAGGCCACCGTCACCGAACTCGAAGCACTGGGCCTGCGCCTCGGGAAGGACTTCGACCTGCACCCGCTCGGCACCGGAACACCCCTGGGCGTCACGGTCGACCGTGACGGCCTGTACGCCGCCCGCTTCTCGGTGCCCGCGATCTCCTTGCTGGACAACCTGTACATCCGCATACGCGTGATCGACGCCGTAGGAGACACACATGAGCGAATCCTTCACTGCCTCCGGGCAGCCGAAGTCGAGTTACGCAGCGCTCTCGCTGCGGAAGAGCCCTGATCCCGCCGCCCGCGTGGCACGGCACGCCCTGGCGGTGACCCGGGAGCCGAGCGGTCCGGCAGCGGAGGGAGGGGCCGGCGATGCCGACGGACACTGGCCGGTCACCTTCCAGTCCTGCATCTGAGGACGGTGGCAGACGCCCCGCCACCCGGTCGTTCCGGCAGTTCGTCGTCAAGGTGCACAGCCGTTGCGACCTCGCGTGCGACCACTGCTACGTGTACGAGCACGCCGACCACGGCTGGCGCGGCCGACCGCCGGTCATGTCCCCCGAAGTGATCTCGCGGACCGCCGGGCGTATCGCCGAACACGCCGCCGCTCACGGGCTGGACACGATGCACGTCATCCTGCACGGCGGGGAGCCCCTGCTGGCCGGACCCGCGCGGCTGCGCCTCGTCGCGGAGGAACTGCGTGCGGCGCTGGGGACCGGGCGCAGGCTGGATCTACGCATCCAGACCAACGCGGTACGGCTCGACGAACGCTTCTGCGAGCTCTTCCGCGAGTACGACGTCAAGGTCGGTGTCTCGATGGACGGCGACCGGTCGGCGCACGACCGCCACCGCCGCTTCCGGGGTGGCCGCGGCAGTCACGAGCAGGTCCTGCGGGGGGTACGGCTCCTGGGACGGCCGCGCCACCGGCATCTCTTCGCGGGGCTGCTGTGCACGGTGGACCCCGAGAACGATCCGCTGCGGGTCTACTCCGCCCTCCTGGAACTGGCTCCTCCCAGGATCGACTTCCTGCTGCCCCACGCCACCTGGGACAGTCCGCCGCCGCGTCCGGGCGGCGCGCCGACCCCCTACGCCGACTGGCTGATCGCCATCGCCGACGAGTGGTCCGCGACGGGCCGCCCGGTGCCGGTGCGGCTGTTCGCGTCCGTCCTCAGCCTGCTCGGGGGTGGCCCGAGTTTCGTCGAATCCCTGGGAACGGATCCGGTCGACCTCGTGGTGATCGAGACGGACGGCACCATCGAGCAGGCGGACTCGCTCAAGACGGCCTACGACGGCGCGCCCGCGACCGGCATGGACGTCTTCTCGCACAGTCTGGACGACGTGGCCGGCCATCCCGGTCTGCGGGAGCGGCGGCGCGGGCTCGCCGGTCTGAGCGCCGCGTGCCGGTCGTGTCCACTGGTGCGCGTGTGCGGCGGCGGCCTGTACGCACACCGGTTCCGCTCCGGCAGCGGATTCGACAACCCGTCGGTCCACTGCCGCGACCTCACGAAGCTGATCACCCACTTCCAGGACCGCTTCATGCCCGCACCGGGCCTCGGAAGCGAGCAGGGGAGAACACCGTGACCCACAGACTCGATGCCCCCGCGCACCACCAGGCCCTCGACGAGGAGAGGCTGGCCGACGAGCTCCGCGCCCTGGGCGTACGCCCGGGCGGGGTGCTGCTGACACACTCCTCGCTGCGCAGCCTCGGTCCGGTACGGGGCGACAGCCGGGCGGTGGTGCGGGCCATCAGGACCGCCCTCGGCCCCGAGGGCACCCTGGTGGTGCCCACCTTCACCCCGGAGAACTCCGACACCTCCCCCGAGTACCGGCGACGCGTCCGGGGACTCACCGCACCTCAGGTGGCGCAGGTGCGCCGGCGGATGCCGCCCTTCGATCCCGCCCGGACACCGGCCCGTTCGACGGGGCGGCTCGCCGAGGAGGTGCGCGTCCATCCCGGGGCACTGCGCAGCGAGCATCCGCAGACGTCGTTCGCCGCCGTGGGTCCCCTGGCCCGCCGTATCGTCTCGGGCCATGAGCCGCGCTGCCATCTCGGCGAGGACTCCCCGTTGGCCAGGCTGTACGACGCGGGAGCCGAGGTGCTGCTTCTCGGAGTGGGATTCGCCCGTTGCACCGCGTTCCACCTGGCCGAGTACCGAGTGCCGGAGCGGCCGGTCCGGGAGTACCACTGCGTGGTCAGGGTCGACGGGGCACGGACCTGGTGGAGCTACACGGACGTGGCCCTCGACGACAGCGACTTCGCGGACGTCGGCGCGTCGTTCGAGAAGAGCGGCGCGCCGGTCAGGACCGCGGGGGTGGGCGGAACGACGGCCCGGCTGTTCGCCTTCAGGGCCGCCGTCGACCACGCGGTGCGGTGGCTGCCCGCGCACCGCCCGGGGCCCCAGGGAGGCTGAGCCCGCTCAGGCCCGCGCGTCCTCCGGGACGGTCACCAGCCAGCGGGTGGTGCGGCGGGGGCGGAGGTAGAAGGCCCAGTAGAGGGTGGCGGCGGCGGTGATGCCGCCGGTCCACAGGAGGTAGGCGGTCTCCTGCTGGGTGAGGATGTAGGCGAGGACGGCGATCAGCAGGACCGGCACGGCGGGCCACAGGGGCATGCGCCAGGCGGGTACGTGGCGGTGGGAGTCGCGGCGGGCGAGCAGGGCGGCGACGGCGACCAGGAGGTACATGGCGGTGACCGAGACGCCGGTGACGCCGTACAGGGTGTCGAGGTTGACGAAGCACAGGGCCGCGCCGGGGACGCCGACGGCGAGGGTGGCGACCCAGGGGGAGCCGAAGCGGCCGAGCTTGGCGAAGACGTTGTTCACCGGCTCGGGCCAGGCCTTGTCCCGGGCGGAGGCGAACAGGACACGGGAGTTCTGGATGACCATGACGATGCCGGCGTTGATGATCGCGAGGGCCACGCAGAGGCTGACGAAGGTGCCGACGGCGGAGTTGGACCAGGCCGCCACCATGGTGCTGATGTCGCCGCCCGTCAGCTCCGAGAGGTCCGACGCGCCCATCGTGATCGCGACGACCGGGACCAGGATGATCACCGAGGAGATGGCGAGGGTGGCCAGGACCGTGCGGGCGACGTTGCGGCGCGGGTTCTCCAGTTCCTCGGAGAGGTAGACGGCGGTCGAGAAGCCCTGGGTGACGAAGAGGGCGATGGCCAGGCCGGAGACGACGAGTGCGGCGGTGACGGTGTCGGCGTGGCCGTCGGCGCCGGCCACCTGCATCGACAGGAGGCTGCCGGGGCCGCGGTGGCCGTGGGCGAAGCCCAGGACGGCCACGACCGCGGCCGCGATGACCTCCAGGACCAGGAAGACGCCGGTGATCCAGGCGTTGGCCCGCAGGTCCAGCAGGCCCGCGAGGGTGGCCAGCAGCATCACGCCGGCTCCGGCCACGGACGGGTCGAGGTGGACGAGCGGGGCCAGGTAGTCGGCCGTGCCCATCGCGATCACCGGCGGGACGATCATGACGACCAGGAGGGAGAGGACGAAGACCAGCCAGCCGGCGAGCCGTCCGGCCATCGTCGACACCATGGCGTACTCGCCGCCCGCGCTGGGGATGAGGGTGCCCAGCTCCGAGTAGCAGAACGCCACGGCGATACAGAGCAGCGAGCCGATCGCGATCGTGAGGGCGGTCGCGGTGCCGAGCGAGCCGAACAGGTCCGGGACGACGACGAAGAGGGTGGAGGCGGGGGTCACGCAGGACAGCGTCAGAAGGGTGCCGCCGACGACTCCGATGGAGCGCTTGAGCTTCTGGGGACTGTCGGGTGCCTGAGGGAGGGCGGTCTCGACAGGGCGGAGCGTGTCGGTCATGCGGCGGTTCCGATCGACTCGTGCGGCGGGGGTGAGGGGCGGGAGCGCTATCGCCTCCGGCGGCTTGGGTCGTACGTCGTTGGTCCGCTCCCGGCGGCTGCATGCAATCGCGACGGAAACCGGTGCGTCAATAGGTGTTTACCTATGGAATTCGTAGATCTACAGCACTGAAACTGCCGATAGCGCCACAACAACACGGTCCACGCCCGGCCTCGCCTCGCTACGGGAACCGCAGCCGGCACCGCACAAAAAACGGGGCCGTCCGCGATGCGGACGGCCCCGGGAACTGCCTCAGTGGTTGCGCGGGAAGCCCAGGTCCACGCCCGAGGGGGCGTCGGCCGGGTCCGGCCAGCGGGTGGTGACGACCTTGCCGCGGGTGTAGAAGTGCGTGCCGTCGTTGCCGTAGATGTGGTGGTCGCCGAAGAGCGAGTCCTTCCAGCCACCGAAGCTGTGGTAGCCCACGGGGACCGGGATCGGGACGTTCACGCCGACCATGCCGGCCTCGATCTCCAGCTGGAAGCGGCGGGCCGCGCCACCGTCCCGGGTGAAGATCGCCGTGCCGTTGCCGAACGGCGAGCTGTTGATCAGCGCCACGCCCTCGTCGTACGTGTCCACGCGCAGCACGCACAGCACCGGGCCGAAGATCTCGTCCTGGTAGGCCTTCGCGCTGGTCGGGACCTTGTCCAGGAGCGAGATGCCGATCCAGTGGCCGTCCTCGTAGCCGTCCACCGTGTAGCCGGTGCCGTCGAGGACCACCTCGGCGCCCTCGGCCGCCGCGCCCGTGACGTAGGACGCCACCTTGTCGCGGTGCACGGCCGTGATCAGCGGGCCCATCTCGGAGGTCGGGTCGTTGCCGGGACCGATCTTGATCTTCTCGGCGCGCTCACGGATCTTCTCCACCAGCTCGTCGCCGATCGCGCCGACCGCGACCACCGCGGAGATCGCCATGCAGCGCTCGCCCGCCGAGCCGTACGCGGCCGACACGGCGGCGTCGGCGGCCGCGTCCAGGTCCGCGTCCGGCAGGACCAGCATGTGGTTCTTCGCGCCGCCCAGGGCCTGGACCCGCTTGTGGTTCGCGGAGGCCGTGGTGTGGATGTAGCGGGCGATCGGGGTCGAGCCGACGAACGAGACCGCCTTGACGTCCGGGTGCTCCAGGAGGCGGTCGACGGCCACCTTGTCACCGTGCACGACGTTGAAGACACCGTCGGGCAGGCCCGCCTCGGCCAGCAGCTCGGCGAGCTTGAGCGACGCCGACGGGTCCTTCTCGGACGGCTTCAGCACGAAGGTGTTGCCGCACGCGATGGCGATCGGGAACATCCACATCGGGACCATCGCCGGGAAGTTGAACGGCGTGATGCCGGCGACGACACCCAGCGGCTGGCGGATGGACGAGACGTCCACGCGGCTGGCCACCTCGGTGGACAGCTCGCCCTTCAGCTGCACGGTGATCCCGCACGCCAGGTCCACGATCTCCAGACCGCGCGCGACCTCGCCCAGCGCGTCCGAGTGCACCTTGCCGTGCTCGGCGGTGATCAGCTCGGCGATCTCGTCCCGGTGCGCGTCCAGCAGCGCACGGAACTTGAACAGGATCGTGCTCCGGCGGGCCAGCGAGGACTGGCCCCAGGTGGCGTAGGCGTCCTTGGCGGCGGCCACGGCCGCGTCGACCTCGTCGACGGTGGCGAACGCGACCTTGGTGGTGACGGCGCCGGTCGCGGGGTCGGTGACCGGCCCGTACGTACCCGACGCGCCTTCGACGGTCTTGCCGCCGATCCAGTGGTTGACGATCTTCGTCATGACCGAGTGCTCCTTCACAGATGGCGGCGTCGGGTAGAGACGTGCCGTTCGTACAGCTCACGTGCCTTCACCGCGGACGGTCGGGTCGCGGTCTCGGCCACAGGTACATCCCACCAGGCCTGCGCCGGCGGCGGGCCCGACACAGTGTCGGCCGTTTCGGTCTCGACGTAGACACAAGTGGGAGTGTCGGCGGTGCGCGCCTCGGCGAGGGCCTCGCGCAGCTCGCGGACGGTCTTCGCGCGCAGCACGCGCATGCCCAGGCTCGCCACGTTGGCGGCCAGGTCGACGGGGAGCGGCGCGCCCGTGAAGGTGCCGTCCTCCGAGGTGAAGCGGTACGCGGTGCCGAACCGCTCGCCGCCCACCGACTCCGAGAGTCCGCCGATCGAGGCGTAGCCGTGGTTCTGCACGAGCAGGATCTTGATCGCGATCCCCTCCTGCACGGCCGTGACGATCTCGGTCGGCATCATCAGATAGGTGCCGTCGCCCACCAGCGCCCAGACGTTCCGCTCGGGGGCCGCCAGCTTCACTCCGATGGCCGCCGGGATCTCGTACCCCATGCAGGAGTAGCCGTACTCCAGGTGGTACTGGTCCCGCGAGCGGGCCCGCCACAGCTTGTGCAGGTCGCCGGGGAGGGAACCCGCCGCGTTGATGACGATGTCCGACTCGTCCGCCAGCGCGTCCAGCGCGCCGAGCACCTGCGGCTGCGTCGGGCGTACGTCGGGCTCCTCGGCCTCGTAGCAGGCGTCGACGCGCTGCTCCCAGCGCTCCTTGTCCTCGCCGTACTCGGTGACGTAGGCGTCCGCGACCCGGTGGCCGTGCATCAGCAGGGCCTCGGTCAGCTCCTGGAGGCCGCTGCGGGCGTCCGCGATCAGCGGCAGGCCGGCGAGTTTGTGGCCGTCGAAGGAGGCGATGTTGAGGTTGAGGAAGCGGACTCCCTCACCCTGGAACAGGGTGTTGGAGGCCGTGGTGAAGTCGGTGTAACGGGTGCCGACGCCGATGATCAGGTCCGCGGTGCGGGCCAGTTCGTCGGCCGTCGCCGTGCCGGTGTGGCCGACGCCGCCCACGTCCTGCGGGTGGTCGTAGCGCAGCGATCCCTTGCCGGCCTGGGTGGAGGCGACCGGGATGCCGGTGGTCTCGGCGAACTCGGCGAGGGCCTCCTCGGCGCGGCTGTGGTGGACCCCGCCGCCCGCGACGAGCAGGGGGCGCTTCGCGGCGCGGACGGCGCGGACCGCCTCCGCGAGTTCGGTGGGGTCGGCGCCCGGACGCCGTACGACCCAGGTGCGCTCGGCGAAGAACTCCTCGGGCCAGTCGTACGCCTCGGCCTGGACGTCCTGGGGCATCGCGAGGGTGACCGCGCCGGTCTCCACCGGGTCGGTGAGGACGCGCATCGCCTGGAGCGCGGCCGGGATCAGGGCCTCCGGGCGGGTGACCCGGTCGAAGTACCGCGACACCGGGCGCAGGCTGTCGTTGACCGACACATCGCCCGCGTACGGCACTTCGAGCTGCTGGAGCACCGGGTCGGCGACGCGGGTCGCGAAGATGTCACCGGGGAGGAGGAGGACGGGGATGTGGTTGACGGTGGCCAGGGCGGCGCCGGTGACCAGGTTGGTCGCGCCGGGGCCGATGGACGTCGTCACCGCGTGGGTGGACAGCCGGTTGGACTGACGGGCGTAGCCCACGGCCGCGTGCACCATCGACTGCTCGTTGCGGCCCTGGTGGAACGGCATCTCGTCGCCGTACTCGATCAGCGCCTGGCCGAGGCCGGCCACGTTGCCGTGGCCGAAGATGCCCCAGGTCGCGCCGATCAGCCGCTGCCGTACGCCGTCGCGCTCGGTGTACTGGGCGGCGAGGAAGCGCACCAGCGCCTGGGCCACGGTGAGCCTGGTGGTCGACGTCATCGGTAACCCCCTGTGGTTTCTACGTGGTCCGGGTGGAAGCAGATCCGCCATTCGCGGGTCTCTCCCGGGCCGGCCATGACGTTCAGGTAGTACATGGTGTGGCCGGGCTGGGCGATGGACGGGCCGTGCCAGCCGTCGGGGACGAGGACGGCGTCGCCGGTGCGGACCTCGGCGAGGACCTCGGAGCCGCCCTCGCGGGAGGGGGACACGCGCTGGTAGCCGAAGCCGTGCGGGCCGTCGATCTCGAAGTAGTAGATCTCCTCGAGCTCGGCCTCCTCGCCCGGCCGGTGCTCGTCGTGCTTGTGCGGCGGGTACGAGGACCAGTTGCCGCCGGGGGTGATCACCTCGACGGCGATCAGCTTGTCGCAGTCGAAGGCGTCGGCTGAGGCGAAGTTGCGCACCAGACGGGCGCAGTTGCCACTGCCGCGTTCCTCGACGGGGACCTCCGGCGCGGGGCCGTAGCGGGCGGGGAGTCGTCGCTCGCACTTCGCTCCTGCCAGGGCGAAGCGGCCTCCCGCGCCGGAGGCGATCTGGGCCCGGGTGTCACGGGGAACGTACGCGAAGTCCGTTACGGACGCGAAAACGCTTTCCCTACCCAGGAGTTGAAACTCGTCACCCTCTGTTCGCACGGTACATCCGCCTTCCAGCGGAAGCACGATCCACTCGCTGTCGCCGGTGGTGAGGGTGTGGCTGCCCCCCGGCTCCAGTGCGACGATCCGCAGGCTGCTGTAAGTCCAGCCGGCCCGCTTCGGGTCGATGTCGAGGACGTGGTCGGCGTCGGCGGTGGTGCCGCGCGGTACGTACAGGCCGTTGCCCTTGGGGGCGTGCGGCTCGTTGCCCTCGGGGGCGTGCGGCTCGTTGCCCCTGGGGGCGTGCGGCTCGTTGCCCTTGGGGGCGTGCGGCTCGTTGTTCGTCATGCGGCCCTCACAGCAGTCCTACGGCGGTGTCCACGGCGGCGGCGACGTCCCCGTCCGCCGGGTACAGCAGCGAACGGCCGACCACCAGGCCCCGGACGGTGGGGAGTTGCAGCGCCCCGCGCCACTTCTCGTACGCGCCGTCCTGGTCGTCGCCGACCTCGCCGCCCAGCAGGACGGCGGGCAGGGTGGAGGTCTCCATGACCTCGGCCATGTCGTCGGGGTTCTCGGTGACGGGGAGCTTCAGCCAGGTGTAGGCCGAGGTGCCGCCGAGGCCGGACGCGATGGCGATGGACTTGGTGACGGCCTCGGCGGAGAGGTCGTTCCTCAGTCTGCCCTCGGGGGTGCGGTGGCTGATGAACGGCTCGACGAAGACCGGGAGCCTGCGGGCCGCCATGTCGTCGATCGCGCGGGCCGTGGCCTCGATGGTGGTGAGCGAGCCGGGGTCGGCGTAGTCGACGCGCATGAGGAGCTTGCCCGCGTCGAAGTTCAGGCGCTCGATGTCCTCGGCCCGGTGGCCGGTGAAGCGGTCGTCCAGCTCGAAGACGGCGCCCTGGAGGCCGCCGCGGTTCATGGAGCCCATGACGACCTTGCCGTCGAGGGCGCCCAGGAGCAGCAGGTCGTCCAGGATGTCGGCGGTGGCGAGGACCCCGTCGACGCCGGGGCGGGAGAGCGCCAGGCAGAGGCGTTCGAGCAGGTCGGCGCGGTTGGCCATGGCCAGCGGGTCGCCGCCGACGCCGAGCGCGCCGCGGGCCGGGTGGTCGGCCGCGACGATCATCAGCCGGCCGGAGTCGTTCAGCAGGGGTCTGCGCGGCCGGCGGGCGGCGGCCTCGGCGATCGCCTCGGGGGACTGGGTGCGCAGTCGGACGAGTTCGGAGACGTCGACGGTCACAGGACGGCTCCCGCCTCGATCGCGGCTTCGACCTCGTCGGCCGTGGGCATCGCGGAGGAGCACTCCAGCCGGGAGGCCACGATGGCGCCGGCTGCGTTGGCATGACGCATGATCTTCTCCAGGTCCCAGCCCGCGAGCAGGCCGTGGCAGAGGGAGCCGCCGAAGGCGTCTCCGGCACCGAGGCCGTTGAGGACGTTCACCGGCAGCGGCGGGACCTCGGCGGTCTCGCCCTCGCGGTCGACGGCGAGGACGCCCTTGGGTCCCTGCTTGACGACGGCCAGTTCGACGCCGGCGTCCAGCAGCGCCTGGGCGGCGGCCCGCGGCTCGCGCACCCCGGTGGCGACCTCCACCTCGTCGAGGTTTCCGACGGCGACGGTGGTGTGCTTCAGAGCCTCGGCGTAGAAGGGGCGGGCCGCGTCCGGGTCCGACCAGAACATGGGGCGCCAGTCGAGGTCGAAGACCGTGGTGCCGGCCTTGGCGCGGTGGGCGAGGGCCGCCAGGGTCGCCGTACGGCTGGGCTCCTCGCTCAGGCCGGTGCCGGTGACCCAGAAGATCCGGGCCTCGCGGACGGCGTCGAGGTCCAGCTCGTGGGCGTCGATCTCCAGGTCGGGCGCCTTCGGCCGGCGGTAGAAGTACAGCGGGAAGTCGTCCGGCGGGAAGACCTCGCAGAAGGTGACCGGGGTGGGCAGTCCGGGGACCGGGGTGACCCAGCGGTCGTCGACGCCGAAGCCGCGCAGGGCCTCGTGCAGATACGTGCCGAAGGGGTCGTCGCCGGTGCGGGTGATCACCGCGGTGGACCGGCCGAGCCGGGCCGCGGCGACCGCGACATTGGCCGCCGAACCGCCCAGGAACTTCCCGAAGGACGTGACCTGAGGCAGCGGCACCCCCGTTTGCAGCGGATAGAGATCTACTCCGATCCGCCCCATGGTGATCAGGTCGTACGCCATCGAGTTCCCTTCGTGTCGGCTCGGCCCCGTACGGCTCGCCGCCGGTCGGTCGCCCGCCGTTCGGCTGCCGCCCGTCGGCTGCCCCGCATCGGCTCTCACGGCTTTCTAGTCCCGTATCGAGCACCCTGTCAATAGTTTGTCCAGACATTCGGACCAGCCCTTGACAGTGCACGGGAGAGACCGCACTCTGGCGGCCATGACGTCGTTGTCACCTCAGTCCTCACTTTCCCGCATCCGGATCGGATCGGCCCCCGACAGCTGGGGCGTCTGGTTCCCGGACGACCCCGCGCAGGTGCCCTGGCAGCGCTTCCTCGACGAGGTCGCGCAGTCCGGCTACGAGTGGATCGAACTGGGCCCCTACGGGTACCTGCCGACCGATCCCGCAGTCCTCACCGAGGAGACGGCGAAGCGCGGCCTGAAGGTGTCGGCCGGCACGGTCTTCACCGGGCTCCACCACGGCGAGGCGGTCTGGGACAAGACCTGGGCGCACGTCGCCGACAACGCGGTGCTCGCCCAGGCGATGGGCGCCGAGCACCTGGTCGTCATCCCCTCCTTCTGGCGGGACGACAAGACCGGCGAGGTGCTGGAGCCGGACACCCTCACGCCCGAGCAGTGGCGCAATCTCACCTCGCTGACCGAGCGGCTCGGCAAGGAGGTGCGGGAGCGCTACGGGCTCCGGATCGTCGTGCACCCGCACGCCGACACCCACATCGACAGCGAGGAGAACGTCGTCCGGTTCCTGGACGGCACGGACTCCGACCTCGTGTCGCTGTGCCTGGACACCGGGCACTACGCGTACTGCGGCGGCGACAGCGTCAAGCTGATCGAGACGTACGGGGAGCGGATCGGGTACCTGCACCTCAAGCAGGTGGACCCGGAGATCCTGGCGGACGTGCGGGCCAAGGGGACGCCGTTCGGGCCGGCCGTCGCGCAGGGCGTGATGTGCGAGCCGCCGTCCGGGGTGCCGGCGCTGGGGCCCGTGCTGGAGGCCGCACAGAAGCTGGACGTGGAGCTGTTCGCGATCGTCGAGCAGGACATGTATCCGTGCGAGCCGGACACTCCGTTGCCCATCGCGCAGCGGACCCGGGCGTTCCTGAGGTCGTGCGGGGCGTAGTGAACGTGGCGGGGTGCCGCGCGACAAGCGGTGCGCGTCGGTCGTGGCTTGTCGCGCAGTTCCCCGCGCCCCTAGGCGTGTCGGTTCCGGCGTAGGAGCATGGGTGCCCTTCGGCCGAACGCGGGAGGGCTCATGGCGGCGGCTGCGATGCGCGTCCGGGCCGGGCAAGGTCCCGGCGGGTCCTGGGAGTTGGCTGCCGGGGAACCTCATCCTCGACTGCGGCCCGGGGTCATCAGCTACCGCGGGATCCGGCTCGCCCTGAACCGGCCCCGGCGCCGGCTGGAGACTCCGATCGGGGCCTCGACGCTGCTGCTCGGCTTCGAGGGGCCGGTGCGGATCTCGCGGGACGGGCGGGCGCCGGACACGCTGGTGTCGGTGTACTGCGGGCCCACCACCACCCCGGCCGTCGGCGAGCACGGCGGGCGGATCTCGGGCATCGAGGTGCTGCTCACGCCCTGGGCCGCGTTCACCCTGTTCGGCACACCCCAGCACGAACTCGTCAACCGGACCGTCGACCCCGACGACCTTCCGCACACCCTGGCCACGTCCGTCACCGAACTCGCCGGAGCGCTGGCCGCGTTGCCGGACTGGGAGCGGCGGTTCGGGCTGCTCGACGAGGTGCTCACGCACGGGCTGGCGGCCGGTGTGCCGAGTTCGGAGCGGGTGGCGCGGGCCTGGTCGCTGCTGGTGCGGACGTACGGCGCGATCCCGGTGCCCCGGCTGGCCGAGGAGGTCGGCTGGAGCGTACGGCACCTGGAGAACCGTTTCCGTGAGCAGATCGGGCTCGGCCCCAAGGCGGCGGCCCGGGTCCTGCGGCTGCAACAGGCCCGTCGGCTGCTGGCGGCCGGGCGGGGCGCGGCGGAGACGGCGGCGCTCTGCGGCTTCTACGACCAGGCGCATCTCAGCGGTGAGTTCAAGGCGATGACGGGGTGCACGCCGAGGGAGTTCGCGCAGGCCCGGCGGCGGCCGGCGCCGGTGTCACCGGCCGCCGACCGGATGAGCGGCGAGGCGACGAGCCTGGTCCTGCCCGCCGCCACGGCCTCCTGGTCCGGACCTGGTGCGCATTTTTCCAAGACCGGGCGGGTTGGCTGAATACAGGCTGGAGGTCCGGTGGTTCCGGGGGGACAGCGGGGAAGCGGGGTCGGGTCGGGCTCGTCGCAGCGAGCCCGGCCCGCCTCCCGCTCGCAGCTCCGTGTCCATACGACCCGCCCCTGCGCGTGCGCCTTTGCGCCACTTGCGTCACAAACACCCCGTTCCTGTCACACATGTCCCGCATACGCGGGCCGTCCGTCACACGCCGTCAACAGCCGCTTTCGTTCGGTCACCGTGCGTCGTTCACGGGGCACAGGCTCTGTGATCGCCAGCGCAGCGCCGGGCTCCCCCGGGCGGCCTCCCGGCCGCCGCCCCCGCGCGCGCAGGGAGGTGCGCCTCATGACCGACCGAAGGCTCTGGTCCTACAAGGAGATCGCGGCCCACATCAGGGTGCAGCCGGACACCGTACGGTCCTACCGCAAGCACGGGCTGCTGCCGGCGCCCGACCATGTCGAGGGCGGCAAGCCCTACTGGTACGCCGACACCGTCCGCGCCTGGGTCGCCTCCCGTCCGGGCAACCGGGGGCGCCCGACGGACTGATCCATGAATCATCTCCGGGGAGGGCCCACGGTGGGCCCTCCCCCAGCTCGACGACTCGACGACCGTCGGCTCGACGGCTCGATGACCGTCAGCCCCACGGCTCGATGACCGTCAGCCCCACGGCTCGATGACCGTCACTCCGGCTCCCGGCGCCGTTCCCAGCGCCGCCAGGGCGTCCGGTACGGCGTCCAGGGTGATCGTCGAGGTCACGAGCAGGTCGGGGCGGAGGACGCCCGAGCGGACCGCCTCCAGCATCGCCGGGTAGGTGTGCGCGGCCATGCCGTGGCTGCCCAGAATCTCCAGCTCCAGGGCGATGGCGCGGGCCATCGGGACGGCCGTCGTGCCGTCGGGCGAGGGCAGCAGGCCGACCTGGACGTGCCGGCCCCGGCGGCGCAGGCCGTTCACCGAGGCGGCGCAGGTGGCCGGGGAGCCGAGGGCGTCGAGGGAGAGGTGGGCGCCGCCGCCGGTGAGGTCGCGGACGGCCGCCGCCGTGTCCGGCACGCCGGTGGCATCCACGCACTGCGCCGCGCCGAACTTCCGGGCCAGGTCGAGGGCGAGCGGGGACACGTCCACCGCGACGACCCGCGCCCCGCTCGCCGCCGCGATCATCACCGCGGAGAGACCCACCCCGCCGCAGCCGTGCACCGCGACCCACTCCCCCGCCGCGACCCGGCCCTGCTGCACGACCGCCCGGAACGCGGTGGCGAACCGGCAGCCCAGGGAGGCCGCGGTGGCGTAGGAGAGGTCGTCGGGGACGGCGACCAGGTTCACGTCCGCGTGGTCCAGGGCGACGTACTGGGCGAAGGAGCCCCAGTGGGTGAAGCCGGGCTGGGTCTGGCGCTCGCACACCTGGTGGTCACCGGCCGCGCAGGACGGGCAGCTTCCGCAGCCGCAGACGAAGGGCACGGTGACCCGGTCGCCCGGGTGCCAGCCGGTGACCGCGGGGCCCACCTCCTCGACGACGCCAGCGAGTTCATGACCGGGGACGTGCGGCAGGGTGATGTCCGGGTCGTGGCCGATCCAGCCGTGCCAGTCGCTGCGGCACAGGCCGGTCGCCTCGACCCGGACGACCACTCCGTGCGCGGCGGGCCGGGGGTCGGGCACCTCCCGTACCTCGGCGGGTTCGCCGTACCGCTCGAAGACCACTGCGCGCATCCACGGCTCCTTCTCGGCCCGCCCCCGGAACTCCCGGAGATCACCGTGCACGCTAGCCGCGCGCCGCCGCCTTGTCCCGTGCCTCCCCGGCCTCCTCGGGCTCCCCGGTCTCCTCGGCCTCCCCGGTCTCCTCGGCCTCCCCGGCCTCCCCGGGCTCCTCGGGCTCCACGGGCTCCTCGGGCTTCCCTAGCTTCCCGGGCGCCTCGCTCTCGGTGACCTCGGTGGCCTCGGCCGGGCCCGGCGGTTCGCCCTCGCTCAGGCCGAAGCGTTCGTGGAAGCGGCGCAGGGGGGCCGGGGCCCACCAGGTGGCGTGGCCGGTGAGGCGCATGATCGCCGGGACCAGGAGGCTGCGGACGACCATCGCGTCCATCACGACCGCCAGGGCGATGCCCAGGCCGAGCATCTTGGTGTTGGTGACCCGGGAGGTGCCTATCGCGACCATCACCACGGCCAGGATGACCGCCGCCGCCGTGATCAGACCGCCCGTGCGCCGCAGACCCAGGCGGACCGCCCGCTCGTGGTCGCCGGTGCGGTCGTACTCCTCCTTGATGCGGGAGAGCAGGAACACGCCGTAGTCCATGGAGAGTCCGAAGGCGACGCAGAACATCAGGACCGGGAGGGTGGTCTCTATGGAGCCGGGGCTGGTGAAACCGAGCGGGCCGGAGAGATGGCCGTCCTGGAAGACCCAGACCACCGCGCCGAACATCGCCGTCAGGCTGAGCGCGTTGAGCAGCACCGCCTGGAGCGGGACGAGCACGCTGCCGGTGAGGAGGAAGACCAGGAAGAGCGTCACGATCGCGATGAAGGCCAGCGCCCAGGGCAGTTGGGCGCCGATCGCGTGCTTGGAGTCGACCAGGACGGCCGCCGTGCCGGTCACCTTGGTCTCGAAGGGGGCCTTCGTGGCGCGCAGGTCGCCGACCAGTCGCTGTGCCGCGTCGTCCACGGCCTCGCCCTTGGGCAGCACCGTGAAGTACGCCGCGTCGCCGTTCACCAGCGGGCCGTCGACCCGGACCACCTCGGGGAGGGCCGCGATCCGCCGCTTGTAGTCCGCGTACTGGGCCGGGGTGGCCCTCCCTTCGGCGAGGACCTCCAGGCCGCCGCCGGGGTTACCCGGGAAGCCGTCCCTGATGTGCTGCTGGACGACGTGGGACTCGGCGGAGGAGGGCAGCTGGCGGTCGTCCGCCGTACCGAACTTCACGCCCAGGAAGGGCAGTCCGAGCAGGACGAGGACGGCCGTGGTCCCCAGGGCGAAGAAGGGGGCCCGGCGCATGACCAGGTCCGCGGTGCGTGCCCAGCCCTTGCCGCCCTCCTCGGCGCCCCGCCCCTGGGCGTCGGTGCCGGCCGCCCGGTCCTTCCTGCGGAACACCCGCCTCAGGTCCAGCGCGTTGACCCGGTCGCCGAGCAGGACGAGCGCCGCCGGGAGCAGGATCAGGGCGGCCGCGGCGGCCAGCAGGACGACCGCGATGCCCGCGTAGGCGAAGGAGCGCAGGAAGTACTGGGGGAAGACGAGCATCGCCGCGAGCGACACCGCGACCGTGAGCGCGGAGAACAGGACCGTGCGGCCGGCCGTGCGCAGGGTGGTGCCGATGGCCGCCTGCGGGTCGGCGCCGGTGGCGAGCTCCTCGCGGAAGCGACGGACGATGAAGAGGGCGTAGTCGACGGCGAGGCCGAGGCCCAGGGCCGTGGTGAGGTTCATGGCGAAGACGGAGACGTCGGTGAACGCCGTCAGGCCGCTGAGGATCGCGTTGGTGCCGAGGATCGCGACGATGCCGATGCCCAGGGGCAGCAGGGCGGCGATCGCGCTGCCGAAGACCATCACCAGCAGCACCAGCGTGATCGGCAGGGCGATCAGTTCGGCGCGGGTGAGGTCCTCCTGGATGGTGGTCTGCATCTCGTGCCGCACCGCGACGATGCCGCCGATCGTGACCTCCACCGGGCCGTGCGTGCCGCGGTAGGAGGGGGCGATGCGGTCGAGGGTCTCGGCCATCGTCTTCTCGTCGCCCGTGATCCGGGCCGCGATCAGCGCCTCGTGGCCGTCCTTCGCGCGCAGGGCGGGGGCCGCCGAGGGGTCCGCCCGCCAGTAGGAGCCGACGCCGACGACGCCCGGCTCGGCGGCGAGGCGCTCGGTCAGCCGGTTCGCCTCGGCGGTGACCGCCGGGTCGTCGACCGAGGCGCCGCCCGCGCCGACGAGCAGCAGGAGGTTGGGCTGGGAGTCGGGGAACGCGCGCTCCAGGGCCCTGGTCGCGTAGGTGGACTGGGCGTCCGGGTCCTCCCAGCCGCCGCTGCCCAGCCGGTCGGCGACACCGCTGCCGGCCAGCACGGCGAGGACGGTGAGCACCAGGGCGGCGAGCAGCGACAGCCGCGGACGGGCGGTCACGAAGCGGGTCCAGCCCCCGACACGGGGTGGGCGGTTGACTTCGGTCATCGTGCGGTGTCCCCTTCACCTGGCACCATCAACTGAAAACACGAGGGATCGCTCGCATTTTCGTCCGGCACCAGAATGCGAGCGACCGCTCGTGTTTGTCAATGACGTTCGGAGAGCTGGGGATAACTCGTGCCCGACAACCCGCAGAAGGAACAGCCACGCCGCCGCCAGGCGCGCGGGGAGCGCCGTATCGCACAACTGCTCGAAGCCGCGGCCAGTGTCTTCTGCGCGACCGGCTACACCGCCGCCAGCACCAACGCCATCGCCCGCGAGGCCGGCGTCTCGCCGGGCACGCTCTACCAGTTCTTCCCGAACAAGGAAGCGATCGCGATCGAGCTGGGCGACCGGCTGATGCACGAGATGCGCGAGACCTACGGCGAGGCGCTCGCCCCCGTCGACCCCGCGACACCGTTGGAGGAGGCGGTCGGCTCGGCGATCGACCGGTTCATCGCCTTCAACTGCGACCACCCGGTGTTCTTCGCGCTCATGCACGGCCCCGACATCCCGGGCCGCATGGCCGAGGAGCACGACGCGCTCCACGCGACCCTGCTCTCCCGCATCGAGGGCCTGCTCTCGTCGTTCCTGCCCGAGACACCCCCCGCCGACCTGAACCGCACCGCCCAGATGTGCCTCGGCATCTACAAGGCGGGCCTCGAACTGATCCTGGGCCACGAGGGCGCCGAGCGCGACGCGTACGTCCGGGAGCTGAAGGACGCGCTGATCCGGTATCTGGAGCCGCTGGTCGGCGACCGCCTCGGAAGAAGACCGGCCAGCCTCACCGAGAATACCCCCTAGGGGTATAATGTCGGCAGAGCGGGAGCCCCTCGCGGGCCCCGTCGGCCCCACCTGCCTCCACGAGGAGAACGAGATGACCGCTCCAACCGAAACCCCGGGATCCGTCACCACCGTCTACAAGGTGAGTGGCATGAGCTGCGGCCACTGCGAGGGCGCGATCTCCGGCGAGATCTCCGAGCTGCCCGGCGTCAGCTCGGTCAAGGCCGTGGCCTCCACCGGTGAGGTCACCGTCGTCTCCGCCGCCGCGCTGGACGAGTCGGCCGTACGCGCCGCCGTCGACGAGGCCGGCTTCGAGCTGGTCGGCCGGGCCTGAGGCAGCCGCTTCCCCACCCCGAGGCATCCCACCGGGCCGTACCGACCAGCTGATACTGGTTCCGTGCGGCCCGGTCCGTTTCCTGGAGTACGCATGACCAGCACCGCGACCGCCGCCACCGGGACCCCGATACCCCCGCCCCCCTCCGAGGTCGAGCTGCTCATCGGCGGGATGACCTGCGCGTCCTGCGCGTCCCGCGTCGAGAAGAAGCTCAACCGCATGGAGGGCGTCACCGCCACGGTCAACTACGCCACGGAGAAGGCAAGGGTCAGCTACCCCGCCGGCATCGAGGTCTCCGACCTGATCGCGACCGTGGTGAAGACCGGGTACACGGCCGAGGAGCCGGCGCCCGCGCCCGAACCCGTCGCACCGGACACCGACGCCCCCCGGGACCCCGAACTGGCCGACCTGCGCCACCGCCTCCTGGTCTCCGTCCTGCTCGCCGCGCCGGTCGTGCTGCTCGCGATGGTCCCCTCCCTCCAGTTCGACAACTGGCAGTGGCTCTCCCTGACGCTCGCCGCGCCCGTGGTCGTCTGGGGCGGCGGCCCGCTGCACCGGGCCGCGTGGACGAACCTGCGGCACGGCGCCGCCACCATGGACACCCTGGTCTCCGTGGGCACGCTGGCCGCGCTCGGCTGGTCGCTGTGGGCGCTGTTCTTCGGCGACGCGGGCATGCCGGGCATGCGGCACCCCTTCGAACTCACCGTCTCCCGCGCCGACGGCGCCTCCACGATCTATCTGGAGGTCGCCGCCGGAGTCACCGCCTTCATCCTGCTCGGCCGGTACCTGGAGGCCCGCTCCAAGCGGCGCGCCGGGGCCGCCTTGCGGGCACTGATGGAGCTGGGCGCCAAGGACGTCGCCGTCCTGCGGGACGGGCGGGAGGTGCGGATCGCCGTGGACCGGCTGGCGGTCGGGGACCGGTTCGTCGTACGGCCCGGGGAGAAGGTCGCGACCGACGGGACGGTCGTCGAGGGCGCCTCGGCGGTGGACGCCTCGATGCTCACCGGCGAGTCCGTGCCGGTGGACGTCGGCCCCGGCGACACCGTCACCGGCGCGACCGTGAACGCCGGCGGGCGGCTCGTCGTCGAGGCGACCCGGATCGGCGCCGACACCCGGCTGGCGCGGATGGCACGGCTCGTGGAGGACGCGCAGAACGGCAAGGCGCAGGTGCAGCGGCTTGCCGACCGGATCTCCGGGATCTTCGTCCCCGTGGTGCTGCTGATCGCGGCCGGCACCTTCGGCGGCTGGCTGGGCGCGACCGGGGACACCGTCGCCGCGTTCACCGCCGCCGTCGCGGTCCTGATCATCGCCTGCCCGTGCGCCCTGGGGCTCGCCACGCCCACCGCCCTGATGGTCGGCACCGGGCGGGGCGCCCAGCTCGGCATCCTCATCAAGGGCCCCGAGGTCCTGGAGTCCACCCGTCGCGTCGACACGGTCGTCCTCGACAAGACCGGCACCGTCACCACCGGCCGGATGACCCTCCAGGAGGTGTACGTCGCCGACGGCACCGACGAGCGGGAACTGCTGCGGCTCGCGGGCGCCCTGGAGCACGCCTCCGAGCACCCGGTGGCCCGGGCGGTGGCCGCGGGCGCCGAGGAGCGGACCGGGGGGCTGCCCGCGGCCGAGCACTTCGAGAACGTGCCCGGGCGGGGCGTACGGGGGCGCGTGGAGGGGCGTGAGGTCGCCGCGGGGCGGCTCTTCGACAGCCTTCCGGCCGAGCTGGCCCGCGCCAAGGACGAGGCCGAGCGGGACGGTCGTACGGCCGTCGTCGTCGGGTGGGACGGCGCGGCGCGCGGGGTGCTCGCGGTCGCCGACGCGGTCAAGGAGACCAGCGCCGAGGCCGTACGGCAGTTGCGCGCGCTGGGGCTCACGCCGGTGCTGCTGACCGGGGACAACCGGGCGGTCGCGCAGACGGTGGCGCGGGCCGTCGGCATCGACGAGGTGGTCGCCGAGGTGCTGCCCGAGGACAAGGTCGCCGTCGTACGGCGGCTCCAGGGCGAGGGCCGGGTGGTCGCCATGGTCGGCGACGGCGTCAACGACGCGGCCGCGCTGGCCGCCGCCGATCTGGGGCTCGCGATGGGCACCGGGACGGACGCGGCGATCGAGGCGAGCGATCTGACGCTGGTGCGCGGGGATCTGCGGGTGGCCGCGGACGCCGTCCGGCTGTCCCGTCGGACCCTGGCGACGATCAAGGGCAATCTGGTGTGGGCGTTCGGGTACAACGTGGCCGCGCTGCCGCTGGCCGCGGCCGGACTGCTCAACCCGATGATCGCGGGAGCGACGATGGCCTTCTCGTCGGTGTTCGTGGTGACCAACAGCCTGCGGCTGCGGGCCTTCCGGTGAGACTCCGGGTGAGACCGGACCTTTAAGTCGGACCCCCTGGAGTCCTGCGCGAGCCTCACATAAGCTCTTCACAAGGCTCGCGCATCATCCTTACGCTGGGGCCTCGATCGCTGTATCCGGGCTCTTGCGCATCTAACGGACATATGCAAGAGACACAGATCACAGTGATGCGAACGTAACCACCGAAGGGGTTCGAAGGTCTAAGTTGACGATGTCGGAAAGCGTCTTGGGGGGCGCAGACCGGCATCTGGGGATGTCTTGGGGGACTTCCTCAGAGATGCGTTGCCGGGGCACGTACACCGGGAAGCTTTGAGCGGCCCTCCCAGCGTGCGTTGTCCCGGCAGATCGCACACGGCGGTAGTACGGCGAGTTCTGCTCGTTCTGCTCAACCGCATGCACAACAACTGTTCGACAACCGCATATCGACACAGCGAATTCAGGCGCTGTCCTCATAAACGCCCGGCCGGATCCCGTGGGGGGAATCCGCACCGGGACATGGGAAGGCGCCCTGGTCGTCGGCCCGTGGGGGGACTGACGTCAGGGCGCCTTCCGTTTGCCGCTCACGAAGGCCGCTCCCTCGCCGCGCGCATGAGACAGCCCTGTCCGAACGGTTGATCCGCTCGGACAGGGCTGCGACTGTGGCTGACCGCGACGGGGCACCGGTCGGCCGGCGCCCCTCACCGTCAGGTGTCAGCGCTCCTCGACCGGCACGAAGTCGCGCTCCACGACGCCCGTGTAGATCTGGCGCGGACGGCCGATGCGGGAGCCCGGCTCCTTGATCATCTCGTGCCACTGGGCGATCCAGCCCGGGAGGCGACCCAGGGCGAAGAGGACCGTGAACATCTCGGTCGGGAAGCCCATGGCCCGGTAGATCAGGCCGGTGTAGAAGTCGACGTTCGGGTAGAGGTTGCGCGAGACGAAGTAGTCGTCGGAGAGCGCGTGCTCCTCCAGCTTCAGCGCGATGTCCAGCAGCTCGTCGGACTTGCCGAGGGCGGACAGCACGTCGTGCGCGGCGGCCTTGATGATCTTGGCGCGCGGGTCGAAGGACTTGTACACCCGGTGGCCGAAGCCCATCAGGCGGACGCCGTCCTCCTTGTTCTTCACCTTGTTGATGAAGGAGTCGACATCGCCGCCGCCGGCCTGGATGCCCTCGAGCATCTCCAGCACGGACTGGTTGGCGCCGCCGTGCAGCGGGCCCCACAGGGCGTTGATGCCGGCCGAGATCGACGCAAACATGTTGGCCTGCGAGGAGCCGACCAGACGGACCGTGGAGGTCGAACAGTTCTGCTCGTGGTCCGCGTGCAGGATGAGCAGCTTGTCCAGCGCGGAGACGACGACCGGGTCGAGGTCGTACTCCTGGGCCGGGACCGAGAAGGTCATGCGCAGGAAGTTCTCGACGTAGCCGAGGTCGTTGCGCGGGTAGACGAACGGGTGACCGATCGACTTCTTGTACGCGTACGCCGCGATCGTCGGGAGCTTGGCGAGCAGACGGATCGTCGAGAGGTTGCGCTGCTTCTCGTCGAACGGGTTGTGGCTGTCCTGGTAGAAGGTGGACAGCGCCGAGACGACCGACGACAGCATGGCCATCGGGTGGGCGTCGCGCGGGAAGCCCTTGTAGAAGTTCTTGACGTCCTCGTGCAGCAGGGTGTGCTGCGTGATGTCGTTCTTGAAGACGCTCAGCTCGTCGACCGTCGGCAGCTCACCGTTGATCAGCAGGTAGGCGACCTCAAGGAAGGTCGACCGCTCGGCGAGCTGCTCGATCGGGTAGCCGCGGTACCGGAGGATGCCCTGCTCGCCGTCAAGGTAGGTGATGGCGGATTTATAGGCGGCGGTGTTGCCGTAGCCGCTGTCCAGGGTGACCAGACCGGTCTGGGCGCGGAGCTTCCCGATGTCGAAGCCCTTGTCGCCGACGGTGCTGTCGATCACCGGGTAGGTGTACTCGCCGTCGCCGTACCGCAGTACTACAGAGTTGTCGCTCACGTCATCCCTCACCGACGTTGTGCCTCTTCTTCGAGGTTGCCCTGACTGTCTCTACCATCCCCCATTTGGCGCAGGTGAGTGCACTCGGGGTCGACCATTGGGCTTATCGGCGGCACTCAGTGCCGCCAACTTTCTCATCCTGCCGCCTTCGTCCGGCTTCCGGAAGTGCTCTGTGACCTTCGTGACTCATTTGATCGATCATTTTTTGGGATCACCGGGTCACCGGTACCGATGGCCGGTCACTGATGGCCGGTCAGTGGCCCGCGAGCCGGAAGTCCAGGGCCGTGCAGCGGCGGCCCGCCGAGACCGTGCGCACCGCCTGGCCGATCGCCTTGCGCGAACCCACGAGGACGACCAGCTTCTTGGCGCGGGTGACGGCCGTATACAGAAGGTTCCGCTGGAGCATCATCCATGCCCCTGTGGTGACGGGGATCACCACCGCGGGATATTCACTCCCCTGTGAACGGTGGATGGTCACCGCGTACGCGTGGGCCAGTTCGTCCAGTTCGTCGAATTCGTACGGCACCTCCTCGTCCTCGTCGGTCAGCACGGTGAGGCGCTGGTCGACCGGATCGAGCGAGGTGACCACGCCCACGGTGCCGTTGAAGACACCGTTCTTCCCCTTGTCGTAATTGTTGCGGATCTGGGTGACCTTGTCGCCGACACGGAAGACCCGGCCGCCGAACCGCTTCTCGGGCAGGTCGGGTCGGCCGGGTGTGACGGCCTGCTGGAGCAGTCCGTTGAGGGCGCCGGCGCCGGCCGGGCCGCGGTGCATGGGGGCGAGCACCTGGACGTCCCGCCGAGGGTCCAGGCCGAACTTGGCCGGAATGCGACGGGCCGCCACGTCGACGGTGAGCCGGCCGGCCTCCTCCGTGTCGTCCTCGACGAAGAGGAAGAAGTCCTTCATCCCGTCGGTGAGCGGATGCTGCCCGGCGTTGATCCGGTGCGCGTTCGTCACCACGCCGGACTGCTGGGCCTGGCGGAACACGCGCGTGAGGCGGACGGCGGGCACCGGGCCGCCGTCGGCGAGCAGATCGCGCAGCACCTCGCCCGCGCCGACACTGGGCAGCTGGTCGACGTCCCCGACGAAGAGCAGGTGCGCGCCGGGCGGTACGGCCTTGACCAGCTTGTTGGCGAGCAGCAGGTCCAGCATCGACGCCTCGTCGACCACCACCAGGTCGGCGTCCAGCGGGCGGTCCCGGTCGTAGGCGGCGTCACCGCCGGGCTTCAGCTCCAGCAGGCGGTGGACGGTGGAGGCCTCGGCGCCGGTCAGCTCGGCGAGGCGCTTGGCGGCGCGGCCGGTCGGGGCGGCCAGCACGACCTTGGCCTTCCGGGCGCGGGCCAGCTCCACGATCGAGCGCACGGTGAAGGACTTGCCGCAGCCGGGGCCTCCGGTGAGCACGGCGACCTTCTCGGTCAGCGCGAGCCGTACGGCGGCCTCCTGCTCGGGGGCGAGATCGGCCCCGGTGCGCTGCCTCAGCCAGCCCAGCGCCTTGTCCCAGGCCACGTCGCGGAAGCCCGGCATGCGGTCCTCGGAAGTGCGCAGCAGGCGCAGGAGCTGGGCGGAGAGGGAGAGTTCGGCGCGGTGGAAGGGGACCAGGTAGACGGCGGTGACCGGCTCCGCGCCGTCGTCCTGGCCGGGGACCTTCTCCCGTACGACGCCGGGATCCTCGCCCTCCTGCGGGGGCGCCGCCAGCTCGGCGAGGCACTCGATGACCAGGCCGGTGTCGACCTGGAGGAGCTTCACCGCGTCGGCGATCAGGCGCTCCTCGGGCAGGTAGCAGTTGCCCTGGTCGGTCGCCTGGGACAGTGCGTACTGCAGGCCCGCCTTGACCCGCTCCGGGCTGTCGTGCGGGATGCCGACGGACTGCGCGATCTTGTCGGCGGTGAGGAAGCCGATGCCCCAGACGTCGGCGGCCAGCCGGTAGGGCTGGTTCTTCACGACGGAGATGGAGGCGTCGCCGTACTTCTTGTAGATGCGCACGGCGATGGAGGTGGACACCTCGACGGTCTGGAGGAAGAGCATGACCTCCTTGATCGCCTTCTGTTCCTCCCAGGCGTCGGCGATCTTCTTCGTGCGCTTCGGACCGAGGCCCGGCACCTCGATGAGCCGCTTGGGCTCCTCCTCGATGATCGTGAGGGTGTCGATGCCGAAGTGCTGGGTGATCCGGTCGGCGAAGACCGGGCCGATGCCCTTGACCAGGCCGGATCCCAGGTAGCGGCGGATGCCCTGGACGGTGGCGGGCAGCACCGTCGTGTAGTTCTCCACGGTGAACTGCTTGCCGTACTGCGGGTGGGAGCCCCAGCGGCCCTCCATGCGCAGGGACTCGCCGACCTGGGCGCCGAGCAGCGCGCCCACGACCGTGAGGAGGTCGCCGGCGCCTCTGCCGGTGTCGACCCGGGCGACCGTGTAGCCGTTCTCCTCGTTCGCGTACGTGATGCGTTCCAGCACGCCGTCCAACGTCGCCAATCGGCGGTCCGCGTCTGCCTCTTGCCTGGACATGATCCGACGGTACCGGCCGGGTCTGACAGCGGGAGCAGCTCCCGCCCTCCAGCCCGATCACCGGCTTGTCAAAACCATGGGATCCGCTCGAGCACGCCTTCGAGCGTGGCCGCCCGCCGCTCCCCCGCCGGGGAGGCCCCCGCCTGATCCGTCATGATCCGACGGTACCGCCCGGCACCGACAGGCCGGCCCGGACGGCTCAGGCGGCCCGGACGGCTCAGCCGGCCTGGGCGATCACGTGGTCGATCACCTTCTGGAAGTCCTCGGTCGGGGAGAACTCCACGAACTCGCAGTCCTCCAGGGCCACCGGGACGTGTCCGGGCGCCCAGTAGTACGCCTGCCCCGCCTCGTAGACCGTCTCGCCCTCGGCCGTGCGCATCCGCAGCCGGCCCTTGAGCAGATAGCCCCAGTGCGGGCACGGACACGCGTCGTCGGGCAGGCCCTTCAGGGCGGGTCCCATGTCCGTGCCCTGCGGGAGGCTGATGTAGCCGACGGACAGGCCGCCGCCGATCGGCCTGATGCGCACCTGCACCCCGTCGCCCTCGAGCGCGACGGGAACGTCGTTCCTGGCCGCAGACGTCATGACTTCCTCCGTTTCCGGCCCGCCAGACCGACGGACCCGAGGTCCTCGCTCCGTACATCCAGGCTGGCCCCGCACCGGCCTGGCCGCTACCGCACTCATCGACCGCACTCATCGACCGCACTCAGCGACCACGCTCATCCGAGCGCGGTTTCATCACGATCCGGTTTCGGCCACTCAAGAGGCTTGATAACCCCCATGTAATCGATTCCAATCCTCCGTACACGCCGATGTAATCGATTCCATGCGAGGCACGGCGTGCAGGAATCCGAGTCCACGAGGAGGTGGAGCGGCGATGGCGAGCATCAAGGACGTGGCCGCCGAGGCGGGGGTCTCCGTCGCCACGGTGTCGCGCGTCCTGAACGACCACCCGTCGGTCAGCGAGGACGCACGCACCCGCGTGCTGGCCGCCGTCGAGGCGCTGGGCTACCGCCCGAACGCCGTCGCGCGGTCGCTGCGCACCGACCAGACCCGCACCCTCGGCCTGGTCATCAGTGATGTCCTCAACCCGTACTTCACCGAGCTGGCCCGCTCCGTCGAGGAAGAGGCCCGCGCGCTCGGCTACAGCGTGATCATCGGCAACGCCGACGAACGGCCCGACCTCCAGGACCACCACGTACGGACCCTGCTGGACCGCCGGATCGACGGCCTCCTCGTCTCCCCCACCGACGGCGGCTCCCCGCTGATGCTGGACGCCGCGCGCGCGGGGACCCCGATGGTGTTCGTCGACCGGTGGATCCCGGGCGTCGACGTGCCGGTGGTCCGGGCGGACGGACAGGCCGCCGTACGCGACCTGGTGGCGCATCTGCACGGGCTCGGGCACCGGCGGCTCGCCATCATCGCGGGCCCGGCCGCCACCACCACCGGCAGCGAGCGCGTCGAGGCCTTCCGGGCCGCCATGGCCGAGTACGGGCTCCCCCTCCCGGACGCGTACATCGGCCAGGGCGACTTCCAGGCGGAGAGCGGACGGCGGGTCACCGAGGGCTTCCTCGACCTGCCCGAGCCGCCCGAGGTCGTGTTCGCGGCCGACAACCTGATGGCCCTGGGCGCGCTGGACGCGATCCGCGCGCGCGGGCTGCGCGTTCCGGACGACCTCGCGCTCGCCGCGTTCGACGACATCCGCTGGTTCGTGCACACGGATCCGCCGATCACCGCGATCGCCCAGCCGACCGGCGAGCTGGGCCGCGCCGCCGTGCGCGCGCTCGTCGACCGCATCGAGGGACGACCCCCGCAGTCCGTCACCCTCCCCGCCCGTCTCGTCGTGCGCCGGTCGTGCGGCGAGACCCCCGCAAGGAACAGGAGCCAGTCGTGAGCAACCCGGACGAGTTGCTGCGCATCGAAGGCATACGCAAGACCTTCCCCGGTGTGGTCGCGCTCGACGGCGTCGACTTCGATCTGCGCCGGGGCGAGGTGCACGTGCTGCTCGGTGAGAACGGCGCGGGCAAGAGCACCCTCATCAAGATGCTCTCCGGCGCCTACCGCCCCGACGCCGGGCGGATCCTGGCCGGCGGCGAGGAGGTGCGCATCCATGGCGCGCAGGACGCCGAGCGCCTCGGGATCGCCACCATCTACCAGGAGTTCAATCTCGTACCCGATCTGACGGTCGCCGAGAACATCTTCCTGGGACGGCAGCCGCGCCGTTTCGGGATGATCGACCGGAAGACGATGGAGGCGGACGCCGAGGTCCTTCTCGCGCGTGTGGGCGTGAACGTGTCGCCCCGCGCGCGGGTGCGTGAACTCGGCATCGCGCGCCTGCAGATGGTCGAGATCGCCAAGGCGCTGAGCCTGGACGCGCGCGTGCTGATCATGGACGAGCCGACCGCCGTGCTGACCTCGGAGGAGGTCGAGAAGCTCTTCGTCATCGTGCGCAAGCTGCGCGAGGACGGCGTGGGCATCGTGTTCATCACGCATCACCTGGAGGAGATCGCCGCCCTGGGCGACCGGGTCACCGTCATCCGCGACGGCAGGTCCGTCGGACAGGTGCCCGCCACCACGCCCGAGGACGACCTCGTACGGCTCATGGTGGGCCGGTCCATCGAGCAGCAGTACCCACGCGCGCGTGCCGACCGGGGCGCCGCCCTGCTGACCGTCGAGGGGCTCACCCGGGACGGTGTCTTCCACGACGTCGGCTTCGAGGTGCACGCCGGTGAGGTCGTCGGCATCGCGGGGCTGGTCGGCGCCGGCCGTACCGAGGTCGTCCGGGCCGTCTTCGGGGCGGACCCCTACGACCGGGGAACGGTGCGGGTCGCCGGCGCCGAGCTGCCCCGGTACGACGTGAACGCGGCGATGGCCGCCGGGATCGGACTGGTGCCCGAGGACCGCAAGGGCCAGGGCCTGGTGCTCGACCAGTCGGTCGAGGAGAACCTCGGCCTGGTGACCATGCGGGCCGCCACCCGCGGCGGACTCGTCGACCTCAGGAGCCAGCGCGAGGCGGCCGCCGAGATCGCCGAGCAGCTCGGCGTGCGGATGGCCGGACTCCACCAGCATGTGCGCACCCTGTCCGGCGGCAACCAGCAGAAGGTCGTCATCGGCAAGTGGCTGCTCGCCGACACCAAGGTGCTGATCCTCGACGAGCCGACGCGCGGGATCGACGTCGGCGCCAAGGTCGAGATCTACCAGCTGATCAACGAGCTGACGGCCGCCGGGGCCGCCGTCCTGATGATCTCCAGCGATCTGCCCGAGGTGCTCGGCATGAGCGACCGGGTGCTGGTGATGGCACAGGGCCGGATCGCCGGTGAACTCCCGGCCGACGAGGCCACCCAGGACGCCGTGATGGCGCTCGCAGTAAGCACACCCTCTCCTACCGAAGTGGAGGCCGGCCGTGGCCGCTGACACGCTCAAGAGCACCACGGGCGCCGGTGGCGGCGCCGCGGCGGTCCGCCGTCTGCTCCTCGACAACGGCGCGCTCACCGCGCTGATCGTCCTCGTCATCGCCATGTCGGCGCTGTCGGGGGACTTCCTGACCACGGACAACCTGCTCAATGTCGGTGTCCAGGCCGCCGTGACGGCTGTTCTCGCCTTCGGCGTCACGTTCGTCATCGTCTCGGCGGGCATCGACCTGTCGGTCGGTTCGGTGGCGGCGCTGTCGGCCACCGTGCTGGCGTGGAGCGCCACCCAGCACGGGGTCCCGGTCGTCGTCGCGGTGGTGCTCGCCGTGGCCACCGGTATCGCGGCCGGTCTGGTGAACGGTTTCCTCATCGCCTACGGCAAGCTGCCGCCGTTCATCGCCACGCTCGCGATGCTGTCGGTGGCCCGCGGTCTGTCGCTGGTGATCTCCGAGGGCTCCCCGATCGCCTTCCCCGACTCGGTCTCGCACCTCGGTGACACGCTCGGCGGCTGGCTGCCGGTGCCGGTGCTGGTCATGGTCGTCATGGGGCTGATCGCCGCGTTCGTGCTCGGCCGGACGTACATCGGGCGCTCGATGTACGCCATCGGCGGCAACGAGGAGGCCGCCCGGCTGTCGGGTCTGCGGGTGAAGAAGCAGAAGCTCGCGATCTACGCGCTGTCCGGGGTGTTCGCGGCCGTCGCGGGCGTCGTGCTCGCCTCCCGGCTGTCCTCCGCGCAGCCGCAGGCCGCCGACGGCTACGAGCTGGACGCGATCGCGGCGGTCGTCATCGGCGGCGCCTCCCTCGCGGGCGGCACGGGCAAGGCCTCGGGCACGCTGATCGGCGCGCTGATCCTGGCGGTGCTGCGCAACGGCCTCAACCTGCTGAACGTCTCCGCGTTCTGGCAGCAGGTCGTCATCGGTGTCGTCATCGCGCTGGCGGTGCTCCTCGACACCGTGCGCCGCAAGGCGGGGGCCACCCCGGCGGCGGCCGGTGCCGGGTTCGGCGGCGGGCTCGGCGGCAGGGGGAGGCAGGCGGCGACGTACGGTCTCGCGGCCGTCGTCACCGTGGCGATCGTCGGTGCGACCTCCTTCCTGCACAACGGCTCGTCCGCCGCGTCGAACCCGAAGGTCGGCCTGGCCCTGTCCACCCTCAACAACCCGTTCTCCGTGCAGATCCAGTCGGGCGCGAAGGCCGAGGCGAAGCGGCTGGGCGTGGACCTGACGGTCACCGACGCGCAGAACGACGCCTCGCAGCAGGCCAACCAGTTGCAGAACTTCACCAGTTCCGGGGTCGACTCGATCATCGTCAACCCGGTGGACTCGGACGCGGCGAGCAACTCGGTGAGGGCCGCCGACAAGGCGGAGATCCCGGTCGTCGCGGTCGACCGCGGGGTCAACAAGGCCACGGTGGACGCGCTCGTCGCCTCCGACAACGTGGCCGGCGGTGAGCAGGCCGCGAAGACGGTCGCCGAGAAGCTGGGCGGCACCGGCAAGATCGTGATCCTCCAGGGTCAGGCGGGCACCTCCGCCGCCCGGGAGCGGGCCGCGGGCTTCGCCAAGGGGCTGAAGGCCTACCCGGGCATCCAGGTGGTGGCCGAGCAGCCGGCCGACTTCGACCGCACCAAGGGCCTCGACGTGATGTCGAACCTGCTCCAGGCCCACCCGGACGTCCAGGGCGTGATCGCCGCCAACGACGAGATGGCGCTCGGCGCGATCAAGGCGCTCGGCTCCAAGGCCGGGAAGTCCGTCCAGGTCGTGGGCTTCGACGGAACTCCCGACGGTCTCACGGCCGTTGAGCAGGGGACGCTGTACGCGTCCGTGGCGCAGCAGCCCTCACAGTTGGGGAAGATCGCCGTGGACAACGCGCTGAAGGCGTTGCGGGGCGAGAAGGTCCAGCAGACGGTGAAGGTGCCGGTGAAGGTGGTCACGAAGGAGAACGTGGCCGGCTTCAGCGGCTGACAGCGGCGAGCTGGCGGGCGGTCCGGGCGACCGCCCGCCGCACGCGTGTGATTGGGGAGTCAACTCATGTACGACTACGACCTGTTGGTCGTAGGGTCGGCCAACGCCGACCTGGTGATCGGCGTCGAGCGCAGGCCGGCGGCCGGGGAGACGGTGCTCGGGTCCGACCTGGCCGTCCACCCCGGCGGCAAGGGCGCGAACCAGGCCGTCGCGGCCGCCCGCCTCGGAGCCCGTACGGCCCTGCTGGCCCGGGTCGGCGACGACGCGCACGGCCGGCTGCTGCTCGACTCGCAGCGGGCGGCCGGGGTGGACACGGTGGGCGTGCTGGTGGGCGGGGCGCCGACCGGGGTCGCGCTGATCACGGTGGACCCGTCGGGGGACAACAGCATCGTGGTGTCGCCCGGGGCGAACGGGCGGCTGACGCCGGCCGACGTCCGCGCGGCCGCGAGCCTCTTCCACGCCTCCCCGGTGGTGTCGGCGCAGCTGGAGATCCCGCTGGAGACGGTGGTGGAGGTGGTACGGAGCCTGGCTCCGGGGAGCCGGTTCGTGCTGAACCCCTCGCCGCCGCGGCCGCTGCCCGCCGAGGTGCTCGCCGCCTGCGATCCGCTGATCGTCAACGAGCACGAGGCGAAGGTGATCCTGGGCGAGGCGGGGGCGGGCGCCGGGCCCGAGGACTGGGCGCGGGCGCTGCTCGCGAAGGGGCCGAGGTCGGTGGTCGTGACGCTGGGTGCGGAGGGTGCGCTGACGGCCTCCGAGGAGGGCGTCACCCGGGTGCTGTCCGTGAAGGTGACGGCCGTGGACACGACCGGCGCGGGCGACTCCTTCACGGCGGCGCTGGCGTGGCGGCTGGGCACCGGTTCGTCGCTGGCCGAGGCGGCGGCGTACGCGGCACGGGTCGGGGCGGTGGCCGTGACGAAGCGGGGGGCGCAGGAGTCGTTCCCGACGGCCGAGGAGGTCGAGTCCCTGTGAAGAAGGGCGGGATCCTCAACCGTCATCTCGCCGGGGCGCTGGCGGAGTTGGGGCACGGGGACGGGGTGCTGGTGTGCGATGCCGGGATGCCGCTGCCGGACGGGCCCCGGGTGGTCGACCTCGCGTTCCGGGCGGGGGTGCCGTCGTTCGCCGAGGTGGTGGAGGGGCTGCTCGACGAGCTGGTCGTGGAGGGCGCGACCGCCGCGGCCGAGGTGCGGGAGGCGAATCCGGCCGCGGCGGGGCTGCTGGAGGGCCACTTCGCGGAGCTCACGTTCGTCCCGCACGAGGAGCTGAAGAAGCTGTCGGCGAAGGCGCGGCTCGTGGTGCGCACGGGGGAGGCGCGGCCGTACGCCAATGTGCTGCTGCGGTGCGGGGTGTCTTTCTGACCTGCCCCCTGACAGGCTTCGAGGGACCCGGTCTGTCGACCAGGTCCCTCGGCTCACCCCCTCCGCCATCAGAACCCCGCGATCCCCCCAGATCCCCCTCCAGAAGTCCTGACGCCATGTACGACACGGCAGGGGTGGGAAGGGTTGCACGCCTTCGGAAGAAAATTCCGAGTGCCGCGAGAAGGGGCCGGGATCAGGCCTTTGGCACATGCCAGGCGCATTGAACGGTCCCCGGCGCGCTCCATCAGTTGTGGTGAAATCCGCGGCCCCGACAGGCGATAAGACCGAAATGCCCCCATGATGAGGTCATCCCCTCCCCCCTCCCACGAGGAGCACGACCGTGTCCGAAACGACCGAGCCCAACGTCGGCATGTTCACTCTCGGTGACCCGGTGGCTTCCGAGCCGCCCCATCCGATCGAGGTGCCGGATCACGAGGAATGGCCCCTGCCGAACGGCTTCGCCTGGGTCTTCCTCGGCGCGGGCAACAGCGAGATCACCCAGCCCGTGATCATCGCCGACGGCTTCAATCTCGGCCGGAGCGAACTCGACAAGCTCTACCAGTTCCTCGACGGCGGTGAGTACCCCTTCCTCACCGAGCTGCACCGGCGCGGCAAGGACGTGATCCTGCTCGGGTTCGAGGAGCGGACCGCGTCCATCATGGACAACGCGAAGGCCGCCGAGGCCGTCATCATGGAGACCATCGGCCGGCGCGTCGGCGACGCCCGGCTGGTCGTCGGCGGGTTCAGCATGGGCGGCATGGTCACCCGCTTCGCGCTCGCCAAGCTGGAGACCCAGCGGATGGACCACCAGACGGCGCTGTACTTCTCGTACGACACCCCGCACCGCGGCGCCAGCATCCCCGTCGGCGTGCAGGCGTTCTCGTACTTCATCCCGTTCCCCGGCAACGACTTCGAGCGGCAGATGAACAGCCCCGCCGCGCGTCAGATGCTGTGGCGGCACTACGACAAGGACACCGGCAAGATCGATGTCGCCGAGGAGCGCAAGAAGTTCCTGGCCGCGCTGGAGCGGTTCGGCAACTGGCCGCGGATCCCGCGCAAGATCGCCGTCGCCAACGGCCGCGCCGACGGCATCGGCCTGCCGGACGTACCCCCCGGCGAGGTCGCGCTGCGGCTCGACGTGATCTACCCGGGAACCACGTTCTACACCCAGGCCCAGGGCGACGACGTGACCGTCGCCTACCTGTACCGGAAGTTCCCGCAGGCCGAGAAGACCATCACGACCAACGGCTTCCCGGAGCTGGACGGCGCCCCGGGCGGCACGCTGCACACGTACAAGATCCTCGCCGACGCGATGGAGAAGTTCGGCGCCACGGTGGACCTGCGCCACGAGGACGTCTGCTTCGTGCCGTCGGTCAGCGCGGTCGCGATCCGGGACATCGAGCAGCAGGACGACCTGTACGCGAAGATCAAGGACATGAACCCCGACGACAGCGAACTGGACGAATTCCTCTGTTCGTCCACGACGACCGACCACACCCTGGTCACGCGGGAGCTGGGCAGCTGGCTGATCGACCGGTTCGACGTCTGATCCCCTGCCCTTCGGATCTCCCGATCCTGGCCGTACGGCAGCCGGGGGCCGTCCGTCCGCCCACACCGGGCGGAGGGCGGCCCCTTCCTCGATGCGTCCGCCCCGCGCAGCCGGGGGACACGGCCTCACCTCTCCCCCACCGTCCCCTGGGGATCTCAGGTCGGCGCGCGGTCGGTCACCTCGGCGGCCGGAATCCGCTTCCTCCAGCAGGGACTTCAACGCTTCTCCCTTGAACGAAGATGACCGAGAACGTCTCACTGTCGCCCAACTCATGGCCAAGAGCAGGAAGAACCAATGCCATCAGTGACGCCCGTGTACAGACTTCAGCGGACATCCGGTCATCCACAGGGTGTGATTTACGCGACTTGCAGCACGGGAACTGACACGCCGTCCCCCACCGAACCTGCGTAACAGTGCAGGCAGTTGCCTTGATCGCCACATACGTGGCATGCCGACCGCCCGGTCGGGCACACCGTGCCATACGCCTGGGGCCCCAGTCGCCCGCAGGGGCGACTTGCGCGCACCGTGGTTGCCGTTGGCGCCCGGTACTGTGTTGGGCTACCACCGCTCCCCGGAGGTCCGCGACACGTTGTGGGCACCCATGGGGTTCACGAACGTGGACCGGAAAGGGGGCGGCCCAATGGCTGCACAGCCGGCGGGGCACCAGGGCAACAAGGCGGACCGGATTTACAGCAGGGTCCGCTGGCTGGGACCGATCTTCACGATCTACAAGATCGTGCGTGAGTTCCTGAGCCACTAAAGGGAAGAGCCCCGACCCAAGGGCCGGGGCCAGCCCGTTCTGGTGATGCCAGAGGGCCTCATCTCTGCTGCTTCCCGGCCTCGGAGATGGGGCTCTCGCCTTGTCACGCACAACTCCGCCCAGACGGCCACGTGTTAGTTGCCTGCTGTGACGGACGAACTCCATCTTGCACTGCTCGCAAGATCGTTCGCGACACCCTTGCGCACGTCGGGACACAAGCGGGGTCGTCGATTCCAGTCCGGAATCGGGCTTCGACCTGCTCAGAAATTCGTGCACATGTGAAAAGTGACTTAAGTCATACCCGATATGGTGATGCAAGGCACACCTGAGCGACTACCCAGATGTCCAGATCGCCCGGATCTACTGACGCGTAACCACGCGAGCCGAGATGGCGGCGGGAATCGTACAGGATGGCACTGACAACGCCGCTCCCGATTTGACTCCGGTCGGGCCGAGCGCTTCCCCCCTACGTGTCGCCGAGCCGTGCTCCCCGGCTCTCCGCCACCCTCTTGACGTCCCTCAAGGACTCGGTGAGCCGCCGGGCGAGGTAGCGCAGTTCGGCGCCGGTCGTCCGCTGCCCCGCAAGGAGTGCCTCGGCGTGGCCGAGGAGATCGTCCGCCATCCCGAGTTGCACACATTCGACGTCGTCCGCCATGCGCCACATGTAGCCCGTCCCGTCGCCCACGAGGTAGCAGGGCTTGCCCTCGGGGCTCGTCCAGGGCAGCAGCCGGGTGGACGACTCCTCGCGTCCCGCGCTGGCGCTCACCCGCCGCTCCCCACGCGAGGCCAGAACAGCGAGCCGACACCCACTCCCCGGACGGCGGACGGCACGTCAGGCGGCGTGGGCGGCCTGCGGCGGCGCCTGCGTGTTGATGAGAGGAGCCTCCCGAACGGCCTGAAGGGTCGGGTCGGATGTGTCACGTCAGCCTACTTCCCACCTGCGATGACTTCGCTCTGTTGCGAATTGCTTACAGGGTGGGGTCGGTGTGGCTACGCTTCCAGTACCTGGAGGTTGACAACGCACACGTCAAGTTGGGGAGTTGGCAACATGACCAAGCCTCGTACGCCGCGAACGCAACGGGAGAAGTACGGGGAGGAACTGAGGTTGCGACGCACCGCCGCCGACCTCACGCAGGAGGAACTGGGCAACCAGGTCGTGTGCTCGCCCACGCTGATCAGCCACTTCGAGGCGGGCAGACGGCTCCCGGGGCCTGATGACGCGCAGCGTATCGACCGGGCGCTGGCCACCGACGGGTTCTTCGTCCGGTGGCTGGAGGACCTGGAGTCGAAGTATGCCGACCACTTCGCGGCCGTGGCGGAGTTGGAGCAACAGGCCACCCTGATCCAGCAGTTCGCGCTCTCGCTGGTTCCCGGCGTGTTCCAGACCGACGGTTATGCGCGTGCCCTGTTCCGCGCGTACCGGCCGAACCACACGGCGGAGGAACTTGACGAAGCAGTTGTCATTCGAACAAAGCGTGCCCGAATTCTCGACGGCCCGTTGAAACCGGTCATTTGGACGTTGCTCGACGAATCCGTGCTGCGCCGCCGCGTCGGCGGGTCTCAGGTCATGGCCGAGCAGCTGAACAAGCTCGCGGACTTGGCCGAGGCGGGACGGGTACGGCTGCATGTGCTGCCGTACGGGGTCGGAGCGCACGCGCTGATGGAGAGCTACCTCACCCTCATGAGCTTCGGGGACTCCGCCCCGCTGGCCTACGTCGAAGGCTTTCTCACCGGCCACTTGATGGATGATCCGGCGCTGGTGACGGCCAGCCAGACAGCCTACGCTCTAGCACTGAGCGACGCGTTGTCGCAGCAGGAGTCACTGGCCCTCGTCAAGGCCGCAGCGGAGGAACACGCCCATGGTCAGCAGTGAGCACACTGTCTGGTACAAGTCCAGCTACAGCGGCGGCGGTCAAGGCGACTGCCTCGAAGTCGCGCGCGGCCAGGCCGTTGTGCCGGTCCGCGACAGCAAGGACGTGCGCGGCTCTGTGCTGGTCTTCTCCTCAAACGGCTGGGCCGCGTTCATCGGGGCCGTCAAAGAGAGGTACGTGGGCGCCCAGGTCTAGGGACTTCAGCGGCGAGCGTGGCGGATCTTCAGGCGGCCGAACTCCAGCGTCACGCCACGTATACGGCAAGGTCTGGAGGGGCCCTCCAGACCTTGCCGTCATGACGCGCTACGCCAGGTGCTCCACGAACCGGGCCGCCGTCTCCGTCAGCACCTCCCGCCCGTCCCGTGCCCACAACTCGTCGTTGAACAGCTCGACTTCGATGGCGCCGGTGTAGCCGGCGGCCTCCACGTGGCCCTGCCACGCGCGCAGGTCGATCGCGCCGTCGCCGAGCTGGCCGCGGCCGTTGAGGACGCCCTCGGGGAGCGGGGTCGTCCAGTCGGCGAGCTGGAAGGTGTGGATGCGGCCGGAGGCGCCGGCGCGGGCGATCTGGGTGGGGGCCTGGTCGTCCCACCAGATGTGGTACGTGTCCACCGTGACGCCGACCTGCCGGGCCGGGAAGCGTTCCGCGAGGTCCAGCGCCTGGGTGAGGGTGGAGACCACGCAGCGGTCCGAGGCGAACATGGGGTGCAGCGGCTCGATCGCCAGCTTCACACCGTGCCGCTCGGCGTACGGGCCCAGTTCGGCCAGGGCGTCCGCGATGCGTTCACGGGCGCCGTGCAGGTCCTTGGAACCGGCGGGCAGGCCGCCGGAGACGAGGACCAGCACCTCGGTGCCGAGAGCCGCCGCCTCGTCCACCGCGCGGCGGTTGTCGGCCAGGGCCAGGGCGCGCTCCTGCGGGTCGATGGCCGTGAGGAAGCCGCCCCGGCACAGCGTCGTCACCGTCAGGCCCGCGTCACGGACCAGCTTGGCCGTCGCCTCCACGCCGTACGTCTGGACGGGCTCGCGCCACAGGCCGACGCCCGGGACGCCCAACTCCAGGCAGGCGTCCACCAGTTCCGGCATGGACAGCTGCTTCACCGTCATCTGGTTGATGCTGAAGCGGGAGAGATCGGTGCTCACTGGGTCACTCCGTACAGGGCGAGCAGGTTCTTCATCCGTTCCTCGGCCAGCTTGGGGTCGGGGAACAGGCCCAGGCCGTCGGCGAGTTCGTAGGCGCGGGCGAAGTGCGGGAGGGAACGGGCCGACTGGAGGCCGCCGACCATCGTGAAGTGCGACTGATGGCCGGCCAGCCACGCCAGGAACACCACGCCCGTCTTGTAGAAGCGGGTGGGGGTCTGGAAGAGGTGGCGGGACAGTTCGACCGTGGGGTCGAGGAGTGCGCGGAAGCCCGCCGTGTCGCCCGTGTCCAGGACACGGACCGCCTCGGCCGCCAGCGGGCCCAGCGGGTCGAAGATGCCGAGCAGCGCGTGACTGAAGCCCTTCTCGTCGCCCGCGATCAGCTCGGGGTAGTTGAAGTCGTCGCCGGTGTAGCAGCGGACGCCCTGCGGCAGCCTGCGGCGGATGTCGATCTCCCGCTGCGCGTCCAGCAGCGAGACCTTGATGCCTTCCACCTTGTCGGGGTGGGCCGCGATCACCTCCAGGAAGGTGTCCGTCGCCGCGTCCAGGTCGGACGAGCCCCAGTAGCCCTCCAGCGCCGGGTCGAACATCGGGCCCAGCCAGTGCAGGATCACGGGCTCGGTGGCCTGGCGGAGCAGGTGGCCGTAGACCTCCAGGTAGTCCTGGGGGTCGGTGGCGGCCGCGGCGAGGGCGCGGGAGGCCATCAGGATCGCCTGGGCTCCCGACTCCTCCACCAGCGCGAGCTGCTCCTCGTAGGCGGCCCGGACCTCGGCGAGGCTCCCCGAGGCGATCTGGTCGGTGCCGACGCCGCAGGCGATCCGGCCGCCGACCGCCTTCGCCTCGGCGGCGCTGCGGCGGATCAGTTCGGCGGCGCCCGCCCAGTCCAGGCCCATGCCGCGCTGGGCGGTGTCCATCGCCTCGGCGACGCCGAGCCCGTGGGACCACAGGTGGCGGCGGAAGGCGAGGGTGGCGTCCCAGTCGACGGCGGCGGGCGAGTCCGGCGCCACGTCCGCGTACGGGTCGGCCACCACATGCGCGGCCGAGAAGACCGTACGGGAGGTGAAGGGGGCACCCGTGGTGAGGGCGAGGGGCTCCGGGCGGGGCTCGTACACCCTCAGCCCGCCCTCGAAGTCGGGGAGTCGGACGGTCACAGCGAGACCTCCGGGACGTCGAGGCGGCGGCCCTCGGCCGAGGACTTCAGGCCCAGCTCGGCGAGCTGGACGCCACGGGCGCCGGCCAGGAGGTCCCAGTGGTAGGGGGCGTCGGCGTAGACGTGCTTGAGGAACAGCTCCCACTGGGCCTTGAAGCCGTTGTCGAACTCGCCGTTGTCCGGGACCTCCTGCCACTGGTCACGGAAGACCTCGGTGGCCGGGATGTCCGGGTTCCAGACCGGCTTGGGGGTGGCGCTGCGGTGCTGGACGCGGCAGTTGCGCAGGCCGGCGACCGCCGAGCCCTCGGTGCCGTCGACCTGGAACTCGACGAGTTCGTCGCGGTTGACGCGGACGGCCCAGGAGGAGTTGATCTGGGCGATGGCGCCGCCGTCGAGTTCGAAGACGCCGTAGGCGGCGTCGTCGGCCGTCGCGTCAAACGGCTTGTCGTTCTCGTCCCAGCGCTGCGGGATGTGGGTGGCGGTGAGGGCCTGGACGGTCCGCACGCGGCCGAACAGCTCGTGCAGCACGTACTCCCAGTGCGGGAACATGTCGACGACGATGCCGCCGCCGTCCTCCGCGCGGTAGTTCCAGGAGGGGCGCTGGGCGCTCTGCCAGTCGCCCTCGAAGACCCAGTAGCCGAACTCGCCGCGGATGGACAGGATCCGGCCGAAGAAGCCGCCGTCGATCAGGCGCTTCAGCTTGAGCAGGCCGGGGAGGAAGAGCTTGTCCTGGACGACGCCGTGCTTGATGCCCTTCTCGTTCGCGAGGCGGGCCAGCTCCAGGGCGCCTTCGAGACCGGTGGCCGTCGGCTTCTCCGTGTAGATGTGCTTGCCCGCGGCGATCGCCTTCTTGATGGCCTCCTCGCGGGCGGAGGTCACCTGGGCGTCGAAGTAGATGTCGACGGTGGGGTCGGCGAGCACGGCGTCGACGTCCGTGGAGACGTGCTCCAGGCCGTGCCGCTCGGCCAGCGCCCTCAGTGCGTGCTCGCGGCGGCCGACGAGGATCGGCTCCGGCCACAGCACGGTGCCGTCGCCGAGGTCGAGGCCGCCCTGTTCGCGCAGGGCGAGGATGGAACGGACGAGGTGCTGGCGGTAGCCCATGCGCCCGGTCACGCCGTTCATGGCGATACGCACCGTCTTGCGGGTCACGTCGGATCCCTTCGTAGGCGTTGTACGCGGTTGTGCGCGCCTCGTACGCCTCTTCCTGATCAGCGTTACAGCAAGCGCTTTCTATCCAAGGAGAAGCTAGCCTCTGACCAGCGGTCCGGACAAGACCGTGTCCATCCCGAGTTGTTCGAGGGGGCGAACAACTGGGGGGTATGGCCTTAAGGTCTGCTCGACACGCTCGGAACCGTGGCTACGGCCGGCCTGTCTACGTGGACGTACGAAGACGTACGACGAAGACGTACGACGAGATGCGCGACCGGAGGACGACGAGATGACGGTGACCCTGGCGGACGTGGCGGCCCGCGCGCAGGTCTCGCCCGCGACGGTGTCGCGCGTACTGAACGGGAACTACCCCGTCGCCGCTTCCACCCGTGAGCGGGTGCTGCGGGCGGTGGACGAACTGGACTACGTACTGAACGGCCCGGCGAGCGCGCTGGCGGCCGCCACGTCCGATCTGGTGGGCATCCTGGTGAACGACATCGCCGACCCCTTCTTCGGGATCATGGCGAGCGCGATCCAGTCGGAGATCGGGGGGCCCGGCGGACGCGCGGGCGGCGAACGGCTGGCCGTGGTCTGCAACACGGGCGGCGACCCGGAACGCGAACTGACCTATCTGACCCTGCTCCAGCGGCAGCGGGCGGCGGCCGTGGTGCTGACCGGCGGGGCCGTGGAGGACGAGCCGCACGCGGCGGCCGTCGCGGCGAAGCTGCGCAAGCTGGGCGAGGCGGGGACGCGGGTGGTGCTGTGCGGACGGCCGCCGGCGCCGGACACCCGGGCGATCGCGCTGACCTTCGACAACCGGGGCGGCGGACGCGAACTGACCGAGCACCTCATCGGGCTCGGCCACCGGCGGCTCGGCTACATCGCGGGCCCCGAGGAGCGGACCACCACCCGGCACCGACTGGAGGGCCACCGGGCGGCGCTGGTCGCGGCCGGGATCGAGGAGGACCCGCGCTGGACCGTGCACGGCCGCTACGACCGGCGGGCCGGCTACGAGGCCACGCTGGAACTGCTGCGCCGTGACCCGAGCCTGACGGCCGTGGTCGCCGCGAACGACTCCGTCGCGCTGGGCGCCTGCGCGGCGCTGCGGGAGTCCGGGCTGCGCATCCCGGAGGACGTGTCCGTGGCCGGCTTCGACGACCTGCCGTTCAGCATCGACGCGGTGCCCTCGCTGACGACGGTACGGCTCCCGCTCGCGGAGGCGGGCGCCCGGGCCGGCCGCATCGCGATGGGCCGCGAGGAGCCGCCGCCCGGAGGGATCGCGGTGGTGCGGGGCGAGTTGATGGTGCGCGGGTCCTCCGGGGTGCCGCGAGGGTGATGCGGGGTTGAAGCCTTGACGGGGGCGATCACGGACGGCGGGGACGGCCGGGGCGGAGAGGCGGACGGCCGGGACGGGGTGGCGGACCGCCGGGACGGAGAGGCGGACGGCCGGGACGGAGAGGCGGACCGCCGCGACCCAGTGGCGGACCGCCGGGACGGAAAAGCGGACCGCCGCGACCCAGTGGCGGACCGCCGCGACGGAAAAGCGGACCGCCGCGACCCAGTGGCGGACCGCCGCGACGGAAAAGCGGACCGCCGCGACCCAGTGGCGGACCGCCGCGACGGAAAAGCGGACCGCCGCGACCCAGTGGCGGACCGCCGCGACGGAAAAGCG
>NZ_JBVJAB010000001.1:499741-617518 GCF_055591025.1 Streptomyces sp. NPDC041784
GCGGACGGCCGGGACGGGGTGGCGGACCGCCGCGACGCTCAGCGCTTTCTGGCGGAGGTGCGTGTCGGGGACGTCGTCGAGGGGGTCGTGGCCGGTGCGGGGCGTCGTGTCACGGTGGTCCTGGACGGCTTTCCGGCGCGGCCGCTCGGCGAGGTCGGGCCGCTGGACCTGCCCTGGGGGCGCCGGCGGGAGACGGCCGTCGAGGTCGGGCGGCGGATCCGTGCCCTGGTCACGGCCGTCGAACCGGACGAGGAGCGCGTCCTGCTCTCCCTGGCCGCCACGGCACACCCCGAGCTGTGGACGTTCCTGAGCGGGCTGCGCCAGGACAAGGTCCTCACCGGGACGGTCGCGTCGATCGAGAGTTTCGGCGTGTTCGTGGCGCTGGACGAGGGCCCGGACCACCCGGTCTTCCCCGGGGTCGGCTTCATCACCTTCCCCGAGCTGTCCTGGCGGCACTTCGAGGCGGCCACGGACGTCATTCGCGTGGGCCAGCGGGTCTCGTGCGTGTTCCTCCAGTTCGACACGTGGAACGGGGAGGCGCGGCTGTCCCTGCGGGCCACGCGGCCGGACCCCTTCCTGGCGTTCGCGGAGGCGGTCGAGGCGGGCGGGGCGGGCCGGGTGTTCCGGGGGCGGGTCACCAAGCCCACCCCCATCGGTGTCTTCGTCCGGGTCGCCGACGGGGTCGAAGGGCTGGTTCCGCTCGGGGACTTCGGCCCGTCGGCGGACGCGGCGGAGGTGGCGGCCTCCGTTTCGGTGGGCGACGAGATCAGGGTCGTCGTCACCCGTGTCGTACGGGAAGGGCGCAGGGTGTTTCTCGCGCGGGCGTGACTGGACTGGCGGCTGGATCTGTGACGAGTAGGGTCCGAGACATGAAGCTCGCCTTCTCCACCCTCGGTGTTCCCGGGCTGCCCGTACCGGAGGTACTGGCGCTCGCGTCCGCGCACGGCTACCACGGCGTCGAACTGCGCGCCCATCCGGAGGAGCCGGTTCACCCCGGGCTGGGGCCGGACGAACGGGCCGCCGTGGCCGCCGCGTTCGGCGCGGCCGGGGTGGAGGTGCTCGGGATCGCCGGGTACGCGCGCGTGGCGGCGCCCGCGGACGACGCGGCCGTCGTCGAGGAGGTCAGGACGCTGATCGACCTCGCCCGCGACCTCGGCGCGCCCTACGTCCGGGTCTTCCCGGGCGCTGACGACGGCCAGCCGGACGCCGACGCGGTCGCCGCGCGGCGGCTCGGCACCGCCGCCGAGTACGCCGCCGACCACGGCGTACGCATCCTGTTGGAGACGCACGACTCGCACCCCACGGGCGCCGCCGCCATCCGGATCCTCGGTCCGGTCGGACACCGGCAGGTCGGCGCGCTGTGGGACGTGATGCACACCTGGCTGGGTGGCGAGCAGCCGCAGGAGACGTACGCCGCGCTCTCGCCGTATCTCGGATACGTGCAGGTCAAGGACATCGCGTCGGTCGAGGACAGCACCCCGCTGGCGCTGGGCGCCGGGGTGCTGCCGCTCGCCGAGTGCGTGGAGGTGCTGTCCCGGCACGGCTGGGAAGGCTGGCTGTCCTGGGAGTACGAGAAGCGGTGGTACCCGGACGCCGAGCCGCTGGAGGGGCTGCTGGGGCGCGGGCGGGAGCACCTGGGCCGGCTGCTGAACGACTCCGCGTGAACGCCCCCGGTACCGGGGGCTGGGGCCGGGTCGCCGACGGGCGTGGACGGTGACCGGCGAGGATATCGAGTGGCGGTTCAGCGAGGTCGCGGGTTAGCCTCCGCGCCGTGATGCAGCAGCTCCCGGCGTGTCTTCCCGCCGTCGTCCCGTCATGAGCCCCCTCTCCCGGGCCCTCCTCGACGTCCGTCCCCTGCGGACCTCCCCCGTCTTCCGGCGGCTGCTGATCGGGCGCACGGTGTCCACGCTCGGTGGCTTCATGACCATGGTCACCGTCATGTACCAGGTGTGGGACATGACCCACAGCGCCGTGTGGAGCGGGGCGGTCGGTCTCGCGCAGGCGCTGCCGATGATCGGCGTCGGGCTGTTCGCCGGTGCCTGGGTGGACCGGGCGGACCGGCGCCGGGCCTATCTGCTGTCGACCGTCGGATCCGCGGTCTGCTCCTTCCTGCTGGCCGTGCAGGGTTTCACCGGGCACGTTCCGGTGGCCGGGGTGCTGGCGCTGGTCGCGACGCAGTCGGCGTTCGCCGCGCTCGGCGCGCCCGCGGCAGGGGTGTTCGTGCCGCGGCTGCTGCCCAAGGACCAGGTGGCCGCCGGTCTCGCCCTGAACCAGGTCACCGGGCAGGCGATGATGCTGCTGGGCCCGGCCGTCGCGGGCGTGGTGCTCGGCTGGTGGGGCCTCGGCGTCTGCTATCTGCTGGACGCCCTCAGTTTCGGCCTCTCCTTCTACGGCGCCTACGGGCTGCCCGCGCTGCCGCCCGAGGGCGGGAAGTCCCGTCCCGGGGTGCACGGCGTCCTGGACGGGCTGCGGTTCCTGACCGGGCACCGGGTGGTGCGCGGGGCGCTGCTGACGGATCTGGCCGCGACCGTGCTGGCGATGCCGACGAGTCTGTTCCCGCTGGTCAACGCGGAGCGCTTCGGCGGCGATCCCCGCACGCTCGGCCTGTTCCTGTCCGCGCTCGCGGTGGGCGGGGTGGCGGCGACCGCCTTCTCCGGGCCGGTCACCCGGCTCGCCCGGCCCGGGCCGGTGATGCTGTGCGCGTCGGCGACCTGGGGCGTGACCCTCGCCCTGTTCGGGCTGACGACCAGTGCCTGGGCGGGGCTGGGGATGCTGGTGGTGGCCGGTGCGGCGGACTCGGTGGCCGTGCTCTCCCGCAGCACGATCGTGCAGACCCTCACCCCGGACGCCCTGCTGGGCCGGGTGACGGCGGCCGAGACGATCGTCGGCCAGGCGGGCCCGCACCTCGGCAATCTGCGCGGCGGTGCCCTGGCCGGCTGGTCCTCGGGGGCGACCGCACTGGTCACGGGCGGTCTGATGTGCCTGGCGGCGGTGACGGCGGTGGGCGTGACGACTCCGGAACTGCGGGGCGGGAGACCGTCCCGGGGGACGGCCCCGGAGACTGCGACCGGGAGCACACCTGCGACGGGGCCGACAACGGCGCCGACGACCGCACCTGAGCCCGACAGCCCCACCGCCACCACCCCGGCCGGACCGTGACCCGACCGCCCCGCCCCTACCGCCCCGGCCGGACCGTGAGTCGGGTGGTCGCGTCCAGGCACCACTCCAGCACCGACGGCCAGGAGCCGTAGCCGGCGTCCAGGTCGAGGTGGGCGGCGCCCGGCAGGAGTTCGGTGGGGAGGCCCAGGGGATCGCCGTAGGCCGCGCGGGCGCCCTCCGGGAGGTACGGGTCGTCGTCGCCGGCGACCAGCCGGGTGGGGACGGGGAGCGTGAGCCCGTCGAGCGGCGGTGGCGCGAACTCCGTGACCTCCGGATACCGGGCGAGCACCGTGGCGGACGGCGGGGCCACCAGCAGGACCCGGTCGACGTCGGCCACCCCCGGCAGCTTCCGGGCGACGGCGTGCAGCCAGAGGACGGCGGAGAGGCTGTGGGCGAGGACCACCCGCTCGGAACCGCCGGCGCCGAAGGCGTCCAGGTGGCGCTCCAGGTCGGTCAGCCACCGTTCCAGGGAGGGGTCGTCCGGGTCGGGCAGCTGCGGGTAGGTGACGTCGTGGCCCAGCCCGGTGAGCCGGTCGGCGAGCCAGTGCTGCCAGTGGGCCCGGGGACGGTGGTTCTGCCAGCCGTGGAGGATGAGGAAGGCGCGCGAGGTCGTCGTCATGTTCCGATGATCGCCAGACCTCGCCATGCAGGTCCAGTTAATCTTCCCGGGTGGATTCCTTAAGCCCTGCCTTCACGATCGATCTGCGCCGGCTCACCGTCCTGCGCGAACTCCAGCGCCGGGGCAGCGTCGCCCGGACGGCCGAGGCCCTGTGCCTCACCCCCTCGGCGGTCTCCCAGCAACTCACCGCCCTCGCCCGTGACCTGGGCGTACCGCTCACGGAACGCGACGGCCGGGGCGTACGGCTCACCGGTCAGGCCAAGGTGCTGCTCGCCCACGCCGACGTCATCGCCGCCCAGTTGGAGCGAGCCCGCGCCGACCTCGCGGCGTACGGGGAGGGCGGCCGGGGCACGGTGACCGTCGGCTGCTTCTCCAGCGGCATCCTGGGGCTGCTGCCGGCCGCGCTGCGGGCGCTGCGCGAGCGTCTCCCGCGGGTCCGGGTGGACGTCGTGGAGGCCGAACCGCCGGACCTGTTCACCGCGCTGGACGGCGGCCAGGTGGACGTGGCGGTGGCGGTGGACTTCGCGGCCGCTCCCCCGCACACCGACCGCCGCTACACCCGCGAGGACCTGCTCACCGACGTCCTGGACGTCGCCCTCCCGCCCGATCATCCGCTCGCGGGCCGCGCCGCGGTGCCGCTGCGCGAGCTGGCCGCGGACACCTGGATCGTCGGGTCCGCGCGCAGTTGCTGCGGGGCGGTGACCCGCTCGGTCTGCGCGGCGGCCGGCTTCACCCCCGACATCCGCCACGACGTGAGCGACTGGGCGGCGCTGGCCGGTCTGGTCGAGGCGGGCCAGGGGGTGGCCCTGGTCCCCCGCCTCGTCCGCTCCCTGTACACCCACCGCGCCCTGGCCCTGCGTCCGGCCGAGGGCGAACCGCCGTCCCGCAACGTCTTCGCCGCCGTACGGGCCGGGGCGGAGAGCGATCCGGTGCTGGCGGCGGTCCGGGAGGAACTGCGCCGGGCGGCGGCCGCCGTGACGACCCAGGCGCCGTGACGACCCAGGCGCCGTGACGACCCCGGCGGCGTGACAACCCAGGCGCCGTGACGACCCCGGCGGCGTGACGACCCCGGCGGCGTGACGACCCCGGCGGCGTGACGACCCAGGCGCCGTGACGACCCAGGCGCCGTGACGACCCAGGCGCCGTGACGACCCAGGCGCCGTGACGACCCAGGCGCCGTGACGACCCAGGCGCCGTGACGACCCGGGCGCCGTGACGGTCTAGGCGGGGCGGGCGGTCGCGAACCTCGTCACGCGTTCCTCCAGGCGGGTCCGGCTGTCGGGCCACTCGGGCGCGGTGATCGAGAAGATCGCGGAGTCGCGGAGGCGGTCGTCCTCGCCCGGGGCCCAGGAGCGGGACCAGTTGCGCAGGACGCCCTCGAAGCGGGCGCCGACGCTCTCGATGGCGGCGCGGGAGCGGCGGTTGCGGGCGTCCGTCTTCAGGTCGATCCGGGACACGCCCCACTCCTCGAAGGCGTGCCGGAAGAGGAGCAGCTTGGCCTCCGCGTTCACGCCCGTGCCCTGGGCGGAGGGGGCCAGCCAGGTGAAGCCGACCTCGACGGCGTCCAGCCGGTCCTCGGCCAGCCAGCAGCGCGGGTCCCAGTACGAGGTGGCGCCGACCGCCCGTCCCGTGGCCACGCTGACCTGGGCGTACGGCGCGAGCCGGCCCGTGGCCGCGCGGGCGAGCTGGGCGTCGATGTAGGCGCCCACCTCGTCGGCCCGCGGCACCCAGGTGAACGCGTACGTCCCCCGGTCCTCCTCCGCCGCCTCCGCCAGATCGGCCGCGTGCCGGTGCTCCAGCGGCTCCAGGCGCACCAGCGCGCCCTCGAGAACCGGCCCCCGCAGTATGAAACTCACCCGACGATGTCCTTCCTCAGCTCCGCGAACGCCTCGTGGAAACCGGGGAAAGTCTTGCGGACGCAGCCGGGGTCGTCGAACGAAATACCGGGCACGCGCAGGCCGGTCACCGCGAAGGACATGACGATGCGGTGGTCGCCGTAGGTCTTGATGTCCGTGCCCCGGGGGGTGCCCGGGTGGATCTCGATCCAGTCCGGGCCGGTCGCCACCTCGACGCCCAGCCGACGGAGGTTCTCCGCGCAGGCCTCCAGACGGTCGCACTCCTTCACCCGGGTGTTGGCCACGTCCTCGATACGGACGGGACCGGAGGCGAAGGGGGCGAGGGCGGCGAGGGTCGGCATGGTGTCGGAGATGTCCCGCATGTTGACGGTGACGCCGCGGAGTTCGCCGGTGCCCGCGACCGTCGTCCGGTCCGCACCGGTCTCCACCCGGGCGCCCATCCGCCGCAGCACCTCCACGAAGCCCAGGTCGCCCTGGAGCGCGCCCTCGCCCAGCCCGGGCACGGTGACCTCGCCGCCGGTGACCGCGGCCGCCGCGAAGAAGTAGCTCGCGGTGGAGGCGTCGGGCTCGATCGCGTACGTGGTCGCCCGGTAGCCGCCCGGCGGGACGACGTACGTGTTCCCCTCGCGGCCCACCTCGACCCCGAACGCCCGCATCATCGCGATCGTGATCTCGACGTACGGCACCGAGACCAGGTCCGTGACCGTGATGCGCAGGCCGGTGCGGGTCAGCGGGCCGAGCAGCAGGAGCGCGGTCAGGTACTGGGACGACTGACCGGCGTCCAGCACCACTTCGCCGCCCTCGACGCCCGCCGCGGTGACCGTCAGCGGGTGGTGGCCCTCCGCCTCCTCGTGCCGCAGGTCCACGCCCAGGTCGCGCAGGGCGCGGGTGAGCGGGAGCAGGGGGCGGCGGCGCATCTGCGGGGAGGCGTCGAAGCGGAAGACGCCGTGGCCGGCGGCGGCCAGGGTGGGCAGGAAGCGGGCCGTGGTCGCGCCGTCGCGGCAGTACACGTCGGCCTCGGCGACCCCCGGCCCTTGCGGGCGGCCGTCGACCTGCCAGGTGTCCGGCGTCCGGCCGACGCGGTAGCCGAGCCGGGCCAGGCCCTCGGCGAAGCCTTCGGTGTCGTCGGAGCGCAGGGGACGCTGGAGAGTGGTGACGCCGTCGGCGGCGGCCGCCAGGAACAGGGCACGGGCGGTGATGGACTTGGAACCGGGGATGTCGACGAGTGCCATACCCCTCATGATCCCGCGCCGTGCCCACCGGACGCGGCCACGTCCACGGGATGGACGAGGGGGATCACGTGCGCGTCGGGGTTCGGGTCCGGGTTCGGTTTACCTGACGGTGAAGTCGGCCGCCTCGGTGTCCAGGGTCGTGGTGCCGTCCTTCGCGGTGGCCAGGACGGCGACGTGCCAGAGGCCGCGCGGGGAAGACTCGGTGTCGGAACCGGTGACCTCGACGGTGTAGGCGCAGCGCACGGTGTCCTCCCCGGAGGGCTTGCAGGTGGCCGACTCCGCGGCGGCCATGTCCTTGGTGGTCAGCTCCTTCTTGGCGAGGGAGGAGTTCTCCGGCCAGGCCAGCACCTTCACGCTCCTGACACCGGAGGACGCCTCGACGTCGGTGGTGAAGGCCAACGAGCCGGCGCGGTCGCCGTCGGGCGCGGTGTAGCGGGCCGTGCTGTGCGCCAGCGCCGGAGGCTGCTCCCCGGCGTAGGCGAGAGCGAAGACTCCGGCACCTCCGAGGACGACGACACCGGCGGCCACGGACAGAGCGATACGTCGGGACATGAGAGGTTCTCCGTAACTGTCTCAGCTGGATCGGGTCGGCGCTCTGTGCTGCGCCGCTGCACCGATACTCGCCGCGCCGGGGTCGGCCGGGCATGAGTGCTCGTACTCAACTCGGCTCTGAGTAACCCGACATGAGCGCCCCGACCCCACGGACGCCAGCGCCACCCCGCCGACCAGGAGGGCCGCCGCGCACCAGCGCAGGCCGGTCACCGGCTCGCCGAGGAAGACGGCGGCCGAGGTCATGCCGAAGACCGGGACGAGGAGGGAGAACGGGGCGACCGTGGACGCGGGGTGACGGCGCAGCAGCCAGCCCCAGGCGCCGAAGCCGAAGACGGTGGTGACCCAGGCGACGTAGACGACCGTGCCCGCGCCCTGCCAGTCCAGCGCCCGCAGAGCGGCCAGGTCCCGCGCCGGGCCCTCCGTCAGCAGGGAGAGGGCCAGCAGGGGCAGCACCGGGACCGTGCTCACCCAGACCATGAAGTTCAGGGCGTCCGGTGGCGCGGCCCTGCGGGTGAGGACGTTCGAGACGCCCCAGCAGGCCGCCGCCGCGACGACCAGCGCGAACGCGCCGAGCGGGCCCGAGGTCCCCTCGTCCACGGCCGCGACCCCGATACCGGCGAGGGCCACGCCCATGCCCAGCAGCCGGACGCGGGTGGGGCGTTCGCCGAGCACGGCGAAGGCGACGGCGGCCGTGAACACCGACTGGATCTGCACGACGAGGGAGGACAGCCCGGCGGGCATACCGGCGTCCATCCCGACGAACAGCAGCCCGAACTTCGCCACCCCCAGCACCAGACCCACCGCCACGATCCACTTCCACGCCACCTTCGGGCGGCCCACGAGGAACACCGCGGGCACGGCCGCCACCAGGAAGCGCAGGGCGGAGAAGAGCAGCGGCGGGAAATGTCCGAGGCCGATCTCGACGACGGTGAAGTTCACGCCCCAGACGGCGGCGACGAGGACGGCGAGGGAGACGTGGGCGGGTCGCATGCGTCGAGGATCACGCCCCGGGACCATGAAGCACCAGCGATGATTGCTGCACGGTCGGATGTAGCAACGCTAATCGAAGGAGAGTCCCGTGCTCGATCTCCAGCGCCTACGCGCCCTGCACTCCGTCTCCGTCCATGGCACCGTCGGCGCGGCCGCCGCCGCACTCGGCTACACGCCCTCCGCCGTCTCCCAGCAGATCGCCAAGCTGGAACGGGAGACGAGGACCGTCCTGCTGGAGCGCGAGGGGCGGGGGGTGCGGCTCACCGCGGAGGCGCTCCAGCTCGTCGACACCGCACAGGAGCTGCTGTCCATCGTGGAGCGGGCGGAGACCGCGCTGGAGGAGCGGCGCGGGGTGCCGGCGGGGCGGCTGACGGTGGCCGCGTTCGCGTCGGCGGCGCGGGGGCTGATGCCCGCCGTCCTGGCCGACCTCGCCCGGCGGCATCCGGCCCTCGACGCCCGGCTGTCGGAGATCGACCCGCATCTGTCGGTCGGTCTGGTCGCCCGGGGCGCGCTGGACCTGGCCGTCGCGCACGACTGGGACATCGCGCCGCTGCCGATGCCGCCGGGCGTCGAGCAGGCGGTCATCGGGGACGACCGGTGCACGCTGCTCGTCCCCGAGGGGCACCCCTTCGCCGGGCGGGCGTCCGTGCGGCGGGAGGAACTCGGCGGCGAGCGGTGGGTGTGCCAGCCGCCGGGGCGGGTCTGCCACGACTGGCTGGTGCGGACCCTGCGCGCGGCCGGGCACGAGCCGGAGATCGTCCACCAGGCCGACGAGAACCCGACCCTGGTCGCCCTCGTCGCGGCCGGCCTCGGCATCGGCCTCATCCCCCGCCTCGGCCGCGGCCCGCTCCCCGGGGGTGCCGTCGAGGTGCCCCTCGACCCGGCCCCCGTACGGCGGCTGTACGCCCTGTGGCGCACGGGGGCGGCCCGGCGTCCGGCGATCGCGGAGACGGTACGGGCGCTGCGGGAGTGGTGGCCCAGGGTGTCGGACTGACCCCACCGACCCCCCGCGCCCCTCCCGTACCGACTTCCGGAAATCCGTCCGGACCGGGAACCCGGCCGCCGTCCGGCTCGTCCAACCGGCAAGCTGCCGGATGAGTCACCTCGGTGCGGTGTCGGCCCTCGCTGCTGGCTGCGATCGCTGACCCACCCTCTCCGCCGCACCGCGGCCGGCGGCCCCCGCCGCCATCGGCGCGCCCCCCTCCAATGCGCCGATGGCGGCCCCGCGCCAGGTACCGTGCGCCACCGAACCCCTCCGGAAGGAGCCCGCACGTGCCCTCCAGACGCACCGTCCTCGCCGCCACCGCGGGCGTCACCGCGGCCCTCACCGTCGGCGGGCCGGCCCGCGCGGACGACCGCCGGCCGCGCGCCCTCGTCTCCGGCATGACGCTGGAGGAGAAGGTCGGCCAGGTCTTCGTCGCCCGGGTGTACGGCCACTCGGCGACCGCCCCCGACCAGGCCGACATCGACGCCAACCTCGAGGAGATGGGGGTTCGTTCGGCCGCCGAGCTGGTCGCGCGGTACCGGGTCGGCGGGATCATCTACTTCACCTGGGCGCACAACACACGTGACCCGCGCCAGATCGCGGACCTCTCCAACGGCATCCAGCGGGCCTCCCTGGCGCAGCCGCGCGGGCTGCCGGTGCTGATCTCCACCGACCAGGAGCACGGCATCGTCTGCCGGGTGGGCGCGCCCGCCACCCTCTTCCCCGGTGCCATGGCCCTCGGCGCCGGGGGTTCCCGTGCGGACGCCCGGCTGCTGGGCCGGATCGCCGGCCGTGAGCTGCGCGCGATGGGCATCCGGCAGAACTACTCGCCGGTGGCGGACGTCAACGTGAACCCGGCCAACCCGGTCATCGGCGTGCGCTCCTTCGGCGCCGACCCGACGGCGGCGGCCACCCTGGCCGCGGCCGAGGTGCGCGGCTACCAGGCGTCCGGGGTCGCGGCGACCGCCAAGCACTTCCCCGGGCACGGCGACACGGCCGTGGACAGCCACACCGGCTTCCCGGTCATCACCCACACCCGTGAGGAGTGGGAGCGGCTGGACGCCGTCCCCTTCCGGGCGGCGATCGCGGCCGGCATCGACTCGATCATGACCGGGCATCTGCTGTTCCCGTCCCTCGACGCCTCCGGCGACCCGGCGACCCTCTCCCGCCCGATCGTCACCGGCATCCTGCGCGAACGCCTCGGCTACGACGGGGTGGTGGTCACCGACGCCCTCGGCATGGCAGGGGTGCGCACCAAGTACGGCGACGACCGGGTGCCGGTGCTCGCGCTGAACGCGGGCGTGGACCAGCTCCTGGACCCGCCCGACCTGGCCGTCGCCTGGAACGCCGTCCTGAAGGCCGTACGGGACGGGGAACTCGCCGAGGAGCGGCTGGACTCGGCGGTGCTGCGGATCCTGCGGCTGAAGGAGCGGCTCGGGCTGCTCGACGCGCCGTACGCCGACACCGCCGCCGTCGCCCGGGTGGTGGGCCGGCGCACGCATCGCGCGGCGGCCGACCGGATCGCCGAGGGGACCACGACCCTGCTGGTCAACGAGGGCCCGACGCTCCCGCTGTCGCCCCGTACGCACCGCCGGCTGCTGGTGGTGGGCGCCGATCCGGCGTCCCCGTCGGGCACCACGGGCCCGCCCACCGGTGTGCTGGCGGCCGCGTTCACCGGGCTGGGCTTCACGGCGAGCGCCCTGTCCACCGGGCTGACCCCGTCGGCCGAGACGATCGCGCGGGCGGTGACGGCGGCGGACGCGGCCGACGCGGTGGTGGTGGCGACGTACAACGTCACCGCGGACAGCGCGCAGCGCACGCTGGTGGAGCGGCTGGTGGCGACCGGGCGGCCGGTGGTGGCGGTCGCGGTGCGCAATCCGTACGACGTGGCCCAGCTGCCCCGGGTGAAGGGCTTCCTGGCCGCCTACTCCTGGACCGATGTCGAACTGCGGGCCGCCGCCCGGGTGATCGCGGGAGCCGCGGCGCCGCACGGGCGGCTTCCGGTGCCGGTGCGCCGGGCGGACGATCCGGCGCAGGTGCTGTACCCGGTCGGGCACGGGCTGACGTATCCGGCGTACGCCGCCCGCTGATCACGCCCCCCGCACCACGCGCAAAGCGTCCCGCCCGGCTGGCGTGCCCCGCTCGCGGGGGTCACGCTGGTCCGGGGTGCGGGTGGGGGAATGACGATGCACTACGGACGGTCGGCGGGGGTCGTGGGGGCGCTGTCCGCGCTGCTCCTGGCGGGGTGCCAGGTCCGGGCGGAGGAGCGCCCGCAGGCCGGACCGACGGGTTCCGCCCCGGCGACGGTCCCTTCCGGATTCGGCGCGGTGTTCCTCGGGACGGGCGAGTGCAGCTCGTTCGGGACGACCCGGTTCACCGAGGTGCCGTGCGGCGGGGAGCGGGCGGCGGCCCGGGTCGTGGCGCGGCACGAGGGGACGGCCGGCCGGGGGCCGCTGTGCCCGCCGACCACGGACTTCGTGCTGCACATCGGCGAACAGGCCGCCGAGGACGGCACGGGCACCATCGCGGAGGGCTACGCGTGTATGCGCAACCTCCAGCCCCCGCACCCCGGTGACCCGGGCGCCGGCGGCGGCCCGCGCACGACGGTCGGCGACTGCGTCCACGACGTGGGCGGCGGGCAGGTTCGCGAGACCGCGTGCGACGGGTCGGGGACGCGCGCACCGCAGTACAAGGTGGTGAAGGCCGTGGCCGCGCGGGCGAAGTGCCCGGCGTCCACGGCCCTCTACGTCCAGCTCGGCGGCCCGGATCCGGTGGGATGCGCGCGGCCGGTCTGAGCGTCGGTGGTCCTACGGGCGCAGCGCCGGCTCGCGCTCCACGTCCCGCACGTCCAGCTTCGCGTCGAACTTCGCCAGCGGCTTGGCCCGCTCCACGGCGGTGGCGGAGACTCCGGCCCACTCCAGGATGCGGGCGGTAGCCAGTTCCTTCTCGTCGGCGACGAGTCCGGCGACGTTCGCGCCGTGGTTCATGCCGGGCGCGGTGAGGACGTACGCGTCCTTGGCGCCCTTGCCGAGCCGGAAGCGCTCGGCGCCCCACGGGTCGTTCTGGCCGTAGACGAAGAGCATGTGCCGGGCGTTGTGCTTCACCCAGGTGTCGACGTCGCGCATCGCCCACGGCTGGAACTTCATGGAGATGTCGCGGGGCACGAAGTTCCGCGGGGGCTGGTAGCCGTAGCGGACGTACTGCTTCTCGATGTGCGGGAACTGGATCGTGGGCGCGCCCAGCTGGGTGCCGGCCTGGTAGTAGTACGGCGTGTACGGGGACAGGCCCTGGTCGGTGTAGAAGGAGAACCCGGAGATCGTGTCCACCGAGGCCCAGATCTCGTCGTCGGTCGCGTTCTTCGCGTCCGCCGGGATCGAGTCGCAGTCGGACAGCAGGCTGTACTGCCAGAAGCCCCAGACGTAGTCGAGGACGACGGCCTCGTAGGCGCGGTCCAGGCTGCCGACGGTGTCGAAGGTGAAGCCCTCCGCAGCCGCGTACTCGGCGTACATCTCCTCCAGCGGCTCACGGCGCACCAGCGCCTCGCGCTGCACGGCGTTCAGCCGGTCGCGGCACTCCTTGGTGCCGACGGCCGCGAAGAACCGGTCGTAGGCGGAGTCCTCGTCGTTCACCACGTCGTTGGGGGCCACGTACGCGACGACGCCGTCCATGTCCTTGGGGTAGAAGCGCTCGTAGTAGGTGGCCGTCATGCCGCCCTTGGAGCCGCCCGTGGAGATCCAGTTCTTGTCGTAGACCTTCTTCAGGGCCTTGAAGATGCGGTGCTGGTCGCTGGCGGCCTGCCAGATGTCGAGCTTGGACCAGTCGGCCGGGTCGGGGCGGGACGGGGTGAAGTAGCGGTACTCCATGGAGACCTGGTTGCCGTCCACGATCTGGGTGGGCTCACGGCGGCCGGGGTTGGTGGAGACGTTGTAGCCGCCGGTGTAGAAGACCGTGGGGCGGCTGACGTCCTTGTGCAGCACGGTGATCCGCTGCTGGAACGTGCCCTTGGACGGGTGCCGGTGGTCGACCGGCTGGGTGTAGTTCAGGACGAAGAAGCGGTAGCCGGGGTACGGCTTCTCCTGGATCAGGCTCATGCCCGGTATCGCGAGCAGCCGGTCCTTGATGTCGGCCTCCGGCTCGGCGGCTGTTGCCGCCCCCGCCGTGCTCAGCGTGCCTATGAGCACGGTGAGCGCGAGCAGCCATCTGAGCGCCTTGCGCATGCGCGTGCACCCTTCCCCTGTGAGACAGATGTGCGCCGGAAGCTATCGGAGCAACACCCTTCACACCAGAGGGGGTTGGGACAACGGCGTGGCGTTCAGCAGAGAATCCAGCCCGAACTGCCCGAATCGCGGCCGACCGAGCCCTTGACCCACACACAGCGGTGTCCGGCGTAGACCTGCACCGCCGGGGAGGTGCGGGCGTGCTTGCGCCCCTTCTTCACGGGGACGTGACCGCGCGCCTGCACGCTGACGGTCATCCTCCGTTTCACGCCGGGCCGCGTCGCGACGGTGCGGGCGCAGACCCGGCCGCCGGTCTTGTAGACCTGCACGGAGCCGTTGGGGAAGGCCACCGTCCGTACCTTGCGCATCCCGTCGCAGGACACGGGCGCGGCCTGGGCGGCGCCCGGTGCCACGAGGCCGAGCAGCACGGCGACGACCAGCGCGGCGGGCAGGACCGCCGCCCACCGCCGTATCGCACCTACAACCAAGGTCCCCGCCCCTCCCCGCCGCACCGTCTTTCACCGTACTGATGTACGGACGCACGACGTATGTCGGATGGTTGCGCGGCCGTCACCGGGAGACGCCGACGGGCTCCTCGGGCTCGCCCGCGCCGACGAAGGTCCGCCACAGGCGCGCGTACCGGCCGTCGCGGGCCAGCAGCTCGTCGTGGGTGCCGTCCTCCTCGACCCGGCCGTGGTCCATCACCACCACCCGGTCCGCGCGGGCCGCCGTGGTCAGCCGGTGGGCGACCACGAGCGTCGTACGGCGGCCCGCCAGCCGGTCCGTGGCCTGGTTGACCTGGGCCTCCGTGGCCAGGTCCAGGGCCGCCGTGGCCTCGTCGAGGAGCAGGATGTCGGGGTCGACCAGTTCGGCGCGGGCCAGGGCGATCAGCTGGCGCTGGCCGGCCGAGAGGTTGCGGCCGCGTTCGGCGACCTCGTGCAGATAGCCGCCGTCGAGCGTCGCGATCATCTCGTGCGCGCCGACCGCCCGCGCCGCCGCCTCCACCTCGGCGTCGCCGGCCTCGGGCCGGCCGTAGGCGATCGCGTCACGGACCGTGCCCGGGAAGAGGTACGCCTCCTGCGGGACCACGCCCAGCCGGTGCCGGTACGAGGTGATGTCGAGGGCGCGCAGATCCGTGCCGTCGACGGTGACCCGGCCGCCGGTCGGGTCGTAGAACCGGGCCACCAGCTTGACCAGGGTCGACTTGCCGGCGCCGGTCTCACCGACGAACGCGACCGTCTGGCCCGCCGGGATGCTCAGGTCGACGCCGCCCAGCGCCTCCTCCGCCCCGTCGGCGGGACCGTACGCGAAGCGCACGTCCTCGAAGACGATCTCGCCGCGCAGGGAGAGCACCTCCAGCGGCTCGTCGGCGGACTTCGTGGACGTCGGCTCCCGCAGCAGCTCCTGGATCCGGCCCAGCGAGACGGTCGCCTGCTGGTAGCCGTCGAAGACCTGCGAGAGCTGCTGGACGGGGGCGAAGAACAGGTCGATGTAGAGCAGGTACGCCACCAGCGCGCCGGTGGTCAGCGTCGCCGCGTCCACCCGGCCCGCGCCCGCGATCAGCACGGCGGCCGCCGCCACCGAGGACAGCAGCTGGACGAACGGGAAGTAGACCGAGATCAGCCACTGGCCCCGGATCCGCGCCCGGCGGTAGCTGTCGCTGCGCTCCGCGAACCGCGCGCCGCCGTCCCGCTCCCGCCGGAAGGCCTGCACGATCCGCAGCCCGGCCACCGACTCCTGGAGGTCGGCGTTCACCACCGACACCCGTTCCCGGGCCAGCTCGTACGCCTTCACGCTCGCCTTGCGGAAGAAGTACGTGGCGACGATCAGCGGCGGCAGGGTCGCGAAGACGACGAGGGCCAGCTGGACGTCGATCACCAGCAGGGCGCCCATGATCCCGAAGAAGGTGACGACCGAGACGAACGCCGTGACCAGGCCGGTCTGGAGGAAGGTCGAGAGGGCGTCGACGTCCGTCGTCATCCTCGTCATGATCCGGCCGGTCAGCTCCCGCTCGTAGTAGTCGAGCCCGAGCCGCTGGAGCTGGGAGAAGATCTTCAGCCGCAGCGTGTAGAGGACGCGCTCGCCGGTCCGGCCGGTCATCCGGATCTCGCCGGTCTGCGCCGCCCACTGCACCAGCACGCTCACGAGCCCCAGCAGCGAGGCCGCCCAGACGGCGCCCAGGGCCGCCTGGGTGACGCCCTGGTCGATGCCGTGCCGGATCAGCACGGGCAGGAACAGGCCCATCCCGGCGTCCACGGCGACCAGGCCCAGGCTGACCAGCAGCGGGAGGCCGAAGCCCCGCAGCAGCCGGCGCAGGCCGTACGACTCCTCGGGGGTGACCGCGCGGGCCTCGTCGACGTCCGGGGTGTCGGTCGCGGGCGGCAGCGCCTCGACCTCGGCGAGCAGCTCCGGGGTGGCCGGCATGCCCTCCATCGCGGCGTCCCGCGGCACCCGCTCCCCCGCCCAGAGCCGGGGGGTGATGCCGCGCTCGGCGTCGAACTCGGCGTCCAGCTCCTCGCGTACGGAGGTGTCCTCGGCCGCCGGCACGGGCCGGGTGTGGCCGGGCGAGACACCGCCCAGCTCGTCCGGGTCGGTGAGGAGGCGGCGGTAGAGCGCCGAGCGCTCCTGGAGTTCCTCGTGGGTGCCGAGGTCGGCGAGCCGGCCGGCGTCGAGGACGGCGATGCGGTCGGCGAGGTTGAGGGTGGAGCGGCGGTGGGCGATGAGGAGCGTCGTACGGCCCCGCATGACCTCCTTGAGCGCCTCGTGGATCTCGTGCTCGACGGCCGCGTCGACCGCGGAGGTGGCGTCGTCGAGGACCAGCAGGCGCGGGTCGGTGAGGATCGCGCGGGCCAGGGCGACGCGCTGGCGCTGGCCGCCGGAGAGGGTCAGGCCGTGCTCGCCGACCGTGGTGTCGTACCCGTCGGGCAGCTCGGCGATGAACCGGTCGGCCTGGGCGGCGCGGGCGGCGGCCTCGATCTGCTCCTGGGTGGCGTCCGGACGGCCGTACGCGATGTTGGCGCGGACCGTGTCGGAGAAGAGGAAGGAGTCCTCGGGGACCAGGCCGATCGCGGCGCGCAGCGAGTCGAGGGTGAGGGTGCGGACGTCGTGGCCGCCGACCAGGACGGCGCCCCGGGTGACGTCGTAGAAGCGGGGCAGCAGCAGGGAGACCGTGGACTTGCCGGAGCCGGAGGAGCCGACGACCGCGAGGGTCTCGCCGGGGCGGATCTCGAAGCTCAGCCCGTCGAGGACGGGGCGCTCGGTGTCGTAGCCGAAGGAGACGTCGTCGAACTCGACGGTGGCGGGCGCGTCGGCCGGGAGGTCCTTGGTGCCGTCGCTCATCGACGGCTCGGTGTCGATCAGCTCCAGGACGCGCTCGGTGCCGGCGCGGGCCTGCTGGCCGACGGTGAGGACCATCGCCAGCATGCGGACCGGGCCGACCAGCTGGGCGAGGTAGGTGGAGAAGGCGACGAACGTGCCGAGGGTGATGTGACCGCCCACGGCGAGCCAGCCGCCGAGCGCCAGCATCGCGACCTGGCCGAGGGCCGGGACGGCCTGGAGGGCGGGGGTGTACCTGCTGTTGAGCCGGACGGTGCGCAGCCGTCCCGCGAAGAGCCGACGGCCGACCTCCCGGAGCTTCCCGGTCTCCTGCTCCTCCTGCCCGAAGCCCTTCACCACGCGTACGCCGCTGACGGACCCGTCGACCACCCCCGCGACGGCTGCCGCCTGCGCCTGGGCGTACCAGGTGGCGGGGTGGAGCTTGCTGCGGCTGCGCTTGGCGATCCACCACAGGGCGGGGGCGACGGCGAGCGCGACCAGGGTGAGCGGCAGGGACAGCCAGGCCATCACGACGAGGGAGATCACGAAGAGGGCGAGGTTCCCGATGGTCATCGGGAGCATGAAGAGCAGGCCCTGGATGAGCTGGAGGTCGCTGGTGGCGCGGCCGACGACCTGGCCGGTGGACAGCTCGTCCTGGCGGCGGCCGTCGAGCCGGGTGATCGTCCCGTACATCTCGGTGCGCAGGTCGTGCTGCACGTCGAGGGCGAGCCGGCCGCCGTAGTAGCGGCGGACGTAGGTGAGGGCGTAGACGAGGACGGCGGCGCCGATCAGGGCGGCGGCCCAGGGGGCCATGTCACGGGTGTGGTCGCCGATGACGTCGTCGATGATCACCTTGGTGACCAGCGGGACCAGCGCCATGACGGCCATGCCGAGCAGGGAGGAACCGAGGGCCAGGACGACGTCCATGGGATACCGCCAGGCGTATCCCGCCAGTCGCCGCGCCCATCCCCGTTGCTCCTTCACGCCGGTGCCCTCCGTTTTTTCGGCCTGATCTACCGGAAGGCACCAACGCGGACAGAACCGGATTTCATCCCTCCGAAACAAAATCGGAGGCAAGGGCTCAGACGCGTACCCGCAAGTGGTAGAACCGCGTCGTCTGTGCCGCGTTCTGGTTGTCGTCGCTCACCAGGAGGACCTTGTACGCGCCGTTGGCGCGGCCCGTGACCACCATGCCCTCGATGTTGTCGAGGAGCGGGTTCGGCTGGGGCTGCTTGGCGGTCGCTCCGAGTGACGGGCAGGTCACGAGGTCGGTGAGCAGGGTCTTCTGGATCAGGCGGACGCCGGACCGGCCGGTGAGGTTCTCCACGGCGGAGGTGTCCGTGGCGTGGCGCGGGTCGGCCAGGTAGAGGCGGACCGTGTTGCCGACACCGGCGGTGAAGCCGCGCTCCAGGACGAGCAGGCGGCCGTCCGGGAGGGCCTGGACCTCGGGGACGCCGAGGCCGGTGTCGGTGCGGTAGGCGTACTGGGCGGCGAGCCGGAAGTGGTCGCCCCTGGTCCGGGTCCAGGTCTGGAAGCGGACGATGCCGGTGCTGTCGCCGGAGATCGCGTACTCCATCGAGGCGAGCAGGGTGCGGCCGCCCGGCAGCAGGGTCAGGCCCTCGAAGGTCTGGTTGGTGGTGGCGCGCCCGGCGGGGGCGACGAGGAGGGAGGCCGGGACCGGGAGGCGGTCGAGGATCGTGCCGTCGGCGCTGTAGCGGCGGATCGACGGCTCACTCTCGGAGCTGATCAGGCGGGTCCCGGTGGCGATGGGGGTCCCCCCGCTCGAGCGAAGCCGAGAGTGGGGGAGGTCGATCACGAGGCCCTCGGAGTCCAGCGCGGCGCCGTTCTCGTCGGCGAGCGGGACGACCGACTCCGGCGCGAGGGTCTTGGCATCCAGGCCGAAGAGGGAGGAGCGGTCGGAGAGAGCGACGAGGGAGCCGTCGAGGTCGAGGGCGAGGGCGGAGAAATTGCCGACGAAGGTGCCGTCGTACGTCGTCTTGTCGAGCGCGTCGGAGAAGCGGCCGATGGAGACCGTGGGCGAACAGGCGTTGTCCACCCGGGCGTCGGTGGCGTGGGCGGGCCCGGCGGCGGTGAGGCTGGCGGCCGCCGCCAAGCCGGCCGTGAGGGAGGCGAGTACGGTTCGCAGGCGCATGGGCGTCACCGTAGGGCGGCCCGGTGACGTCCGGTGGGACGAACCGTTAAGGATCACCCCGTTCAGGAGGCCGCGAGGTCCTTGTGAATGACCTTGGCGACGCCCTGGATGGTCGTGATGCCGTAGTTCATGGTGCTGTTGCCATGGGTGAGCACGGTCATCGTGTAGTCGTGGCCGCCGCCCTTGAAGGTGCCGACGCTGTGGACGCGCCAGCCGTTGGTGGCGCGCGACAGCCAGCCGTTCTTGACGTGCACGCCGACGCCGGAGGGTGCGCCGTAGGGGGTGCCCCAGCGCTGCGAGGAGATGACCTTGCCCATCAGCAGCCGGATGTAGTACCGCGAGTCGTCGGTGAGCACCGTGTTGTGCGTGGGGAGCAGCTTGAGCAGCTTCTGCTCGTCGGTGACGGTGATCTGGGTCAGCCCCCAGTAGCCGTTCGCGCCCGGCTTGGTCTGGGTCATCTTCGCGGCCGCCAGGAAGCCCTTGATCTTCGTCATGCCGAGCTGCTTCCACAGGGTGGTGGTGGAGGCGTTGTCCGACTTGGTGATCATGGCGGTGGCGAGCGACTTCTCACGGCTGGTCAGCGCGCGGTTCGTCTTCTGCGCGTCCCACAGCAGGGCGGCGAGGACGGTGACCTTGACGACGCTCGCCGAGTCGTAGGCGGTGGAGGCGCGCAGGGTGCAGGTGGTGTTGGTGGAGCGGTCGTAGAGGCCGACCGCGATCGTGCCCTTGCGGGTGGCGAGGGCGGCGGTGATGTCCCTCTTCAGCTTGGTGGCCAGGGCCGCGTTGTTCGACGTGCAGCCGACCGTGGGTGTGGCCGCCATGGCGGGCGCGGCGGTGGCCACGCCGGTGATGAGGACGCCGGTGCCCAGTGCCGTGGCGACCAGTGCTCTCCTGCGTCGGGAAGTCCGGTGAGTCATGCCACGTTGACGCACCAGTTCGTACGAAAGGTTGTACGGGCGACCTGAGGTATTGGGCAAAGCCTGGGCAACCCGTTACCGGCCCCTGTGCGTCTTCACAGGCTGCGGCCAGGTTCGGCACAGCGACCACCCACAACCGGCGTACAGCATGCGCAGGGTGACATCTGCCACCGATCCTCACCCCCACACGACCGTGTCCCCCGACGTGCCGCCGCCGGCGGCCTCCGAGACGGCACCCACGGCACCCCCGCCGGACAAGGCACCCCGCTGGTCGCTGCCCGCGTTGATCGCGATCCTGGCCCTGGCCGCCGTGCTCTACGGCTGGAACCTGTCGTCCAGCGGCCTCAACAGCTTCTACAGCGCCGCCGTCTACAGCGGTACGCAGAGCTGGAAGGCGTGGTTCTTCGGCTCGCTGGACGCCGGGAACTTCCTCACCGTCGACAAGCCGCCGTTCGCGCTCATGATCATGGGCCTGTCCTGCCGGGTCTTCGGCTTCGGCACCTGGCAGATGATGGCCCCGGAGATCGCGGCGGCGCTGGGCACGATCTGGATCCTGCACTCCTCCGTGAAGCGGGTCTTCGGACACGCGGCGGCCGCGATCGCCGCGCTGGTCCTCGCGCTGACCCCCATCACCGTCGCCATCAACCGGGACAACAACCCGGACACCATCCTCGTGCTCCTGATGGTGGCGGGCGCGGCCCTCGCGCTGCGGGCCACGCGCGACGACCGGCTGCTGCCGCTCATCGGCTCGGCCGCCTGCTTCGGGCTCGCCTTCAACACCAAGATGCTCCAGGGCTACATCGCCCTGCCGGCCGTCTTCGCCGTGTACGTGTACGCGTCGAAGCTGGGCTGGAAGAAGAAGGCCGTGAACCTGGCGCCGGCCGCCGTGGCACTGGCCGTCTCCAGCTTCTGGTGGGCGACGGCGGTGTCCCTGGTGCCCGCCGACGACCGCCCCTACATCGGCGGCTCGACCGACGGCAGCGCCTGGGACCTGATCATGGGCTACAACGGCCTGGGCCGGGTCCTCGGCGGCGAGGGCAACGGCGGAGGAGGCGGTGGCGGGGGCGGCACCTTCGCCGGGACCGCCGGCATCGGCCGGATGTTCAACGACGTCCTCGGCGGCCAGATCTCCTGGCTGATCCCCTTCGCGGGCATCGCGCTCGTGGCCGGCCTGGTGCGGTGCGGCCGGGCCGCGCGCACCGACCTCACCCGTGCCGCGCTGGTGCTGTGGGGCGGCTGGCTGGTGCTGCACTACCTGACGTTCGCCCTGGCCGAGGGCACCATGCACCCGTACTACACGACCGCGCTCGCCCCGGGCATCGCGGCGCTCACCGGTGGCGGCGGCGTCATGCTGTGGCGCGCCTTCCGCGGTGGCGACGCCCGCTGGTCGTGGGTGCTGCCCGCCGGGCTCGTGGTCACCGGCGTCTGGGCGATCGTGCTGCTGCGCCGCGCCACCGGCTGGAACACCTGGCTGTGGCCGGCCGTCGGCGTGGTGATGGTCCTCGCGGTCGTCGGTCTGTTCGTCTTCCGGTCGGCGGGCTCCGGCACCCGGGTCCGGCTGCTCGGGGTGTCCGTCGCCGCGGCGATCGTGGCGGCGCTCGCGGGTCCGACGGCGTATGCCGCCTCGCCGGCCTTCGGTTCCTCCAGCGGCATGATGGGCGGCACCAACCCGACCGCCGGTCCGTCCACCGGGAGTGGCATGGGCGGGCCCGGCGGCGGTGGCCGGGGCGGCTTCGGGGGCGGCAACGGCGGTCCGGGCGGCGAGATGCCGGGCGGCACGCAGCAGGGCGGCACGCAACAAGGCGGCCAGGCGGGCGGCGAGTTCCCCGGCGGCAACGGCCAGGCGGCACCGGGCGGCGGCAACGGCGAACTCCCGCAGGGCGGCGGCGCCCCCAGCGGTGCGCCCAGCGGTCAGGGCGGCGGTCAGGGCAGCGGTGCGAACGGCACGGCTCCGGGCGGCGGAACCGGCGGCGCGCCGGGCGGGACCGGCGGTGGACCCGGTGGCGGCGGCATGGGCGGTGGCGGCGGGACGGGCGGCGGCGCCGACAGCGAGCTCGTCTCGTACCTGCAGAAGCACCAGGACGGCGCCACGTGGCTGATCGCGGTGTCCAACTCGCAGAGCGCGGGCCAGATGATCCTCAGCACCGGTGAGCCCGTCATCTCCATGTGGGGCTTCACCGGCAGCGACCAGGCGATGACCCTCGCCAGGCTCAAGGAGCTGGTGAAGAAGGGCGAACTGCACTACATCCAGCTCGGCGGCGGCGGAATGGGCGGCAACAGCAGCCTGAACCAGGAGATCACCGCCTGGGTGCAGGAGAACGGGACGGCGGTGGAGGCGAGCGAGTACAGCTCCACGTCGGATGCGGCCTCCGGCACCGACTCCGACACCGAAACCGGAACCCGAACGGGAACCGACACCGACACCTCGGCGCAGAGCAACCAGTCGACGGTCTACCGGCTGGACGCGTCGGACGTGAGCTGACCTGGTACAGCCCCAACGGCCCCTGACTCTCCTGTCAGGGGCCGTTCTGTCATGTCAACTCGCGTAGACAAGAGGAGATTTGCCGGTTCCCGTCACCTGATGGACATGTCCGATTCATTGCCATGGCCGCATGTGCATGTCACTCTCCCGATTGCCGCCTCCACTCAACCCGCGTAGATCGGACACCCCACATGCTGGCGACACGCACACACCGATGGAAGTCGGTGGCGCTTGCCACCGCTGCAGTCCTGGTCGGTCTCACCGCGCCCACGCTCACCGCGACCCCCGCCGCGGCGACCACGACGGCGTACGACTCGACGTACTACAAGAACGCGGTCGGCAAGACGGGTACGAGTCTGAAGTCGGCCCTGCACACGATCATCACCCCCCAGACCAAGCTGTCGTACGCGGCCCTCTGGGAAGCGATGAAGGTCACCGACCAGGACCCCAACAACAGCAGCAACGTGAAGCTCCTGTACTCCGGAATCTCCCGGAGCAAGTCGCTCAACGGCGGCGCCAGCGGCAACTGGAACCGCGAGCACGTGTGGGCCCAGTCGCACGGCGACTTCGGCACCTCCGCCGGTCCCGGCACCGACCTGCACCACATCCGTCCCGAGGACGTGACGGTCAACTCGATCCGCGGCAACAAGGACTTCGACAACGGCGGCAGCAGCTTCACCAACTCCGGCGGCAGCCTCACCGACTCCAACTCCTTCGAGCCGCGTGACGCCGTCAAGGGCGATGTCGCCCGCATGATCCTCTACATGGCCGTGCGCTACGAGGGTGACGACGGCTGGCCGAACCTGGAGCCCAACGACCTCGTCACCAACGGCAGCGTCCCCTACCACGGGCGGCTCTCCGTGCTGAAGGCGTGGAACGACGAGGACCCGCCGGACGCCTTCGAGGAGCGCCGCAACCAGGTCATCTACGACACGTACCAGCACAACCGCAACCCGTTCATCGACCACCCGGAGTGGGTCGAGGCGATCTGGTAGGACACGGCACACTCCGGTGCGATCGAACGACCAGTTCGCTCACACCGGTGATGTGGATCTTCACCCCGGGCATGTCGCGCGGCCCGGCCGGAAGCATGGGGATCACCTCGGCGGGGCCGCCGGGGCGATCCCCTTCCTCCTCCCGTTCCGGAGATCCTCATGCAGCTTCGTGCCTGGTCCCTCGCCGCCGCCCTCGCCCTGACCGCCCTCGCCCTGCCGGCCCAGGGTGCCTCGGCCGCCGCCGTGCCGTCCTGCAACGACGGCTCCGTCTGCTTCTGGAGCGGGGAGAACTTCGGCGGCAGCTCCTGGGAGTGGACGGCCCGCAGCGGCTACCGCGACATGCCGCCCTTCCTCCACGACCATGTCGGCTCGTTCGTCGCGAGCACCCGGGCCTGTTTCATCAACTGGGGCCCGGTCGAGAAGCGCGACGTCTTCAACGGCGACTGGCGCTCCCGCTACCAGGGCGACTTCGGCGGCCGGATCGACGGGGTGGGCGTGGGGGCCTGCTGACCTCTACCGTTCGCCCGCGGGAGCGCCGTACCAGCGCCATCGTGTGAGGCGCTCGTGACCGGACAGTTCGCCCCGGCCGGTGGCCCACAGGAGAGTGGGCCACCGGCCGGTGTCCGTCGGGGCGTGCGGGAAGAGCCGGGCGAGCACCCGGTCGCACAGGTCCTCGTCCGGCGTCCAGTCGACGCCGAGCCCCGCTGCCACGTCGTGCAGATGCACCAGCGTCTCGACGACCCCCATCGCGGCGAAGCCCTCGGGGTCGGAGACACCGAAGACGTGGTGCGCCCGCACGGTCGCCGGTGTCGTACGCACCATGGCGGCCAGCAGCGCCCCGCAGGCCTCCAGTACCTGCGCGAGTCCGGCCGCCCCGGCCGTCCGGTCCGCGAAGACGACGTTCGTCGGCGCACCGGGCCGCTCCGCACGCCACACGAAGGGCACCTCCCGGTCCGACGGCGGCCTCTCCGGCCCCAGTTGGGCGGCGTAGGCGAGCAGGTCGTCGGCCAGGTGCTCGACGGTCTCCCAGCAACTCCACTCCAATGAACCGGCCCTGGCGTCCCAGTCCACCGCCGCATCCGCCTCCCGCAGCACACCCACCGCCAGCCGGACGGCACGGGTCACGTCGGCGGCGGTGACGGGGCCGGATATGAGGGGCGCTTCAGACATGGCCGGACCGTATCAAAGGAGCTCGGAACGGCCAGGGCCAATCGGGCCACATGCCTCGTCCCTGCGGTGACGACGGTCCGCACATCTCGTTCTGCTCCATACCCGGGTCCGCCGCACAACGTCGAGCGGTCCGAAGTGTCGAGCACCACGAGAAGTGGGGCAGCAGCTCAAATGAAGGGATCCACCATGAACGCACGCCGGTTCGCCGCAGTGGTCGCGTCGTCGGCCATCGCCCTGATGTTCGGCGCCGGCACCGTTCAGGCCCAGGACGCTCCGCTCCTGGACGTGGTCGACCGCGACCGCGACCCAGACGGGCGGTGGCGGTGACAGCGCCGCCATCAAGGGTTACGAGGTCGTGGCCCAGACGAACCTACTCGTTCAGCCGGGATCCGCCGAACAGACCATCGTCGAATGCCCGGAGGGGAAGCATGTGATCGGAGGCGGATTCTTCGGGAACACCGGGGCGGTCAAAACCATCCGCTCCTTCCCGCAAGGACCGAACTACACGGCGTGGATCGTGTTCGTCGTGAACGAGGGCGAGGCCCTCGGCAGCTACGACGCCTATGCCATTTGCGCGGACACCGACTGACCGGGGATCAGTCGAGATGCGTCGGTGCGAACATCCGTACCAGTGCCGGGAGTACGAGGACCGACGGGCCCGGTGAGGTGAGGGCCTTCGTCAGGTCGGTCTCCAGCGCTTCCGGGGAGGTCAGGGCGGCCGGTACGCCGAAGGACCGCGCCAGGGCCACGAAGTCGGGGCGGGTCAGTTCCGTCGCCGTGGTCTCACCGAAGGAATCGGTCATGTACTCGCGGAGGATGCCGTAGCCGCCGTCGTCCACGATGAGCCAGGTGACGTCGAGCTCGTACTGTTTCGCCGTCGCCAGTTCGGCGATGGAGTACAGCGCGCCGCCGTCGCCCGACACGGCCAGGACCGGGCGGGTCGGGTCCGCCACCGCCGCGCCGAGGGCGGCCGGGAAGCCGTAGCCGAGGCCGCCGGCGCCCTGGGCCGAGTGCAGCAGGTTGGGGCCCTTGGCGTCGAAGGCGGACCAGGCCCAGTAGGCCAGGATCGTCATGTCCCAGAAGGACGGGGAGTCGGCCGGGAGGGCCCGGCGGACCGACGCCAACAGGTCCTGTTCCAGGGTGAGTTCCTGGGCGGCCAGGCGCTCGGCGACCCGGGCGAGCAGCGCCCGTACCCGGTCCGGGGCGTGCGGGTCCTGGCGGGGGGTCACCGTCTCCAGCAGGGCCTGGAGGGCGAGGCGGGCGTCCGCGTGGATGCCCAGGGCCGGGTGGTTGGCCTCCAGTTTGCCGAGGTCCGCCTCGATCTGGATGACGCGGCCGCGCGGCTTGAACGTGTGGTAGTTGGACGACAGTTCGCCCAGGCCCGAGCCGACGACGAGGACGACATCCGCGTCCTCCAGGAAGTCCGTCGTGTGGCGGTCCTCCAGCCAGGACTGGAGGGAGAGGGGGTGCGTCCAGGGGAAGGCGCCCTTGCCGCCGGGGGTGGTGACGACCGCGGCGCCGATCCGTTCCGCCAGCTTCCGCAGCTTGCCCGCCGCGTCCGCGCGGATCACTCCTCCGCCGGCGATGATCGCGGGCCGCTCCGCACGCGACAGCAGGTCGGCGGCCACGGCGGTGAGTTCGGGGCGGGGCGGGAGTTCGTCGGGGAAGGCGTCGCCGCCGGTGACGACCGGGATCGTCGTCGGGGCCAGGAGGACGTCCTGCGGTATCTCCACCCACACCGGGCCGTGCGGGGCGCTCAGCGCGGACTTCCAGGCCGCCTCGATCGCCGACGGGATCTGGGACTGGGTGCGGACCGTGTGCACGGACTTCACCACGCCCCGGAAGGAGGCCGACTGGTCGGGGAGTTCGTGCAGATAGCCGTGACGGCCGCCGCCCAGGCCGGCCGTCGGGATCTGGCTGCTGATCGCCAGCACGGGCGCGCTCGCGGCGGCCGCCTCCTGGAGGGCCGCCAGCGAGGTCAGCGCGCCCGGGCCGGTCGACAGCAGCAGGGGGGCCGCCTCGCCGGTGATCCGGCCGTAGGCGTCCGCCGCGAACCCTGCGTTGTTCTCCACCCGCAGGCCGATGTACCGCAGTGAGGAGCGGCGCAGCGCGTCGAACATGCCGAGCGCGTGCTGGCCGGGCAGGCCGAAGACGGTGGTGGCGCCGAGCCCGGCCAGGGTCTCCACGACCAGGTCTCCGCCGTTGCGGCCGGGGGGCGGGTTGAGCGCGGCCTCCGTCTGTGCGGCCGTCGGGCGCAGTACCAGGTCGTGGTCGTGGGTCACTTCGCGCGAGCCTCTGCAATCTGGCGGGACATGATCGTGGTCAGTTCGTACGCCGTGTGGGACGCGGCCACCGACGTGATCTCGGCGTGATCGTACGCGGGGGCCACCTCGACGACGTCGGCCGAGACCAGGTTGCACGACGCGAGGCCGCGCAGGATCTCCAGGAGTTCGCGGGAGGTCATGCCGCCCGCCTCCGGGGTGCCGGTGCCGGGGGCGTGCGCCGGGTCCAGGCAGTCGATGTCGATGGAGATGTACAGCGGGCGGTCGCCGATGCGCTGGCGCAGCTGGTCGGCGACCTCGTCGGCGCCGCGCCGGTAGATGTCCGCCGAGGTGACGATGCCGAAGCCCATCTTCTCGTCGTCGGTGAGGTCCTGCTTGCCGTACAGCGGGCCGCGGGTGCCGACGTGGGAGAGCGCCTCGGTGTCGAGGATGCCCTCCTCGACGGCCCGGCGGAACGGGGTGCCGTGGGTGTACTCCGCGCCGAAGTAGGTGTCCCAGGTGTCGAGGTGGGCGTCGAAGTGGAGCAGGGCCACCGGGCCGTGCTTCCTCGCCACCGAGCGCAGCAGCGGCAGGGCGATGGTGTGGTCGCCGCCGAGGGTCATCAGCCGGGCGCCGGTGCCGAGGAGGTCGTCGGCGGCCGCCTCGATCGTCTCCACGGCCTCGTGGATGTTGAAGGGGTTCACGGCGATGTCACCGCCGTCCGCGACCTGGGCGAGGGCGAAGGGCGAGGCGTCCTGCGCGGGGTTGTAGGGGCGCAGCAGCCGGGACGCCTCGCGGATCGCGTTGCCGCCGAAGCGGGCGCCCGGCCGGTACGAGACGCCCGAGTCGAACGGCACGCCCACGACGGCGACGTCGGCGCGGCCGACCTCGTCGAGCCGGGGCAGCCGGGCGAAGGTCGCGGGTCCGGCGTACCGCGGGACGCGGGAGGAGTCGACGGGGCCGCGGGGCGTCTCGTTGCTGCTCATGGTCAAATGCCTTCTTTCTTACGCTTCATCGCGTATGTACTGCTTCTCTGACGACTCTACTGGGGAGCCGGGACGGGGGCGGGGGCGGTTTCGGGCGCCTCCTGGCCGGCGAGGCGGGCGCGCCAGGCGGCCAGGACGGCGGGGGCGGTCGGCGGGGTCGCCAGGGAGACGGCCACGTAGGCGGCCAGGGAGGCCAGGAGGCCGTAGTAGACGGGCTCGTTGGCGAGGATGCCGTGGGTCGCCATCAGGACGATCACCGCGACGCCGCCGACGACGACCGAGGAGAGGGCGCCCTGGACGGTGCCGCGCCTCCAGAGCAGTCCGCCGAGGATGGGGACGAGCAGTCCGCCGACCAGGAGGTTGTAGGCGACGGTCAGCGCCTCGACGACGTTGTTCAGGGCGATCGCGGTGACGATCACGGCGACGCCCATGAGGAGGATGAAGAGGCGGTTGCCCCGCACCTCGTCGTGCTCGGTCGCGTCGGAGGGGCGGACGATGCCGCGCAGCCGGGACCAGATGTCGTTGTTGGCGACGGTGGCGCAGGCGATCAGCGCGCCGGACGAGGTCGACATCACGGCGGCGAGCGCGGCGGCCAGGACCAGTCCCCGCACGCCGACGGGGAGTTCGTCCTTCACGATCGTGGCGAAGGCGTCGTCCGCGGCGGCCAGGTTCGGGTAGAGGACCTTGGCCGCCGTTCCGATGACCGCTCCGGCGAGGGCGTACACGAGACAGTACGTACCCGCGACCGTGCCGCCCCACTTCGCCGTCCGGTCGCTGCGGGCGGTGAACACGCGCTGCCAGATGTCCTGGCCGATCAGCATGCCGAAGGTGTAGATCAGCACATAGGTGAAGATCGTCTCGCCGCCGATGCCCAGCGGGTCGAAGTACTCGGTCGGCAGCTTCGCCCGCATCTCGGAGAAGCCGCCCGCCTTGACGACGGCGATGGGCAGGAGGAGCAGCAGGACGCCGACCGTCTTCACCACGAACTGCACCATGTCGGTGAGGGTGATCGACCACATGCCGCCGAGCGTCGAGTAGGCGACGACGATCGAGCCGCCGAGGACGATCGCGACCGTGCGGTTCATGTCGAACAGGACGTCGAAGATCGTGGCGTAGGCGATGGTGGAGGTGACGGCGAGCATGAGGGTGTACGCCCACATGACCACGCCGGAGATGACCCCGGCCCGGCCGCCGTAGCGCAGGTCCAGCATCTCGGAGACCGTGTAGACCTTCAGCCGGGCGATGCGGGCCGAGAAGAACACGGAGAGGGCGAGGAGCCCGAGGCCGATGGTGAAGACCATCCAGGCGCCGGACAGCCCGTACTGGTAGCCCAGCCCCACGCCGCCGATGGTGGAGGCGCCGCCGAGGACGATCGCCGCCATGGTGCCGGAGTACATCGCGGGCCCGAGGCGGCGTCCCGCCACCAGGAACTCGCTCTTGGACCTGGCGCGGCGCATGCCCCACCAGCCCATGGCCAGCATGCCGGCCAGATAGACGACGATCACTGTGTAGTCGACGGCCATTCGGGGCCCTCCTTCGCTCACTCCGGTGGCGTGTCGTGCGGGGATGGGAGATGTGCGGCGGCTCGACGCGGGGACATCCGCCCGTACCCGCGGCCGCCGACCGCAACGACACTAGGTGGCCGAAAAGTGGCTGCGAAGTGTACGTTTCATCCATCCGAGGGCCCTGGAGTGGAAGGAACGCACACCATGCCGGAGCCGTCCGTTCCGTTGAACCCGCCGGTGCCGCTCGCCGCCCTGCTGGCCCGCGACGACCTGGCGCTGCGGCAGATCGCCGGGCCCGTCGATCCCCCCGCGGTGCTGCACGGGGCGCACACCTCGGAGATGGCCGACCCGTACCCGTATCTGCTGGGCGGCGAGCTGCTGCTGACGGCGGGCGTGCACATCCCGGAGGCGGCCGGGTCGGGGACGTACTTCGACGACTACGTCTCCCGGATCGTCGCGGCGGGCGGCGCGGCCCTGGGGTTCGGGGTGGCGCCGGTGCACGACACCGTGCCGCGCGCGCTGGTCGCCGCCTGCGAGACGTACGGGCTGCCGCTCCTGGAGGTACCGCCGCAGACCACCTTCGCGGCCGTCGGCCGTGCGGTCTGGCAGCTGATGGAACGCGCCCGCACCACCGAACTGCGCCGCGTCACCGAGGCCCAGCAGAGCCTCGCCGCCGCCGCCTCCCGCCCCGACCCGGTCCCCTCCGTCCTGCGGCAGCTCGCCCGGCGCCTGGGCGGCCGGGCGGTGCTGTACGGCCCGGAGGGCACGGAGATCGCGGCGGCCGGGCGCCGGCCGGTGGCGGAGGAGTCCGGCGGCGCCCTGTCCGCGCTCGCCCGGCTGCTCGCCGCGCGGGGCTCCGCCAGTGCCAGTGACACCACGCCGTCCGGTGTGCAGCTCGCCGCCTACGCGCTGGGCGCCGGGCAGGGGTTCGTGCTCGGGGTGGCGGCGGGGCGGCGGGAGCCCGGGGACCACACGATCGCCTCCGTCGCCGCCGTACTGCTCTCCCTCCTCACCGGTGAGCAGCAGAGCGGGTCGGGGGCGGCCCGGTCCTCCGCGCTGGTGCGGCTGCTGCTGGGCAGTCCGCCGGAGGAGGTGGTGGGGCTGCTGGGCGGTGAACGGTGGCTCGTGGTGCACGCGCGTCCGCAGGCGCACGCCCCGGACCCGGTGGCCGCCTCCGCGCTCGGCGCGGCGCTCGGGTCGCCGCTGGTCGACCTCGCCGAGGACGTCGTACGGGTGCTGGTGCCGGCCGGCCGTGAGCCGGGCCCGCAGCCCGGCTGGACGCTCGGGGTCAGCGCCGCCGTGGCCCCGCGGCGGTGGCCGGCCGCCGACACCCAGGCGGCGCGGGCGCTGGCCCGGGCCCGGGCCACCCGGACCGCGCTCGTCCGGTACGGCGAACGCGCGGCGCTCGCCGACCTGGTCCCGCCGGACGAGGCGGAGGCGCACGCCCGCGCGCTGCTCGCGCCCTTGGAGGACAGTCCGGCGCTCACCGAGACCCTGCGCACCTGGCTGTCCCTGCACGGGAGCTGGGACCGTACGGCGGTGGCGCTGTCCGTGCACCGCAACACCGTGCGGCAGCGGATCGCCCGCTGCGCGGCCCTGCTCGGGACGGACCCGGACGACCCGGACGTCCGGATGGAACTGTGGTTCGCGCTGCGCCGCGTCGACCAGTGACGCACGTCCCAGCGCTCAAAACGGTGACGACGGTCACCGTGCGCTGCCCCACAATGGAGACCATGCCGATACCCGGGACTCCCAGCCGCGCCGAGCTTGTCGACCACCTCGTGAAGACCCGTATCGCCGGGGATGTCGCGACCCCGCGCGAGAACAACCTCTCCCACTACCGCCAGCTCGCGAACGGCAACCGCAACTTCTGGTTCGGCCTGGAATTCGGCGACCGCTGGACCGACGAGCAGGACGTGCTCGCGGTGATGGCGGAGCGGGTCGGCGTGAACGACGACGCCGAACACCGCTACGGCCAGGACACCATCGACCCCCAGCTGACGGTCGACGGCCTGGAACGGATGGCGGGCCGGCTGCGCAAGGCGGCCGAGGACCGGCAGCGGGTGCTGCTGGCCACCGGGCATCCGGGCGGTCTGCTCGACCTGCACCGCGCCACGGCCGCCGCGCTGCGCTCGGCCGGCTGCGAGATCGTCGTCATCCCGGAGGGGCTCCAGACGGACGAGGGGTACGTCTGGCAGCTCGCGGACGTGGCGGTCCTGGAGCACGGGGCCACCCTCTGGCACACCCACTCGGGCGAGCCGATGAAGGCGATCCTGACCGCGCTGGAACGCGAGGGGCGTCCGCTGCCCGACCTGGTCGTCGCCGACCACGGCTGGGCGGGGTACGCCGGACAGCACGGCGTCGACTCCGTCGGGTACGCCGACTCCAACGACCCGGCGCTCTTCCTCGCCGAGTCCGAGGGGACCGTCCAGGTGACGGTCCCGCTCGACGACCATGTGAAGAGCCCGCGCCACTACGACCCCATGACGGCGTATCTGCTGGCGCAGGCCGGACTGGAGTAGGGGCCGGGACCGACCGCGCCCCTCAGCCCGTGCGAGGGGCGCGGACCACGCCCTCCTGGATCACCGAGACGGCCAGCCGGCCGTCCTGGGTGTAGATGCGGGCCTGGCCGAGGCCGCGGCCGCCGTGGGCCGAGGGGGACTCCTGGTCGTACAGCAGCCACTCGTCGGCGCGGAACGGCCGGTGGAACCACATCGCGTGGTCCAGGGAGGCGCCGACCACGTCCCCGACGGCCCAGCCGCCGCGGCCGTGCGCGAGGAGGACCGAGTCGAGCAGCGTCATGTCGGAGACGTACGTGGCGAGCACGACGTGCAGCAGCGGTTCGTCGACGGCGCCGTCGAGCTTGCCGTTGGTGCGGAACCAGACCTGGGAGTGCGGTTCGCGCGGTGTGCCGAACTCGCCGTACGGGGGCTCGTCGACATAGCGCAGGTCGACGGCCTCGCGGGCCTCCAGGAACCGCTCGATGATCTCCGGCGCGATGTGGTCGTAGGCGCGCAGGCGCTCGCCGGAGGTGGGGAGGGTCTCGGGGTCCGGGGCGGACGGCATGGGGGTCTGGTGGTCGAAGCCCTCCTCGTACCGCTGGAAGGAGGCGGACAGCGCGAAGATCGGCTGTCCGTGCTGGACCGCGACGACCCGGCGCGCGGTGAAGGACCGGCCGTCGTTCATCCGGTCGACCGTGTAGACGATCGGCGCCCCGGGGTCGCCGATGCGCAGGAAGTACGCGTGCAGCGAGTGGGCGTGCCGGTCCTCGGGGACCGTGCGCCCGGCGGCGACCAGTGCCTGGGCCGCGACCTGCCCGCCGAAGACCCGGGGGACGACGGCGGACCGGGACTGGCCGCGGAAGATGTTCTCCTCGATCTGCTCAAGGTCGAGCAGATCGAGGAGATCCTGAAGTGCCTCGTTCATGGCACCTTTTCTACTGGCCGGTAATTTCGGGAGCCTTACAGGCCCATGTCCTTCGCGATGATCGACTTCATGATCTCGCTGGTACCGCCGTAGATCCGGTTGACGCGGTTGTCCGCGTACAGCCGGGCGATCGGGTACTCGTTCATGAAGCCGTAGCCGCCGTGCAGCTGGAGGCAGCGGTCGATCACGCGGTGGGCGACCTCGGTGGCGAACAGCTTGGCGCTGGCCGCCTCGGCGGGGGTCAGCTCACCGGCGTCCAGGGCCTCGGTGGCCCGGTCGACGACGGCCTCGGCCGCGTCCACCTCGGCCTGGCAGGCGGCCAGCTCGAACTTGGTGTTCTGGAAGGCGGCGACGGGCTGGCCGAAGACCACCCGCTCCTGCACGTACTGCTTGGCGAACCGGACGGCGGCCTTGGCCTGCGCGTAGGCACCGAAGGCGATGCCCCAGCGCTCGGAGGCGAGGTTGTGGCCGAGGTAGTAGAAGCCCTTGTTCTCCTCGCCGAGGAGGTCGTCGACCGGGACCTTCACGTCGACGAAGGCCAGCTCGGCGGTGTCGGAGGTCTTCAGGCCGAGCTTGTCCAGCTTGCGGCCGACCGAGTAGCCCTCGGCCTTGGTGTCCACCACGAAGAGGGAGATGCCGTGGCGGCGGTCCTCGGCGGTGGGCGCGGCGGTGCGGGCGCAGACGATCATGCGGTCGGCGTGCACACCGCCGGTGATGAAGGTCTTGGCGCCGTTGAGGACGTAGTGCGTGCCGTCCTCGGAGAGCTTGGCGGTGGTCTTCATGCCCGCGAGGTCGGAGCCGGTGCCCGGCTCGGTCATCGCGATCGCCCACATCTCCTCGCCGGAGACGAACTTGGGCAGGTAGCGCTTCTTCTGCTCGTCGGTGGCGAGCAGCTTGAGGTACGGCAGGCCGAGCAGCACGTGCACGCCGGAGCCGCCGAAGTTGACACCCGCGCGGGCGGTCTCCTCGTACAGGACGGCCTCGAACTTGTAGGAGTCGATGCCGGCGCCGCCGTACTCCTCGTCGACGCGGATGCCGAAGACGCCCAGCTCGGCGAGCTTGTAGTAGAAGTCGCGCGGCGCCTGGCCGGCGGCGAACCACTCGTCGTAGACCGGGACGACCTCGGCCTCGATGAAGGCCCGGAGAGTCTCCCGGAACGCCTCGTGGTCCTCGTTGAACACCGTACGGCGCACTCTCCGCCACCTCCAGGTACGCGTCGTGCACGCGTCGTGCACTCTGTCATGTCTAAGCGCTTGCTCAGACGCAACCGTACCGGCGGGTAGGAGCACCCGTCCAGGGTGGAAGGGGCGTAACGTCCGTCACGCTCACCACCCTCCCGGCCGCCCCTGGCCGCGCCCTCCCGGCCCCTCAGGCGCCCGCGGCCGCTTCGAAAGCACCCCGGGCCATCCGGTGGAGGAGTTCCGCCGTGGTCGTGCGGCCGGGGAGGGAGCCCGGGCGGGCGAGGTGGGGGGTGGAGTTCAGGAGGCCGAAGACCGAGTGGACGGCCGAGCGGGCCGCCGGTTCGGCCAGGTCCGGGTAGACCTCGCGCAGCACCTGCACCCACAGCTCCACGTACTGCCGCTGGAGCTGGCGGACCAGCTTGCGGTCGCTGTCGCGGAGGCGGTCCAGCTCGCGGTCGTGCAGGGTGATCAGGGGGCGGTCGTCGATCGCGAAGTCGATGTGGCCCTCGATGAGCGAGTCGAGGACCGACTCCGCCGGATCGCCGTCGGCCTCCGCGAGCCGGCGCCGCGCGCCCGTCAGCAGCTGGCCGCTGATGCCCACCAGCAGCTCGGCGAGCATCGCGTCCTTGCCGGGGAAGTGCCGGTACAGCCCCGGGCCGCTGATGCCGACGGCGGCACCTATCTCGTCGACCCCCACGCCGTGGAAACCGCGTTCGGCGAAGAGGCGCGCGGCCTCCTTGAGGATCTGCTCACGGCGGGTGGGGGCGTCGGTTCTGGTGGCCATGCCGACAATTCTAGACAGGGAGGTTAGCGGTCGTTAACCTGATGGAAATGGTTAACGCTCATTAACAGGCGATCACTGGGTGAGGGGAACCGCAGGATGGAGCAGGCACCGGAGCTGACGAGCGCGGCGGACCCCGCGTCGGAGGCCTGGCGGGCCAATGAACGGGCCCACCTCGCACTGGTCGAGGAGCTGCACGCCAAGCTGGCCGCGGCCCGGCTCGGCGGCGGCGAGAAGGCGCGCGCCCGCCACACCGCGCGCGGCAAGCTGCTGCCCAGGGACCGGGTGGACACGCTGCTGGACCCCGGGTCGCCGTTCCTGGAGCTGGCCCCCCTCGCCGCCGACGGGATGTACGACGGCCAGGCACCGGCCGCCGGGGTCATCGCCGGCATCGGCCGGGTGAGCGGCCGCGCGTGCGTGATCGTCGCGAACGACGCGACCGTCAAGGGCGGCACGTACTACCCGATGACGGTGAAGAAGCACCTGCGGGCCCAGGAGGTCGCGCTGGAGAACCGCCTGCCCTGCCTCTACCTGGTGGACTCCGGCGGCGCCTTCCTGCCGATGCAGGACGAGGTCTTCCCCGACCGCGAGCACTTCGGGCGGATCTTCTACAACCAGGCCCGGATGTCGGGCGCCGGCATCCCGCAGATCGCGGCGGTCCTCGGCTCCTGCACGGCCGGCGGGGCGTACGTCCCGGCGATGAGCGACGAGGCGGTGATCGTCCGCGGCCAGGGCACGATCTTCCTCGGCGGCCCCCCGCTGGTGAAGGCCGCCACCGGCGAGGTCGTCACCGCCGAGGAGCTGGGCGGCGGCGAGGTGCACTCCCGGATCTCCGGTGTCACCGACCACCTCGCCGAGGACGACGCGCACGCGCTGCGGATCGTCCGGAACATCGTCGCCACGCTCCCCGCGCGCGGGGCCCTCCCCTGGCAGGTCACCGCGGCCGTCGAGCCCAAGGTCGACCCGCACGGGCTGTACGGCGCGGTCCCGGTCGACTCCCGCACCCCCTACGACGTACGGGAGATCATCGCGCGCGTGGTCGACGGCTCCCGTTTCGCGGAGTTCAAGGCCGAGTTCGGGCAGACCCTCGTCACCGGCTTCGCCCGGATCCACGGCCACCCGGTCGGGATCGTCGCCAACAACGGCATCCTGTTCTCCGAGTCCGCCCAGAAGGGCGCCCACTTCATCGAGCTGTGCGACCAGCGCGGGATCCCGCTGGTGTTCCTCCAGAACATCTCCGGCTTCATGGTCGGCCGGGACTACGAGGCCGGCGGCATCGCCAAGCACGGCGCGAAGATGGTGACGGCGGTCGCCTGCACGCGCGTGCCGAAGCTGACGGTCGTGGTCGGCGGCTCGTACGGCGCGGGGAACTACTCGATGTGCGGCCGGGCCTACTCGCCCCGCTTCCTGTGGATGTGGCCGGGCGCCAAGATCTCCGTGATGGGCGGCGAGCAGGCCGCCTCCGTCCTCGCCACGGTCAAGCGGGACCAGCTGGAGGCCCAGGGCCAGACCTGGCCCCTCGATGACGAGGAGGCCTTCAAGGACCCGATCCGGGCCCAGTACGAGCGCCAGGGCAACGCCTACTACGCGACCGCCCGGCTCTGGGACGACGGGGTCATCGAGCCGCTGGAGACCCGGCAGGTGCTGGGCCTCGCGCTCACCGCCTGTGCCAACGCGCCGCTGGGTGACCCCCAGTTCGGCGTCTTCCGGATGTGAGGGACTTGCAGACGATGTTCGACACCGTGCTCGTCGCCAACCGGGGCGAGATCGCCGTCCGCGTCATCCGGACGCTGCGCTCGATGGGCGTGCGCTCGGTCGCCGTGTTCTCCGACGCCGACGCCGACGCGCGCCACGTCCGGGAGGCCGACACCGCCGTACGGATCGGTCCGGCGCCCGCCGCCGAGAGCTATCTGTCGGTGGAGCGGCTGCTGGAGGCCGCCGCGCGCACCGGCGCCCGGGCCGTCCACCCCGGGTACGGCTTCCTGGCCGAGAACGCCGGCTTCGCGCGCGCGTGCGCCGACGCGGGGCTGGTCTTCATCGGGCCGCCCGCCCAGGCGATCTCCCTCATGGGCGACAAGATCCGCGCCAAGGAGACGGTGAAGGCCGCCGGGGTGCCGGTGGTGCCCGGTTCGACCGGCAGCGGTCTCACGGACGCGCAGCTCGTGGCCGCCGCCGAGGAGATCGGCGTCCCCGTGCTGCTGAAGCCGTCCGCCGGCGGTGGCGGCAAGGGCATGCGCCTGGTGCGGGAGGCGTCCGCGCTGGCCGAGGAGATCGCCGCCGCCCGCCGCGAGGCCCGCGCCTCCTTCGGCGACGACACGCTCCTCGTCGAGCGGTGGATCGACCGGCCCCGCCACATCGAGATCCAGGTCCTGGCCGACGCCCACGGCAACGTGGTGCACCTGGGCGAGCGCGAGTGCTCCCTCCAGCGGCGCCACCAGAAGGTCGTCGAGGAGGCACCCAGCGTCCTGCTCGACGAACACACCCGCGCGGCGATGGGCGAGGCGGCCGTGCAGGCGGCCCGCTCCTGCGGATACGTGGGCGCGGGCACGGTCGAGTTCATCGTCCCCGGCGGCGACCCGTCGTCGTACTACTTCATGGAGATGAACACCCGGCTCCAGGTGGAGCACCCGGTGACCGAGCTGGTGACCGGCCTCGACCTGGTGGAGTGGCAGCTGCGGGTGGCGGCCGGCGAGCCCCTGTCCTTCGGACAGCGGGACGTCCGGCTCACCGGGCACGCCATCGAGGCCCGGATCTGCGCCGAGGACCCCTCGCGCGGGTTCCTGCCGTCCGGCGGGACCGTCCTCGCCCTGCGCGAACCGCAGGGCGACGGCGTGCGCACCGACTCCGGGCTCAGCGAGGGCACCGAGGTGGGCAGCCTGTACGACCCGATGCTGTCCAAGGTGATCGCCTACGGCCCGGACCGTGCGACCGCGCTCAGAAAGCTCCGCTCCGCCCTCGCGGAGACGGTCACGCTGGGCGTGGCGACCAACGCCGGGTTCCTGCGGCGGCTGCTCGCGCATCCGGCGGTCGTGGCGGGCGAGCTGGACACGGGCCTGGTCGAGCGGGTCGTCGACGAGCTGGTGCCGGCCGAGGTGCCGGAGGAGGTGTACGAGGCCGCGGCGGCCGTCCGGCTGGAGGCGCTGCGGCCGACGGGCGACGGCTGGACCGACCCGTTCGCGGTGCCGAGCGGCTGGCGGCTCGGGGGCACTCCCCGGCCCGTCGGTTTCTCTCTGCGGGTCCAGGACCCCGTGGAGCACAGCCCGCGCGGCACCCACACCGTCACCCACGACCGGGTGTCCGTGACGCTCGACGGCGTCCGCCACACCTTCCACCGCGCCGCCGACTGGCTCGGCCGGGACGGCGACGCGTGGCACGTGCGCGACCACGACCCGGTGGCCGCCTCCCTGACCGGCGCCGCGTACGCGGGCGCCGACTCGCTCACCGCGCCCATGCCGGGCACGGTGACGGTGGTGAAGGTCGCCGTCGGCGACGAGGTGGCCGCGGGCCAGAGCCTGCTGGTGGTGGAGGCGATGAAGATGGAGCACGTCATCTCCGCCCCGCACGCCGGCACGGTCGCCGAGCTGGACGTCACCCCGGGGGCGACGGTCGCCATGGACCAGGTCCTGGCCGTCATCACCCCTCATGAGGAGGTCGCGGAATGACCGTTACGGGACTTCCCATGCCCGTCCCGGCCCAGGATCTGCCCGCGCGCGTGCGGATCCACGAGGTCGGCGCACGCGACGGCCTGCAGAACGAGAAGTCGACCGTGCCGACGGCCGTCAAGGCGGAGTTCGTCCGCCGGCTGGCCGACGCGGGCCTGACCACGATCGAGGCGACGAGTTTCGTGCACCCGAAGTGGGTGCCCCAACTGGCCGACGCGGAGGAGCTGTTCCCGCTCGTCTCCGACCTGCCGGTGGCGCTCCCGGTGCTGGTGCCGAACCAGCGCGGCCTGGACCGCGCCCTCGCGCTCGGCGCCCGCCGGATCGCGGTCTTCGCCAGCGCCACCGAGTCCTTCGCCAAGGCCAACCTCAACCGCACGCTCGACGAGTCGCTCGCGGTGTTCGACCCGGTGGTGCGGCGCGCCAAGGACGCGGGCGTGCACGTGCGCGGCTACGTCTCGATGTGCTTCGGCGACCCCTGGGAGGGCCCGGTCCCCCTGCACCAGGTGGTGCGGGTCTGCCGGGCGCTGCGGGACATGGGCTGTGACGAGCTGAGCCTGGGCGACACCATCGGCGTCGCCACCCCCGGCCATGTCCTCGCGCTGCTCGCCCAGCTCAACGAGGAGGGCGTGCCGACCGACGTGCTCGGCGTGCACTTCCACGACACCTACGGGCAGGCGCTCGCCAACACCTACGCCGCCCTCGAACACGGCGTCACGACCGTCGACGCCTCGGCCGGCGGGCTGGGCGGCTGCCCGTACGCCAAGTCCGCCACCGGCAACCTCGCCACCGAGGACCTCGTGTGGATGCTGTCGGGACTCGGCATCGACACCGGCGTCGACCTCGGCCGTCTTGTCGCCACAAGCGCCTGGATGGCCGAACGACTGGGCCGACCCAGCCCGTCCCGTACCGTTCGCGCCCTTTCCCACAAGGACCAGTGATCAGCATGGACCACCGTCTCTCCCCCGAACTGGAAGAACTCCGCCGCACGGTCGAGGCGTTCGCCCACGACGTCGTCGCCCCCAAGATCGGCGACTTCTACGAGCGGCACGAGTTCCCGTACGAGATCGTCCGTGAGATGGGCCGGATGGGCCTGTTCGGACTGCCGTTCCCCGAGGAGTACGGCGGCATGGGCGGCGACTATCTGGCCCTCGGCATCGTGCTGGAGGAGCTGGCGCGGGTCGACTCGTCCGTGGCGATCACCCTGGAGGCGGGTGTCTCGCTGGGCGCGATGCCGATCCATCTCTTCGGCACCGAGGAGCAGAAGCGCGAGTGGCTGCCGCGGCTGTGCGCCGGCGAGATCCTGGGCGCGTTCGGCCTGACCGAGCCGGACGGCGGCAGCGACGCGGGGGCCACCCGGACGACGGCCCGGCTGGACGCCGAGACGGACGAGTGGGTGATCAACGGCACCAAGTGCTTCATCACCAACTCCGGCACGGACATCACCGGCCTGGTGACGGTCACCGCGGTCACCGGCCGGGGGCCCGACGGCCGGCCGCTGATCTCCGCGATCGTCGTGCCGTCCGGCACCCCGGGCTTCACGGTCGCGCAGCCGTACTCGAAGGTCGGCTGGAACGCCTCGGACACCCGTGAGCTGTCCTTCGCCGATGTGCGGGTGCCGGCGGCGAACCTGCTGGGCGAGGAGGGACGCGGGTACGCGCAGTTCCTGCGGATCCTCGACGAGGGCCGGATCGCGATCGCGGCGCTGGCGACCGGGCTCGCGCAGGGCTGTGTGGACGAGTCGGTGAAGTACGCGCGCGAGCGGCACGCCTTCGGGCGGCCGATCGGATCCAACCAGGCCATCCAGTTCAAGATCGCCGACATGGAGATGAAGGCGCACACGGCCCGCCTGGCCTGGCGGGACGCGGCGTCCCGGCTGGTGGCCGGCGAGCCCTTCAAGAAGGAGGCGGCGCTGGCGAAGCTCTACTCGTCGACGATCGCCGTCGACAACGCCCGCGACGCCACGCAGGTGCACGGCGGGTACGGCTTCATGAACGAGTACCCGGTGGCCCGGATGTGGCGCGACTCCAAGATCCTGGAGATCGGCGAGGGCACGAGCGAGGTGCAGCGCATGCTGATCGCGCGGGAGCTCGGTCTGGTGGGCTGAGACCCGCCGCCGCTCAACACCTGGGAGAGGTGCCTCACTTCTCCCGGGTGAAGCGGACCTCGAGGCCGCAGGGGAGGTCGGGGTCGTTGGTGGCGCAGAGGGTCGTGCCGTCGTCGACGACCGCGAACTGGAGCGTGCAGTTCCAGTCCCAGTAGTCGCGGGCCAGGCCGAGACCGACCCAGGAGCCCGACGTCGCCGTCTTCGACATATGGCTTCCGTTGGCGTCACCGACGAAGAAGCCCCAGCCGCCGCCGGATTTCCCGCTGGGGCAGTCGGCCGTGGCGAGCTTTTGGGAATCGAGGCCCGTCGCGGTGAATTCCCGGTCGGCGGAGAAGGAGATCCTTTCGCCGTCCGGTCCCTTCCAATTCCCCACGATGCGCTCTGCCGGAACCTTCGCCGTCTCCTCGGTGGTGGAGCACGCGGCCACCAGCAGAAGGGGAATCAGGGCGGCGGCGGCCCGGCGGCCGGTCTTCAGGGGGATCTTGAACACGCGTTCATCCTAGGGGTGGGGTGGGACGCCCGTGGGGCCGGGGCCGGTGCGCGGCCCCGGCCCCACGGATTACCTGTGCGTGGCCGTTATTCGAGCCAGTCCGAATAGTTCACGCACTCATTGATCGGCCACTTCTCCTCCCACGAGAAGTCCTCCGTCACGGCCGCGCCGAAGGTGTCCTCGAAGGCGGGGTTCCACGACCGCGGAATGACATGGGTCGCGGACCGCCAGTCGGAGATGTTGGTCGCGGTGAACTTCAGCGTGACCGTCTGCTCCTTCTTGTTGATCGACTTGATCCTGCCGGTGCCCGAGTAACTGCCGAGGAACGCGTCCGCCTGGTTCTCCGTCCCGAGGCCGCCATTGGTCAGCACACCGAGGATGTCGTTGCCCGCCCCGCGCAGGGAGTTGAACTTGTACCAGGGGCTGCCCGGCTCGGGACCCTTGTCCTGGTAGGAGAAGGACAGGGCCTCCTTGGCGGCCGGGGCCCGCATGCCCTTGTCCCGGGCCTGGCCCACCAGCTTCGACCGCCACTCGCCGAACGTCTCGTCCTGCGCCAGGATCGAGGTGAACGCGTCACCGCCCCGGAAGTCCTGCTGCTCCCCCAGCGGGAAGCCGCCGCCCCACAGCCAGCCGAAGAACAGGCCGCGCGAGGTCTCCCAGTCGTTGTCCGCCTTCGGGTCGCTGACGATGCCCCAGTCGGGCAGGGAGGCCGCCAGTTCCAGGGAGAGGCCCCTGGGCTCGAACGGCAGGTCCCAGGACTTGGTGATGAAGTTGTACGTCGCGCCGGGCTTCCACTGGTTGATGGGCTGGCCCGTCACACCGTACGAGGACGTCGGGGCGCTGCCGCCTCCCGAGCCGATCGCGCTGATGGCGGCCCCGGCGAGGCTAAGGACGGCGCCCACGGCACCGCCGATCGCCGCGCCGATGAGCCCGAGGAGCCCGCCGAGGCCGTCGAGGCCGTCGGACATGCCGGTCGGGTCGGAGTTGGTGACGGGGCTGTTGCTCGAGTAGGCGTAGCCGTTGAGGGTCTGCGGCTTGTCCGGTTCGAGCAGCGGGTCGACGCTCAGGAAGCGGCCCGTCGCCGGGTCGTACTGGCGGGCGCCGAGCTGGGTGAGGCCGGTCGTCTGGTCGGACGGCTTGCCGAGGAAGCCCTTGTCGTCGGGCCAGCTGCCGCCCGCCGTGCCGCGCGGGGCACCGAACGGCTTGCTGTAGCGCTTGACGAAGGCCAGGGTGTCCGAGGCGATCGCCAGGCTGGAGGTGCCCTGGTGGTTGCCGGCCAGGAAGGTCAGCTTCGTGCCGGACACCCCGGCGGCGGAGGTACGCACCGCGAGCGTCGTGGCGCCCGCCGCGTAGGTGCGGGCGCCCGAGAGGGCCTTGGTGGCGCCGTTGCCGCTGACCTTGAGCCGGACCTCGGTCGTGCCCAGGTAGAGCACGGTCTCGCCGTCGGTCGTGGTGGGCCGCTTGATGAGCAGTTCACCGCCGGCGTCGTACAGGTAGCCGGTGCCGGTGGCGGGCTTGCCGTCCGCGGCGGGTTCGCTCGCGCCGACGAGCCTGCCCTCGGTGTCCCAGGTCAGCGTCTGGCCGGCCTGGGTGCCGGGCCGGGTCTCGGTGTTGCCGGTCGCGTCGTACGTGTACTTCACGGTCGTCGAGCCGCTGACCGTCGAGGACAGCGCGTGCGGCTGGCCCTTGTCCGTGCCGTACTTGTAGTCGGTGGTGACGTCACCGGACGCGTTGTGCTCCACCTGCTGGGAGCGCAGTCCGGAGTCGTTGTACCGGTAGCTCGTCCAGTACGGCGCGGCCCCGCCCAGGTTGGCGGTGGTGCGGCCGGAGACGGCGCAGTCGGCGGTCTTCGGGGTCCAGGCCTCGCTCAGGCGGCGGTAGCCGTCGTAGGCGAAGCACTGGTAGTCCTCCTTGCCGGCCCCGCCGAGGGTGGTGCCGTCGTGGACCGCGGTGATGTTGCCGGCGTCGTCCTGGGAGTACTTCAGCTCCTGGAGCATGTAGCCGTGCACGTCGTCGGTGACGTACGACCGGGTGAGACGGCGGGTGCCGGCCTCGTAGTCGTGGTTGACGTACACCTTCTTCGCGGCGCTCGGGTCGGTGGCGAGCGTCAGCTGGCGCAGGTCGCCGAGCGGGGAGTAGGCGACGCCCTGGAGGTAGCCGGTGGTGCCCTTGGCGGTCTGCACCTGGCCGAGCGCGTCGTGGGTGTACGACACGGTCTCCGCGGGGAGTCCGGCCACGGCGGGCGCGGCCGCCTGCTTCACCGTGCCGTCGAGGTTGTAGCCGGTGGAGAAGGACAGGGTGCCGGGCACGCCACCGGTGACCAGCGGGTCGTCGGCGGGCAGGATCAGCTGATTGTTGGTGACCTTGTAGAGCGGGTCGTAGGCGGTGACCTTCTGGGTGTAGGCCTTGCCGCCGACTCCGCCGTCGTAGCGGACGGCCGTGTCCTGCTGGCCCTTGGCGAGCGTGTCGAAGGTCCAGGCCGCCAGCTTGTTGGCGTCGGTCTTGGACGTCTGCCACATGCCGGTCTTGCGGCCGAGGACGTCGTACTCGAACAGCAGCACCTTGCCGGGGCGGCTGTCGGTGGACTTGACCGCCTGGTCGAGTCCGTTGTGCTCGGTGGTGGTGGTCCCCTTGTCGGGGTCGGTCACGGTCACCTGACGGCCGAAGAGGTCGTAGGTGTACGACCACGCGGACTTGTCGTGGGCGGTGATGGTCTCCTGCCGGTCGGCGTCGTCGAAGGTGTAGCGGGTGGTCTGGTAGTCGGTGCCGGTCGGCTTGCTGCCGGCGTAGTCGCGGCGTTCGACGGTCTGGCCGAGCGCGTTGGTGACCACCGCGCCGGCCGTGCCGCCGGCCGGGGCGCTGGTGAGGACCGTGTCGCCCTGGTAGGTGGTGTCGACCGACCACTTGGCGACGCCGTAGCTCTTGGTGGTCACCTTGGTGGCGCGGGCCATGCCGTCGAAGACGGTGTCGGTCTGCTTGGGCGCCTGGCCGCCGTCGATCTGCACGATCGAGCTGGACGGCGCGGCCGTGTTGTCCCAGATGTCGGCCTGGGCGGTCACGGCGAGGCCTCGGCCGTCGTACAGGGTCTGGGCGATGATCCGCCCGCCCGCGGCCGAGGGCGCCTGCACCTGGCGGGTGCGCAGCAGCGAGTCGTAGATCTCGTAGGTGGTGTTGTAGCCGGAGCCGTCGCCCTTGAGGGAGGCGCTGGAGACCCAGGGCAGCGCGCCCGCCTTCACGCTGTACGCGTACACGTAGTTGGCGGTCTTGCCGAGCGCGCGGGAGCGGTTGGGCAGCCAGACGCCGGTGACACGGCCGAGGCTGTCGTACGTCGTCTCGGTCACCCGGCTGTTGGGGTCGGTGACCTTGAGGTCCGTGCCCAGGCCGAAGTCCTTGACGGTGACGGTCTTGTAGCCCTTGGCGTTGCCGACGGTGGTCTGGGTCAGCGGGCCGGCGGCGACCGGGAGGTACTCGGTGGTCGACGTGGTGACGTTGTCGGTGTTCTTCACCAGGGTGGGGCGCCCGAGCGTGTCGTACTCGGTGACGGCGGTCTGCTGCCACAGCGGCTGGTCGTCGCTGCCGTACCCCTTCGCGCGGCCGCTCCACCGGGCGTCGCCCTTGGTGGGCTTCTGGGTCGCGGACCAGGTGAGCGAGTCGTACGAGGTCGCCGTGTCGGAGACCACGTCACCGGGCCGGGTGTGGTCGGCCGGCAGGTCCAGGGACGCGTCGGCGACGGAGCACGCCCTGCCGACGATCCGGGTCCTGGACACCAGCGAGGTCAGACCGGTCGCCTCGTTGCGGGCGTACCAGGTGCGGGTGCACTTCTCGTCGCCGGTGACGGCGTCGTCGCCGAGGTCCTCGACGGTGGCGGCCAGGCCGTGGTCGTCGTAGGTGGTCTTGGTCGTGCGCACCCGGTCGGACGGGGTGAGCTTGCTGGTGATGTGGGTGCGGGCGTGCGAGGCGCCGACCCGGACGAAGTACGCCTCGGTGTCGGCGTACGACTTGTGCTGGGTGGCCGTCCGCTGGGACCAGGGGTCGTTGACGGTGCCGGAGACCTCGGTGGCGCCGTCGTAGGAGACGCTCTCCCGGGAGAAGCCGGCGAACTGCTCGGAGTCGGTGATCTCGGCGGCCTTGACGCCGGTGACCTTGACGGTCTTACGGGCGTCCGGGTCCAGGGTCTTGCCGTCGGCGGCGAGGACGCGGTCGCCGTTCATACCGCGCAGGTACACCGAGACCGTCCTGGTCTGGGTGCCGTCCGACGGGCCGGTGAGGTGGGTGACCTTGCCATAGCCGCGCCACTCGGACCAGGTGCGCTCCTTGGCGGGGGTCAGCGGGTCCTCGTTGTAGTGCCAGGCGCCGCCGCCGGAGTACTGGTAGGTGTGCTGGACCGCCTCGGAACCGCCGAGGGGGTCGGTGGTGCGCACCGCGCTGACCGGGTACTTCTGGAACCAGTCGAGGATCGGGTCGTCCTGGCCGTAGGGCGACCAGTAGACCGGGTAGCAGCGCTTGGTGTTCTCGTCGACCTTGGGCATGGTCTGCCCGGCCACGCAGTCGGCGGCGAGGTAGTCGACGATGGTCTGCGCGCCCGTCTCGGACACGACCGTCTTCAGGCGCGGCCGCTCGAAGGACAGGATGTCGTCGCTCGGGCTGTCCACCCGGTTGGGCAGGAAGACGTGCGAGAACTTCACCGGGTCCAGGGCGAGGTCGGTGCCGCGCTTGCCGGTGTGCTTGATCTGGTCGAGCCAGAGCGACTGGTCGGTGGAGTCACCGGTGTCGCCGGGGTCGAGGTAGAGGTGCTTCAGCTCCCAGGTGTCGACCGGGGAGAACGCGGGGGTGGCGGCCGCCGCCTCCCACGCGTAGGTGGTGACGGAGGTCAGCCGCTTACGGGTGAAGAAGGACGGACTGTCGAGGTAGGGGCACTTCTCGCCGTCCTTGCAGATCTGGTCGAAGGGCACGTCGGGCCAGTTGTCCCGGGTGTCCTCGGTGAGCGAGTCGCAGCCGGTGCCGGAGGCCAGGCAGCGCTCCGCGTAGGAGAGGACGACCTTGTGCGAGGCGGCCGGGGCTGCGCTGAACAGGGCGCCGGCGCGCTGCCCGTAGCGGATCTCCTCGAGGTAGCCGCCGCGGATGTACGAGGTGCCGGTGTCGTCGTCGCCGAGCTTGTCGTAGTTGTTGGTCTCGTCCTCGTACCAGTAGCTCTGCGCGTTGCCGTGGGTGTCCTCGACGTAGTCGAGGTTCCACCGCCAGGCCTGCTTCTTGGCACGGTCGGCGAAGGCACTGCCGGAGGAGTAGCCGGGCTCGCCGTCGTCGTCACCGAAGACCGGCACGGTCCACACCGACTTGGTGCGTACGCCGTCGGCGGCGCCGTCGAGCTTGTTCAGGCCGAAGACGAACTTGGTGCCGTCGCCGGTGACGACGGTCCAGAACTCGCCGTTGTCGTCGCCGTTGTCGGCGTCGGTGGAGCGCGTGACCTTGGAGGCGTCGTCGTTCTTCAGCCGCCACTCGCCGGTGGTGTCGTCCTTGACCAGCTCGGTGGCCTTGCCGTTCAGCACCAGGGAGGCGTTGTCGTACTTCCAGCACAGGTCGTGCTTGCCGTCCTGGCCGTCGTCGTCGCAGGAGCCGTACTTGCGCTCGATGTACGACGAGGTGAGCTCGAAGCCCTCACCGACCTGGGTGCCCTGGTTGTTGCTGGTGGAGGTACGGCCGTCCACGCTGCCGGAGTCGTAGGAGATCGACAGGTCGACGCCCGGGCCGGCGGCCGGCAGGGGCGCCTTGAGCGGGTAGGCCCAGGTGAAGGTGCCGGAGCTGCCGCCGGCCTCCCAGGTGGAGGAGGCGGAGAGCGGGGTGGCCTTGTAGTCGCCGTCGGCGGAGGCGGTGCCGGCGACCAGGGCGAGTGTCATGGTCTGGCCGGAGACGGCGGCGGTCGCCGACGGCTTCGCGGCGGGCGCCGACGGCTTCGCGGCGGGCGTCGCCGTCTTCCGCGCGAACGACAGGTCGGCGGTGATCCGTTCCTCGCCGCGGGTGTTCACGAAGCCGACCGGGGTCGCGGCGCGGCACTTCGCGGTCGCCGCGTCCTTCGCGGCGCAGTCGGGCAGCCGCAGCACCTGGAGCCGGCCGGCCCAGTCGCCGCCGTAGGCCGCCGCGAACGCCGAGTAGTCGATGCCGAGGCGGGCCTTGCCGCCGGCCGCGGGGCCGGTCACCTTCAGGACCACGCCCTTGACGCCCAGGCGCTGGGCGGCCTTCTGGTCCAGCACGTCGACCTGGACCGACCGGGCGGGCTCGGCGTTCTTCGCGGCCGGGGCGGCCAGGGTGACCGGGAGGGCGCCGGGCTCGGCCTGCGCGGTGGTCTTCTCGGTGCCGGACGCGGTCTTCGCGGTGCCGGACGCGGGCAGGGTGAGGCGGGCCGAGCCGCCGGTCGGCCACGTGGTCCTGCGGGCCTGGTCCTTGACGGCGCGGGCGGCGGCCGTCTGGTCGGCGCGGGCCGCGGTGCGCATGGCCTCGGCGGCCTCGGCGTCCGTCTTCGCCTTGAACGGCACGACCTTCTGGGCGCGCGGCGCGGACAGCTTCGGCCGGCCCAGCGGGTCGAGGTCGTCGGCCATCGCCGCGGCGGGGGCGAGCAGTCCGGGCAGCAGCCCGAGGCTCACCACCGTGCTGACGCGCCGCAGCCAGGGGGCGCGGGTGGACCGTGTCCGGTCCGGCGCGGGCCGGACCGGGGGTTTGGGTCGCATGAAGGATGAAGTCCCTTCGTCCGAGAGGGATCCGGGAGGATCCGGGAGGGATCTGAGAAGGAGCAAGGGGGACGGGCGCACCGGCGCCCAGAGGGCCGGCGGCACGTGCGGTCCGCCGCCGGGCGCGCGCCCGGCGGGCGCGCGGGAGGCCGAGGCGGCCCGGGGGCGGGAGTTCCCGCGGCCCCGGGCCGGTCACTCGGTGTGAGGGTGTGTCAGCCGGTCAGGCGCCGAGGACCTGGGAGCGGACCTGGTCGGCGCTCATCGCGCCGGTCCACACCCGCAGTTCCTCCAGGGCACCGGGCAGATAGTTGCCGGTGCTGCCACCCTTGCTGCCGCGGCCCGCGGAGAGGGTGCCGCTGCCCAGCTGGACGGCGGTGAACCCGGAGGCGGTCTCGGCGGGCTGGTCGAACTCGCCCACGAAGAGGTGGAGCCTGCCGTAGCGGGTCTCGGTCTTCGTGGCGTCGGCCGGGTCGGTCCACTCCCAGGCCTCCTGGGCGTCGAAGACCCCGGTGACCTGGACCCAGGTGTCGGTCTCGGCGATGTCGCCGCCGGGCACCTCGGCGCTCTGCGTGACCTTGCCGTCGCTGCCGAGGGCGGTCCGGGTGAACTTCCACTGGTAGACGCCGTCGGCGGGCTTGACCACCCACAGCGCCCAGGAGGACTCACCGGCGGACGCCTGCTGGGCGGCGACCACGGCCTGGTAGCCCACCGGCTTGGCGGCCAGTTTCGCGGAGTCCAGCTGGACCCGGGCGGAGACGGTGAACGCCCCGCTCTCGTCGATCACCGGTCCGGCGGCCGTGGCGTTGCCGGCGGTGCCGTCCAGGACCAGGGCGTTGTTCTCGGCGTCCAGGGTCGCGCCGGAGGCCGACAGGGCGAGGCTCCCCACCGGGTACCCGGTGAGCTCCTTGACCTGAGTGCCGGTGGAGCTCGCGGCGTCCCAGTGGGCGACCAGTTCGTTGGCGGCGACGCCGTTCTCCAGGAGCTGCGCCTGCTGAGTGATCTCGTCCGGGGTCAGGATGCGCTGCCAGACGTTCACCTCGTCGAGGCGGCCGCGGAAGTGCTCGCCGTACACGCCGCCGACCATCGAGCGGCCGAACTGGAGGCCGCCGGAGGACACCCACGGCGTGTAGGCGGTCGACAGGGCGTTGAGGACCACGGGCTTGCCCTGCGGACGGCCGTTGACGAACAGCTGGATGGTGTCGTTCGTCTTGTCGGCGTCGTTCTTCGTGTCGAACACGCCGGCCAGGTGCGTCCAGACCTTCAGCGGCGGGTTCGCGGTGTCCGCGACCGACCGCAGATACGACTGGCCTTCCTTGACGTCGGCCGCGGTGCGGTTGAACACCCACTTCTTGAGCGACGCCGAGTAGTACAGGGTGAACGCCGAGGCGTTGGTGCCCGGGGCCGCCATCACCACGTGCGTGGACGCGTTGTCCGTGAGGTACGCCCAGGTGGAGACGGTGAAGGAGTCCTTGGTGTTCACCGCGGGGGTCGCGGTGGCCGCGTACGCCTGCTGGTTGGCCGGGTCGGAGCTGTCGAGGAACAGCGAGTAGTCGGTGTCGCCGCGGCGGGCCAGGGAGGACCAGCCGGCGCCGGCCGTGTAGAGGGTGGCGTCGTGCCGGGTGCCCTCGGTGGCGGTGTCCTTGGCGACGGTCACGCCCGAGCCGGGCGCGGCGTCGTCGAAGTGCCAGCTGCCCGAGGCGCCGGCCGCCGGGGCGACCTTGAAGCTGAACTCGGCGGGGGCGCCCCAGCGGTTGCGGACGTCCTTGGCCTCCACGGAGAGCACCTGGGTGCCGGAGAGGGAGGGCGTGACGTTGGGCACGGTGACCGTGGTGCCGGTGACCGGCTTGGCCTCCTTGGCCGAGGTGGTCAGCAGCCGCCAGCGGTAGCCGGTGATGTCCTTGTCCACGGCGTTGGGCTTGAAGGTGAAGCTGCCCGGGACGCCCGGACCGCCCTTGCCCTCGCAGAGGTTGGTGGTGCACTCGGTGTACGGGGTGCCGGTGGTGATCGTCGGCGCCTTGGGCGCGGTCGAGTCGATCTTGAAGTAGCACCAGGAGGAGTACGAGGAGAACAGGTCGCCGGACTTGCCGCCGTACGACCAGTGCGACTGGGTGCGTGAGCGCAGCCGGTACAGGCCGCCGTCGGCTCGGTTGGTGGTGCGCATCTTCTCCAGGGTGCCGTCCGGGTCCCAGCCGGAGTCCGGTCGGTAGTCGGACCACACCTGGTGCCAGGCGGCGTCGTCACCGCGCTCGATGACGTACTCGGCCTGGAGGGAGCCCTCTTCGTCGCCCAGGTTGTGCTCGACCTTGGTCTGCACCCGGGCCTGCACCATCGGGTCGACGCGGGTGACGATCAGCGGGTCGGACGACGAGGTCTTGCAGTAGGCGGTGGTGCCGTCGCCGGGGATCAGGCCGACGTCGGTGGGCACGCCGGGCTTGAAGGCGTAGTTGACCTTGAGCTCAGCGTTGTCGTCGAAACGCTTCCAGGCATCGGGGTCGGACTCGTCCTTGGCCCGCAGCATGAACGTGAGCCGGTTGATCTTGCCGTCCGCGAACTTGCGCACGGTGGAGGCGAGGTTCTCGTCGGCCTCGTCCGGGTTGTCGTTGAACTCGACCCACTGGTCGGGCTGTTCGGGACTGCACTGGGAGCCGCGGCCGGCCGAGATGTAGCGGTCGCCCATCTGGTCCAGCTGGTCCGGGCCCGGCCACCTGGTGCCCTCGGAGATGTTGTTGGTGCGCTCCAGGTCGACCCAGTGGGGGTCGCAGCTGAACGACCAGGTCTCGTACGCGCGGAAGGTCGCGTCCAGGACGTACTTGCCCGCCAGCTTGGCCGGCGAGAACTCGAAGTACATGCGGTTGGTGTAGTTGTTGCCGCACCAGTACGGGCCCGAGACGCTGCAGCGTCCGACGCCGTAGTCCCCGTTGAACATCCAGAACTTGTCGCCGTCCGAGGACAGCACGGTCCGCTCGGACACCCCGAGGCCCACCGACGGGTCGATGTAGACGGGGTAGACGGTGTCCTCGCCGCGCAGCAGGCCGAGGTCGGGCGTGACCGCGACGGTGTCGCCCTGGACCTGGACCGGCATCACCGCGCTGGCGTCGCCGGAGTGCGGCTGGGTGCCCTGCTCGACGGGGTCGGGGATTCCGGCCGGGGTGTCCTCGGCGTCGGCGGTCAGCAGCTGGGTGCTCGCGCCGCCGGACTCGCCGGTCCCGCTCGCGGAGTCCCACATCTGGCCCGCCGGGCCCTTGAAGACGGTGTTGCCGTCGGCGTCGACCGCGCGCAGACCGCCGCCCGCGCCGGGCAGCACGTCGAGGTCGGTGGCGGAGGCGGTGAGCGCGATGTGTTCGAGCGCCGGATCGGCCGCCGCCCGGGCGGACTTGACGACGAGGACCTCGCGGTATCCCTCGGCGGTGGCGGTGAGTTCCAGGTCCACGCCGTCGAGCACGTCGGGGTAGACGGCCTTGTCGCCGTCGAGCCGGGGCTCGGGCAGCCGGCCCGGCCAGTCGAGGCGGAGGCTGCCCTGCTCGTTGCCGAGGCGGATCAGGCCGGTGCCGCTGCCGCCGCCCGAGAAGGCGAGGTCGACGACGGCGCCCTTGGGTCCGACGGACCCGTCGGGGCGGCGTTCCAGCGTGGTGTCGACCGGCCGCCAGGAGCCGTCGTCGCCCTGGACGCGCTGCGGGACCGCGGACTGCACGAGCGTGAAGCTGCCGTCCGGGTTGGCCATGGTGGTGGAGTACTCGGTGCGTTCGCCGGTGACCTCGACCTGCTCGCCGGTGGCCGCCGCGCGTTCGGCGGCGCCGCCGTGGGTGGTCGTGGAGGACGTCGACGACGTCCGGGCCGGTGCGGCCGTGGCGGTTGCTGCGAACGTCGGAAGCGACGCGAGCAGGGCGAACGATGTGATCCCGGTCGTGAACGCGGTGAGCGTGCTGGGTCTTCTTCTCCGGTGCCCCCAGGCCCCGTTGCGCGAGCGTTTGCGCACGTATCCCCCGGTTTCCTCATCCGATCTTCATATTTGCGGGGCCAGTTAAAAGTGTTCGCGTTCCCTGATCAAGTGTGCGGATGATCACGTTTGACCGAGCACCCTCTTTGCGGGGCGAAAGGTGCAAGTCCGGCTGGTGACGAAAGGTGCGCGAAGGGTGAATGAAAGACGGATGTGCCGCCGTTCTCACGGGGGGTCATATGGAGCCAACTCCCCTTTTACATCAGGTGATTTCACTGAAGTGGGGGCGGCACAGACATCTCACAGGGTTGCGGATCACAGCATCCCAGGCCTGGACAAGATCTGAGGTTAGGCTAACCTACCTTCGACTTGTCCCGGCGGTGATCCCGCACGTCCGAAAGCAGCCACCCTCATGTCCAACGCCAGAGCCAACCACCTCACCCGCCGCGGCATCCTCGCCGCTGGTGGCGCCCTCGGCCTCGGTGCCGTCCTCGCAGCCTGCGGGGACGACGACGCGAAAAGCAGTGGCTCGGAATCGTCCGCGAGCGCCTCCGCCAAGTCCGGTCCCTGGACCTTCAAGGACGACCGCGGCACCACGGTGAAGCTGGACAAGATACCCGCGAACATCGTCGCGTTCACCGGTGTCGGCGCCGCCCTCCACGACTACGGCATCCAGGTCAAGGGCGTCTTCGGCCCGACCAAGACCGCCGACGGCAAGGCCGACGTCCAGGCCGGCGACATGGACGTCACCAAGGTCGAGATCCTGGGCAACGTCTGGGACGAGTTCAACGTCGAGAAGTACGCCGCGCTCGCGCCCGACGTCCTCATCTCCACCATGTTCGACAACGCCGGCACCCTCTGGTACGTCCCCGAGGCCTCCAAGGACAAGATCGCCAAGCTCGCCCCGAGCGTCGGCGTCTCCGTCTACGACCGTCAGCTCACCGCTCCGCTGGAGCGCATGTGGGAGCTGGCCGAGTCCCTCGGCGCGGACATGAAGGCGGCCGCGGTCACCGACGCCAAGAAGCGCTTCGAGGACGCGGCCACCCGGCTGCGCGCCGCTGCCAAGGCCAAGCCCGAGATCAAGGTGATGGCCGGTTCCGCGAGCGCCGAGCTGTTCTACGTCTCCGGCACCAACCTCTCCATCGACCTGGAGTACTTCAAGGCCCTCGGCGTGAACTTCGTCGAGCCGCCGGAGAGCGCGAAGGCCGAGGGCGGCGGCTGGTACGAGTCGCTGAGCTGGGAGAACGTCGACAAGTACGCGGTCGACATCATCATGATGGACGACCGTTCCTCGACCATCCAGCCCGCCGACATCACCGAGGCGACCTGGAAGAAGCTGCCCGCGGTGAAGGCCGGTCAGGTCATCGCGCGCTCGCCCGAGCCGATCCTGTCGTACGACAAGTGTGTGCCGCTTCTGGAGAACCTCGCCGAGGCGCTCGAGAACGCCAAGAAGGTCAGCTGACCGAGCGGTGGCTCGCGTCGCGGGTGAACTGCGGGCCGGTGGTGACCGGTCGCGCCCCCGCGGCGGAGCCGCATGTCGACGCAGCCCCGCGCCTCTTGGTGAGCTGCCCTTCCCCACGCCCGAGGAACGCACCCCCATGAACGCGACCGTCACTGCCCCGTTCCGGTTCTTCTCCCTCCACGTCGTGCGGACCCGGCGGCTCTCGCCGTCGCTGGTCCGGGTCTCCTTCGCCGGGGAGGAGCTGCGGCACTTCTTCTCCGACGGGTACGACCAGTCCCTGTCGCTGTTCCTGCCGCACCCGGGCCAGCGCGAGCCGCACGTTCCGCTCGATCTGGGCGACGGCTGGTGGCAGGGCTGGCGGGAACTCCCCGACGACGTACGGGCGGTGATGCGCTCGTACACCCTGCGCGCCCTGCGGCGCGATCCCGACGAGATCGACATCGACTTCGTGCTGCACACCCCCGCCGGTCCCGCGTCCCGCTGGGCCGCCGAGGCCGGCGCGGGCGACCGCGTGCTGCTGCTCGGCCCGGCGATCGCCGACAACCGGGCCATCCGGTTTCGTCCGCCGCAGGACACCGACCTGGTGGTCCTGTGGGGGGACGCGACCGCGCTCCCGGCGATCACCTCGATCCTGGAGTCGCTCCCCGCCGGCCTGCCGGTCCGGGCGTGGCTGGAAGTGGACGACGCCGGGGACGTCCAGGAGCTGACGACCGCCGCGGACGCCCAGGTCACCTGGCTCGTCCGGCGATCGGCCCTGGAGCTGCTGCCCGGACTCGCCCTGCCGTCCGCCGAGCACCCGTACGTCTGGATCGCGGGCGAGTCGGGGTGTGTGAAGGCGCTGCGCCGGCACTTCGTCGGCGAGCGCGGCATCGACCGACGGCGCGTCACCTTCGTCGGCTACTGGCGCGAGGGCCTGACCGAGGAGCAGCTCCGCGAACAGGAGTGACGCCCCTTCACACTCGCCTTCACACTCGCCTTCACACTCCCCTTCGGCTGTCCCCCTTCGCCCGTACCCCCCTTGCACGCACCCCCTTCGCCCGTAACTCCCCTTCGCGCTCGCCCAGTTGCAAGCGTGATCACAGTCACGGCAGGCCCAGGATCCACCTTTCGCGCCTTAGGTTAGGCTAACCTAAGTTGAAGCCGAGGTTCCGGCCCTGGCCCGTCCCGCACCGGACCGTCCCCACCGGAGGACCCCCACCATGCGCTCGCACTTGCTCAATGACACGACCGCGGAGCACTACCGCCGCTCCGTGACCGAAGGAGTCGAGCGGGTGGCGGCCAAACTCGCCGCCACCGACCGTCCGTTCACCGGCGTCACGGTCGACGCCCTCGCCCCCCGCATCGAGCACATCGACCTGGACAAGCCGCTGCACGACACCGCGGCGGTCCTGGACGAGCTGGAGGACGTGTACCTCCGCGACGCGATCTACTTCCACCACCCCCGCTACCTCGCCCACCTCAACTGCCCGGTCGTCATACCGGCGGTGCTCGGCGAGGCGGTCCTGTCCGCCGTCAACTCCTCCCTGGACACCTGGGACCAGTCGGCCGGCGGCACCCTCATCGAGCGCAAGCTGATCGACTGGACGAACGAGCGCATCGGCCTCGGCCCGGCCGCCGACGGCGTGTTCACCTCCGGCGGCAGCCAGTCCAACCTCCAGGCGCTGCTGCTGGCCCGCGAGGAGGCCAAGAGCGACAGCCTGGCCGACCTGCGGATCTTCGCCTCCGAGGTCAGCCACTTCAGCGTGAAGAAGTCGGCGAAACTGCTCGGCCTCGGCCAGGACGCGGTCGTGTCCATCCCCGTGGACCACGACAAGCGCATACAGACCGTCGCGCTCGCCCGTGAGCTGGAGCGCTGCAAGGAGGCCGGCCTCGTCCCCATGGCCGTCGTCGCCACCGCCGGCACCACCGACTTCGGCTCCATCGACCCGCTGCCCGAGATCGCCGAGCTGTGCGCCCAGTACGACACCTGGATGCACGTGGACGCCGCCTACGGCTGCGGCCTGCTCGCCTCCGTGAAGTACCGGGACCGCATCGACGGCATCGAGCGCGCCGACTCCGTCACCGTCGACTACCACAAGTCCTTCTTCCAGCCCGTGAGTTCCTCCGCCGTGCTGGTCCGGGACGCGGCCACCCTGCGGCACGCCACCTACCACGCCGAGTACCTCAACCCGCGCCGGATGGTGCAGGAGCGCATCCCCAACCAGGTGGACAAGTCCCTCCAGACCACCCGCCGCTTCGACGCGCTCAAGCTCTGGATGACGCTGCGCACCATGGGCGCCGACGGCATCGGACAGCTCTTCGACGAGGTCTGCGACCTGGCCGTCGAGGGCTGGCGGCTGCTGGCCGCCGATCCCCGCTACGACGTCGTCGTCCAGCCGACGCTGTCCACCCTGGTCTTCCGCTACATCCCGCAGGCGGTGAAGGACCCGGCCGAGATCGACCGCGCCAACCTCCACGCCCGCAAGGCCCTGTTCGCCTCCGGTGACGCGGTGGTCGCGGGCACCAAGGTGGGCGACCGCCACTACCTGAAATTCACCCTGCTCAACCCCGAGACCACGCCGGACGACATCGCCGCCGTCCTCGACCTGATCGCCGGCCACGCCGAGCAGTACCTGGGAGAGTCCCTTGACCGCGCTTCCTGAGCCCAGCAGCACCACCTACGACTTCGTGGGCATCGGGCTCGGCCCCTTCAACCTCGGCCTCGCCTGCCTCACCGAACCGATCGACGCGCTCGACGGCGTCTTCCTGGAGTCCAAGCCGGACTTCGAGTGGCACGCCGGCATGTTCCTCGAGGGCGCCCACCTCCAGACGCCGTTCATGTCGGACCTGGTCACCCTGGCGGACCCCACCTCGCCGTACTCCTTCCTCAACTACCTGAAGGAGAAGGGCCGGCTGTACTCGTTCTACATCCGCGAGAACTTCTACCCGCTGCGCGTCGAGTACGACGACTACTGCCGCTGGGCCGCGAACAAGCTGACCAGCGTGCGCTTCTCGACGACCGTCGCCGAGGTGACGTACGACGAGGGCGACGCGCTGTACGCCGTACGGACCACCGACGGGGACGTCTACCGCGCCCGCCACCTGGTCCTGGGCACCGGCACCACCCCGTACGTCCCGGCGACCTGCCGCGACCTCGGCGGGGACTTCCTGCACAACTCCCGCTACCTGGCGCACAAGGCGGAGCTGCAGAAGAAGGACTCGATCACCCTCGTCGGCTCCGGGCAGTCCGCCGCCGAGATCTACTACGACCTCCTCAGCGAGATCGACGTCCACGGCTACCGGCTGAACTGGGTCACCCGCTCCCCGCGCTTCTTCCCGCTGGAGTACACCAAGCTCACGCTGGAGATGACCTCGCCGGAGTACATCGACTACTTCCGCGCGCTGCCCGAGGCCACCCGCTACCGGCTCACGGCCCAGCAGAAGGGCCTGTTCAAGGGCATCGACGGCGACCTGATCAACGAGATCTTCGACCTGCTGTACCAGAAGAACCTCGGCGGTCCGGTGCCCACACGGCTGCTGACCAACTCCGCGCTCCAAGGCGCGACGTACGACAACGGCACCTACTCCCTCTCCTTCCGCCAGGAGGAGCAGGAGAAGGACTTCACCCTCGAGTCCCAGGGACTGGTCCTGGCCACCGGCTACCACTACGCCGAGCCCGAGTTCCTCGCCCCGATCCAGGACCGTCTGGTCCGCGACTCCCAGGGCAACTTCGACGTGGCCCGCAACTACGCGATCGACACCACGGGCCGGGGCGTCTTCCTCCAGAACGCCGGTGTGCACACGCACAGCATCACGTCCCCCGACCTCGGCATGGGTCCGTACCGCAACAGCTCCATCATCAGCGAGCTGCTCGGCAGCGAGTACTACCCGGTCGAGAAGACCATCGCGTTCCAGGAGTTCTCCGTATGACCTTCACCTTCCGCCCGCTCGACCCCCTGAAGGACGCCGAGCTGCTGCACTCCTGGGTCACGCACCCCAAGGCGGCGTACTGGATGATGCAGGACGCCGAACTGGAGGACGTCGAGCGCGCCTACATGGAGATCGCCGCCGACGAGCACCACCACGCCCTGCTCGGGCTGCGCGACGGGAAGCCCGCCTTCCTGATGGAGTACTACGACCCCCGCCACCGCGAACTGGTCGGTCTGTACGAGCCGCGGCCCGGTGACGTCGGCATGCACTTCCTGGTGCCGGCGACCGACACGCCCCTGCACGGCTTCACCCGCGCCGTCATCACCGCCGTGATGGCCCGCCTCTTCGAGGACCCGGCCACCTCCCGGGTCGTCGTCGAGCCCGATGTGTCCAACACGGCCGTGCACGCCCTGAACGAGGCCGTCGGGTTCGTGCCCGAGCGCGAGATCCAGAAGCCGGAGAAGCCGGCGCTGCTGAGCTTCTGCACCCGTGAGCAGTTCACCGACGCCGTGGGGGTGCCCGCATGAGCCTCGCCGACGCCGTGGCCCACCTCTCCCCCGAGCGCTGGGAGCAGGCCAACCGCCAGCTGGTCCGCAAGGCCCTCGCGGAGTTCGCCCACGAACGCCTGATCACCCCGCAGAAGGACGGCGAGGAGTACGTCGTCCGCAGCGACGACGGGCTGACGGCCTACCGCTTCACCGCCGTCCGCCGCGCCCTGGACCACTGGCAGGTGGACGCCGGCTCGATCACCCGCACCCGGGACGGGGCCGCACTCCCGCTCGCCGCGCTGGACTTCTTCATCGAGCTGAAGCAGGCCCTCGGTCTGAGCGACGCGATCCTGCCGGTCTATCTGGAGGAGATCTCCTCCACCCTCTCCGGCACCTGCTACAAGCTCACCAAGCCGCAGGTCACCTCGGCGGAGCTGGTGCGGAGCGGTTTCCAGGCCATCGAGACCGGCATGACCGAGGGCCACCCCTGCTTCGTCGCCAACAACGGCCGGCTCGGCTTCGGTGTGCACGAGTACCTGGCGTACGCCCCGGAGACGGCGAGCCCGGTCCGGCTGGTGTGGCTGGCCGCGCACCGGTCGCGGGCGGCCTTCACGGCGGGCGTCGGCATCGAGTACGAGTCCTTCGTGCGGCAGGAGCTGGGCGAGGAGACCGTCGAGCGGTTCGACGCGGTCCTGCGCGAACGCGGCCTCGACCCGGCCGACTACCTCCTCATCCCCGTCCACCCCTGGCAGTGGTGGAACAAGCTCACCGTCACCTTCGCCGCCGAGGTCGCGCGCGGGAACCTGGTGTGCCTGGGCGAGGGCGACGACGAGTACCTGGCCCAGCAGTCGATCCGGACCTTCTTCAACCGGTCCCACCCGGAGAAGCACTATGTGAAGACGGCCCTGTCCGTCCTCAACATGGGCTTCATGCGCGGCCTGTCGGCGGCGTACATGGAGGCGACCCCGGCGATCAACGACTGGCTGGCCCAGCTGATCGAGAACGATCCGGTGCTGAAGGGGTCCGGTCTGTCGATCATCCGGGAGCGGGCGGCCGTGGGCTACCGGCACCTGGAGTACGAGGCGGCCACGGACCGCTACTCGCCGTACCGCAAGATGCTGGCCGCGCTGTGGCGGGAGAGCCCGGTGCCGTCCCTCCAGGACGGCGAGGCGCTCGCGACCATGGCCTCGCTGGTCCATCTGGACCACGAGGGGAAGTCGGTGGCCGGAGCGCTGGTCGAGCAGTCGGGCCTGGCCCCGGACGCCTGGCTGCGCGCCTACCTCGAGGCGTACTACACGCCGCTGCTGCACAGCTTCTACGCCTACGACCTGGTGTTCATGCCGCACGGCGAGAACACGATCCTCGTGCTGGAGGACGGGGTCGTGCGGCGGGCGATCTACAAGGACATCGCCGAGGAGATCGCCGTCATGGACCCGGACGCGGTGCTGCCGCCCGAGGTCCGGCGGATCCGCGTCGAGGTCCCCGAGGACAAGAAGCTGCTGTCGATCTTCACGGACGTCTTCGACTGCTTCTTCCGGTTCCTCGCGGCCGCCCTGGCCGGTGAAGAGGTCCTGGCGGAGGACGACTTCTGGCGCACGGTCGCCGAGGTCTCCCGCTCCTACCAGGAGGCCCACCCCGAACTGGCCGAGAAGTTCCGCCAGTACGACCTGTTCGCCCCCGAGTTCGCCCTGTCCTGTCTGAACCGGCTCCAGCTGCGCAACAACGAGCAGATGGTCGACCTCTCGGACCCGGCGGGCGCCCTCCAGCTGATCGGCACCCTGAAGAATCCCGTCGCAGGGTTCTGATCAAGACAGACGGGCGCCCCGAGTACGGTCCTCGGGGCGCCCGTCGTCGCTCGTGGGCAGATGTCTTTGGAACAATCGTCCCATGGCGGAGATTATCCAGAAGGACGGCACCTGGGTCTTCGACGGGGACGCGTTGCGGCTGACGCCGGGGCGGGACAAGAACGTCGGGCTGCTGCGCCGGGAGCTCGGTGAACTCGTCGTCCCCCTGGGGGCGTTGGCGGGAGTCTCGTTCGAGCAGGGGAAGAAGACCGGGCGGCTCAGGCTGCGCCTGCGCGACGGCGCCGATCCGCTGCTGCACGCCACCGGCGGGCGGCTGGCCGAGGCGCACGACCCGTACCAGCTGATCGTGGAGTCCGACCGGTACGGGGTCGCCGAGTACGTCGTGGACGAGGTGCGTCAGGCGCTGACGCTGGACCAGGTGCCGGCCGGCCCGGTGGACGCGTATCTGCTGCCCGGCCCGTCCGTGCCGCTGTCCTGCTCCGCCGGGGACGGCACCGCGAGCTTCGACGGCGAGCGGGTGCGCCTGGAGTGGAACTGGAAGACGGAGGACGCGAAGGCCTCCGCCGGGGCCCGGACGATCGGCGTCGAGGACATCACGGCCGTCGAGTGGCAGCCGGCCGTGGGCCTGGAGAACGGTCACCTGCGTTTCACCGTACGGCACGCGCCCACCAAGGCCCCGCCGAAGTACGACCCGCACGCCGTGGAGCTGTGGGGCTTCAAGAAGGACCCGCTGATGGCGCTGGTCGCGGCGGCCGTGCAGGCCCGGCTGCCGCATCCGGCCGCGCCGCCCGAGGACGCCGTACGGCCGCTGCCCGCGCCCGCGGCGGACCGGCCGCCGTCCGGGGACGACCACGACGCGCTGCTGCGGCGGCTGCGGGAGCTGGGCGAGCTGCACCGGGCCGGGGTGCTGACGGACGACGAGTTCACGATGGCCAAACAGGCGGTCCTGGGGCGCATGTGATCCGCCCGCGGACCGCCTGCCCGGCGTGGGTGCGCCCTGCCGTGCGGCCGGTATCTCGCCCGTGCGGGTGAACGGGGCCGGTTCCCCGTATCACGCGAGCACGGGGAACGCATGCTCGGCGGTGGCAGCTGGGTTCGCAGAACCAGAAGGAGGGGACTGGCCGGTGGCACGCAGGCGGGGGAAGGGGCGTGGGCTGCGTGCGATCAGCGCGCCGTTCACCGTCGCCGTCCCGTGCGGTGCCCATATCCGGGACCGGCTGCGCCTGACCGTCGCGGACGAGAGGGTGCTGCGCCTGGCCGGGGAGCATCTCGGATCCCGGGCCGACCGCCACAGGAGCGGTACGCCCATGCGAGGAGTGTCCACGGCGTCTGAAACTCGCCCCCTCAGGCGACGAGTCACGGGGACGCAGGATGCACGGTTCACGAACACGGGCTCATAACAGATTCAACGTTCTCTCAAGGGCCCTTAACAGGCGCCTGCCCGAATCCGGGCAGGATTCTTGCGAAACCGGCTCCAGTACCTCAGGATCTACCGGGTGCACGACGAACTCGTTGATCATCTGATGCGGTCCTCACCCCTCCAGCGGGGCGAGGCGCTGCGGGTGATCCAGGACGTGCTCGCCTTTTTCGACGAGACGACCGAGGACTACGTCCGTCGCCGCCACCGCGAGCTCCAGGCCCAGGGCCTGGTGAACGCGGAGATCTTCGAACAGATCGAGGCGGACCTGAAATACCGTGCGGTGGCCCCGCCGGAGCTGTCACTCAGGCAGCTGCGGCGCATCGTCTACGGGTGAACCACCACCCTCGCGGGTGGCCAGAAAGCTTGGGGATACATATATATGTGCGGAATCGTCGGATACATCGGGAAGCGTGACGTGGCGCCCCTGCTGCTCGAGGGGCTCCAGCGCCTGGAGTACCGCGGCTACGACTCCGCGGGCATAGTCGTCACCTCCCCGAAGACCGCCGGCCTGAAGATGGTCAAGGCCAAGGGCCGGGTCCGTGACCTGGAGGCCAAGGTCCCGGCGCGCTTCAAGGGCACCACCGGTATCGCCCACACCCGCTGGGCCACCCACGGCGCCCCCTCCGACGTGAACGCCCACCCGCACATGTCGGCCGACAGCAAGGTCGCCGTCGTCCACAACGGCATCATCGACAACGCCTCCGACCTGCGCCGCAAGCTGGAGGCGGACGGCGTCGAGTTCCTCTCCGAGACCGACACCGAGGTCCTCGTCCACCTGATCGCCCGCTCCCAGGCCGAGAAGCTGGAGGACCGGGTCCGCGAGGCGCTGCGCGTGGTCGAGGGCACGTACGGCATCGCCGTCATGCACGCCGACTTCTCGGACCGGATCGTCGTCGCCCGCAACGGCTCCCCGGTCGTCCTCGGCATCGGCGAGAAGGAGATGTTCGTCGCCTCGGACATCGCCGCGCTGGTCGCCCACACCCGCCAGATAGTCACGCTCGACGACGGCGAGATGGCCACCCTCAAGGCCGACGACTTCCGCACCTACACCACGGAGGGCACCCGCACCACGGCCGAGCCCACCACCGTGGAGTGGGAGGCCGCCTCCTACGACATGGGCGGCCACGACACCTACATGCACAAGGAGATCCACGAGCAGGCCGACGCCGTGGACCGCGTGCTGCGCGGCCGCATCGACGACCGCTTCTCCACCGTGCACCTCGGCGGCCTGAACCTGGACGCCCGGGAAGCCCGCAAGATCCGCCGGGTGAAGATCCTCGGCTGCGGCACCTCGTACCACGCGGGCATGATCGGCGCCCAGATGATCGAGGAGCTGGCCCGGATCCCCGCCGACGCCGAGCCGGCGTCCGAGTTCCGCTACCGCAACGCGGTCGTCGACCCCGACACCCTGTACATCGCCGTCTCCCAGTCCGGTGAGACGTACGACGTGCTGGCGGCCGTCCAGGAGCTGAAGCGCAAGGGCGCCCGGGTCCTCGGTGTGGTGAACGTGGTCGGCTCGGCGATCGCCCGCGAGGCGGACGGCGGCATCTACGTGCACGCCGGTCCCGAGGTGTGTGTCGTCTCGACCAAGTGCTTCACCAACACCACGGTCGCCTTCGCCCTGCTCGCCCTGCACCTCGGCCGCACCCGCGACCTCTCGGTCCGCGACGGCAAGCGGATCATCGAGGGGCTGCGCAAGCTGCCCGGCCAGATCGCCGAGATCCTCTCGTACGAGGAGGAGATCAAGAAGCTGGCCGACGAGTTCGCCGAGGCCCGCTCGATGCTCTTCATCGGCCGCGTCCGGGGCTACCCCGTGGCCCGTGAGGCCTCCCTGAAGCTCAAGGAGGTCTCCTACATCCACGCCGAGGCGTACCCGGCCTCCGAGCTGAAGCACGGCCCGCTGGCCCTCATCGAGCCCGCCCTGCCGACGGTCGCGATCGTCCCGAACGACGACCTGCTGGAGAAGAACCGCGCGGCCCTGGAGGAGATCAAGGCCCGCAGCGGCCGGATCCTGGCGGTGGCCCACGAGTGCCAGGAGAAGGCCGACCAGACGATCGTCGTCCCGAAGAACGAGGACGAGCTCGACCCGATCCTCATGGGCATCCCGCTCCAGCTCCTCGCGTACTACACGGCGAAGGCCCTGGGCCGGGACATCGACAAGCCGAGGAACCTCGCCAAGTCGGTGACGGTCGAGTAGATCCCGGAAGAACGGAGCGGACCCCTCGTGGCGCCACCGGCCACGGGGGGTCCGCTCGTATCACCGGGGAAGCCCGACTCCCCGGCCTCGGCTGCCGGTTTCAGCCGGTGGCCGTCACACCACGGCCGGCAGCCCGCCTGGGAAGTGCCGTGGGCCAGTGGGCCATCGCAGCCGTCGCCGCGTACCAGGCCACCGCCCCGGCCGCGACGGCGAACCAGCCGCCCGCCTTGGCAGCTGAGTCCGTGTCGGACAGTCGCGCCACGGCGAGCAGCACCAGCGCGACGAGGAACAACCCGTAGGTGCCCCGGGTGAGTTGGTCCCCGCCGGCCGCGGTCAGGGAGAGCGCCACGAGGGCGAACAGCAGCAGGAAGAGCCCTGCCGCGTTGTCGGAGGCCTGGTTCCCGGCCGACACGGCCCAGGTGAACCAGAACGCGCCGAGGACGGTGAACGCGGTTCCGCCGGCCGTGTCGTGGTCGCGGAGGGCGAACAGGCCGACGACGAACAGCGCGACGCCGCCGACGTAGTGGGCGATGGTCACGGCGTCCGCCGCCGTCACGCCGTCTATCAGGTCGGTGTACCCGAGTCCGAACGCCAACAGGGTGATGCCCAGGGCGAGTCGGCCGACGATCGTGGTGGTGCTTCCCGCAGAGACGTCGTTGTCCACGGCGGGCTCCCTTCATGCGGTTGTGCGATGCGCGGTGACCGATATATGCCCTTCACAAGGGCACAAACACCTCCGCGCGGCAATGGATTCACACATCGCGCGCAAGGGAGTTGAGCGAGTCTCAGGGGATCACGATGACGGGGCGCTTGGCCCGCTTGGCGAGCCGCCCCGCGACCGAGCCGAAAATGCGCCCCACGATGCCGTGGGTCGACCCGACGACGATCGCGTCGGCCTCGTACTCCCGCCCCACCTCTTCGAGTTCGTGGCAGATGTCTCCGCCGCGCTCGACCAGGATCCAGGGCACCTCGGCGAGGTAGTCCGCGCAGGCCAGCTCCAGGCCGAGGACCTCGGTGCGGTGATCGGGCACGTCGACGAAGACCGGCGGCTCGCAGCCCGCCCACACGGTCGTGGGCAGCCGGTTGGCGACATGGACGATGATCAGGCCCGCGCGGGAGCGGTGGGCCATGCCGATGGCGTACGCGAGAGCGCGTTCACTGGAGGTGGAGCCGTCGAAACCGACGACCACGCCGTGCTTGAAGGCGGGATCGCAGGTGGGGCGTGTCTCTTCCGCCGCCAGGGGCTCGGCCGCCGTGGGGTCGGCGACGGGCCGCTTGCGGTCCGCGGGTTCGAAGAATTCGTGACCGGCCATGGCTGTCTCGGCGAATCGATCCTTATGTGGGTTGGACGGCAGTTGAGCGGCGGAGCTGTGTCCGGGAATTGTCTTCCCAACCCCATACCCCCAAGGGTACGGCGCCACGCCTCCAACGCCCATATCCCGAGCACCCTCGGTGGGGGTTCCAGGGAGCATGCACGAGCGGACGCCCGTAACGCAATGGTTGCTGCCCCGTACAGGCGGTTTGCACAGGGTTCCCTTACGCCGTCCTGACAGCGCTCCCGATCACCCTCCCGCCCGCCCTTCCGCCCCCTTCCACCCACCCTTTCGATCACTCGCGGAGGCCACTGAGTGACCGACCGCTCGAACAGGCGTTGAACCCCGTGCACCGCCGCCCCGGGGAGGAGCCCGCCGCATGCCCTCGTCCCTCACCGATCCCGAGAGCCGCCCCGGTGACGACCGGTGCACCGACCTGATCCGCTGGGCGGCCTTCAGCTGTGTGCTCGTCCCGGTGGTCCTCCTCTGGTACGGCACCTCGCTGGCCGGGGCCACCGGCACCGCCCTCGGTCTGGCCGCCGTCACGGCCGTCTGCCGGCTGCTGCTGCGCCGGTCCGAGCGGAGCGCGGCCCGCCTGCTCACCGAGGAGCACCCGGCCTCCGCACCCCACCGGGGGCGCCGTCAGCGCACCGGAACGGGGTCACACCGTGGCGGTCGTCACTCCGGGGGAAACTCACCGGTCGGCTGACCGGTTTTCACGCACGCGCCCGTTGGTTTTCAGCCAACTTCCGGTCGTTGTGCATCTCTTGCCGTAACCACCCCTCACCCCCCGTCCGACCTGCGAGGAAAGGGCCTCAGGTGCCCTGCGCACCCTACGGGGATTGGCCACCACGACGAGGCGCACTTCCCTGCACGGCCCACGAGTGCAACGCTTCGTGATCGAATGCTTCACGCCAAGTTGCCAAGTCGACAATCTGCCGGGTGCTGAACTGGCCACGCCGGCATCACGCGACACAGTAGATTCGATCTTGACTGTCTACGGCGGGGGACTCGTGCAGGACCGAGGGGAAACGTGCAGGAGCGACACAACCGAGGAGCCGCGACCACCGAGGGGGGCTTAGCAGGATGAGCCACGACTCCACTGCCGCGCCGGAAGCCGCGGCCCGGAAGCTTTCCGGGCGACGCCGCAAGGAGATCGTCGCGGTGCTGCTGTTCAGCGGCGGCCCCATCTTCGAGAGTTCCATTCCGCTGTCGGTGTTCGGGATTGACCGCCAGGACGCCGGCGTGCCGCGCTACCGACTATTGGTGTGCGGCGGCGAGGACGGCCCGCTGCGGACCACAGGGGGCCTGGAACTCACCGCACCGCATGGCTTGGAAGCGATCTCGCGGGCGGGCACGGTCGTCGTGCCGGCCTGGCGTTCGATCACTTCTCCGCCACCGGAGGAGGCGCTCGACGCGCTGCGGCGGGCGCATGAAGAGGGAGCCCGCATCGTGGGCCTGTGCACCGGCGCGTTCGTGCTGGCGGCCGCGGGTCTGCTGGACGGCCGCCCGGCCACCACGCACTGGATGTACGCACCGACGCTGGCCAAGCGCTACCCGTCGGTCCACGTGGATCCGCGCGAGCTGTTCGTCGACGACGGCGATGTGCTGACGTCGGCGGGCACGGCGGCCGGAATCGATCTCTGTCTCCATATCGTGCGGACGGACCACGGCAACGAGGCGGCGGGCGCGCTGGCCCGGCGTCTGGTGGTCCCGCCGCGCCGGTCGGGCGGTCAGGAGCGCTACCTCGACCGGTCTTTACCCGAAGAGATCGGCGCCGACCCGCTGGCCGAGGTCGTCGCCTGGGCGCTGGAACACCTCCACGAGCAGTTCGACGTGGAGACGCTGGCGGCACGCGCCTATATGAGCCGCCGTACGTTCGACCGCCGCTTCCGGTCGCTGACCGGCAGCGCTCCGTTGCAGTGGCTGATCACGCAGCGGGTGCTGCAGGCGCAGCGGCTGCTGGAGACGTCCGACTACTCGGTGGACGAGGTCGCGGGGCGTTGCGGCTTCCGTTCGCCGGTGGCGCTGCGGGGGCACTTCCGGCGGCAGCTGGGCTCGTCGCCGGCGGCGTACCGGGCGGCGTACCGGGCGCGGCGGCCGCAGAGTGAGCGGGTGAGCGACCCGGAGCCGCCCCCGCCGTCGGCGGGCCTGCATCCGGAGGCGCCGGGGCCGGTGCCGCCGCAGATCCGGCGGACGGCCGCGACGACGAGTGCGCTGGGGTCCTCACCGGCCCTGTCGGCGGACCACGCGCGTGAGGCGTATGCCGCCCGGGCGAGCGTGCCGGGGCAGCGCAGCGGGCTGTAGGGCTTCAGGGCCCGGGGGCGGTACGGGGCAGGCGAGGCGCCCCGTACCGCCCTTGTTCGTCCCCTCCGCCGGGAGCGGATGTGCCACCGGGTGACGTGACCGTTCTCCCGGAAAGGTGGACGTCAGCTTTAGGGTGGTCGCATGAACGATCGCATGGTGTGGATCGACTGCGAGATGACCGGCCTCTCGCTGTCCGACGACGCGCTCATCGAGGTGGCCGCCCTCGTCACCGACTCCGAGCTGAACATCCTCGGCGAGGGGGTGGACATCGTCATCCGGCCACCGGCCAAGGCACTGGAGACGATGCCGGACGTGGTGCGCCAGATGCACACCGCGTCCGGGCTCCTGGAGGAGCTGGCCGGCGGCACGACGCTCGCCGAGGCCGAGGAGCAGGTGCTGGCCTATGTCCGGGAGCATGTGAAGGAGCCCGGCAAGGCGCCGCTGTGCGGCAACTCCGTCGGCACCGACCGCGGTTTCCTCGCCCGGGACATGGCGTCCCTGGAGGGCTACCTGCACTACCGGATCGTGGACGTGTCCTCGGTCAAGGAGCTGGCCCGCCGCTGGTACCCGCGGGCGTACTTCAACAGCCCCGAGAAGAACGGCAACCACCGCGCCCTCGCCGACATCCGCGAGTCCATCGCGGAACTGCGCTACTACCGCGAGGCCATCTTCGTGGCGCAGCCCGGACCCGACTCGGACACCGCCCGCACGATCGCCGCGAAGCACGTCCTGCCCGCCCAGTAAAAGGTGTGCGCGAGCACCCCTTCGGACCCTGTACACTTTTTCTCGGCCGGTAGGGAGACCACAAAGTCCAACTACCGGGCATGGTGGGTGTAGCTCAGCTGGTAGAGCACCTGGTTGTGGTCCAGGATGCCGCGGGTTCAAGTCCCGTCACTCACCCTGAGTGATCAGGCGGTGACCTTTCGAGAGAAAGGTCACCGCCTGATCGCGTTTCCGGGAGCAGTCGTGCACATCGAAGAGATCCGTACCACCCGCCTCGACCTCCTTCCCCTGCGCGTCGAGCACGCCGAGGAGATGGCCGAGGTCCTGTCCGACCCCGCCCTGCACACCTTCATCGGCGGCTCCCCCCTCACCGCCGACGCCCTGCGCACCCGCTACGCCCGGCTCGTCGCCGGCTCCCCCGACCCCGCGGTCTCCTGGTGCAACTGGGTGTTGCGGCCGCGCGGCGGCGGCCGGCCGGTCGGCACCGTGCAGGCCACCGTCGACGGGCCCGGCCGGGAGCGCGCCGAGATCGCCTGGGTCGTCGGCACCCCCTGGCAGGGGCGCGGGTTCGCGTCCGAGGCGGCGCGCGGGCTGGTCGGATGGCTGCGGGAGCGGGACGTGCGTACGGTCGTCGCGCATGTGCACCCCGGCCACCACGCCTCCGCCGCCGTGGCCCGGGCCGCCGGGCTCGCGCCCACCGGGGAGATCCACGACGGCGAGGTCCGGTGGCGGCTGGGGCCAGGGTGAACACGAGGTAAACGTGAGGCTCGTCCGTCCACGGCCCACTGCCGGAGCCGATCACCTTCGCCTAGGCTCTTGAGGCTGAGCGGAACGATCGCCACCGCACGACCGGCGGGGCACCCGACCGGTACGCCGGTACCGGCGGATCCGCCAGGACTGTCGAGGGGAACGGCATCAGTGATCTGTTACATACCGACCCACGAGGACGTCGCGAGGATCCGTTTCTCGCTGTCGCCCCTCGGGGAGTGCGTGTACAGCATTCGGATGCTCGCCTCGGCCGAGCGCAGGCGTCAGCACCAGCCCTGGGTGGACGATGTGCGCGCCCGGCTGAAGACCCTCGACATCCGCCCGCTGCGGGCCGTGATCCCGCCCACCGGTTACGTCCCCGACTTCCTCACCCCGGCCCCCGGCTCCGGCCCGGCGAACGTCGCCGAGGAACTGGCCGTGGTGCGCGAGACCCCGCTGGAGCACTTCGTCGGGGAGGTCGCCTGGATGGCGAACGACCCCGGCACGCCCGCCGAGTGGCGCCGCGAGGCCGCTCCGCTGCACCGCCGGATGCTCGACGAGCCGGCCTGGGCGATCGCGAAGGTCACCCAACTCCTCGACGCCTACTGGAAGCTGGCCCTGGAGCCGTGCTGGCGGCATCTGCACAGCGGGCTCCAGTCCGACATCCGCTCCCGGATGCACGTCATCGAGAGCTCCGGCGCGGCCCCGATGTTCTCCTCCCTGCACGAGCGGGTCGGCTGGCGCAACGACCGGATCACCGTGCGCAGCGCCTACGACTTCCAGGAGCAACTGGGCGGGGAGGGACTGGTCCTCGTACCGAGCGTCTTCTGCGGGCCCGAGGTGCTGACCATGCTGCCGCCGCTCCAGCCGATGATCGTCTACCCCCGGCCGGAGGCGGCCGAGTTCTGGAACGGGCTGCGCTCGGACCGGCCGAGCCCGCTGGCCGCGCTGCTGGGCGGGGTCCGGGCCGCGGTGCTCCAGGCGCTGCTGGTGCCGTCCTCCACGAGCCGGCTCGCCGCCGAGGTCAACGTCACCCCGGGCGCCATCAGCCAGCACATCGCCGTCCTGCGCGACTGCAACCTCGTCACGAGCAAGCGGGTCGGGCGCAGTGTCGAGCACTCCCTGACGGAGGCCGGCGAGGGCCTCGTCCGGGGTGCCGCCGCCCCGTGGGGCCGCGCCGCCTGACCAGGGAACGTCCCCGCGCCGCGTCCCGTCTTTAGCGCCAGCTAAAACGATTGGACCGGGCGACGGGGTGTGTTTGGCTGTGCGCGCTGCGCGACGCCGTACGCCGCCACCTGCGCGTACCGCACCCTTCGCCGCGCGGTCTTCACCCCCACGATCCGGAAAGGGAACACCCTGGTGTCCGCAACACCCTCCGAGGACAACCGCCCGCACGATGTCGTCGTCGTCGGAAACGGCTCGCTCGGCCTGTCCCTCGGCCTGACCCTGGCCCGGCGCGGCATACGCGTCGCCGTGCTCGGCCGCCCGCACCGCCCGGGAGCCGCCTCGACGGCCGCGGGCGCGATGATCGGTACCTTCGGCGAGGTCACCACGACCCTGCTGAAGAGCGAGTACGGACGCACCAAGCTCGACTGGGCCTACCAGGCCAGCAAGCTGTGGCCCGAGTGGCTGGCGGGACTTGCCCCGGACGCGGACGGCGACGGCACCGATCTGCTGACCGCCGACGGCACCGTCGTCCTGCTCAACAGCGTGGGCCTGCCGGAGATCGACACCCAGAACTACAAGGCGATCCGCTCCGCGCTCGTGGAGTACGGCGAGAAGTTCGAGGACGTCGACCCCGAGGACGTCGAGTGGCTGGACGCAGAGCCGACCGCCCGTCCGCTCCAGGCGATGTTCCTGCCGAACGAGCACGCGGTGAACGCCCATGAGCTGCTGGTGCGCCTGGAGCGGGCGTTCCTCGCGGCCGGCGGCACGCTGATCGCCGAGCAGGCCACGCGGGTCGACCAGGCCGGCGGCCGGGTCCGCGGTGTCGAGCTGGAGTCCGGGACGGTGCTGAGCGCCGGCCAGGTGGTGCTCGCGGCCGGCGCGGCCTCGCAGACCGTGCTGGACACCGTGCCCGAGCTGGCCCACCGGATCCCCCGGCTGATCAGCGGCTACGGCGTCTCGGCGCTGGTCGACACCGAGGACGGCACCTCGCCGCGCAGCGTCCTGCGCACCCCCAACCGGGCCTTCGCCTGCGGTCTGCACGTCGTGCCGCGCGGCGCCGGACAGGTCTACGTCGGCGCCACGAACATCATCTCCCCCGAGCCCCGGGAGACCGCCCTCATCTCCGACGTGCTGTTCCTGCTGAACTGCGGCAACCGCCAGATCCGCCGCAACCTCGGCGAGAGCGGGCTGCGGACCATCCAGGTCGGCAACCGGCCGGTCGCGCTGGACGGCATGCCGCTGCTCGGCGAGACCGACCTCGGCGGGCTGTGGATGATGACCGGCACCTACCGGGACGGGCTGACGCTCTCCCCGCTGCTGGCCCGTGAGATGACCGCGGCCCTGCTCGGCGAGGAGACCTCGATCGCCCTGGACCTGTTCGCCCCGGTGCGCGCCCCGATCCAGCCGTTCAGCCGCGCCGAGGTCGTGGAGACCACCGTCACCCACATGCTGGCGACCGGCTACGAGTCGAACTGGACCGTGCCGGTGGAGTGGCCCTTCACCATCGAGCACTACCTGCGCGTGGCGTACACCCGGATCGCGGACGAGTTCGACCCGACCTTCACCCCGCCGCCGGAGCTGCTGGCCTCCTCGCGCATCCACCCGTCGCTGGCGCAGGCGCTGCGCGACTACTACGCGGCCAGCCACGCCGCGGCGGCCGGCTGACCGTCCGCCCGCGACGGCGCCCGTAAACCCCCACACCCCCCGCTCGGCACGGCGCGCACCCCACCCCGGTGCGCCCCGGCCGCGTGGCGTTCGAAAGGACCGACCCACGGTGGTGGCACAGCCACTCGAAGAACTCCCCCTCCACGACCTGCTCGAGGAATCGGAGCGCACCCTGACCGCGAGCGGGGTGTGGAGTCCGCGGGCAGACGCCGAGGCGCTCGCCGCCCATGTCCTGGGGGTGCCCGAGGGCTCCCTCGACCCGGGCCGCGCGGTGCCCGGCGGCGCCGTGCGCGAGCTGCGCGCGCTGGTCGCCCGGCGGGCCGCGCGGATCCCGCTCGGGCACCTCACCGGACGGGCCCGTCTCGGCGGCATCGAGGTCACGGTGACCGAGGACGTGTTCGTCCCGCGCTTCCCCACCGAACGCCTGCTGGCCTGGGGGCTGTCGACGCTGGAGGGCACCCGGGCGCCGGTCGTGGTCGACCTGTGCACGGGCTCCGCGGCGCTCGCCCTGGCCCTGGCCCACGCCCGGCCCGACGCCGAGGTGCACGCCGTCGACCTGGACCCGGCGGCGCTGGCCTGCGCCCGGGGCAACGCCGCCGACCGGGCGGCGGCCGGTGACTCCCCGGTCACCGTGCACGAGGGGGACGTCGGCGACCCGAGGCTGCTCGCGCACCTGGACGGCCGGGCCGACCTGGTGCTCGCCAACCCCCCGTACGTGCCGGTGGGCACGGTGCTGCTGCCGGAGTGGGGCGAGCACCACCCCCAGCAGGCGATCTTCGGCGGAGCGGACGGGCTCGACGTGATCCGTCGGGTCGTCGGCTGCGCCGCCCGGCTGCTGCGGCCCGGGGGCGGCCTGGCGGTCGAGCACGGCGACGCCCAGATCGACGTCCTCCCGGTGCTGCTCGCCGCGTCCGGCGCCTTCGACGACGCCGAGGGCCACCGCGACCAGGAGGACCGCCCCCGATACACCACGACATTCAGGAAGGCAGTGGCATGACGACGACCTCGACCGCCGAAGCCGGTCTGGCCGGCATGCGCGACGAACTCGACCGCACGGACCTGCGGTTGCTGGACGCCCTCAGGGACCGTATCGAGATCTGTGTGCGGATCGCCGAGTACAAACGGGAGCACGCGGTGCCGATGATGCAGCCGCACCGCATCGGCGTGGTCCAGGAGCGCGCGGCCCGCTTCGGCGCCGAGAACGGCATCGACCAGACGTTCCTGCGCCGGCTCTACGACCTGATCATCGAGGAGACCTGCCGGGTCGAGGATCTCGTCATCGACGGGGCGCCCACCGGACGGCGGACGGGCGCGGACGAACAGGCATGAGCGAGAACCCCGTACCCCACGCGGTGCGCCCCGTGCGCACGCTCCTCGTCGACAACTACGACTCGTTCACCTACAACCTCCACCAGCTGCTGGGCGAGGTGAACGGGCAGCCGCCGACCGTGGTGCGCAACGACGTCGACTGGGCCGCCCTGCACCCCCAGGACTACGACAACGTCGTGATCTCCCCGGGCCCCGGACGCCCGGACCGGGAACGGGACTTCGGCGTCAGCGCCCGCGCGATCCGCGACCTGGGGCTGCCCGTCCTCGGGGTGTGCCTGGGCCACCAGGGCATCGCCGCTCTGTTCGGCGGCACCGTGGAGCACGCGCCCGAGCCGATGCACGGCCGGGTCTCCCGGATCCGCCACACCGGCGAGGACATCTTCGCCGGGATCCCCTCGCCGTTCTCCGTCGTGCGCTACCACTCGCTCGCGGTCACCACGCTCTCCGACGAGCTGGAGGGCATCGCCTGGACCGAGGACGGTGTGCTGATGGGGCTGCGGCACCGCACCGAGCCGGTGTGGGGCGTGCAGTTCCACCCCGAGTCGATCTCCAGCGAGTACGGCCGCGAACTGCTCGCCAACTTCCGCGATCTGAGCCTCGCCCGCCGCGAGCGCGCCGCGGTCCGCACCCCGGCCGCCGCCTCGGCCGCCGCCTCGCCGTACCGGCTGCACGTGCGCCGGCTGGAGTGCGCGCCGGACACCGAGGCCGCGTACGGCGAGCTGTTCGCCCAGGGCCCGCACGGCTTCTGGCTGGACAGCGCCTCGCACTCCGACGGCGACGCCCGCTTCTCCGTGCTGGGCGACGGTTCGGGCCCCCACGCCGAGTACGTCACCTACCGGGTGGACACCCGCACCGTGCGGGTGGAGCGGGCCGGGCGGCCCGACGAGGAGCTGGCGCAGGGCTTCTTCGACTACCTCGACGCACAGCTGCGCGCCCGCGCCCTGCCCGTCGACGACACCCTGCCGTTCGCCTTCTCCCTCGGCTATGTCGGGTACCTGGGCTACGAGTTGAAGGCCGAGGCGGGGGCCGCGGCCGCGCACACCTCGCCCACGCCGGACGCGGCGCTGCTGTTCGCCGACCGCGCCGTCGTCGTCGACCACGCCGAAGGATCCACGTACCTGCTGGCCCTGGGCACGACGGTGGACGACCCGGACGCGGTGAAGTGGCTGGACGCCACCGCCGCCCGGCTGGAGCTGCTGCCCGCCGAGACACCCCGCCGGCGCCGCCCGCTGACCTCCGCGCCCTCGCTCGCCGAGGCCGCGCTCACCCAGCGGCACGGCCGGGAGCAGTACCTGGAGCGCATCGGGGAGTGCCTGGAGGAGATCCGCAACGGCGAGTCGTACGAGATCTGTCTCACCAACAGCTTCGCCACGGACACCGTCCTCGACCCGCTGCCCGCCTACCGGGTGCTGCGCGGCATCAGCCCCGTCCCGTACGGCGCGCTGCTCGACTTCCCCGGGGTGGCCGTGCTCAGCGCCTCCCCGGAGCGGTTCCTGACCATCGGCACCGACGGGGTCGCCGAGTCCAAGCCGATCAAGGGGACCCGACCGCGCGGAGCGAACGCCGAGGAGGACGCGGCGCTGCGGGAGGGGCTGCGGGCCAGCGAGAAGGACCGCGCCGAGAACCTGATGATCGTGGACCTGCTCCGCAACGACCTCAACACCGTGTGCGAGGTCGGGTCGGTCCATGTGCCGAAGCTCTTCGACGTCGAGACGTATCCGCCGGTCCACCAGCTGGTGAGCACCGTGCGCGGCCGGCTGCGCCGCGACGTGTCGGCGGTGGACTGTGTGCGCGCCTGCTTCCCCGGCGGCTCGATGACCGGCGCGCCGAAGCTGCGCACCATGGAGATCATCGACCGGCTGGAGGAGGGCCCGCGCGGCGTGTACTCGGGGGCGCTCGGCTGGTTCTCGCTGACCGGCGCCGCGGACCTGAGCATCGTCATACGGACCCTGGTGACCACGCCCGAGGGCTCGTCGTTCGGGGTCGGCGGAGCGGTGATCGCGCTGTCCGACCCGGTGGAGGAGTTCGAGGAGACCCTGGTGAAGTCCCGGGCGATGGCGGCCACCCTCACGGCCCGCGGGGCGGTGCGCGCATGAGCGGCCGTCAGGAACCGGGACCGGCGAGACCGGCGGGCACCGTCCGGCACGCCGTGGTCGCCGGTGGATCGGGTGCGGTGGGCGATCTGTTCACCGCGCTGCTCGCCGCGGCGGGCGCCGAGGTCAGGGTCGCCGACCCCCTGGCCCCGGCCGCCCTGCCGCCCGGCGTCCGCTGGATCGAGGGCGACATCACCGCGCCCTCCGGCGCCCTGCGCGCCGAACTCGCCAGGACCGACCTGCTGCTGCTCGCCGTACCGGAGCCGGTGGCGCTGGGCGCGCTGCCCGTGCTGGACGGTGTGCTCCCCGAGGGCGCGCTGCTGGCGGACACGCTGTCCGTGAAGGGCCGGATCGCGGCGGCCGTCGGCAGGCTGCCGAGCCGCCGTCAGACGGTCGGTCTCAACCCGATGTTCGCCCCCTCCCTCGGGCTGCGGGGCCGGCCGGTGGCCGCCGTCGTGCTGCACGACGGTCCGCTGGCCCGGGATCTGCTCGGCCTGGTCACCGACGGCGGCGGGCGGGTGGTGGAGATGGACGCGGAGCGGCACGACCGGCTGGCCGCGGCCTCGCAGGTCCTCACCCATGCCACCGTGCTCGCCTTCGGCCACGCGCTGGCCGAACTCGGCGCGGACATCGACGAGCTGGCCGCCGTCGCCCCGCCGCCGCACGCGGCGCTGCTGGGGCTGCTCGCCCGGATCGCCTCCGGGACCCCCGAGGTGTACTGGGACATCCAGTCCGCCAATCCGTTCGCCGACCGGGCCCGGGAGGCGCTGGGGCACGGCGTGGACGGTCTGCGCAGGATCGTCGCCGACGGCGGCGAGGCGGACTTCGAGCGCTATCTGCACAACCTGTCCGACGTGTTCGGCACCGGCGCCGGCGCCGGCACCAGCACCCGGCTGCCGGACTTCCGGGACCTGTGCGCCGAGATGTTCGCGCACCTGCCGACGCCCGGCCCGCCAACCGTTCCCGGGTCCACGCCCGCCGCCGTTCCCGCGTCCGCCCCCGCCCCCGTTCCCGTATCCGCATCCGCATCCGCATCCGCATCCGCATCCGCATCCGAGGAGAAGCACGCATGACCGCCGACGCGCAGCAGGAAGCCGCCGCCCGGCCCGCCAACTGGGTCGCTGCCCGCATCGGGAAGACCACCGACTCCCTGGACCGCGCCTTCGACGAGGGGCTGACCGGGCATGTCATCACCGGGCGGGACGGCAAGGAGGTGGAGCTGGAGGACGGCAGCCGTGCCGTGGAGTTCGTCTCCTGCTCCTACCTGGGCCTGGAGCAGCACCCCGCGCTGGTCTCGGCCGCGCAGGAGGCGCTCGGCCGGTTCGGCGCGCACTTCTCCTCGTCCCGCAACCGGATGCGCCCGATGTACCTGGGACAGCTGGAGGAGCTGCTGGGCGAGATCTACGGCGGCCGCCCGGTCGTGCCGTTCACCTCGGTCGGCACGGTGCACCTCGGCGTGCTGCCGCTGCTCGGCACCTCGGCGCTGCCCGGCTGGCCGGTCTCCGCGCAAGGCCCCGTGTTCCTCGTCGAGAAGACCGCCCACGCCTCGATGCAGGTGCTGCGGGGCGTCCTGGAGCAGATCGGCCCGGTGCACCGCTTCGACCTGGCCGACCCGGCGACCCTCGACGCCCGGCTCTCCGAGGCGCGGGCGAGCGGCCGCACGCCGATCGCCCTGGTCGACGGCGTGGGCTCGATGGGCGGCCTGATCGACGTCGTCTCCCTCGCCCGGTCCCTGGCCGAGGCGGGCGGGCTGCTGTACGTCGACGACGCCCACGGCGTGTCCATCGACGGGCCGTACGGCGCCGGCTACGCCTACGAGGCGTTCGGCCCGGCCGGGCTGCCGGACAACGTGGTGCTGGTCGGCTCGCTGTCCAAGGCGTTCGGCGGCGCGGGCGGCTTCGTGGTGCTGCCCGGGCAGGACGACGTACGCGTGTTGCGCAAGTTCGCCAACCCGCTGGTCTTCGGGCACTCGATCATGCTGCCGCTGCTCGCCGCCGACGTGGCCGCCGCCCGGCTGCACCTGAGCGGCGAGGTGGCCGCGCTCCAGGAGCGGCTGTGGGCCAACGCCGCCCTGTTCGACAAGCTGACTGACGACCGGCTCGTCAACGCCGGGCAGCGCTCCCCCATCCGGGGCGCCCTGTTCGACACCGAGGCGTCGGCGTTCGAGGCGGCCCGGCGGCTGCGCCGGGCGGGGATCCTCGTGCTGCCCGCGTTCTTCCCGACCGTCGCCAAGGGCACCGGACTGATCCGCTTCGCGCTGTCGGCGACGCACGAACCCGCCCACCTGGAAACCGCGGTGGAGGGGCTCGGCACCCTGGGGCCTGTCTGACCCTCTCCCCCCGGAGCCTGACCAGCAGCCACCACCGAACGGCGGCCCGCACGGAACGCGGGTCCGCGAGGAGTCTCATGATCAAGGACCTGGTTCCCCCGCCCGGGCCCGCGCGCACGCTCGCCCTGGCCCAGCTCATCAGCCGGACCGGCGACGGCGCGTACTACGTGACCGCCGCCCTGTTCTTCACCCAGGTCGTCGGTCTGTCGGCGGCCCAGCTCGGGCTCGGGCTGACCATCGCCTGGACGGTGGCGCTGGTGCTCGGCGTGCCGCTCGGCCATGTCACCGACCGCCGGGGCGCCCGGGGCACCGCCGCCTTCTTCTTCCTCTGCGCGGCGGCGGCCGTCGGCTCGTACCTGGTCGTGCGCTCCTTCCCGCTGTTCGTGCTGGCGGCGAGCCTGTACGCGGTCGGCCAGCGCAGCGGTTCGGCGGCCCAGCAGGCGCTGCTGGCGGGCGTGGTGCCCAAGGAGCAGCTGACGAAGGTCCGCGCGTTCCTCCAGGCCTCGTACAACGCGGGTCTGTCGGTGGGCGCCGCGCTGGGCGGCATCGTGCTGCTCTTCGACACCCGCGAGGCGTACCTGGCGGCCTTCGCGCTCAACGCGTCGGCGTTCGCGGTGGCCTCCCTGGTGCTGCTGCGGGCACCGGCGGTCGCGCCCACCCCCGCGGCGGCGAAGGGCGAGAAGGCGCAGTCGGTCTTCCAGGACCGCCCGTATGTCGCCGTCAGCCTGCTCAACCTGGTCCTGGTGCTGCACGTGCCGCTGATCGACGTGGCGCTGCCGCTGTGGATCGTCGGGCACACCGAGGCCCCCAAGTGGGTGCTGTCGCTGATGTTCGTGCTCAACACGCTGGCCGTCGTGGTCTTCCAGGTCCGGGTGGCCCGCGGGGTGACCGACCTGGCGAGCGCCGCCCGGTACGTGGTGCGCGGCGGGCTGCTGCTCGCGGCCGGCTGTGTGGTGTTCGCCTTCTCGGGCAGCGGCGGCTCGGCGTGGTCGGCGGTGCTGCTCCTGGTGGCGGCGGCCGGTGTGCAGACCCTCGGCGAGATGGTGCAGATGGCCGGCACCTGGGAGATCAGCTTCGGGCTGGCCCCCGACGGACGGCACGGCCAGTACCAGGCGTTCTTCGGCTCGGGCCTGACCGTCGCGGAGATCGTCGGCCCGCTGGCGCTGACCGGGCTGCTCGTCTACTGGGGCGCTCCCGGCTGGATCCTGCTCGGCGCGCTGTTCGCCGCCGCGGGCCTCGCGATGGTGCCGACGGTGAAGTGGGGCGAGCGACAGCTGGCCGCGACCGCCGCGACCGAGGCGCCGGCCGCCGCCGAACAGCAGCCGGCGCTGGACTGAGGGAGAGACGCACGTGGATGAGAAACACGTGGGAGAGACGCACGTGGATGAGAAACACGTGGATGAGAACGCGCCCGTGGGGGACCGTACCGTCCTGGTGATCGGCGGCCGGGTGGAGACCGTCCGCAAGGCCCGGGAGCTGGGGCTGAAGGTCGTCAACGTGCAGCGGCCGGAGGAGTACCGGCCCGAGCACGCCGAACTGGTCGAGGCGGCCCTGCTCGTCGACTACACCGACTGGTCCGTGCTGGGCCCGCTGGTCACGGCCGCGCACCAGGTCTACGGCTTCGACGGCGTCGCCACCATCACCGAGCCCGGCGTCGAACCGGCCGCCCGGGTCGCCGAGGCGCTCGGGCTGGCGGGCAACAGCCCGTACTGCGCGCGGCTGATGCGCGACAAGGCGACGATGCGCCGGCATCTGGCCGGGCGGCCGGGGGCGGTGGCGGCGGCCGTGGCCGGGGAGCGCGCCGACCTCACCGCGTTCGGGGCCCGGCACGGCTATCCGTTCATCGTGAAGCCGGTGGACGCGGCCGCCAGCTTCGGGGTGCGGCGGGTCGACGGGCCGGCGGCGGCCGACGACGCCTGGGAGTCGATCGTCCGGCTGCGCGGCAGCACCGAGCACCCCTTCGCCACGTACTTCCCCGTCGGGGACTTCCTGATGGAGGAGTACCTGGAGGGGCCCGAGTACAGCGTGGAGTCGTTCACCTTCGACGGACGGCATCTGCTGCTCGCGGTCACCGAGAAGGCCACGGACACCACGTTCGTGGAGACCGGCCACGCCCTGCCGGCCCGGCTGGCCGCGGCCGACGAGAGCGCCGTACGCGCGTGTGCCGCGGAGTTCCTGGACACCGTCGGGCTGCGGCAGGGCGCCGCGCACACCGAGGTGAAGCTGACGCCCGGCGGGCCCCGGGTGATCGAGTCCCACGGGCGGCCCGGCGGCGACCGGATCATGGAACTGGTGGACGCGGCGTACGGCTTCGACATCGAGTCGTTCACGGTCGGCTGGGCCGGCGGGGTGCTGGCCGCTCCGGAACGGGCGCCCGTGGCCCGGGCCGCCGCCGCGACCCGGTTCCTGACCGCCGAGCCGGGCCGGGTCACCGACGTCCAGGGCGTGGACGGGGTGCGGGCGCACGAGGGCGTCATCGGGCTGGACGTCGTCGTGCCGGTGGGCGGGGTCGTCCGTCCGCTGAGCGCCAGCTGGGACCGGGTGGGCCAGGTCCTGGTCACCGCCGACGACACCACGGCGGCGGTCGCCCTGGCGGAGCGGCTCACCGAGAAGATCACGGTCACGACCGCCCCGGACCCGGACGGGGCACCCCCCGGCCCGGACGGAACATGACCCCAGATGCCCTTCCCTCCCCCTCCCTCCTCCCCTCCCTCCTCTCCCTCCTCCCTTCCCTCCTCTCCCTCCTCGCAGAAAGCGGCGCACCATGTCTGAACACGTCCTGGTCTTCGGCAGCGGCTACGACATGCCGGGCCGGATCCGGGCCCGCGGCACGGACCGGGGCCGTACGTTCACCACGAGCGTGCTGTGCCGGCCCGACCATCTGGCCAAGCTGGAGGAGGCCGACGGGCACGCCCGGATCGTCGCCGTGCGCGCGGACGCGCCGGTCGAGGAGTGGATCGCGCTCGCGCGGGCGATCCACGCCGCGCAGCCGGTGACCCGGATCGGCACCTTCGGCGACCAGTGCCAGGAGACGGCCGCGGAGGTGGGCAAGGCGCTGGGCGTGCCCACGCACGACCCGGAGACGGTACGGCTGGTCTTCGACAAGTTCGCGATGCGGCGCAGGCTCGCCGAGGCGGGCGTGGAGAGCACCCCGGCCACCGAGGTGACCGACCCCGCGGCGCTGTGCGCGTTCGCGGCGGCACACGGCTACCCCGTCGTCGTCAAACCCCGCCGGGGCACGGCCAGTACGGGTGTCTCGGTCGTCCGTGCCGACGCGGAGGCCGAGGCCGCGTTCGCCCGCGCGCGGGGTGCCGAGGAGGACACGGAGGTGGTGGCGGAGGTGTTCCTTACCGGGGACCAGTACAGCGTGGAGGCGTTCTCGGAGGACGGCGCCCATGTGGTCGTCGCGGTCACCCGCAAGTACTCCGACCCGGTGAGCCTGGTCGAGCTGGGCCATGTGATGCCGGCCCCGCTGGACGACGTACGCGAGACGGAGATCCGGGCGTACGTGACCGCGGCGCTCGACGCGCTGGGCGTGCGGTTCGGGCCCACGCACACGGAGGTGGTGCTGACCCCGGACGGTCCCCGGCTCATCGAGACGCATCTGCGGGTCGGCGGCGACGAGATCTGGAACCTGGTGACCGACGCGACCGGGGTGGACCTCGTGGAGTACCAGCTGCGGCAGTGCGTCGGCGAGCGGGTCCTGGACGACGTCCGCGCCGTGCTGGCCGACTCCGGCCGGACCCGGCGCGCCGAGGCGATCTGGTTCGCCGCGGCGCCGGCCACCGGGGAGCTGGTCGAGATCACCGGTGCGGAGGGGCCGCATCCCGACGGTGTCACGGTCGACGTCCTCGTCAAGCCCGGGGCCCGGCTGAGCGGCCTGCACAGCTCTGACTCCCGCCCGGCCCAGGCCCGCGCCCACGCGGACACCCCGGAGAAGGCCCTCACGCTGGCCCGCGAGGCCATCGGCGGGTTGTCCTTCCTGACCCGGGTGAGGGTGACGGCGGAACCGGGCGAGCTGCTGTGAGCGGCGAGGCGCTGCCGCCCGGCCCGGTCGCCGGGCTCGACAGCCTGGACGACCAGATCATCGCGCTGCTGCTGCGCCGGGCCGAACTGGCCCGGGGTCACCGTTCGGAGCGCCGGGCGGCGGGACTCCCCGCCTCGGAACTGACCTGGGAGAACCGGGTCCTGGCCCGCTACGGCGCCGGCCTCGGCCGCCCCGGCACCGACATCGGCCGCGCGGTCCTGTCCCTCACCGACCAGGACACACCGACCAGGACTCCCGCTCCGCACTGAGGGGAGAGGAACGGGAGTCCATCCCCGGGGGGAGGGGGGCGAGGCGCCGCGTCGCGAACAGGGGAAGGGGAGACGCGACCGCCACCCCCAGGGGAGGGGCCCAGGCGTCCATGCCTACACAGGGGGAGGCATGGACGCCTGTGCTTTTCGCTTTGGTGACTTGGGGGCTGGGGGCTGGGGGGCGGGGGTCCGGAGCCCGAGGGCCGGGGGCCAGGGCAGCCCGGGGCCTGGGGTCGGGAGCCCGGGGCTCCGGGGGGCCGGGGGGCCGGGGCTCCGGGGGGCCGGATGCCCGGGACGCGGAGGCCCGGAGGCCGGGAGTCCGGTGGCCCGGAGGCCGGAGGTCCGGAGGCTCGGGAACCCGGAGGCGGGGAGCCCCGCGGCCCGAAAACGGAGGAGCCCGGAAGGCGGAAGCCCGGAGCCCGGAGCCCGGGGGCCGGAGGCCGGAGGCCCGGAGCCCGGAAGGCGGAAGCCCGGGGCCCGGAATCCGGGGGCCGGGGGCCCGGAGCCCGGAATCCGGGGGCCGGAGGCCCGGAATCCGGGGGCCAGAGGTATGGGAACCCGGAAGCCAGAGGCTCGGGAACCCGGAAGCCGGGAGCCCGGTGACCCGATTGAGGGAAGCCCGGTGACCCGAAAGCGGAGGAGCCGGAGGCCTGGGGCCCGGAAGCTCGGGAGCCCGAAGGCCCGGTGGGCCAGTGGCCGGAGGCTCGGAAGCCGGAAGCCGGAAGCCGGAAGCCCAGGTCCCCTCCCCAGACCCGTCTCAGGACGAAGCCCTGGCCGCCAGTTCTGTTGCCAGCACCACCTGGCGGGGTTCCAGGCCGCGGGAGACCGCCGGGCGGCGGTCCGCGATCTCGGTGAGGAGGAGGTCCAGCATGCGGCGGCCCATCTCCTCGATGGGCTGGCGAACGCTGGTCAGCGGCGGCTCCATGTGGCGGGCGATGGCCGAGTCGTCGTAGCCGACCAGCGCCACGTCCTCCGGGATGCGGCGGCCCGCCTCGCGCAGCGCCTGGCGGGCGCCGGCCGCCATCACGTCGGAGCCCGCGAACACCGCGTCGAGGGACGGATCGCGGGCGAGCAGCTCGGTCATCGCGCGCCGGCCGCCCTCCTCGGTGAAGTCGCCGGGCTCGATGAGGGCCTCGCGCACCTCGTACCCCGCGTCGCGCAGGGCGTCGCGGTAGCCGTCGACGCGGCGCTGGGCGCCGTACACGTCGAGGCGGCCGGTGATGTGGGCGATGCGGGTGCGGCCCCTGGCGAGGAGGTGCTCCACCGCCGAGCGGCCGCCGCCGTAGTTGTCGGAGTCGACCGAGGGCAGCGTCTCCGCGGCGGACCGCGGGCCGCTGATCACCGCCGGGATCTCCAGCTGGGCCAGGAGGTCCGGGAGCGGGTCGTCGGCGTGGACGGAGACCAGCAGCACGCCGTCCACCCGGTGGGCCGCGAGGTACTGGGCCAGCCGCTGGCGTTCGCGATCGCTACCGGCGAAGATCAGCAGCAACTGCATCTCGGTGTCGGCGAGTTCGGCGCCCACACCCCGCAGCATGTCCGAGAAGTACGGCTCCGCGAAGAACCGGGTCTCCGGCTCGGGGACGACGAGCGCGATCGCGTCCGTGCGGTTGGCGGCGAGCGCGCGGGCGGCCGTGTTGGGCACGTAGCCGAGTTCCGCGACCGCCGCCTCCACGGCCGCACGGGTCGCGTCGCTGACCCGGGGCGAGCCGTTGATCACCCGGGAGACCGTGCCGCGGCCTACGCCGGCGCGGGCGGCCACCTCTTCGAGGGTGGGCCGGCCGCCGCTGCGGCCCCGCGTTCCGTGGGTTGCCATGGGCCCCGCCTTCCCGCCGTCGTCTTACCGTGGCCTGGAATCTAACAGTCCTCGCTGCTCGGACGGCCGTCGCCGACCACTGCCGCACCCGGCCCCGCCCGAGCGACCGTTCCCTGCCGGATTGGGTCATATGTCGATCGTGGATCCGGGTTAGCTAACAGCCGGATAACTGAACGCACCTCCTCGCGTCCCCGCCCTTGACACCCCCGCCGGAACCGACGACTCTTCAACACATCACCGATGGGAGCGCTCCCACGGTACCTGACACATACACATCCCGCACGTTCCCCGCCCGAGCCGCAGCGAGAAACTAACGGGCCCAACAATGCAGTTGGCCGGGGGGTCGGCACGTCAGGGCAACAGGAGGACGCAATGCGCGCACGTACCCGAACCTCCCGTCGGGTGGTGGTCCTGGCGACCGTCGCAACGCTGGGCGCCGGGCTGCTGGCCGGCTGTGCCGACGACGGCGGCAACGAGGGCTCCGACGGTTCGTCGTCCGGCAAGGGCAAGACCACGATCACGCTGGGTCTCTTCGGCACGATGGGCTTCAAAGAGGCCGGCCTCTACGCCGAGTACGAGAAGCTCAACCCGAACATCAAGATCGCCGAGACCGTCATCGAGCGGAACGAGAACTACTACCCGGCGCTCGTCAACCACCTCACCACCAACAGCGGTCTGCAGGACGTCCAAGCCGTCGAGGTCGCCAACATCGCCGAGGTCACCGCCACCCAGAGCGCCAAGCTCCAGGACATGTCCAAGGTTTCGGGCGTGAACAAGAGCAACTGGCTGGACTGGAAGTGGGCGCAGGCCACCACCAAGGACGGCAAGACGATCGGTCTCGGCACCGATGTCGGCCCGATGGCCCTGTGCTACCGCACCGACCTCTTCCAGCAGGCCGGTCTGCCCACCGACCCCGCGGAGGTCGGCAAGCTGTGGGCGGGCGACTGGAAGAAGTTCGTCTCGGTCGGCGAGCAGTTCAAGGCGAAGGCCCCCAAGGGCACCTTCTTCATGGACTCCCCCGGCGGTCTGATCAACGCGATCCTCGGCAGTGAGGAGGAGAAGTTCTACGACTCCTCCGGCGAGGTCATCTACAAGTCGAACCAGGCCGTCAAGGCCGCCTTCGACCTGACCGCGGAGGCCGCGGAGAAGGGCCTGGTCCAGGCGCAGACCCAGTTCCAGCCGGCCTGGGACCAGACGATCGCGAACAACAAGTTCGCCACCATCGCCTGCCCGCCGTGGATGCTCGGCACCCTGAAGGGCAAGTCGAAGCCCGAGGCGTTCGGCAAGTGGGCCGTCGCGGTGGCGCCGAAGTCCGCCAACTGGGGCGGTTCCTTCCTCACCGTGCCCTCCAGCGGCAAGAACGTGAAGGAGGCCGAGAAGCTGGTCGCCTGGCTGACCGCGCCCGAGCAGCAGGCGAAGCTGTTCAAGGTGCAGGGCTCCTTCCCGAGCGCGCCGAGCACGTACACCATGCCCGAAGTCACCGACGCCAAGAACGACATGACCGGTGACGCCAACATCGGCGCGATCTTCGCGGAGGCCGCGAAGTCCGCCCCGGTCCAGGTGATCGGCCCGAAGGACCAGATCATCCAGCAGGGCCTGACCGACAACGGCGTCATCCTCGTGACGAAGGGCAAGTCCGCGAAGGAAGCCTGGGAGACGGCGACCAAGACCATCGACAACAACCTGGACAAGTGACCCGTATGTCCACCCGTCACGACACCGCCGCGCCCCCCGCCAAGGAGGGGGGCGCGGCCCCGGGCCGCCCGCCCGCGGCCGCCACGGAGGCCGACGCGCGGCACCGGGCCCGGCTCTCGCGCCGCTGGCAGCGGGACATCCGCTGGAGCCCGTACGCCTTCGTCTCGCCGTTCTTCCTGCTGTTCCTCGCCTTCGGCCTGTTCCCGCTGATCTACACGGGCTGGGCTTCGCTGCACCAGGTGGAGATGACCGCGCCCACCGACATGGAGTGGGTCGGGATGCGCAACTACACGCGGATCTTCGACGACGACTTCTTCTGGAACGCGGCGAAGAACACGCTGACGATCGGGATCATCTCGACCGTGCCGCAGCTGCTGATGGCGATGGGCCTGGCGCACATCCTCAACTACAGGCTGCGCGCGTCGACCTTCTACCGGGTCGCGATGCTCGCGCCGTACGCGACGTCGATCGCCGCCGCCTCGCTCGTGTTCGTGCTGCTCTTCGGGCGCGACTACGGCATGATCAACTGGGCGCTGGACGCGGTCGGGATCAGCCCGGTCGACTGGCAGAACGACAAGTGGCCGTCGCAGATCGCGGTGTCGTCGATCATCATCTGGCGGTGGACCGGCTACAACGCGCTGATCTATCTGGCGGCGATGCAGGCGATCCCGCAGGACCTGTACGAGTCGGCGGCGCTGGACGGCGCCAGCCGCTGGCAGCAGTTCCTCCACGTGACCCTGCCGTCGCTGCGGCCGACGATCCTCTTCACGGTCGTCGTCTCCACGATCGGCGCCAGCCAGGTCTTCGGTGAGCCGCTCCTCTTCGACGCCAACAAGGGCGCGTCGGGCGGTGCGGAGCACCAGTTCCAGACGCTGGGCCTGTACCTGTACGAGCAGGGCTGGGTGAACCAGCACCTGGGCCGGGCTTCCGCCATCGCCTGGACGATGTTCCTGATCCTGATCGTGATCGGCATCGTCAACTACGTCATCTCGCGCCGGCTGCGCGCCAGCAGTTAAGGAGGAGCAGCCGTGACGACGACGACTGTGACCAAGTCCGAGCCCAAGGACGCGGTGCCGGCGGCACGCCGGGTGCGCCGCCCGAAGTCCGAGCGGGCCGGCGGCCAGATGCACGCCGGGCCGATCGCGTACGTGATCCTCGCCCTGTTCACCCTCGGCTCGCTGTTCCCGCTGGTGTGGACGGCGATCGCCGCGTCCCGTGACAACCAGCGGCTGGCGCAGACGCCACCGCCGTTCTGGTTCGGCTCGAACCTCTTCAAGAACCTGGACATCGCCTGGAACGACGCCAATCTGGGCAAGGCCTTCGTCAACACGACGATCGTGGCCGGGACGTCGGCGGCGACGATCGTCTTCCTGTCGACGATCGCCGGCTTCGCCTTCGCCAAGCTGCGGTTCCGGGGCCGGGGCGCGCTGATGCTGATCGTGATCGGCACGATGATGGTGCCGCCGCAGCTGAGCATCATCCCGCTGTACATGATGGTGGCCAAGCTGGAGTGGACCGACCAGCTCCAGGCGGTGATCCTGCCGTCGCTGGTGAGCGCGTTCGGTGTGTTCTTCATGCGGCAGTACCTGATCCAGGCGCTGCCGGACGAGATCATCGAGGCGGCCCGGGTGGACGGCGCGAGCAGCTGGCGGGTGGTGTGGCATGTGGTGTTTCCCGCGGCGCGCCCCGCGATGGCGGTGCTCGGCATGCTGATGTTCGTGCAGACGTGGAACGACTTCCTGTGGCCGTTCCTGGTGCTCAGCCAGACCGGCAACCCGACGGTGCAGGTCGCGGTCGCGGGCCTCGGCCGCGGGTACACGCCCGACCAGTCGCTGATCATGGCGGGCGCGCTGCTGGGCACGCTGCCGCTGCTGCTGGTCTTCGCGCTCTTCGGCAAGCAGATCGTGGGCGGCATCATGCAGGGCGCCGTGAAGGGCTGACGCCCGCGCCCCCGTGACTTCGGGGGCCGGGTCACAGCCGCCCCGGCCCCCTTCCCGCACCTCCGCACTTCTTCCCCCCAACCTCGTCGGTCGGTCTCGACGACCTCGACGACCTTCCATGGGAGCGCTTCCATGTCTGAGTCCGCACAGCCGGCCACCCCGGTGAGCCCGGTGACCTTTCCCCCCGCCTTCCTCTGGGGCGCCGCGACGTCCGCGTACCAGATCGAGGGGGCGGTGCGGGAGGACGGCCGTACGCCCTCCATCTGGGACACCTTCAGTCATACGCCGGGCAGGACGTCCGGTGGCGAGACCGGTGACATCGCTGTCGACCACTACCACCGCTACCGCGACGACGTGGCGCTGATGGCGGAGCTGGGCCTGTCGGCGTACCGCTTCTCGATCTCCTGGTCCCGGGTGCAGCCGACGGGCCGCGGCCCCGCGGTGCAGGTGGGCCTGGACTTCTACCGCCGTCTGGTGGACGAGCTGCTCGCGAAGAACATCAAGCCGGCCGTCACCCTCTACCACTGGGACCTTCCGCAGGAGCTGGAGGACGCGGGCGGCTGGCCGGAGCGGGACACGGCGTTCCGGTTCGCCGAGTATGCGCAGATCGTCGGGGAGGCGCTCGGCGACCGCGTGGAGAACTGGATCACGCTGAACGAGCCCTGGTGCAGCGCGTTCCTGGGCTACGCCTCCGGGGTGCACGCGCCGGGGCGCACGGACCCGGTGGCGTCCCTGCGGGCCGCCCATCACCTGAACCTGGCGCACGGCCTGGGCACGTCCGCCCTGCGCGCGGCGATGCCGGCCCGCAACTCGGTGGCGATCAGCCTCAACTCGTCGGTGGTACGGCCGTTCTCGCAGGATCCGGCGGACCTGGCGGCGGCCCAGAAGATCGACGACCTGGCGAACGGCGTGTTCCACGGCCCGCTGCTGAAGGGCGTCTACCCCGAGACGCTGCTGGCCGCGACCTCGTCGCTGACGGACTGGTCGTACGTCCTGGACGGCGACCTGCGCACGATCCAGCAGCCGCTGGACGCGCTGGGCCTGAACTACTACACCCCGACGCTGGTCTCGGCGGCGGAGGAGTCGGTGCGGGGGCCTCGTTCGGACGGCCACGGCGCGAGCGAGCACTCGCCCTGGCCGGGCGCGGACGACGTCGCCTTCCACCAGACACCGGGCGAGCGCACGGAGATGGGCTGGACGATCGACCCGACGGGCCTGCACGAGCTGATCATGCGCTACACGCGGGAGGCCCCGGGCCTGCCCCTCTACATCACCGAGAACGGCGCGGCGTACGACGACAAGCCCGACCCGGACGGCCGCGTGCACGACCCGGAGCGGGTCGCGTACCTGTACGGCCACCTGTCGGCGGTCCGCCGCGCGATCACCGACGGCGCGGACGTCCGCGGCTACTACCTGTGGTCCCTGCTGGACAACTTCGAGTGGGCGTACGGCTATGACAAGCGGTTCGGCGCGGTGTACGTGGACTACGCGACACTGGCCCGCACCCCGAAGTCGAGCGCGCTGTGGTACGGCCAGGCGGCCCGGACGGGAACCCTGCCGGACGTCGAGACCGCGTGACGGGCAGGAATCGCGTGACTCACATGACCCGCAGGACCACCTGACCCGGGGGCGGGGGGAGGGGCGCGGCAGGCTGTGGGGGCTTGCCGCGCCCCGTCGGCGTCGGGGGCGGGGGCCGACGAGGTAGGCGGCCGCGCTCATCGACGGTAGTTCTCCTCCTCCAGGAGCATGTCGAAGTACCCCGCGTCCGCCCGCGCCGCGAGCCGGGCCAGCGCGAGGGCGCGCTCCTTCCGCTCGACGCCTTCCCTGAGCGCCGCGTCGCCCGTGTCCTTCTTCGTCTTTGTCCCGAACCCCATGGCCGCCTCGGGCGGCAGCTCCTCGTCTATGTCGATCAGCCCTTTCCCAGCTCGAACCAGGTGGCCTTGCCTCTGCCCGGGCCGTGGGTGCAGATGCCCCAGGCGTCGGAGCCGGCCGAGATGAGGTGCATTCCGCGGCCGTCCTCCTCGTCGGGGGTGAGCGTACGGATGGCGGGCAGCCCCGGAGCCTCGTCGTGGACGAGGACACGGAGCCGGCGGTGGGGATCCATCCAGCCGGCGTGGAGGGTGACGGGAGTGGCGCATCCCTTGTCGGCGCAGGCGTTGATGGCGTTGGTGACGGCCTCGGAGGTGAGGAGGACTGCGGTGTCGGTGAGTTCGGGGTGGAGGGAGGCGGCGAGCAGGGTGCGGACGGTTTCACGGGCGGCACGGACCCAGGCGGGGTGGGGCGGGAAGGTGAGGGAGACGCTGGGCGGGTCATCCATGGGGGGCTCCTGTGTTGGGTGGTGCGGTGGCGTCCACGCGGTGACCAGGCCCGGGCCTCTGCAACTGGCTTGAGGGTGGGGGTACTTCCGGGTGGGTGGATACCGACGCTAGGGCCACACGTAGAAGAGGTACAACCGTGTACAGCGACCTCCCTCCTCAAGAGTGACGACCCTCCGAGTAGGTGGACGCCTGCGCAGACGCCGGGGGACACTGCGCCGCATGCCACCGAGGACGAACCCCAGTGAACGCCAGCGACGTCTGGGCGTGGAGCTGCGAAAACTCCGTGTCCGAGCCGGGCTTTCGGGCGACGTCGCAGCTGCGGTGATCGAGGCCGAACGCACCCGGATCAGCCACATCGAGTCCGGCCGGGTCGACGTTCCGCGCAACGGCCTCTACAAGTTGCTCCGCGCCTACGGTTGCACCGAGGGCGCCTACTTCGAGGCCCTGATGGAGATGGCCCATGAGAGCGGAAAGGGCTGGTGGGGCGGGTTTAGTGACACGATCGGCCCGGCAGCCCGCGACCTGGCCGAACTCGAAGCCCGTTCAACCGTGCTACGGACGCATGAGCCGTTGCTCATCCCTGGAATGCTGCAGACCGAGGACTACGCCCGTGCCGTACTCGAAGCCACCGAGCAGGACCCGCAACGCGCGGCTCGATACGCCCAGTTCCGCCTGGCCAGGCAGCGCGTCCTCACCGGCGACCCTCCCGTGACCTGTCACGCGGTCATCCATGAGGCCGCGCTCCACACCCGCGTCGGTGGCCCGGCGGTCATGCGCAGGCAACTCCTGCGGTTGATTGAGGTCTCCCGGCTGGCCAACGTGACCGTACAGGTGTACCCGTTCGAAGCGGGGAACTACGCCGCACACACCCAGTCGTTCGTCGTCTACGGCGCCACGGCCCCCGAACTGGACACGGTCTACCTGGAACATCCGACGCAGTCCCTCTTCCTGCGGGATGGAGACCAACTGGACGAGTACGCGAAGATGTTCGAACGGCTCTCCGAACTGGCACTGGCTCCGATCGACCCGGAGTCAGCACCGGAATCGCATGAGTCACGGGACTCGCTGAGCCTCGTCCAGCACGTGATGTACACCCTGTGAGAGGACCCCCATGCCCCAACTGACCTGGCAGAAGTCGTCGTTCAGCTCGGGCGGCGAAGGCAACTGCGTGGAGCTGGCCGCATCGGCCTCTTCTCGACTGCACCTCCGCGAGAGCGACCGGCCGCACACGATAGCCACCCTCGCGCCCCAGGCCCTCGCGAGCCTCCTGCACGCTCTGCAGGCCGGCGGCTTCACTCGCTGAACCCGGGCGGGCGGGCTCAACGTTCGCCGTCGGCCTCGTCATCCGCGATCAACGCCGTGTCCGGGACACCCCCGCCCGGCGGTACCACCTTGGGCGTCAGGGTGAGCGTGACCCGCTGGGTCTCGGCGTGGCCGTACCTTCCGCTCGCGCCGGCGTCGACGACCCACAGCCGTACCTTCGCGTCGCCGCCCGCCTCCCGGGTGACGGCGACGGACGCCTCGACCTCGACCGGGCCGAGCTCGAAGCGCAGGGCCTCGCCCTCGCCGTCCGCCAACGCGGTGCTCAGCTGCTGCCTCAACTCACGGATCATGTCGGCCAGTTCGATCATTTCTCCCCCTCGCTGCCCTGCGGTGCCCAGATGGTACAAGTCACCGTAGGAAGGTCACCCGGCGTCGGCCCTCCCGGTCCTTCACGGCCAGGAGGAGCGCGACCTGCTTGAGGTGCGCGTCCTCCAGGAAGTCCGGGAGTTCGCCGTCGGCGCTGGTCAGCTCCGCCGTGCGCCAGTAGCCCGTCTCCAGCTTGCTGAAGGGCGGACAGACGGGCTTCAGCTGGTCGGGATCGGGGGTGTGGGTGATGACGCCCTCGGTCCAGACGGTGAAGCGGCCGGTGCCGCCGCACTCCCCGTACCCGAGGCGTTTCGCGCCCTTGCAGGTTTCACAGGGGGCGAGCCCCTTCCCCTTGCGGGTCGGGCACTTCCACTTCCACTCGCCGGAGCAGCTCGGGCAGGCCATGTCCGCACCGTCGCAGCGTTTGCACTTGGCGGCCCGCGCCGGCGCGCTCTTGTGCCGGGGCATGTGCCGTTCGTCGGCCTGCAGTATCTCTTCGTCGGACGGTACTACGGTGGCCAACGCCGCTCCCGAGCAGGTTAAGAGGCCCTCACCCCGGCGACAAGAGGGCCTGTTCGGTGCCGAGGACGGGGGACTAACCGGTGGACGCGGTGGCAGTGGCGGAGGCCGTGTCGGTGGGTGAGGGGGTGTCGGTGGGTGAGGGGGTGTCCGTGGGTGAGGGAGTGTCCGTGGGCGAGGCGGATGTATCGGTCGGGGTCGGTGACGGTGACGTCTCCTCGGGCGGCGTCACTACGAACACCGTCGCTACCCGGCGTTCGTCGGTGGTCACCCGGTCGCCCGGCCCCGGAGCGCCGTCGTCGGCCTGCGGCAGCTGAACCTGGCCGCGAGGCACCGTCGTGGGGACAACCACTTTGGACACCGTGCCCTCGTCGCCCTCCCCCACCTCCGCGGCGTACTGGACGTTCAAGCAGGCCGCCGCCAGCTCGGCGACAGTGTCCTCGACGGAGTCGCCCGCCGACACGTCGGGCAGCTCCACCTCCTTGGCGCCGGCCGGGCACGCGGACGCCGAGGCCGTGGGGACCGGCGTGTTCTGCGGGGTGTCGGAGATCTTCAGCCGGGTCACCTCGCCGGACTCGGCCCCCGTGGCGTCGACGCGGAGCAGGCCGCCCTGCGCGGCGGCGAGCGACTGGCCGTCGAGTTCCGGTGCGACACGACGGTCGGTACGGATGAGATACCCCTCCTCGACCAACCCGATATGCGGTTTCACATAACGGAAGATCGCGGTGAGATATCCCTCTGGATTGATCGTGAACTGGTGTTCCACACCGGCCTGCACGACAAAGACCCCGATGGGCGTGACGAGCGTCCTTCCCGTCGCGATAGTCAGCTTTCCGGAGGAATCCAGAGCGAAGGTGACCGGTACGAAGGTCGGCGTGAAAGCGACGGAGGCATCGGGCTTTTCACATCCCCTCTCCGCGCCCAGCAGGGCCAATACCGACACCCCGGCCAGGGACAGACGGAGCAGACGTGTGCGTGCGCGCTTCATGGGCACCATGCCTATCGCGGTTGATTCCGCGGGCGGCCGTAACACACAGGGGGAATTTCGAGATCGCTTCCCGAATTCACCGTCGACTCATACGGAACGCGGCTCTCTCACCACCACGACCTCCCCGGGCGGCACCTGCACCGACCCCCCGTCGACCGGCTTTCCGACGAGCAGTTCGACGCCGTCGGCCGCGACCGGGACCTCCGCGCCCCGCCCCGTGTGGTCGATCAGGAAGAGGTAGTCGGCGTCGGTGCCCCGCCGCACCACGGCCTCGACGCCCCGGGGTAGGCCGGCGCGCACCGGCGCGACACCGGCCTCCGAGCACACCCGTTCCAGCAGCGCGGCCAGGGTGTCCGGGTCGGGCAGCGTGGCCACGTACCAGCCGACGCCCGTGCCGTAGCCGTGCCGGGTGATCGCCGGGACACCGGCGAGCGGACCGTCCGTGTACGACGACACGGCCTGCGCGCCGACCGGCCGCACCCGCTCCGACCACAGCGAACCGGTGCCGCCGCCCTCCAGGCCGACCGTCTCGCCGGGCAGCAGCGGGAAGAGTTCGTCGGTCCGCACCCCCAGCGCCTCGCGAAACGCGCCCGGGTATCCGCCCAGCCGCACATGGCAGTTCTGGTCCACCGCCCCGCTGTGGAAGCCGACCACCAGCGTGCCGCCGCGCTCCGCGAACCCGGTGAGGTTCGCGGAGCCCGCGTCGTCCACCAGGTACAGGCCGGGGGCCAGGACCAGGCGGTACGCCGACAGGTCCGCGTCCGGGCGGACGAAGTCCACGGCGACGCCCGCCCGCCACAGCGGCTCGTACCAGGAGCGGACCAGCTCCAGATAGCGGACCCGCTCGCTGGGCTGCGAGGGCAGTTCCAGCGCCCACTTCGCGTCCCAGTCCCACACGATCGCCGTCTCGGCGGTGCCCGTGCTGCCGCGCACCTCGGCCAGCGCCTTCAGGTCCGCGCCCAGCGCCACCACGTCACGCCAGATGGCGCTGTCCGTGCCGGCGTGCGGCAGCATCGCCGAGTGCCACTGTTCGGCGCCCGCCTTCGCCGCCCGCCACTGGAAGTAGGCGATGCCGTCGGCGCCGCGGGCGACATGGGCGAGCGCGTTGCGGCGCAGCTCGCCGGGCCCCTTGGCCCGGTTCACCGGCTGCCAGTTCACCGCGCCGGTCGAGTGCTCCATCAGCAGCCAGGGGCCGCCCGCGAGGGAGCGCACGAGGTCGCCGCTGAGCGCGATGTCGATCTCCGACTCGGGGTCGGTCGAGCGGAGGTAGTGGTCGTTGGAGACCACGTCCAGCTCCGGCGCCCAGCGCCAGTAGTCGAGGGCGTCGAAGTTGTACATCACCATGAAGTTGGTGGTGGCGGGAATGCCCGGGGCGGCCCGGACCAACTCCTCCCGCTCCGCCGTGCACAGCGACAGCAGCTCGTCGCTGCAGAAGCGGCGCCAGTCCAGCCGGTGGGCTGGGTTGGGTACGGCGCCGGTCGCCCTCGGCGGCAGGATCTCGTCCCAGTCGTAGTACCACTGGCTCCAGAACGTGGTGCCCCAGGCGTCGTTCAGCGCCGCGAGGTCGTTGCCGTAGCGGGCCCGCAGCCAGCTCCGGAACGCCGCCGCGCTGGTGTCGCAGTAGCACTCCGCGTTGTGGCAGCCGTACTCGTTGTGGATGTGCCACATGACCACCGCCGGGTGCTCTGCGTACCGCTCCCCCAGCGCCCGGGCGATCCGCAACGCGGCGCCGCGGTAGGCGGGGCTGCTCGGGCAGAACGTCTGACGGCTGCCGTACGACAGGGTCCGGCCGTCGCGGTCCACCGGGAGCGCCTCGGGGTGGGCCGTGAAGAACCAGGCCGGCGGGGCCGCCGTCGGGGTGGCCAGGTCGGCGGCGATGCCGTGGGCGTGCAGCAGGTCGAGGATCCGGTCGAGGCGCGTGAAGTCGTGGACGCCCTCGGCGGGTTCGAGGCGCGCCCAGGAGAAGATGTTGACGCTGACCAGGTTCACCCCGGCCTCGCGCATCAGGCGCATGTCCTCGGCCCAGACCTCCTCGGGCCACTGCTCGGGGTTGTAGTCGCCGCCGTAGGCGATGCCGGGGACGTGGAGGGCACGCTTCATGGGGATCTCTTTCACGGGACGGGCCGGGGAGCGGGCTCAGCCCTTGTTGGCGCCCAGCGTCAGACCGCTGACGAACTGGCGCTGGAGCACGAAGTACACGATCAGCGTGGGGATCGCGGTGAGCAGGGCACCGGCGGCGACCAGGTTCGGGTCGGTGAAGTACTGCCCGGAGAGGTTGTTCAGGGCCGAGGTGATCGGCATGTTCTCGCCGGTGGAGATCAGCACGATGGCCCAGAAGAAGTCGTTGTAGATCCAGATGGAGAGCAGGGTCGCCAGGGCGGCCATCGCCGGCTTGCACAGGGGCAGCACGATCTGCCAGTACAGGCGCCAGACGGAGGCGCCGTCGACGAGGGCGGCCTCGGTCAGCTCGTGCGGCAGCGAGCGCATGTAGTTGCTGAGCACGAAGGCGCAGAAGCCCGCCTGGAACGCCACATGGATCAGGACCAGGCCGAGCGCGGAGTCGTACAGCTTGCCGCTGACGGTGATGCCGGGGAGGTCCACCAGCAGGTACAGGCGGTACAGCGGGGTGATGATCACCTGCTGCGGGAGCAGGTTGCCCGCCGTGAAGACCAGCAGCAGGAAGAGGTTGACCCGGAAGTCGAAGCGGCTGACGTAGAAGGCCACGCACGACGACAGGAACAGGGTGAGCAGCACGGCCGGGACCGCGATCAGCAGCGTGTTCCCGAAGTAGTGGAGCATGTCCGACTGCTGGAAGGCGTTGGTGAAATTGTCGAGGCTGAGCTTGTCGGGCCAGGAGACATAGCCCTTGGCGCTGGTCTCCGCGTACGGCCGCAGGGCCGCGAACAGCGCCCACAGCAGGGGTGCGAGCCAGGCCAGGGCCGTGACGACGAGGAAGGTGTGCAGCAGGATCCGGGCGGGGCGGACCGGGGTGCGCCGCTTGAAGGCGCCGGTGGTGGTGCTCATGCGCGCCGCTCCTTCCGGAAGGTCGCGATCAGGTACGGGATGATCACGGCCAGGGAGATCACCAGGAGGACGACGGCGATCGCGGAGCCGTATCCGATGCGGCTGGACTCGCCGATGATGTTGTTGGTGACCAGGATCGACAGCAGTTCGGTGCCCTCGGCGCCCTTGTTGAAGACGAAGACCAGGTCGAAGGCGCGCAGGGCCTCGATGATCGTGACGACCAGGACGACCGTGTTGGTCGGGCGCAGGGTCGGGAAGATGACGTTCTTGAAGGTCTGCCACTCGTTCGCGCCGTCCAGCGCCGAGGCCTCGCGCAGGGCGGGGTCGACGCTCTTCAGGCCGGCCAGGTAGAGGATCATCATGTAGCCGGTGTGGCGCCAGGACGCGGCGACGAGGATCGCCCAGAGGTTGAGGTCCGGGTCGCCGATCCAGTCGATGTAGTGGCCCGGCCGGTTGGCGCCGATCAGGCTGTTGATCAGGCCGGTGTCCGGGTTGTAGACGAGCTGCCAGACGAATCCGATGACGGCCATGGAGACCACGACCGGCAGGAAGAACGCCGTCTGGTAGACCCGGCTGAACCGGATCTTCTTGTCCAGCTGGATCGCCAGGAAGAGCCCGAGCGGGGTCGGGATCAGGATGAGCACGACGAACCAGATGACGTTGTGCTCGACGGCGGGCCAGAACTGCGGGTTGGTGGTGAACAGCTCCTTGAAGTTGTCCAGCCCGACCCAGGTGATCGAGTCGAAGCCGATGCCGTCCCAGGTGGTGAAGGCGAGGGCGATCGAGGCGAGGGCGGTGACCCAGACGAGGGCCAGGTGCAGGATCGTCGGCACGCCGGCCATCAGGCCGAGCGTGAGCCGGTCGCGGCGGGTCAGCAGGCGGCGGTGGCCCTGCGGAACCCGCTTCTTCGAAGGCGCGGTGCCCCGGGGCGGCTCGGCGGCCGCCTCCGGGGTCTTCGTGGTGATCTCGGTGCTCATCGGGTCAGCTGGACGCGAAGATCGTCTTCTTCTGGCGCTCGATCGAGCTGAGCAGGCTGTCGATGCCCTTGGGGTCGCGGACGAACTTCTGGAGCGCCGGCTGCATCACGGTGGAGGTGAAGTCCGGCCGGCTGTCGCGGTCCATGAACTGCGTGAGGTGCGTGGCGCCGCTGATCATCTCGTACGCCTTCTTCTGGATCGCGGTGTACGAGGAGGTGTCGGCCTTGGAGGAGGCGGCGACCACGCTCGGGTCGGCCTTGAGGTAGATCGCCTCGGCCTCCGGGGTGCCCAGGTACTCCAGGAGCTTGACGGCGCCGTCCTTGTTCTTCGGGGCCTTGGAGAGCATGAAGCCGTCGGTGGGTGCCTCGACGGTGTCCTGGCCGAACTCGGCGTTGATCTCCGGGAAGGCGAAGAAGTCCAGGTCGTCGAGGTCGGCCTGGTTGGTGAACTGCTGCGCCACGAAGGTGCCCAGCAGGTACATGCCGGCCTTCTTGGAGACGAGGGTCTGGGCGGCGTCCTGCCAGGTGCGGCCGACGGCGCCTTCCTGGTGGTAGGGGAGGATCTCGGCCCAGTGGTCGAAGGCGGTCCTGACCTTGGCGTCGGTCCAGGAGGCCTTTCCGGCCATCAGCTCGACGTGGAAGTCGTAGCCGTTGGTGCGGAAGTTGATCTGGTCGAAGGTGCCGAGCGCGGGCCAGGCGTCCTTGTCGCCGAACGCGATCGGCACGAGGCCGTCCTTCTTCATCTGCTTGCACAGGGCGACCAGCTGGTCCCAGGTGGTGGGGACGGTGTAGCCGTGCTCCTGGAAGACGCTCTTCCGGTAGAAGAGGGCCCAGGGGTACGTGTACAGCGGCACGAAGTAGTACTTGCCGTCCTCGCCCTTGCTGAGCGCCTTCATCGCGTCGGGGAAGTTGCCGCCGATCGTGTCCCAGACCTCGTCGATCGGGGTGGCGAGCTTCTTGGCCGCGAAGAACTGCATGCGGTAGCCGGCGAACCAGTTGAACACGTCGTCCGGGGTGCCCTGGAGGTAGGAGTTGATCTGCTCCTGGAACGTGTTGTGGTCCTTGGTGTTCACGTCGACCGTGATCCCGGACTGCTTCCCGAACGCCTCGTAGATCGTGGCGAACGCGTTCTTCGGGACGGCGTCGGACGCGTTGGAGCCGAGGGTGACGGTCTTCGGGTCGGCCGCGGCACCGCTGCCGCCGCACGCGGACAGCAGGGGTATGCCGGCGCCGAGAACGGCGGCGCCGCCCATGCCGCGCAGCAGGGTGCGACGGCTGGGGGAGGGGAGGGAGAAGCTGCCGGAGGGGGAGAGGTGGCGCATGAACGGCTCCTGACGCGAGGTTCGGCCATGAGGGTCTGACTGAAAGCCGGTCTTAATCGACCAGAAATCAACTTGACCGAACACTTGGTGGCGCAATAACAGCCGTATGTCCAGTCATGCGTCAAGAGCCGTTGGCTTCATTTGTCGAAACGTAATCGACACACCTTGATCGCCTTCCGGCCCACTCCCTTGATCGTTTCGCCGGTGGATTCCTTGATCATTCGCGCCCGATGAAGGCCGCTCAAGGGCTGAGGAAGATCATTTATGGAGGACGGAGATCAGTTGCCGGAGATCACTTGTAGGCGGCGAACGCCTTCGAGAAGGCGGAGTCGCCCTGGAGGATCGAACTGCACGTGGCGTCCGCCTGGTTCTTGGCGCCGCCCGGGCACTGCCGGTCCCGCGTGGCCGACCACATCGACAGCCCGCCAAGGCCCTTGGCCGTCGCGAACGCGACCAGCTGGGTGGCGTCGTCCACCGTGAAGACCTCGGAGACGACATCGTTCACACCGATCATCGGGGTCACCGCGACGGCCTTCCAGGCCGCGCCGTCGCTCAGCCCGAGCACGCTCTTGACCTGTGCCTGAGTCGCGGTGGCGGCCTGTTCCGCATAGGTACCCATGTCACCGCTGTACGCCGGACCGTAGTCCATCGCCATGACGTTGACAGTGGCGATCCTCACGCCGTTGGCCTTCGCATTCGAGAGCAAACTCACGCCGTCCTGGGTCAGCCCCTCCGGCATGACCGGGAGCGTGAAGGAGACGTCCAGATCCGGGTACCGCCGCTGCAACTCGGCGATCGCCGTGGCGCGGCGGGTGTTCGCCGCCGTGTCCGGCAGCGCGCCGCCCTCCACGTCGAAGTCGACCTTGGTCAGCCGGTAGGCGTCCACGACCTTCGCGTACGCCGCCGCCAGCGCGTCGGCCGAGGAACAGGTGGTGGCCAGCTCGGAGCCGGCGGCGCCGCCGAAGGAGACCCGGACGTCACCGCCCTCGGCCCTCAGCGCCCCGATCTGGGCGGCCACGCCGTCGTTCGCGAGGTCGCTCACCCCGCCCCACTTCGGCGTGCAGCCGCCGCCGTCGGTGACGAAGGCGAGGTTGTAGTCCTTCACCCCGGTCGCCGCCGCGTGCGCGAGCAGGTCGAAGGCCGGGTACAGGGAGGTGTCGACGTAGGGGGCGAAGGCGGCGGAGGCGGTCGTGCCGGTGCCGCCGGTGGCGCCGGTGCTCGGGCTCGTGCTCGGGGCGGCGCTCGTGCTCGGGCCGGCGCTCGGGGCGGTCGAAGCCGTCGGGGAGGGGGCCGTCGTGGGCCGCCCGCTCGGCTCGGGCGTGGCACCGCCGTCCGCCGAGCACGCGGCACCGTCGACCAGACAGCCGACCGGGTTCCCGCGGCCGTCGACGACGAACCCGACGGTGACCGACTCCCCGGCGGCGAGCCCGTCGGTGTCCCATGCCGGCGGGGTCACGGTGACGTGCCGCCCGCTGACGCTCGACTCCCCGTTCCACAGCGAGCCGAGCTTCGCCCCGGCCGGCAGATCGAACTCCAGCTTCCAGCCCGCCCCGGCCCGGCCGCTGTTGTTGGTGACGACGTACTGCGCGGTGTACCCGGTCGACCAGTCACTGGTCCTCGTGTACGCCGCCCCGACCCCGGCGGCCTGCGCGGTCCCGGTGACGAACACGATCCCGCCGCCGACCATCGCCGCGACGAGCGCCCCGCCGATCACCTGGCTCCGACCACTGACCCTGCGCCGATGCGTACTCATCGCCTGCCTGCCTTCACTGTTCTCGGGTGGGGTGCGGCAGCACGCTAGCGATCCCGAAACGGGCAAAACGCCTGACAGGGACGGGGGTCGACGGCCTTAGGGAGCGCTTAAGGAGCACATCGGGGCCGGTTAAAGGTCGAGGCCGATGCGCGGCGGGCCGGTGTCATCCGACGGTGGTCCGTCTCCGCTTCCGCATCGCCCCCCGGTGTCCCCTGCGCACGGGTTCCCGGCCGTCCAGCTGGATCCAGAGGCGTATCTCCGTGCCGCCGAGGACCGACGAGCCGATGCGGACGTCACCGCCGGTGGACTCGGCGAGGCGGCGGACGATGTCCAGCCCGAGGCCGGTGGAGCCGGTGGCGCCCGAGCCCCGGCCGCGGGCCATCGCGGCCTCCGGGTCGGGGATGCCGGGGCCCGCGTCGGAGACGAGGACGATCACCGCGTCGTCGCCGTTGTGGACGTCGACGGCGAAGGCGGTGCCCTCCGGGGTGTGCCGGAAGACGTTGCCGAGCAGGGCGTCCAGGGCGGCGGCGAGATCGGCGCGCGCCACGGGTATGCGCACCGGGCGGTCGACGCCGGCCGTGCGCACCTTGCGGCCCTCGTCCTCCGCGAGCGCCGACCAGAACGCCATCCGCTCCCGGACCACCTCCGCCACGTCGCACCCCGCGCCGGGACCGGCCGCCGCCGTCTGCGGCTTGGCCTCCCTGGCCGTGCGGATGATCGTGTCGACCTCGCGCTCCAGCTGGGCGACCGCGGTCCGGGTCTGCTCGGCCGCCGGGGAGTCGCCGAGGGAGGCCGCGTTCAGCCGGAGCACGGTGAGGGGGGTGCGCAGGCGGTGGGACAGATCCGCCGCCAGCTCCCGTTCGTTCGCCAGGAGTTGGACCACCTGGTCGGCCATCGAGTTGAACGCCACGGCCGCCAGCCGCAGTTCGTTCGGCCCCTCCTCCGGCACCCTCGCACCCAGCTTCCCCTCCCCCAGTTCGTGCGCCCCCTCGACCAGCCGCCGCGCGGGCTGCACCATCCGTACGCCCAGCCGGTCGGCGACCGCGACCGAGCCGACCACGAGGGCCGCCCCGACCGCCGCGAGCACCCCCCAGGCCGCGGCCACGCCGTTGCTCACCTCGGACTCGGGGACGTACACCTCGATCACCACGGTCCCCAGGCTCAGCGCGACCGGCTGGAGCAGCGCGGACCCGCCGGGCACCTCGGCGGTGGAGACCCGGCCCAGCTTCCGTACGGCGGCGATGTCCGTGTCGGCGGCGCGTTGGGTGCCCAGGTCGACGGCGGCCCGGCCGTCGCCCGCCGGGATGTGCAGCGCCATCCCGTCGTCCGAGCCGGCCGAGGCGACGACCCGCTCCAACTGGTCCCGGTCGGTGGTGATGGACAGCGCCGGGACCACGACCGCCGCCTCCCGCTCGGCGTTGGAGAACGCGCGGTCGCGGGCCATCTCCTTGATGACCAGACCGAGCGGCACCGCGAAGGCGACCACGACCATCGTGGTGACCGCCAGGCAGACCTTGACCAGGGCCCATCTCATCCCGCCCACCCCGCTTCCGCCGGCGGCTCCAGCTTCACCCCGACACCCCGCAGCGTGTGCAGATAGCGCGGCCGGGCCGCCGTCTCGCCCAGCTTCCGCCGCAGCCAGGACAGATGGACGTCGATGGTCTGGTCGTCGCCGTAGGACTGCTGCCACACCTCGGCCAGCAACTCCCGGCGCGGCACGACCACCCCTGGCCGGCCGGCCAGGAACGCCAGCAGGTCGAACTCGCGGCGGGTGAGGTCGAGTCGTGCGCCGTCCAGCTCGGCCTGGCGGCGCAGCGGGTCGACGGTCAGGCCGCCGACCCGGATGACCGGGGAGGGCGGGGCCTCCCCGGCGCCGGCCCGGGACCGCCGTAGGACGGCCGCCATCCGGGCCGACAGGTGCTCCACCGAGAACGGCTTGGTCAGGTAGTCGTCCGCGCCCGCGTTCAGCAGGCGGACGATCTCCGTCTCGTCGTCGCGCGCGGTCGCGATGATGACTGGCACGTCCGTGATGCCACGCAGCATCTTCAGGGCCTCGGAGCCGTCCAGGTCCGGCAGTCCGAGGTCCAGGACGACCACGTCGAAACGGAAATGGGCGACCTCGCGCAGCGCCTCCAGTGCCGTACCGACGCTGCGCACGGTGTGCGAGGCGTCGGTCAGCTGCCGGATGAGCGCCGAGCGTACGAACTGGTCGTCCTCGACCACGAGCACACTTGCCATGCGCCGCACCGTACGCCATGCCGACGAACCCGGTCCGAGCCTGTGGACAACTCCCGTTCTGTGGACAACCGGTGGCCCGCCCGTGCGACACCCGTGGGGCGGGTGGGGCAAGATGGCCCGCGATGCGCAGAGGACTCGTACACGTACTGGCCTGGCTGCTCGCCACGGGCGCGGCGGTCACGCTGTCGTGGTGGGGCGTCCACACCGTGATGGCGGGCACCGCCTACGACCCTCCGCGCGCCCTTCCGCTGACCGCGGCCGAGGCGACCTCGACCACCCAGGAGTCGCGGCCGCTGCCCTCCGACGACACCGGCGCCTCCCCCTCCCCCAGCCCGTCCGCGACGAGCCCCGCACCGAGCCGCACACCCGCCTCCCCGGTGTCGCCCCCGGCCTCCGCCCCTTCCTCCTCCCCCGCCGCCTCCGGCACGATCAAGAGCTACGACACCGAAGGCGGCCGGGTCGTCTTCGACCTCGGGAAGACCTCCGCGACGCTCGTCTCGGCGACGCCGGGCGCGGACTGGTCGATGCAGGTGTGGAAGACGGAGAGCTGGATCCGGGTGGAGTTCGCCTCGGGCACGGACCGCGTGTCGGTCTTCTGCACCTGGCACGACGGCCCGCCGCGGGTCGAGGTGCAGACGTACTGACCGAAGGGGTCAGCGGAACACCGAGGGCGGCGGCGCCGGTGAGGCGACCGCCGACGCGTCCGTGACCGGTGCCGCCCCGCCGGTGAAGTCGGTGAGCGCCCTGCCGTGCTCGACCCGTCCCGGGTGCGGGTCGGAGGCGGCGCGGCGGGTCAGCTCCGCGACCGGCAGCGGCAGATCGGACGCGACGAGTACGGCGTTGCCGAACCGCTTGCCCCGCAGCACCGTCGGATCGGCGACCAGCGCCAGCTCGGCGAAGCGGGCGGCGGCGGTGGCGATCTGTGCGCGCAGATGGGCGAGCGGCGGACCGTCCGCGAGGTTGGCGGCGTAGAGACCGCCCGGCTTCAGCGCCCTGCGGACCTCGTCGAGGAACTCGGCGGAGGTGAGGTGGGCGGGGGTGCGGGCGCCGCTGAACACATCGGATATGACGAGGTCGGCCCAGCCGTCCGCGACCTTGCCGAGCCCCTCGCGCGCGTCCATGGACCGCACCCTGATCCGCGCGCCGGGGTCCAGCGGCAGTTCCCTGCGCACGAGGTGGACGAGGGCCGCGTCCCGCTCGACGACCTGCTGGGTGGAGCGGGGGCGGGTGGCGGCGACATAGCGGGCCAGGGTGAGGGCGCCGCCGCCGAGGTGGACGACGTGCAGGGGCCGGCCGGGCGGTGCGGTGAGGTCGATGACATGACCGAGGCGGCGCTGGTACTCGAAGGAGAGGTACTCCGGGTCGTCGAGGTCGACGTGCGACTGCGGCGCGCCGTCGATCAGCAGTGTCCAGGCCCGCGCCCGGTCCCGGTCGGGCACGAACTGCGCCAGCCCGCCGTCGACGGCCTCCACGACGCCGCCGTCGACGTCCCGCTCACGCCGGGTGTTCCTGGACTTTCCCATGACCACATTTTCGCAGGCTGCGGGGACGGTGCGCGCGCGCTCGGTGCGGCCGGGGCGGGGCGTGGCGGGGGCTCGGCTTTCCGGGGGGCGGGCCGCGCCCGGCGCCCGGGGGCTGAGGCCTGCCTCGCACGCTCGGCGCCCGGGGGGGAGAGGGAGGGGGAGGCGGCCTGCCTCGCACGCTCGGCGCCCGGGGGAGCCGAAGCCGTCTCGCACACGCGGGGTTCCGGGGTTCCGGGCCGCCCCGCTGCCCGGCGCGCGTGGCGCGCGCTCGACCGGGGAGCCAGGTGGGCCGCCGCGCCGGGCCGGGTGGGCCGCGGCGCCGGGCCGGGTGGGCCGCGGCGCCGGGCCGGGTGGGCCGCGGCGCCGGACGGACGCGGGCACGGGCGGGATGGACCCGGCGGTCGCCCTCGGCAGCCGGTCGTGGGTCAGCGGCCGATCGTGGGCCAGCAGCCGATCGCCGTCAGGGGCCGGTCGGGGTCAGCGGCCGCGTACCGTCACCGGTCGGCGGGCCACCGGTCGAGCGCGCCGGCCGCGTGGTTCCGGTCGGCGGACGGAGTCACTGGCAGCTGTCCGCCGCCTCGATCATCCGGGCCGCCTCGCCGAGTGCCCGGCGCAGTACCGCGGGATCCGTCGCGAGGTCCGCCTCGCCGGGCGGGACGAGCCAGTCCGAGCCCGTCGGCGGGGGCTCGGGGGCGAGTCTCAGTCCGTGTCCGTCGGTCTTCGTGCAGGTGCTGCCGGGGACGTCCCAGGCGGCCGCGGTGCCGGGCGGCACGAGGAAGGCGAGCGTGTCGTCCCCGTCGTCGTGCAGGACGGGCCCCACCGCCTCCCCGGTCCCCCGCCGCAGGATGTCGACCGCCTCCAGACCCTGCCGGGTCGGCACCGTCACGAGGTCGCACGCCGTCACCGACGACGTACAAGGATCGTTGCTCTGGCTGGTCTCCATTCCGGCCTCCACCGCGCAGCCCGCTTGTAGTCCACAGCATTCAACGCGTCATGCCGTCAACGGCTACGGCGGAAGTCCGCCGCAAAGGATGGCAGTTCATGGCAGATCCCGGATGAGATATCCGGTTTGTAGCCAAACACCGCATGGCGGCCCAACCACAGCAGGTACGTTCTTGCCCGCCGGACATCAGGGTGATCACCTCAGAAAAGCGGGTAACCCACCCCGATCCCGGCATGGTTCGACGGTTCGCACGAGAGGACCCGGCCATGGCGTCGTCAACGGTGACCCCACCCCGGCCCAACCGGCCACCACGGCCCAACCTCGCCTTCCGGCAGCTGCGCGGACAACGCTCGCCGGCCGAGTTCGCCGCACTCGTGCGGCGGGCCGCGCACGAGATCGGCGAGCGGGTCAGCTGCGACGCGCGCTACATCGGGCGGGTCGAGGCAGGGGAGATCCGCTGCCCCAACTACGCGTACGAACGGGTGTTCCTGCACATGTTCCCCGGCCGCACGCTCACCGACCTGGGGTTCGCGCCCCGCGCCTCCGTACGCGGACGCGGGGCGCGCGCCACAGAGAACGCGCCCTGCGTTCACACCGCAAGCCCCGCGCTCACCACTGGTGAGGCGCGGGAGACGGGTGAGACACGCGGGGCGCACGAGCCGTATGACACGCAGGACCCGTACGACACGCACCACAACGACGAGGAGAGCGACGTGCTGCGTCGCGCATTCATGACGGGCGGAGGCGCCACCGTGGCCGCCGCCTCGCTGGGCCCGCTGGGGTTCGCCACCGACGCCGTCGCGACGGAGCGCCGGGTGCGCCACGTCGGAGCGCGGGAGGCGGGCGCCCTCGAAGAGGCGGTCCGCAGGATCCGGCTGCTGGACGACCGGCACGGCGCCGACGGCCTCTACCGGCGGGCGGCCGCACCCCTGCGTGCCGCCTACGCGCTGCTGGACGCCGCGGTGACCCGGCAGGCGACCGCCGAGCGGCTGCACTCGGGCGCCGGAGAGCTGGCGATCTCCGTGGGCTGGCTGGCCCATGACTCGGGCCGCTTCGAGGACGCGCGCTCGCACTACGCGGAGGCCCTCGCCACCGCCCGGATGACCGGGGACCAGGCACTGGAGGCGCACGCCTTCTGCAACACGGCGTTCCTCGCGCGCGACGCCGGGCGCCCCCGCGAGGCCGTGCGCGCCGCGCAGGCCGCCCAGCGCGTCGCGCGCCCCCTGGGCTCGCCCCGCCTGATGTCGCTGCTGGCGCTGCGCGAGGCGGGCGGCTGGGCCGGGCTCGCCGACCGTGCCGGCTGCGAGCAGGCCCTGGTCCGCGCCCAGACCTTCTACGGGCGCGGTGCCCGCGACAACGACCCCGAGTGGATGAGCTTCTACGGCGAGGCCGAGCTGGAGGGTCTCGAGGCGCAGTGCTGGTCGACGCTGGGCGACTGGGGGCGGGCGGCCCGGCACGCGGGGCGGGCGGCCGAGCTGCAGGATCCGCACTTCACCCGGAACATCGCGCTGTACACGGCCGAGCTGGCGGACGATCTCGCGCGCGGGGGGCGCCCCGACGAGGCGGCGAGGGCGGGGCTGCGCGTCCTGGATCTGCTGGATCAGGTCCAGTCCTCGCGGGTCCAGGGGATGCTCGCGGGGACGGCACGGGTGCTGGCACCGCACCGGCGGGCCAGCGGGGTCTCGGTGTTCCTGGAGCGGCACGCGTCGACACCCCGGACGCCGTGACCGCGGGCGGTCAGCCCGCCAGGTGCCCCGGGTCGTTCCAGCTCTCGATGGCCGGCTCCCCGTAGGCCCAGCCCAGGACCGACAGTGACGTCGGGTTCAGCCGGATCCGTGCCGCGAAGTCCAGCGGCAGCCCCAGCCACCGTGCTCCGATCGACCGGAGGATGTGCCCGTGGGCGAAGACCAGCACGTCCCGGTCGGCGGACCGCGCCCAGGCGACGACCTCGTCCGCGCGGGCGGTGACCTCGGCGAGGGACTCGCCCCCGGGGACGCCGTCGCGCCAGATGAGCCAGCCGGGGCGGACCGCCTGGATCTCGGCGGGGGTCATGCCCTCGTAGGCGCCGTAGTCCCACTCCATGAGGGTGTCCCACCCGGTGGCGCGCTCGCCGAAGCCGGCGATCTCGCACGTCTCGCGCGCGCGTGCCAGCGGGCTGGTGCGTATCTCGACGTCGGCGAGACCGTCGAACGGTGCCCGGTGCAGCCGTTCGCCGAGCAGTTTGGCGCCCCGGCGGCCCTCCTCCAGGAGCGGTACGTCGGTCCTGCCGGTGTGCTTGCCGGACAACGACCACTCGGTCTGTCCGTGCCGGGCCAGCAGGATGCGCGGTGCCATGGGGGACCTTTCCGGGACATCCCCCAGCGAACCGGGGGAGAAATCGGGGGCGGAACCCCTCCATCATCGCTCACCCTGGGAAGGGGCAACCCGGTGGGCGATCTCAGCGTCTTTGAGGGCCGGGGGCGCTCGGTACGGGCGCGCACATACGCCGTAAAGTGGCACGTCCCGCGCCGTCGGCGCCGTGCGACACGAAGGGGGAGGCAATCGGATGCCGCAGACCGAAACACCGGGCACCGAGGCGGCCCCGCGGACCCGGCTGCGCTGGTGGACCGAACTGCCGCTGATCGTGCTGGTGTACGCCTGCTACTCGGCCGGCCGGCTCCTCGCGCGCGGTGACGTCACGAGCGCCGTCGACCACGGCCTGGCGATCCTGCGGATCGAGAAGGCCCTCCACCTCAACGCCGAGCACCCGCTGAACCGCCTGTTCACGCGCGAGGCGTGGCTCGGCGTACCGGCCGACTTCCTGTACGCCTCGCTGCACTACCTGGTCACGCCCGCGATCCTGGTCTGGCTGTTCCGCTCGCGCTCCCAGGTCTACCGGGCGGCCCGCACCTGGCTGATGACGTCCACCTTCATCGGCCTGATCGGCTTCACGCTGTTGCCGACCTGCCCGCCCCGGCTGCTGTCGGCGAGCCACGGCTTCGTGGACACGATGGCCCAGTACAGCTCGTACGGCTGGTGGGGCGGCGAGGCGAGCGCCCCGCGCGGGATGGGCGGCATGACCAACCAGTACGCGGCGATGCCGAGTCTGCACGTGGGCTGGGCGCTGTGGTGCGGTGTGATGCTGTGGCGCCACGGCGGCACGCGCACGGCGAAGGCGGCCGGTGTCGTGTACCCGCTCGTGACGACGATCGTGGTGATGGGCACCGCCAACCACTACTTCCTCGACGCGGCCGCGGGCGCGGCCGTGATGGGCGCCGGCCTGCTGCTGGCCCCGCTCGTGACCCGCACGGTGGACCGGATCAAGGTGGCCGCCGCCTCCCGTGCCGCCTCCCCCGTCCCGTCGGCCGCGGCGGACTCCCCGGGCGCAGCGGCCTCGATTGTCAGTGGCGGATGCCAGACTTCCACGGGTGAGCGAATTCCACGGCAGCGCGAGTCACGGTTCGGGCCCGGAACCGAACCGGGTGCCTCCCCCTCGGACGCGGGGGACGGCGCTCCGGCAGCGGCTCGCTGAGCTGCGCGGCCCCGACGTCCCGGCCAAGGCGCTGGACGCCCGTGCCCTCGCGGCGCTCGCCGCGAACCCCGGCTGCAGGCGGCGCGCGATCCTCGACGGCGCGGGGGTGAACAAGGCGGCGCTGGCGGGCGCGCTGGGCTCGCCGTCGTCCTTCGGACAGTCGCAGTTCGCCCTCACGCGCGGCAACGCCTTCGAGGCGAAGGTGAAGGCGGACGGCGGCGCGGAGCTGCTGCGGCTGGTGCACGAGCGGCTGGACCCCGGCGCCGAACCCCCGGCCTCCGCGAGCGTCCCCGACCTGACCGCGTCCGGCCCCGAGGGCCGTACCGCGCGTACGGCCCTGGCGCTGCGCGAGGCCACCGAGCAGGCGCGCGGCACCTGGACCCTGCTCGACCACCCGATGCTCGCGCTGGACGTGGCCGGCTCCCCCGCGTTCCTGGAGCCGGACGCGGTGGTGGTGCACCCGGACGGCGGGTGGACGGTCGTGGAGATCAAGTCCTTCCCGATGCTGGACGGTTCGGCGGACCCGGCGAAGGTCGGCGCGGCCGCCCGGCAGGCGGCCGTCTACGTGCTGGCCCTGGAGGAGGTCGCCGCCCGGCTCGACCCCGCGCCGAAGGTCCGCCACCGCGTGCTCCTGGTCTGCCCCAAGGACTTCTCCAATCTGCCGACCGCGTCCGCCGTGGACATCCGCAAGCAGCGCGCGGTCACCAGCCGCCAGCTGGCCCGGCTCACCCGTATCCAGGACATCGCCGACGCCCTCCCCGAGGGCGTCTGCTTCTCCCCCGAGCTGCCCGCCGAGCGGCTCACGGCATCCGTGGAGGCCGTCCCGGCGACGTACGCGCCCGAGTGCCTGGCCGCGTGCGAGCTGGCGTTCCACTGCCGGGACCGCTCCCGCGCGGCCGGCGCGGTGACCACCCTGGGCCGTTCGGTCCGCGCCGACCTCGGCGGGCTGACCACGGTCGACGACGTCCTGGCGGCCGCCCGCGGCACGGCCGGGGACCCCGAGGACCCGGCGGTCGCCGCGCTGCGCCGGGCCGCACGGCTGCGCACCGAGGCGCTGGGGGCGATGTGTCGCTGATCTCCACCCTCGCCCGCCTCGAGGCCGTCACCACCGGCCGCGCCCAGCCCGCCGCCACCGTCCGGCACCGGCATCTCTCCGACCGCCCGCTGGTCCTCGTGCCGCTGACCACCGCCGGTGAGGCCGGCGCCCCGCTCGGCGCGCTGGTCGGCACCGACCGGGACGCGCCGCGCCTGCTGGTCGTACCGCAGCCGCGCGACCGCGACCTCAGGTTCGCGTTCCTGGCCGAACTGGCCGATGTGGTCCTGCCGTACATCGACTCCTACGCGGACGCGGTGGAGGCCGCCGAGCGCAACGAGACCGACCCCGAGACGGGCAAGCGCGTCAAGGTCGAGGTCGAGCTGTGCGCCGACGCGCCCCAGCTGATCGTGCCGAGCCGCGCGGGCGTCGACCTGGTGCGCCTCCTGGGCCGCTCCATGCGCTTTCGGCGGACGGCGGAGCAGGACCCGGAGACACCGCATCCCGCGCCGCCGCGCGTGCCGCTGCTCGGGCGGTGGCTGACGCACTTCGGGGAGCGGGCGCGTGTCCCCGGGTCGTCGCTGCTCCTCGCGCTCACCGAGGTGCTCGGCCGGCACTGGGCGACCGGGCAGTCCAGCCTGGAGGACCAGCACCTGGGGGCACTGCTGGCCTGGATCGCCCCGCCGGACGGCACGTCGGGCGCCGAGGCCGCTCTGCGCGCGGAGCTGGCCCGGGACGCCGACGGGCAGTTGCTGTGCCCCCCGGCCGGCCCGGCCACCGACCCGGCCTTCGACAACAAGCTGCTCGCCCCGGCCATCGAGCGCTACGACCGCGCGCGTACCGCCCTCGCGGCCGCCGAGGACGGCCTGGAGGCCGACGACCGGCTGGGCGCGCTGACCGCCGCCGAGCGAGAGATCCACGAGCTGGTGCGCAGCCGGACACTGCCCACCTGGCAGCGGGTGTGGGAGGGCCTCGACCTGCTGCGGACGCTGCCCGAGGGGGCGCACGTGGAGGAGCGGTGGACGCGCGACCGCTGGTCGTTCACCGGCCACCGCGACCGGGTCGTGGCCGGCGAGCCCCCGCAGCCGCGCCGGGACGACGCGGTGACGGCCGCGAACAAGCTGGCCACGCGCGAGCGGGAGCAGGCCCGGCTGGAGGCGCAGGAGGCGCTGGACGACCCGCTGGTGATGGCGGGGCGGCGGCTGGCCGGGGAGGCGTTCGCGGGCGAGGTCGTCGACGTCGTCATGGCCTACAGCGAGGGCAAGCGGCCGAGCCCGCGCCCGCTGGTCACCGTCCGCACGGACGACCGGCCGCAGCTCGGGGAGCGGACGAAGGTGTACCGCTCGCTGGGCGGGAAGCCGCAGGCGGCGGAGTTCGTGGAGCGGCCCGCGGAGGATCTGCTGGTGCTGCGGATCGTCGACAAGATGGGCCGCGGCAAGGAGCCCGAGCGGGGGTCGGTGCCCGAGAAGGGCGACCTGCTGTGCTTCACCCTGTTCGAGCACGAGCAGCGCGGCGGCGCGAAGCTGCCGGACCCGGAGGAGACGCCGTGGACGCACGGCGGGCCGCCCGGGGAGCGGACCCCCGAAGCCCCCGACTCCGTCACCCAGGAGGACGTGCTGTGACCACCGAGGCCGTCTTCGACCCCGGTACCGCCGCCGGCCGCGCCACCGACGCGATCCTGCGGGACACCCTGCACGGCACCGCGCGCGGGGTGGTCGTGGACTCCCCGCCCGGTGCCGGGAAGTCCACGCTCGTCGTCCGCGCGGCGCTGGAACTCGCCGACGCGGGGCGACCCTTGATGGTGATCGCGCAGACCAACGCGCAGGTGGACGACCTGGTGCTGCGGCTCGCCGAGAAGAGCCCCGAGCTGCCGGTGGGCCGGCTGCACAGCAGTGACGCCGACCCGTACGACAAGGCGCTGGACGCGCTGGAGCACGTACGGAAGTCGGCGAAGGCGGCGGATCTCGCCGGCCTGCCGGTCGTCATCTCCACGGCGGCCAAGTGGGCGCATGTGAAGGTCGACGAGCCGTGGCGGCACGCGATCGTGGACGAGGCGTACCAGATGCGGTCGGACGGGCTGCTGGCCGTGGCCGGGCTGTTCGAACGGGCGCTGTTCGTGGGCGACCCGGGGCAGCTGGACCCGTTCGCGATCGTGGGCAGCGAGCAGTGGGCGGGCCTGTCGTACGACCCGTCGGCCTCGGCGGTGACGACGCTGCTGGCGCACAACCCCGAGCTGCCGCAGCACCGGCTGCCGGTGTCCTGGCGGCTCCCGGCGTCGGCGGCCCCGCTGGTCTCCGACGCCTTCTACCCGTACACCCCGTTCCGCAGCGGCACGGGACACGGCGACCGCCGGCTCTCCTTCGCGGTGCCCTCGGACGGCTCCGGACCGGACCGGGTGATCGACGAGGCGGCGGAGTCCGGCTGGGGCCTGCTGGAGCTGCCCGCCCGGCACACGCCGCGCACCGACCCGGAGGCGGTCCGGGCGGTGGCGACCGTCGTACGGCGCATGCTGGACCGGGGCGGCGCGGCGACGTCCGAGCGCTCACCGGACCCGAGCCCCCTGACCGCCGACCGGGTGGCCGTCGGCACCGCCCACCGCGACCAGGCGGCGGCGGTCCGTGCCGCGCTGGCCGAGCTGGGTGTGACGGACGTGACCGTGGACACCGCGAACCGGCTCCAGGGCATGGAGTTCGACGTCACGGTGATCCTCCACCCGCTCTCCGGCCGCCCAGACGCCACCGCCTTCCACCTGGAGACCGGCCGCCTGTGCGTCCTCGCCTCCCGGCACCGGCACGCGTGCGTGGTGGTGTGCCGGGCGGGCGTCGGCGACCTCCTCGACGACTACCCGTCGACGGAGCCGGTCCAGCTGGGAACGCTCGTGAAGTTCCCGGACGGGTGGGAGGCGAACCACGCCGTGCTGGCGCATCTGGCGGAACACCGGGTGCCGTGGCGGCCGTGAGACGTACGCCGACACCTCACGCCGTACCGGCGCGTCTCCGGGAACATCGGGTGGCCCGGAGGCCTTGAGATTGCGGGGCCGAGGGCCTCTTGCGCCACCGGGGGACAATGGAAGGTGGTCCGCATCCGAACCGCACGAGGAGGACAAGACATGGCGGAGCCCACGCCGCGTCGGAACGAACCGCGGCTACGCCCCGCGCCCCTGCTCTTCGAGCCGGCGGAGGCGGCCGGGGATCCGGAGCACTTCTTCGACCTGGAGTCGATCGACGACCCCGGCGCGCTGCTGTCCCGCGCGACGGAGCTGACGGTGGCGTTCCGGGCGGCGGCCGACCGGGCGGTGGAGTTCCAGGCCATGGCCGCGGCGCAGCTCGCCGACCCGCGCCGGTTCGACCGGCTGACGCCGGCGGACATCGCCGAGCGCGCCGAGTGGACCGAGGACTACGCGAAGAAGATGGTCGAGTTCGGACGGGACCTGCTGCGGGGGGACGCCGACGGCCGGGGGCACATCGACCCGCTGTAGGCCGGCAGCCGCCACACACACCACCGCCACCGTCCCCATCCACCGCCCCCACCACCGGCCCGACCCCCATGGCATATGCCGGGCGGGCAAGATACCCCCTCCTCCACTCCCTTGTCCCGATTTTCCGCAACTCTTAGGAATCACCTGCTCACACCCGGTACACCTGTCCGTCATGAGCAGCGCTTGTGTCACCGCGGACGGGGCCGCCTGGCTGGCCTCCGCCGGAACGTCTCCCCACAGCACCCTCGCCCTCTGGGACGAGCGGCCTGACTCCCCGGTCGTGCTGCCGTGCGGTTCCGTCTTCGACGTCATCAGCGCGCCGGCGGTGTTCGGGCGGCTGATGCTGGACCGGCTGTGGGGCGAGGGGCCGGGCTCCGGGCCGGTGGCCGCGTTCCGGGGCCGGACCCTGCTGTTCGCCGCGCCGGGCACGGCCCAGCGGCTGCCGTCACTGCTGCGCTGGGAGGAGTACGACCGCAAGGGCGCGATCCCGCCACTGCTGTGCCACGGCACCGGCGACGCGGTGACCGTCCCGGCGGTGCTCGACGACGCCGCCCCGACCCCGTCCGGCAGCCGCTGGGTGGTCGCCCCGGACAACCGCCGGCCGTGGCTGCCGGGCCCCGAGATCCTGCTCTGGGCGGCCGTGCGGGCGGCCCGCACGGCCGTGCGGATATCGATTTTTCCTCCCCAGGATCAGGATGCTAAGGTCTACGACGTCAGCAGGCGCCGCTAGCTCAGTTGGTTAGAGCAGCTGACTCTTAATCAGCGGGTCCGGGGTTCGAGTCCCTGGCGGCGCACGACGTCGATGGCGAGGCTTGTTCGCAGAAAGCGCGAACCAGTCTCGCCTTCGTCTTTTCTGCGCGGCTCCGCCGCGCGTTGTGGGGGCTCCGCCACCCACACCCCCACACGATCGAAGGCCCCTCGCAAAAGCGGGGGGCTTTCGCGTGCGTCATCAGCGGGGCCCTCACACATGCGCCGGCGTGATCCGTACCGTCCACGCGCCCGAGGCCGTGCGGCCCTCCACCTCCACGCGGACGCCCTCACCGTCCGGGACCGTGAAGGTCTCGCCCGCGGCGACCGGGGCGTCGGCCAGGGGCGGGTAGACGGAGGCCTCCCAGCAGGCCTCGGTGCGGGGGTGGGCGTCGACGACCTCGACCGGGCCCCGGCCGGACTGGGCGTCGCTGCTGACGCGGTAGACGAGGATGCCGGCGCGGCAGACCTCCCGGTCGTTGCCGACGGGCCCGCGCGCCTCGAAGGCCAGCGCGCTCTGCGGCCCCGTGCGGACCACCGCCAGCTTGGTGCCGTGGCCGAGGCCGAAGGCGGGCGAGCCGGAGACCCGGGTGACCGGCACGCCCGGTCCGGCGCCCAGCGGCTCCAGGGTCAGCCGGGTCGGCCCGGGACCCCGTACGCACACCACCTGGCGGGGTTCCAGCCAGCCCAGCTTCCACTTGTGCCAGCCGAACAGATCCGGCGCGAGACCGAACTGGCTGCCCATCAGGTCCCAGTCGCCGACATGCGTGTCCCAGTCGCCCTTGCCGTCCGCCGGGCGGCGGTAGAGGTCCGGCAGGTCGAAGACGTGCCCGGTCTCGTGGGCGAGGACCAGCCGGTCCGGCGGGTGCTTCTCGAAGACCGTGACGACCCGGCGGATGTCCGTGCCGTCGGCCCGCAGCGGGGCGTCCAGGTTGACGACCTTCGTGGCGTCCGAGTCCACGCCGGGCGCGTCGGGGTCGGCGACGAAGTAGACGATGTCGTAGCGGGAGAAGTCGACCCATGGATCGGCGGAGGCCAGCGCGTCGTGGAGGTAGGCGGCGCGGTGCCCGGGGCTCCAGTCACGCTGTATGGCGTACGCGGTGGACGGCTTCGGCATGCGGATCCAGCGCTTCAGCGGGTGCGCGCGCAGGGCGAACCTGCCGTAGGACGCCTGGCGGAAGAAGCGGCTGGTGGCGGGGAAGTGGTCGGCGGCCAGTTCGGCGGGGGAGGCCATCGGGGCCCAGTCCGGGAAGGACAGGAAGACCATCACGGCGTCGAGGGTGCGCTCGGGCCGGGGGTAGGCGGTGTTCCAGGTGTCGAGGCCCTCCGAGTGGTGGGCCATGGTGCGCTTCAGGGCACAGGGCGTGGTCGCGAAGGGTTCGGCGACGGAGGGGCCGCTGACCAGGGAGGTCGCGACGAGCGCCGACAGGGTGGTGGCCATGGCCGCGGTGCTGCGCAGTCGAGGGCGCGGGAAGAGTCGCGGCACTTCGGACCTCCGGGAGCGGTTCACGGGACACCGCCACCAGCCTGTGCGAATTTGCCCTACTACGCCCTGTTTGCCTGCCCCAGAAGAGTGAGGAGGGCGAAAGCGGGCATCACTTCCGACACCCCCGGAATTCTCACGGAACGTCACATGCGGTCACCCGCCCGCAGAACCGGTCCACCTGCGGGCAGAAACGATCTGTCAGAACCGTGGGTTGTTCCGGGACACTGGGCAGTGGCTGCGCGGGTCCGGGGGCAGCCTCTATGATCGGCACACTTTCCTGCGCGGACAGAGATCGAGTGCACTGCGGGAGCGAGCGGTGAGCGGAACGTCCGAAGGGCCGACGCCCGCGGCAGACCTCGACCGGTCAGCCGTCACAGAGAGTGACAACGAGACAGCTACTGGTACGGGAGGCGTGAAGGGAGCAGACACCGCGGCCTACCGTTCCGTTTTCGCGAACGCCCCGCTCGCCATGGCGCTCGTCGACCGCGAGGGCGTGGTCGTCGACGCCAACGAGGCGCTCGGCGAACTGCTCGGCGGCTCGGCCGAAGGCCTGGTCGGACGGGTCGCCGCCGACCTGCTCGACCTCGCCTCCGACGCCCGCACCTGGCACGCCTACCGCGAGGTGCTGCGCGGCCGGCAGGCGAAACTGCGCTGCACCCGGCGCCTGAAACACCCGGACGGGCGCACGCTCTGGGCCCAGGTCACCGTCTCCCCGCTCGACGACCACACCCCCGGTGTGCTGCTGTCCGTGGCCGACATCAGTGCCCGCCGCGATCTCCAGGCCCGGCTGCGCCACCTCCAGATGCACGACCCGGTGACCCGGCTGCCCAACCGCACCCTGTTCTTCGAGCGGGTGACGGCCGCGCTGGAGGCGGAGTCGTACGCACAGAGCGGGACCGGCCGGATCGGCCTGTGCTACCTGGACCTGGACGGCTTCAAGGCGGTCAACGACACGCTCGGCCACCGGGTCGGCGACCGGCTGCTGGCCGCCGTCGCCGAGCGGCTGACGGACTGCGCGAAGGAGGCCGGGCGCAGCCGGCCGAGCGTGCCCCTGGTGGCCAGACTCGGCGGCGACGAGTTCGCGCTGCTGGTCGAGGACTCCACGGGCACCGAACAGCTGGCCGACCTCGCCGAGTCGGTGCTGAAGGCGCTCCAGGCGCCGTTCGACCTGGCCGGACAGCGGATGAACGTCTCCGCCTCGATCGGGGTCGTCGAACGGCACGCGGCCGGCACCACCGCGACGGGTCTGATGCAGGCCGCCGACACCACGCTGTACTGGGCGAAGGTGGACGGCAAGGACCGCTGGACACTGTTCGACCCGGAGCGCAACGCCCATCTGATGACCCGCCAGGCGCTCGCGTCCACCCTGCGGCCCGCCATCGAGCGGGGCGAGTTCCGGCTCGACTACCAGCCGCTGGTCGGTATGTCGGACGGCCGGCTGCGCGGGGTCGAGGCCCTGGTGCGCTGGGACCACCCCCGGTTCGGGCTGTTGCCGCCGAATCGGTTCGTCGCACTGGCCGAGGAGGACGGCTCGATCGTGCCGCTCGGGCGATGGGTTCTGGCCACCGCGTGCCGTCAGGCCCGCCGCTGGCAGCTGGAGAACCCCGACGAGCCGCCGCTGTTCGTCAGCGTCAACGTGGCGGTCCGTCAGGTGTGGGACTCCGACCTGGTCGCGGACGTGGCGGAGATCCTCGCCGAGACCGGGCTGCCCCCGCATCTGCTCCAGCTGGAACTCACCGAGTCGGCCGTCATGGGCTCGGCGGGCCGCCCGCTCCAGGCCCTCCAGGCGCTCAGCGACATGGGCGTGCACATCGCCATCGACGACTTCGGAACCGGATACTCCAACCTCGCCTACCTCAGCCGGCTGCCCGTGTCGGTGCTGAAGCTCGACGGGTCGTTCGTGCGCGGCTTCCAGTACGAGGGCACGGGCGCCGCGCCGAACCCGGCCGACGAGGTGGTCGTCGAGGCGATGATCGACCTCGCCCACCGGCTCGGGCTGACCGTCACCGCCGAGTGCGTGGAGACCTCCGCGCAGGCCACCCGGCTGCGCAGCATCGGCTGTGACACCGGGCAGGGGTGGCTGTACTCCCGCCCGGTGCCGCCGGATCGTATCTCCGAGCTGCTGCTGGGGGCCGCGCCCTACGCCGTCGGCAACCCGTAGGCGTCGGCGACGAGTTCGTAGGAGCGCAGGCGCAGCTCGCCCCGGTGGGCGTGGCTGGTGAGCATCAGCTCGTCGGCGCCGGTGCGCTTGTGGAGGTCGTCGAGTCCGGTGCGGACCTCGTCGGCCGTGCCGTGGACGATGTTCGCCGCCCAGGAGTCGACGAACTCCCGCTCCAGATCGGTGAACACATGGGCCTCCGTCTCCTCCGGGGAGGGGAAGAGCCCGGGGCGGCCGGTGCGCAGCCGGACCATGTTGAGGCCGGTCGCCAATACCTGCCGGCGGGCCTCGCGCTCGTCGTCGGCGGCGAGCACGGAGACCCCGATCAGCGCGTACGGCTCGGCGAGCACCGCGGACGGCCGGAAGGACTGCCGGTACAGGTCGAGGGCCGGGACGGTGTTCTGCGCGGAGAAGTGGTGCGCGAAGGCGAACGGCAGACCGAGCAGTCCGGCGAGGCGGGCGCTGAAGCCGGAGGAGCCGAGCAGCCAGATCGGCGGGCGGTGCCGGGACTGCACACCGCCCGGGGAGGTCGCCTGGATCGGGCCGGGCACGGCGTGGATACGGCGGTAGGGGTGGCCGTCGGGGAAGTCGTCGTCCAGGAACCGGGTCAGTTCGGCGAGTTGCTCGGGGAAGTCGTCGGCGCCCTCGGGCAGGCCGTCGGAGCGGCGCAGCGCGGCGGCGGTCGCCCCGTCGGTGCCGGGGGCACGGCCCAGCCCCAGGTCGACGCGGTGCGGGGCGAGGGCCTCCAGGGTGCCGAACTGCTCGGCGATGACCAGGGGCGCGTGGTTGGGCAGCATGACGCCGCCCGAGCCGAGCCGGATGCGGTCGGTGTGGGCGGCGAGGTGGGCGAGGATCACCGCGGGCGAGGAGGAGGCGACGCCGGGCATGGAGTGGTGCTCGGCGATCCAGTAGCGGTGGAAGCCGCGGGACTCGGTGAACCGGGCGAGGTCGACGCTGGTGCGCAGGGCGTCGGTGGCGGTGCGGCCGGAGCCGACGGTGACCAGGTCGAGGACGGAGAGGGGGGTGGGGGCCGTGCCGTGCGCGGTGCCTCGGACCTCGTCCGTGGCCCTCTCACGCGCCGCTGCCGCGTCCGCCGCCGTCGCGTCCGCCGTCGTCTCGCCTGCCGCCGTCTCGTCCGCCGCCACGGGGTCCTCCTGTCTTCGGGCTTACGGTGTCCTCCGCGCGGTAACAGGAGGGTGTCCCCGTTTATTCCCGCGTGGCGCCGGACCGATCACGCCTGCACGATCGGCTCCCGGGTGAACAGCGCCCCCAGTCCCGCCGCGTTCACCCGCCGGGCGGTGAGCCGCAGCGCCTCCCAGACGGCGACCTGGCTGGCGGTGAGGACCGGCTTGCCCAACTCCTCCTCCAGGGCGGGGATGTACGCGGCCGTGTGGAGGCCGGGGTCGGGCAGCAGCACCACTTGGGCGCGCGGGTCGTCGGCCGCCCGGGCGAGAGCGAGCACCCCGGCCTCCCCGGCCTCCCCGGCCTCCCCGGCCTTCCCGGCTTCCCCGGCCTTCCCGGCCTTCCCGGTCTCCCCGGCCTTCCCGGTCTCCCCGGTCTCCCCGGCCTTCCCGGCTTCCCCGGTCTCCCCGGCCTTCCCGGCCTTCCCGGCCTTCCCGGCCTTCCCGGCTTCCCCGGTCTCCCCGGCCTTCCCGGCCTTCCCGGTCTCCCCGGCCTTCCCGGTCTCCCCGGTCTCCCCGGCCTTCCCGGCTTCCCCGGTCTCCCCGGCCTTCCCGG